>CAWGCI010000024.1:0-217136 GCA_963820985.1 uncultured Actinomycetota bacterium | reverse complement strand
GGGGCGCCCGCCGAAACCCTCCGGCACTGGTTCCGGGCGCCGCGCCGACGCCACCACCGCCGCGGTAGTTACCGCCGCCTCTCATCGGAACGGCCGCCGGGCCCGCCGGGCCGACCGCCGCCGGGTCGCGGCGCGCCGGTGCGGGCCGGGCGGGCGGGCCCGCCGGCACCGCCGCCGGGACGGGGCGGCATGCCGCCGGGCGAAGCGCCCGGACGGGGCGCCCCTGGCCTGGCCTGCCCGGGGCGCGGAGCCTGCGGGTGTGGGCGTGGAATTGGCCGGTCGACCGATGGCGTCGACGAGAACGGGTTGTTGCCGACACGCGGAGGACGCATCCCCGGCTTGGGCATCGGCGGCCCGGGACGCGGGCCGGGAGTCGCACCGGGAGGAGGCGCCGACTGGGCGGGCGGCTGTCCCGGGGTGGGCCCGGGGGCAGGCGGCGCCGGCCGTCCGGGCGCCGGCGTGGGCGCCTGCGGGGAAGCAGGGGCGGCGGGCGCGCCAGAGGAAGTGGCCACCGCGCCGTTGTCAGTCTTCGCCTGCGCGCCGGTCGCCTCGCCGTTGCCGGAGGCCTTGGGGATCGCGCTGTCGAGAGCCTTATCGAGCGATTTCTCCACGCCCTGGCTGGCGGGTTTGGCGGCGGCCTTGGCCGGCCCCTTGTCGGGCGCGGGTTTGCTGCCGCCAAACGATTCGCGCAACCGGCGGGCGACGGGCGCCTCTACCGTCGACGATGCGGACTTGACGAATTCGCCCTGTTCATTCAGCCGGGCGAGAACTTCCTTGCTGGTAACACCGAGTTCCTTAGCCAACTCGTGTACGCGGGCCTTACCTGCCACTACATCTCCTGTCTAAGAGGCGACAGTTGTGGGCCGCGCCTCGGGTTTAGCTATGACGCATGGTCATCGGGACTTCACGGTGTGCTCATGTTCTTTGCTACCTGTTCTGTTGCCTCTATTACCGGAGTGATCGGGTACATCGAGAAGCTCGATGTGCTCGACCACCGCGGATGTGTCCGGTGAGCCGGCGATGCGCAGCGCTTTGGTGAAAGCTCGCCGCCGAATTGCCTGCTGCACGCACTGCGACACGGGATGCAGCCACACACCCCGCCCCGGCAGGCTACGCGCTCTATCAACGATCGCGGCGAAATCGCCGTTCCCGTTCGACACAGCTACCACGCGAAGCAGTTCGACGGCCAGCTCTCGCTTTCGGCACCCGACACACGTCCGCACCGGTCCATCGGTGTGTCGATGCGCGGGGGCCGAAGGTTCGCGCTGGATCACGGCTCAGTCTAGCGTCACTTGACCGATGGTCAGAATCGCCTTGGAATGGCCTTGGAATGGCCGGCGTCCTGCCTAGCGGTCGTGTGCCATCCCGTGGCTGGCGCCGTGGTCGGGCTGGTTCTCCGAGTGCGCGTCGGAGCCAGGCGCCGCATCGCCGCGAATGTCGATGCGCCACCCGGTGAGCCGGGCGGCCAGTCGCGCGTTCTGGCCCTCCTTGCCGATCGCCAGCGACAACTGGAAATCGGGCACCACGACGCGGGCGGCCCTGCCGGTCTGGTCGATCACCGATACCGAGACCACTTTCGCCGGCGACAACGCGTTGGCGACGAAGCGGGCCGGGTCCTCGTCGTAGTCGATGATGTCGATCTTCTCCCCGGACAGCTCGCTCATCACGTTGCGCACCCGCTGCCCCATCGGGCCGATGCAGGCGCCCTTGGCGTTCAGCCCCGGGACGTTGGACCGCACCGCGATCTTGGAGCGGTGGCCGGCCTCCCGGGCCACCGCGACGATCTCCACCGACCCCTCGGCGATCTCGGGCACCTCCAGCGAGAACAGCTTGCGCACCAGGTTGGGGTGGGTGCGAGACAACGTGATCAGCGGCTCACGGGACCCGCGCGTCACACCGACCACATAGCACCGGACCCGGTTGCCGTGTTCGTAGCTCTCGCCTGGCACCTGTTCGGCGGCCGGGATGACCCCTTCGGAGGCCTTGGTCTCGCTGCCGATCCGGACGACGACCAGCCCCCGCGCGTTGGCTCGGCTGTCGCGCTGGATGACACCGGCGACGATCTCGCCCTCGCGGGTGGAGAACTCGCCGTAGGTGCGCTCGTTCTCGGCGTCGCGGAAACGCTGCAGCATCACCTGACGTGCGGTGGTCGCGGCGATCCGCCCGAAACCCTCGGGAGTGTCATCCCATTCGCTGATGACGTTGCCGTCCTCGTCCACCTCGCGGGCGATCACCTGAACAACACCCGTCTTGCGATCGATCTCGATACGCGCGTCTGTCTGGTGACCGTGGGTGTGCCGGTAGGCGGTCAGCAGCGCGGACTTGATCGTTTCGAGCAACTCGTTGACCGAGATTCCCCGATCGACCTCGATCGCATGCAGCGCGGCCATGTCGATGTTCATGTTCCGGCCTCCGTCCCACCGACCTGACCCGCCAGTTCCAACTCCGCTTGCGCTGGCGGCGAAAACTCAACCTGGACAACAGCTTTCACAATTCCGGCGAGGGGGATCTCGCGCACCGCCCAGTTCCGGCCGTCGCGGACCACCAGTGCAATCGCGTCTTTTTGCGTCTCTCCGACCCGACCGGTCAGCCGCGATCCGTCCGCCAGCGCCAGCTCGACCTTGCGGCCCCGGGCGCGGCGGAAGTGCTTTGCACTGGTCAGCGGGCGTTCGACGCCGGGCGAACTGACCTCGAGGACATAGGCTGTCTCGTCCGAGCCGTCCAGGGCGTCCAGCAACGTCGACGCCGAGCGCGACAACGTGGCGATCGTGTCCAGGTCCAACGCGGCATCACCGTCGGCGATCACGGTAATGCGCGGCGGGCGGGCCCGCGGGTCGATGACCACGTCCTCGATCTCGTAACCGGCGCGCGCAAACTCATCCCCGAGTAGCTCGATTACCTGCGTCTGCGTAGGTAGCCCGGTGGTCAAGGCGAGCTCCTCATCTTGAGTTGTCCGGTCAGCAGGGCTGCTTTCGGCGCCCGCCGATACGCACCCCCTCGCGTTCCGCGAGAACCGACTATCAACGATACGCCTCACAAGCGCGATTAACGCCGTGATCGGCCTTGACGTCACCTACCGCCGTCGACGCCGATTCTGATGGCAGGATGTTGCTGTGCCCAGCGCAGTACCTGTCATCAGCAGGCGGGGTGTGCTCGCTGGTGGTGCCGCTCTCGCTGTGCTCGGGGTGGGCGTGTCCGCCTGCAGCCAGTCACCGCCCAAGCCGCCGCAGGCGGAAGAGCTGCTTGGCCCCTTGGATCAGGCCCGGCGCGACAGTGCGATCGCCTCCGCCGCCGCCACGGCCATCGGCCTGGCGCCACAGGTCGCGGCCGCGCTGACCGTCGTTGCCACGCAGCGCGGCGCGCACGCGCGCGCCCTGTCCACGGAGATCTCCCGGGTCGCCAACAAGCTGACATCCTCGACCAGCGAAACAGCCAGCTCCAGTCCCAGCCCAACCGCCGCGGCCGCGCCACCGCCACCGCCGCCACCGGTCCCCGACGTAATCGATGCGTTGCGCGCGTCGGCCGAGAGCGCCACTCGCCTGGTGGCCACGTCGTCGGGCTACCGGGCGGGCTTGCTCGCCTCCATCGCCGCCTCGTGCACCGCGTCGTACACAGTCGCGCTGGTTCCCGGGGGACCGTCGATATGACCACCGGCAAGGACGCCGACGACACGGCACTGAGCGACGCGTTGGCCATCGAGCACTCGACAATCTACGGCTACGGCATCGTGTCCGCGCTGTCGCCTCCCAGCGTCAACGACCTGGTGCTGCAGGCGCTGCTGCAGCATCGCCAACGTCGCGACGACGTCATCGCGATGCTGGTCGCCCGCAAGGTCACTCCCCCGGTCGCGGCCGCGGGCTACCAGTTGCCGATGCTGGTGGGCAGCGCGGCCGACGCGGCGCGCCTCGCGGTGCGGATGGAGAACGACGGCGCGACGGCCTGGCGGGCGGTCATCGAGCACGCCGAGACGGCGGACGACCGCGCGTTCGGCGCGACGGCCCTGACCCAGAGCGCCGTCATGGCCGCTCGATGGAACCGGACGCTGGGCGCTTGGCCCATCACCACGACGTTCCCGGGCGGGAACGAATAGCGGTCAGATGCCGAGTTCCTGCTCGATCTGCGGGAGGTAGCCGAAACCGTCTGGGCTCAACAGAATCCAGTCGTGAATGTCGCCGGTGCGGAGCACGAAGTTGAACGGGGCTCCTTGGGTTGCGGCTTCTTGGTCGAGCAGAACCACGTCGGGTCCGAGTGAATCCAGCGAGCCCGAGTAGACGTAGGTCTGCGGGAGTCCGTTGAGCGACCCATACAGCGGGCTCACCTCATAGTTGGTCTCCGGAAGGCCGCCTGCCCGCTCCTTGCCGATCTGTTGCCCAGGCCCGACCGGGAGCAGCAGATCGTGGACAAACCCGATGTTGGGGTTGTTCAGCGCCACATTCAGCCAAGGCGACAGCAAAACCATGGACGCCGGTACGGCTTCGTGGTTGGCCACCACGTATTCGGCGGCCGCCAGTGCGAGGTTTCCGCCCGCGGAGTCGCCGCACACGCTGACGTTGGAGGCCCCGTGTGCGGCGATCTCCGATTCGATGAAGCCGGCCATTTCGGGGACGACCACGCCGGCGGTCCCGCCTTGCTGCAGCAACGGGTAGATCGGCACTTCGATGGTCGCGCCGGTCTGAGCGGCCATGTGGGCGTAATCGAACCAGTGGAAAATCGAGGGCGGGAAGATGAAGGCGCCACCGTGAATGGCGACCACGTACTTGCCGTCGGGATGGGCCGGGGTGATCTGCACGACGCTCATCCCGTCATACGTTGTCTGCTGGACGGTTTCGCCGAACAGCAACGGCAAGAACTTCGGCGGGGTGTTGCTGATGAACAGCTTTACCGGCGGGATGCGGTTGGCGAACAGCGCTAAAAGTGGGGAACTGGTGTTTGCGAGTTGATTATCGATGAAGGGCTCCACGAATTCCTTTACCACCCACAGCCCGCTGACTTCGACTCTGTTGAGCAACGACGGCGCGCCGACGAAAGCCGGATTCAGTGTGGCCGGGACCGGCAGGGACGGCCCGGTCCCGAAAATGTCGACGAGGATGTTGTTGACGAATCCCTTGGCCGCGGTATTGGCGCCCTGGCCCGACAACCCGGTGAGCTGTTCTAGGTCCTGCCCCAACTGCGCCACCGTTGCCGAGGCGCCGGCGTGATAGCCGCTCATCACGGCGACATCGTGAGCCCACATCTGCTCATAGGCGGCCTCGGCGGCCGCGATCGAAGGGGCGTTCTGACCGAACAGGTTGGAGCGCACCAGCGCCAACAGCTGGTTGCGGTTGGTCGCTATCGAAGCGGGGTCGACGACCGTTGCCAACGCCGCCTCGAAGGCTGAGGCCGCCGCCCGGGCCTGGGCTGCCGACTGTTCGGCTTGCGCGGCCGCCTTTCCCAGCCAGCCCACATACGGGGTGATCGCGTTGGTCATCGACGCCGACGACGGGCCTTGCCAGGCCGCAGCCGTCAGGTCTGAGATCACGGAGCTGAATGTGTTTGCCGCTGAGCTCAACTCAGTGCCGATGCCGTCCCAGGCCGCCGCCGCCTCCAACATGGGCGCCGAGCCCGGCCCCTCGACCAGCAGCCCCGAGTTCACCTCGGGCGGCCACACTGAAAAGTTCATCGTTGCTCCCCTCGCAATCGGCACTTAGCGGCCCAGCCGCTGATCGGTGAAACCGGATTGCCCACGCCGGCCTGTCCTGAAACCCCCGGCCGGTATCACGGCAGAAGCGACGTCGTTTGCCGCGACATTCGTGGTTCGCCCCCGTGCGCCACGGCTTCAGACGATAACCCGACATGCGGGTATCGCCAACGTGTTTCGCTGTTTTTTCGGCGCAGCCGTCAGCCGGGCGGGCCCGTTTGGCCGTGCTTGCCGAACAGCGTCCCGCCGGTGCCGCCGTCACCGCCCGGCCCGGGGGTACCGGGGCCACCGCCGCCGGCCCCACCGTCCCCGCCGTTGCCGATCAGCGTGGCGTCGCCGCCTTTACCACCGTTGCCGCCGTGACCGTTGATGGTGCCGGACCCGCCTGCCCCGCCTGCACCGCCGGCCCCGCCGGCGCCGATCAGCATCGAACCCGCGCCGCCGTTACCACCGTTCCCGCCGCTGCCGCCGGCACCGCCCATGTCATTCGCGCCGGTTCCGCCGAGCCCTCCGACGCCGCCAGCGCCGAACAGCGTCCCACCGACGCCGCCGTTACCGCCGTTGCCGCCGTTGCCGACCATCAGGTGGCCGAGCCCGCCCCCGCCGCCGACCCCACCGCGCCCGCCGGTGCCGATCAGGCCGGCGGCGCCGCCGCTACCTCCCGTGCCGCCATTGGCGCCAGGACCGGTCATACTCACACCGCCCTGCCCCCCGGCGCCACCGGCCCCACCGTTGCCGTCCAGCATCCCACCGGCGCCGCCGTTTCCGCCGATGCCTCCCTTACCGGCGGTGAAGCTGCCCGAGCCACCGCCCGTCCCGCCCTTCCCGCCGGCCCCACCGGTGCCGGTCAATCCGGCGGCACCGCCGAGGCCGCCGTTGCCCCCTGCCGCGGGGGTGTCGCTCACCAATTGACCGAAGCCGCCGGCGCCACCGGCGCCGCCGTTGCCGTGCAGCAGCCCACCGCCGCCGCCGTTACCGCCGTTGCCGACGACACCGGCGCTGCCGGTGCCGACGGAGCCGCCGTCGGCACCGCCGTTACCGCCGGCTCCGCCCGTGCCGATCCACCCGGCTGCGCCGCCGTTGGCGCCGTTCGCGCCGGCCCCGCCGCTAAATGTGAGGCCGCCGGGCGCGCCAGCGCCCCCTGCCCCGCCGGCACCGCCGTTGCCGATCAGCCCGCCGTGGCCGCCGTCGGCGGCGGTTCCACCCGCCCCGCCGGCGCCGGGGCTCGCGGCGACGGCGCCCTGGCCGCCGGAACCGCCGTTTCCGCCGTTGCCATGCAGCAGCCCCCCGTTACCCGCGTGACCGCCGGGACTGCCGTCCTGCCCGCTGAGCACCCCGGCGTTACCGCCGTTGCCGCCGTTGCCGCCGTTGCCGATCAGCCCGGCGTTGCCGCCGTTGCCGCCGGGCCCGGGGTGGAGTGCCGCAGCGGGGCTGCCGCCGTTACCGCCGTTGCCCCACAGCAGCCCGCCCTTGCCGCCGTTGCCGCTGGCCGCGGCGTAACCGGCGCCGCCGGCCCCGCCGTTGCCGATCAGCCCGGCGTTTCCGCCGTTCGTACCTGCCTGCCCTGTGGCGGTGCCGCTAAAACCGTTGCCGCCGTTGCCGAACAACAGCCCGCCGTCCCCGCCGGGCACATTGGGCGTGGTGCTATTGGCGCCGTTGCCGATCAGCGGGCGCCCGAGCAGCGCCTCGGTGGGCTTATTGACCGCGCTGAGGGCGTTCTGCTCGACGGCCTGCAGGGGTGAGGCGTTGGCCGCCTCGGCACCCGCGTACGACGCCGCCCCCGTGCGCAAGGCCTGTAGGAACTGCTCGTGAAACGCTGCCGCCTGGGCGCTCAGCGCCCGATAACCCTGCGCGTGTGCACCGAACAACGCCGCGACCTGTGCCGACACTTCGTCGGCGCCCGCGGCCAACACCCCCGCCGTCGGGCCCGCCGCAGCAGCATTGGCCGCATTGATGGTTGAACCGATATTCGCCAAATCCGAAGCCGCCGTCGCCACCAGCTCCGGGACCGCGATTACAAACGACATGAGCTGCCTCCCCGCCGACGGGGGCCGGGTGTTTGCCCGGTCGTCATCGATTCGCTCGACGGCAACTCATCCTAGCCCGATACGGGGCAGAGTTAGCCCGTAACTAACACCGCGATATCGGTTGCCAGCGAGGTGCCGACGGCCAGCTCGCGAGTCTGCGTGCCGAACCGGTCGCGCAGCTCGACCACGCCGTCGGCCCAGCCCCGGCCCACCACCACGATCCAGGGCACGCCCAGCAGCTCGGCGTCCTTGAACTTGACGCCGGGCGACGCCTGACGGTCGTCGAGCAGCACCTCGACACCCAACCGATCGAGGTCGGCGGCCAGCGCGGTGGCCCCGGCCCGGGCCTCGGGGTCTTTGTTGGCGATGACCAGGTGGACGTGGAACGGCGCGATCGCCGAGGGCCAGCGCAGCCCCAGCTCGTCGTGGTGCTGCTCGGCGATGACGGCCACCAGCCGCGACACCCCGAGGCCGTAGGAACCCATGGTCAGCCGCACCGGCTTGCCGTCCTCGCCGAGCACGTCCGCGGAAAAGGCATCGGTGTATTTGCGGCCGAGTGAGAAGATGTGCCCCACCTCGATACCCCGGGCCGACACCAGCGGACCGGCGCCGTCGGGAGACGGATCACCGTCGCGCACCTCGGCGGCCTCAACGGTGCCGTCCGCGCTGAAATCCCGGCCGGCCACCAGTCCGACGACGTGCCGGCCGAGCTCGTCGGCCCCGGTGATCCAGCTGGTGCCGTCCACCACCCGCGGATCAACGAGATAACGAACCTCGTTGTCGCGCAACGCCTTCGGCCCGATATACCCCTTGACCAGAAATGGGTACTTGGCGAAGTCGTCGTCGCCGAGCAACGCGTATTCGGCCGGTTCCAGCGCCGCGCCCAGCCGCTTCTCGTCGACCTCACGGTCTCCCGGCAGCCCGATGGCCAGCAGCTCCCAGTCCCCGCCGGGCTGGCGGACCTTGAGCAGGACGTTTTTCAGCGTGTCGGCGGCCGTGACGGTGTGGCCCAGGTCCGCCGTGTTGGCCCAGTCCACCAGGGTGGCGATCGTCGGGGTGTCACCAGTGTCGTAAACCTTCGCCTCGGGCAGCCCGGCCACGACTTCCGCGGGCTTCGGCTCCGGGCGGGCGGTGACGACGGCCTCGACGTTGGCCGCGTAGCCCGACTCCAGGCAGCGCACGAAAGTGTCCTCACCGACCGGACTTTCGGCCAAAAACTCCTCGGAGGCGCTGCCGCCCATCGCCCCCGACACCGCCGAAACGATGACGTAACGCACCTTGAGCCGCTCGAAGATGCGCTGATAGGCCTCCCGATGCGCGTGGTAGGCGGCCTTGAGCCCGGCGTCGTCGATGTCGAAGGAGTAGGAGTCCTTCATCACGAACTCGCGGACGCGCAGGATGCCCGCGCGGGGCCGCGCCTCGTCCCGGTACTTGTTCTGGATCTGGAAGAGCAGCAGCGGGAAGTCCTTGTAGGAGCTGTATTCGCCCTTGACGGTGAGGGTGAACAGCTCTTCGTGCGTCGGCCCCAGCAGGTAGTCGTTACCGCGGCGGTCCTTCAAGCGAAACACGCTGTCGCCGTACTCGGTCCAGCGATTCGTCGTCTCGTAGGGTGCGCGCGGCAGCAGGGCCGGGAACAGGATCTCCTGCCCGCCGATCGCGTTCATCTCCTCGCGCACGACGCGTTCGATGTTGCGCAGCACCCGCAGCCCCAGCGGCAGCCAGCTGTACAGCCCGGGTGCGACGGGCCGGATGTAGCCGGCCCGGATCAGAAGTTTGTGGCTGGGCACCTCGGCGTCGGCCGGGTCATCGCGCAGGGTGCGCAGGAACAGCTGGGACATCCGGGTGATCACAGCGCGCAAGCCTAACGGCTGGTGACGGCTAGCAGCTCGCCGGCGTCGATCGCTTCCTTGACTTCCTGCGCGTGGGCGACCTGCCCCGGGGTGTAGCCGATGAACAGCGCCATACAGCCGACCAGCACGGCCGTTCCGGCCACCCACAACAGGCCGTAGGTGTAGCCGTGGTCCAGCGCGTGCAACTGAGCGTCGTTCATGAACTTGACCGGGCCGGTGGTACCGCCCAGGTACAACGTGCGCGAGGTGATCACGGCCTGGATGACGGCCAGCACCAGCGGCCCGCCCAGGCTCTGCAACATCAGCGTCATCGCCGATACCGGGCCGATCTGGTCGAAACCGACACCGGCGATCGCCGACAGCGTCAGCGGCACGACGACCATGCCGATGCCGATGCCACCGATGACGATCGGCACGACCAGGTTGGGGAAGTAGGACACGCCACGGTGCATGAACGCCGAGCCGTACAGCATGGCGCCCAGCAGCAGCCAGCCACCGCCGATCGTCAACACCCGCGGCGAAAACCGGGACACCAGCTGCGAGGAGACGCCCAGGCCGATACCCATCGCGATGACGAACGGGATGAAGCCAACGCCCGCGCGCAGTGCGCTGTAACCCAGGATGTCCTGCACGTACAGGCCGATGCAGACGGTCAGGCTGAACATGACGCCGCCGGCCAGCAGGATCGCCGCGAACGTGGCCAGCCGGTTGCGGTCGCGGAACAAGTCGAACGGCACAACGGGGTTTTCGGCGGTGCGCTCCACGATGATGAAGGCGATTGCGGCCCCCAGCGCCACCACGCCCGAGCCGATGGTGGTCAGCGAGATCCAGCCCTTTTCCGGGCCCACCGAGAAGGCGAACACGGCAGCGGTGCAGGCCAGCGTGGCCAGCATGGCCCCGGTGGCGTCGAGCTTCATCCGCTCCCTGTTGGTCTCGCGCAGCGCGGTACGGGCGAGGTAGATCATCACCAGGCCGATCGGCACGTTGACCATGAACGCCAGCCGCCAAGAGAACTCGGTCAGCGCCCCGCCGACCACCAGACCCATCACCGAACCGATCGCGGTCATCGCGGCGAACACCGCCGTCGCGGCGTTACGCGCCGGACCCTTCGGGAAGGTCGTTGCGACCAGCGCCAGGCCGGTCGGTGAAGCGATGGCCGACCCGACGCCCTGCGACAGCCGGGCGATGACCAACGTCACCTCGTCCCAGGCCACCGCGCACAGCACCGAGGAGATGGTGAACAGCGCGACACCGACGATGAAGGTGCGTTTGCGACCGATGGTGTCGCCAAGGCGGCCGCCCAGCAGCATCAGCCCGCCGAACGTCAGCACGTAGGCGGTAATCACCCAGCTACGGCCGGCATCGGACAGGCTCAGCTCGTTCTGAATCTTAGGAAGCGCGACGATGGCGACGGTGCTGTCCATGGTTGCCAGCAGTTGCATGCCGCCGATCGCGATGACCGCGGCGATGAAGCGGCGCGACGGCAGCCAAGTCGGGTAATACCTGCTCGTACGTTGTGAGGCGGTCTCCGCCGGGCGCGACGCGCGCTCCGGGGCCGGACGATCGGGGCGCGCAGACGTCCAGTTCTGGACCGCGCCCTCTGTGTCGTTGAGAGCCGTCATAGCGAGTTACCTTACAGTAATCTTAAGGATTCTTTAAACGCCGAACGTCACTCAGGCCGACTACGGGCCCGATCACGATGATCGCGGGAGGTCGGATTCCTTCCTCGCGGATTTTCTCCGGCACGTCGGCGAGGGTAGCCCGCAAACTGTGTTGCGCGGTCGTCGTCCCGTGTTGAACCACCAGCACCGGCGTATCCGCAGGTCGACCCCCTTTAATCAGGACATCCGCGAAAAGTTCGATGCGCTCGACCGCCATCAGCAAAACAATGGTGCCCGCCATTGCAGCCAAAGCATTCCAATTCACTAACGATTCTGGATGGTCGGGCGCCATATGGCCGCTGACCACCACAAACTCGTGATTTACGGCCCGATGGGTGACCGGAACGCCCGCCGCGGCGGGCACGGCTATTGCACTTGTCACACCTGGCACCACGGTCACCGGGATTCCGGCTTCGGCGCACGCCAGCACTTCCTCGTAGCCGCGGGCGAAGACAAACGGGTCCCCACCCTTGAGGCGGACCACGAAGCTGCCGGATCGGGCCCGCTCGATCATCACGTCGTTGATCGCGTCCTGCGCCATGGCCCGGCCGTACGGGATTTTGGCGGCGTCGATGACTTCCACGTGGGGCGGCAACTCGGCGAGCAGTTCGGGTGGCGCCAGCCGGTCGGCCACCACGACGTCGGCCTGGGCCAGCAGACGGCGGCCGCGGACAGTGATGAGTTCGGGGTCGCCGGGGCCCCCGCCGATCAGGGCGACCCCGCCGCGCACGACGTCGGAGCTCTCTGGGTTTTCCAGGGTGATCAGCCCTTGCTGTAACGCCTCGCGAATCGCCGACCGGATCGCCGCCGACCGGCGATGCTCTCCGCCGGCCAGCACGCCCACCGACAAACCCGCGTAGGCGAACGATGCGGGCGTCACCGCGGTCCCCTCGACGGCGATGTCGGCGCGGACGCAGAAGATACGGCGACGTTCTGCCTCGGCGACGACGGCCGCGTTGACGTGCTCGTCGTCGGTGGCCGCGATCGCATACCACGCCCCGTCGAGGTCGCCGTCGCGGTATTCCCGCACGGTCAGCGTGATTCCGTCCATAGCCTCGACGGCGCGGGTGGCGGTGCGGGAGATGACGTGCACATCCGCGCCGCTGGAGATCAGCAGGGGTAACCGACGCTGCGCGACCGTGCCGCCGCCGACCACGACGACCTTTTTGCCGGCCAGCCGCAACCCAACCAGGTAGGGGTTCTCGGTCACCGGGCAATCCTAGTGGCGGCGTGGGCGACAAAGCGCGCCACCGCTTCCGGCGCCGCGGCCGGATGGGTGTGCAGATACGACGCGTGCACCCCGGCGTGCACGACGCCGTCACGCACCGTGTTTACGTCTACCCCTCGGTACGCCCACGCCGGCTGATAGCTATCGGCGAAAGTGACTGCGGTTCGGTGGAATTCGTGTCCAACCGCTCGCTGGCCCGCGGAATACAACACCGATTCGGTGACCGCGACGGCGTCGCGATACGCCAACGTGAGCTGCGGGGTGAACCGCGCGGAACCGGCCAGCACCCCACACATGGGATGTCCGTCGAGTTCGGAGACCAGGTAGATCAGTCCCGCGCACTCGGCATGTATCGGCGCCCCGGTGGCGGCCAGTTCGTTGATCTGCCGGCGGACCACATCGTTGCCGGACAGCTCGGCGGCGAACTGCTCGGGGAAACCGCCCGGTAGCAGCACCGCGTCGGAGCCGTCGGGCAACCGGTCGACGAGCGGGTCGAACTCGGCCACGTCGGCGCCGGCAGCCCGAAGTAGCTCGGCGTGTTCGGCATAGCCGAAGCTGAATGCCTTCCCGGTGGCCATGGCGACGGTGGCACGCGCCCCCTGCCCGGTGGCCGCGGCGGGATCCCACGGCCGGTCGCCGTACCCGCCCCCGGCCGCGGCGACCACCGCAGCCAGGTCGACGTGTCGAGCCACCAGGGCCGTCATCGCCTCCACCGCGAACGAAGCCCGGCGGCCGTACTCGACCGCGGTGACAAGACCCAGATACCTTGTCGGCAGCTCTAATTCAGCTGAGCGCGGAATGGCGCCCAGCACCGGCACGCCGGCCTGCTCGCAGGCCTGTCGGAGCACTTGCTCGTGTCTGGCCGATCCGACTCGGTTGAGGATCACACCGGCGACCCTGGTTGCGGCGTCGAACGTGGAAAAGCCGTGCAGCAGCGCGGCGATGCTGTGACTCTGGCCGCGCGCGTCGACCACCAGGAGCACCGGGGCGCCGAGCAGACCGGCCACCTGCGCGGTGGACCCCGCCGGCGGTGACGCCGTGGCCGGCCCGATGCGCCCGTCGAAAAGGCCCATCACACCTTCCACCACCGCGATGTCCGCGTCGCGAGCGCCGTGAGCGTACAGCGGGCCGATGAGGTGCTCCCCCACCAATACCGAATCGAGGTTGCGGCCGGGCCGGCCTGCGGCAAGTGAGTGATAACCCGGGTCGATGAAGTCCGGGCCCACCTTGAACGGCGCGACCGTATGCCCCGCCTGCCGCAATGCGCCGATCAAACCCGTTGCGACCGTGGTCTTTCCGCTGCCCGACGCGGGCGCGGCGACGACGACCGCGGGAACCCGGCTCACGCCGTGCCCCGTTGTCGCGAGCGTGCGTGTTTGCACGTCGACACGCCGTGTGGCGTGTAATTCTGTGCACGCTCGCGGGAAGTCACCACTCGATGCCCTTCTGGCCCTTGCGTCCCTCGTCCATCGGGTGTTTGACCTTGGTCATCTCGGTCACCAGATCGGCGGCCTCGACCAGCCGCGGCGGGGCGTCGCGTCCGGTGATCACCACATGCTGGTGGCCGGGCCGAGCAAGCAAGGTGTCTACCACGTCATCGACGTCCACCCAACCCCATTTGAGCGGGTAGGTGAACTCGTCGAGCAGATAGAAGTCGTGACGTTGCGCGGCGAGCCGACGCGCGATCTCGGCCCAGCCGTCGGCCGCGGCCGCCGCGTGATCGGTTTCACTGCCGGCCTTTCGAGTCCAGGACCATCCTGCGCCCATCTTCTGCCATTCCACGGCTCCACCGATTCCGTGCTCCGCGTGCAACCGGCCGAGCTCCTGGAACGCCGTCTCCTCGCCCACCTTCCATTTGGCGCTTTTGACGAACTGGAACACACCGATGTCGAGGCCGACATTCCACGCCCGCAACGCCATTCCGAACGCTGCCGTCGACTTCCCCTTGCCCGCACCGGTGTGCACCGCCAGCACAGGCGTGTTGCGCCGGGCCCGGGTGGTCAGGCCATCGTCGGGAACTTGCCGCGGATTACCTTGGGGCATCGGCGTTATGCCACGCTGCGCACGGCGTGCATCAGATGGTCGGCGTGCAACTGCTCCAGCCGCACAGTCGGGGCGCCGAGCTGGCGAGCCAACTGTGCGGCCAGCCCCAGGCGCACATACGACGTCTCGCAGTCCACCACCACCGCGGCCGCGCCCTCGGCGACCAGCCGGGCCGCCGCGATTCGGCTGCGGCCCAACGGGTCCGGCCCTGCAGTTGCCCGCCCGTCGGTGAGCACCACCACCAGCGGTCGTCGCGCCCGGTCGCGCACTCTTTCTCGGACGATCAGCTCACGCGCCGCCAGCAGGCCCTCGGCGAGCGGTGTCTTGCCACCCGTGTCGAACCGGGCCAGCCGCCGGCCCGCGATGTGCGCCGACGACGTCGGCGGGAGCAACAGCCGAGCCTCGTGGCCGCGGAACGTGATGACCGCGACCTTGTCGCGCCGTTGGTAGGCATCGCGCAGCAGCGACAGGGTGGCGCCGCTGACGGCGGCCATGCGGTCGCGGGCGGCCATCGACCCGGACGCGTCGACGACGAAGATCACCAGGTTGCCTTCGCGTCCCTCGCGAACAGCCCGGCGCAGGTCGTCGGGCCGCGGCCGCAGTGGCCCGGCCCCGGCACGTTCGGCCGCCGACAGCAGGGTGGCGAACAGGTGCAGTCCATGCGCCCCCGCGGCGCTGCCGTCGGTAGCGGTCACCACCCGGCCGGAGACGTTGCGGGCCCGCGACCGTCGTCCCGGCGCGCCCTCACCGACCCCCGGGACGGTCAGCGCGCGGGTGCGGAAGGTCTTGGACGGCGGCGAGCTGGGTCTAGCGGTCGGCTTCGGCTTCGATGCTGAAGATACGTTCTGTTGTGGCGCAGGGTCATTAGCGGACTGACCGCCGCCCGGCGGGTCGGGCTCGGGCTCCGGATCGGCACCGGCTTGCGCCAGTGCGTCGTCCAGCTGATCGGGGTCGAGGCCGGGATCGTCGAAGGGGTCCCGGCGCCGCCGATGCGGCAGCGCCAACTCGGCCGCCACCCGGATGTCCTGCTCCTCGACACAGGCCGCGCCGCGCCAGGCCGCGTGGGCGGCGGCGGTGCGCGCAACCACCAGATCGGCCCGCATCCCGTCGACGTCAAACGCCGCGCACAGGGCGGCGATGCGGCGTAACTCGTTGTCCGGCAGCACCACATCGTCGAGCAGTGTCCGCGCGGCGGCTATCCGCCGGGCCAGCTCGGCGTCGGCTTCGGCATAGCGCTCGGCGAACCCATCCGGGTCGGCCTCATAGGCCATCCGCTGCCGGATCACCTGCACCCGGACGTCGACATCACGCGACGCGTGCACCTCGACGGTGAGACCGAACCGATCCAGCAGCTGCGGACGCAGTTCGCCCTCTTCGGGATTCATCGTCCCGATCAGCACGAACCGGGCCTCGTGCGAATGGGAGATGCCGTCGCGCTCGACGTGCACCCGTCCCATCGCGGCCGCGTCGAGCAGCACGTCGACCAGGTGATCGTGCAGCAGGTTGACCTCGTCGACATAAAGCACGCCGCCATGGGCACGGGCCAGCAGTCCAGGGGAAAACGCGTGCTCGCCGTCGCGCAGCACCCGCTGCAGGTCGAGGGAGCCGATCACCCGGTCCTCGGTGGCGCCCAACGGCATTTCGACCAGTCCGGTGCCCGCACCGCCAGTCGCGGCGGACAGTAGTGTGGCGAGTCCGCGCACAGCCGTCGACTTGGCGGTGCCCTTCTCGCCGCGGATGAGCGCCCCGCCGATCTCCGGGCGCACCGCACACAGCAGCAGCGCGAGCCGCAGTTGGTCGTGTCCGACGATCGCGCTGAACGGGTAGGGCCTCACGGTTGCTCCGCCAGACCGGAACCGGGCCGCAGCATCGGCACATGCGGCACGCCGTCGTCGACGAAATCGTCGCCGTCGCGCACGAATCCGAACTGGGAATACATGTCGGCCAGATAGGTCTGCGCGTTGATCCGGCACGGGTAGTCGCCCACCTCGGCCAGGGCGGCGCGCAGCAGCCGGCTGGTGTGGCCCTGGCCGCGCGCGCTGCGCTTGGTGCACAGCCGCCCGATCCGGAACGCCTTTTCGCCCCCGGCGTGCTCCTCCATCAACCGCAGCGTGCAGATCACCTCACCGTCGGGCCTTTCCAGCCAGAAGTGCCGGGTTTCGGCAAGCAGATCGCGTCCGTCCAGTTCGGGGTATGGGATGGCCTGCTCGACGACGAAGACCTCTATTCTCAGCTTGAGCAGCTCGTAAAGGGTTTGGGCGTCAAGGTCTTTGGCCCACACGCGGCGCAAAGCTTCTGTCACGAGGCCTCCAGCTGCAGTACCTTGCTGCCCCAAGACCACACCTCGTCATACAGCGCGGGTTCGCGAGACAGCTCGGCCCCCAGCGACGGCACCATCTCTTTCAGAGTGGGCACCCAGGATTGATACCGGTGGGCGAAGCACCGCTGCAGCACGTCGAGCATGATCGGCACGGCGGTCGATGCCCCCGGGGACCCGCCCAGCAATCCGGCGATGCTGCCGTCGGCCGAATTCACCACGGTGGTGCTGAATTCCAGCACGCCGCCTTTGCGCCTGTCCCGCCGGATCACCTGCACCCGCTGACCGGCCACCGTGGGCTCCCAGTCCGAATCGACTGCGCTGGGCGCGAATTCGCGCAACTTCGCGCACGCGGTCGGGTTCGGAGAGCCGCAGCTGACCGATCAGATAATTGAGCAGCGTCAGCTCGGTGACGCCGACACCCAGCATTGACAGCAGGTTGTCCGGTTTGACCGACCGGGGCAGATCGGTGACTTGCCCGTGCTTCAAGAACTTGGGCGACCAGCCGGCGTACGGCCCGAACACCAACCACGCCTTGCCGTTGACGAACCGCAGGTCCAGATGCAGCGCGCCGAGCGGCGGAGCGCCCGGCGCCGGAACGCCGTACACCTTGGCCCGGTGGGCGGCGGTCAGCGCCGTGTTGTCGGTGCGCAGGAACCGGCCGCCGATCGGGAACCCGGCGAACCCTTTGACCTCCGCGATGCCGGACTTCTGCAACAGCGGCAGGGCGTCACCGCCGGCCCCGACAAAGACGAATTTGGCATTCAGCTCGCGCTTTTCGCCGGTGCGCCGGTTGCGCAGCGTCAGCGTCCAGCTGCCGTCGGGTTGACGGGACAGGTTGCGAACCTCGTGCCCGAACAGCGCGGTGGTGCCGTTGCGCACGCAAAAGCCGATGAGTTGCGCCGACAGCGCACCGAAGTCGACGTCGGTCCCGTCGGCGGCCCAGTTGAGCGCCACCGGCACGGCGAAGTCGCGCTTGGCGGCCATGAACGGAAGGCGGCGGGCGAACTCGTCCGGGTCGTCGATCAACTCGGTGCGGGCGAACAACGGGTTGTGCGCCAGCGCCCGCTGCCGCCGTCGCAGGTAATCGACGCGCTCGGCGCCCTGGACGAAACTCACGTGCGGGACCGCGTTGAGGAAATTGCGAACGTCGGACAGCATGCCGCTCTGCGCGGCGTACGCCCAGAACTGCCGAGTCACCTGGAATTGCTCGTTGATGAGCACCGCTTTGGTGATGTCGATCGATCCGTCCGGCAGCTGCGGGGTGTAGTTCATTTCGCACAGCGCCGAGTGCCCGGTGCCGGCGTTGTTCCAGGGACCGCTGCTTTCGGCGGCAACCGCGTCGAGCCGCTCGACCAGCGTGATGGACCAGTCGGGCTCCAGCCGCCGCAGCAACGCGCCGAGCGTGGCGCTCATGATGCCCGCGCCCACCAGCACGACGTCGGCTCTGGCTAACTTCGGCACGGCTCCCAGGTTATCGCGACGGGTGTGACGGGGGGCGCCGTGACCAGTCTCTTAAGGCTCTAAGCTGACCTCGTGACTGGCTGGGTGCCTGACGTCCTGCCCGGGTTCTGGCAGTGCACCCTCCCGCTCGGGCCCGATCCCGCCGGCGAGGGCGACCTCGTCGCGACCCTGATCCGGCGCGGGCCCGAGGCGGAAGTCACCGGGGCCCAGCACGCGGTGTTGGCGGTGCACGGCTACACCGACTACTTCTTCCACACCGCGCTGGCCGATCACTTCGCCGAGCGGGGCTTCGCCTTCTACGCGCTGGACCTGCAGAAGTGCGGCCGGTCGCGGCGCGACGGTCAGACCCCCCACTTCATCACCGACCTTGCCCAGTATGACGCCGAACTCGAAAGGGCGCTGGCGCTGATCAACGAGCAGCACGGTGTCAAGGTTTTGGTGTACGGCCACTCCGCCGGCGGGCTCATCGTGTCGTTATGGCTGGACCGAATGCGCCGGCGCCGTGCCACTGCACACGGCGGCATCGGTGGCTTGGTGCTCAACAGCCCGTTCCTGGATCTGCACGGCCCGGCGGTGCTACGCCTGTCGGTGACCTCGGCGATGATCGCGGGCCTGTCGCGACTGCGGTCTAAGGCGTGTGATCCGCGCACCCAGCGAAGGCGGCTACGGCACCACCCTGCACCGGGACTACCACGGCGAGTTCGACTACAACCTGCAGTGGAAACCGTTGGGTGGCTTTCCGATCACACTCGGGTGGCTGCACGCCATCCGCCGGGGCCACGCACGGCTGCATCGCGGGCTCGACGTGGGGGTGCCGAATCTGATCCTGCGGTCCGATCACAGCGTCCGCGAAAGCACCGACGCGGCCGCGATGCAATCCGGCGACGCGGTTCTCGACGTCACCCAGATCGCCCGCCGGGCGGGCTGCATCGGCAACCGCAGCACCATTGTTCCGGTGGCCGACGCCAAACACGACGTGTTCTTGTCGCTGCCGGAGCCGCGCCAGGTCGCCTATCGGCAGCTGGACCGGTGGCTGGATCGCTACCTCGACACGGATCACACGTCGACACCGTCCGCGAAGGGGTGAGAGCCAAAGAATGGAAACCTACGACATCGCGATCATCGGAACTGGTTCGGGCAACAGCATTCTCGATGAACGCTATGCCACCAAGCGGACCGCGATCTGCGAGCACGGCACCTTCGGCGGCACCTGCCTCAACGTCGGATGTATCCCGACGAAGATGTTCGTCTACGCGGCCGACGTCGCCAAGACGATTCGCGACGGCGCGCGGTACGGCAGTCGACGCGCGCATCGACCGGGTGCGGTGGGACGACATCGTCTCACGGGTGTTCGGCCGCATCGACCCGATCGCGCTGTCCGGCGAGGACTACCGGCGCTCGCGCCCGCAATATCGACGTGTACGCCACGCATACCCGTTTCGGAGCTGTTCAGGCCGACGGACGCTACCTGCTGCGCACCGACGCCGGCGAAGAGTTCACCGCCGATCAGGTGGTGATCGCAGCGGGGCACGGCCGATGATTCCGCCCGTCATCCTCGCGTCCGGCGTCGCCTATCACACCAGCGACACCATCATGCGGATCGCGGAGTTGCCCGAGCATCTGGCGATCATCGGAAGTGGCTTCGTCGCAGCCGAATTCGCGCATATCTTCTCCGCGCTGGGCGTGCGGGTCACCCTAGTGATCCGCGGCGGCAGGATGTTGCGGCATTGCGACGACACCATCTGCGAACGGTTCACCCGCATCGCGCGCAAGCAAATGGGACCTGCGCACGCACCGCAACGTCGTCGGCGCCGCCAACCTGGACCCGGCGTCAGCTGGAGCTCGACGACGGTTCCACGCTTGACGCCGACCTGCTGCTGGTGGCGACCGGCCGGGTGTCCAACGCCGATCGGCTGGACGCCGAGCAGGCCGGTGTCGATCGTCGTGGACGGTCGGGTCGCGGTCGACGAATACCAACGCACCTCCGCGCGTGGGGTTTTCGCACTCGGCGACGTCTCCTCGCCCTATCAGCTCAAGCACGTCGCCAACCACGAGGCCCGAGTCGTGCAGCACAATCTGCTGTGCGACTGGGACGACACCGAGTCGATGGTCGTCACCGACCACCGCTACGTACCTTCGGCGGTGTTCACCGATCCGACGCTGGCAGACCGTCGGATTGACCGAAAATCAAGCTATAGCAAAGGGACTCGATATTTCAGTCAAGATCCAGGACTACGGCGACGTCGCGACGGGATGGGCGATGGAGGACACCACCGGGATCGTCAAACTCATCGGCGAGCGCGGCACCGGGCGCCTGCTGGGAGCGCACATCATGGGCTACCAGGCAGCGTCGATCATCCAGCCGTTGATCCAGGCGATGAGCTTCGGGTTGAGTGCCCCGCAAATGGCCCGGGGCCAGTACTGGATTCACCCGGCGCTGCCCGAGGTGGTGGAAAACGCGCTATTGGGCCTGCACTGACGTCAGCCCTGCTGGCACTGCGGACACAGGCCGCGCAGCGTCAGGCCGGCCCGCTCCGACAGCGCGAAGGAACTGCCCGCCATCGCGTGTTCGAGCGCCGAGCTCAGCTGCCGCGCGGGCACCTCGATGATCGAGCCGCATTGGGTACAGACCGCGTGGTGGTGCGGCGCGGTTGCCAGCCCGTAGGTAGTGACACCGTCGTCGAGGGTCAACGCGTGCAGCACTCCCTGGTCCACCAGGGTGGTCACCGTGCGGTAGATGGTCGCCAGATCGGGCGCCTGAGCGCCGGCGGGCAGGGACGCGCGCAGCCGCTGGTCGATCTCGGCCACCGGCAAGTGCCCGTTGATCAGCTCGAGCACCGCCAAAACCTGGATCCGCGACGCCATCCGTCGCAGCCCGCGGACGCGCAGAAAGTCGCCGATCCGTTCCGTGACGGCCGGATCCAGGGCCGACAGCTTCGACGTCACCCGTTCAGTCTCCCGCCAGCCGGTCCGGATTACCAGTGCCGGACAGCACGCCCGGCGTGAACGGCTCCTGCAAGTCAGTTGCATCGAACGCGGGGACGAACCTACAGTCGGGATCGTGTGGTCTCGGCTGCGCAGGGCCCTGTCGCCCGAGGAGTGGTCGCGCCTGGCAGTGATGCTGGCGGCGATCATCGCGCTGCACCTTCTCGGCTGGGTCACCCTGGCATACATCGTGGAGCCGGCACGGCTTAGCTTGGGCAGCAAGGCATTTGGCATCGGTGTCGGGCTGACGGCCTACACTCTGGGCCTGCGGCACGCCTTCGACGCCGACCACATCGCCGCCATCGACAACACCACCCGCAAGCTGATGAGCGACGGCCAGCGTCCCCTTGCCGTCGGCTTCTTCTTCTCGCTGGGCCACTCGACGGTGGTGTTCGGCCTGGCGCTGCTGCTGGCGACCGGGGTCAAGGCCATCATCGGGCCGGTCGACCGACGATTCCTCGCAGCTGCACCACTACACCGGCCTGATCGGCACCAGCGTCTCGGGCGTCTTCCTGTATTTGATTGCCATCCTCAACGTCGTCGTGCTGATCGGCATCCTGCGGGTCTTCGCCCGGATGCGCCGCGGCGACTTCGACGAGACCGAACTGGAACAACAACTGGAAAACCGCGGATTGCTCAACCGGTTCCTCGGCCGCTTCACCAGATCGATCACCAAGTCCTGGCACATGTACCCGGTCGGCTTGTTGTTCGGGCTGGGATTCGACACCGCGACCGAGATCGCGCTGCTGGTCTTGGCCGGCACCAGCGCGGCCGCCGGGCTGCCCTGGTACGCCATCCTGTGTCTGCCCGTGCTGTTCACCGCGGGAATGTGCCTGCTCGACACCATCGACGGCTCGTTCATGAACTTCGCGTACGGCTGGGCCTTTTCCAACCCGGTGCGCAAGATCTACTACAACATCACCATCACCGGGCTGTCGGTCGCCGTCGCGCTGCTGATCGGCAGCATCGAACTGCTCGGCCTGTTCGCCGGCCAGCTGGGCTGGCACGGCCGACCCTGGGACTGGCTCGGCGGCCTCGACCTGAACACCGTCGGCTTCGTCGTCGTCGGGATGTTCGTCGGCACCTGGGCCATCGCCCTGCTGGTGTGGCGCTACGGCCGCATCGAGGAGAAGTGGACCCGGCGAAACTACGGCGTGTACGACAACGTGCTCATGGGTGCCCAGAAACGCGTTCAGGGTGACCGGCGATGCATGAGCTGTCGCTGTGTGAAGCGATCGCCGGTGTGGTCAAGACCCACGCCGACGGCCGCCACGTCGACGTCGTCCGGGTCCGGATCGGCGCGCTTCGTCAGGTGGTACCCGAATCGCTGTCGTTCTGCTGGACACTCGTCCGGGATTCCGAGGACATGCCCGACGCGGAGCTGGAACTGGAGTGCGTCGGCGCCGAGGTGCGCTGCCGGTCGTGCGGCGAGCAGTCACAGATCACCTCGGCGTGGTCGATCTGGTGTCCGCGGTGCGACAGCGCCGACGTCGAGGTGCTGCGCGGCGAACGAATTCCTGGTGACGTCATTGGACGTTTCCTGAAAGGTGTTGACGATGGGTAGGTTTCATCGGCACGACGACGGAACGGTGCACACCCACGAGCACGAGCACCATCCGCATGACCATGGGGACCACAGTCGCTACCAGACGGGCAAGCAGCGCATCGACGTGCTGGAGGCGATCTTCGCCGAGAATGACGTCTCGCCGACGCCAACCGCGCGGTGTTCGAGAGCAACGGGATCCGCACGCTCAACCTGATGAGCTCGCCAGGGTCGGGAAAGACGACCGTGCTGCAGGCAACGCTGGACGAACTCGCCGGCGAGTTCGCGATCGGAGTGATCGAAGGCGACATCGCCACCGACCTGGATGCGGCCAAGCTCAGCGGTCGCGGCGCCCAGGTGTCACTGCTCAACACCAGCAACGGTTTTGGCGGCGAATGCCACCTCGACGCACCCATGGTCAACCGCGCGCTACCGGGCCTCGACCTGCCCGCGCTGGACCTGGTGATCATCGAAAACGTCGGTAACCTGGTCTGCCCGGCGGAGTTCGATGTCGGCGAGCACGCCAAGGCCATGGTCTACTCGGTCACCGAAGGCGAGGACAAGCCGCTGAAGTACCCGGTGATGTTCCGATCGGTGGACGTGGTGCTGCTCAACAAAATTGATCTGGTTCCCCATCTTGACGTCGATGTCGACTCGTACATCGCCCATGTGCGCGAAGTCAACGCGACCGCGACGATCCTGCCGGTCAGCGCGCGCACCGGAGCGGGGATGGCCGCTTGGTTCGGTTGGCTGCGACGGTTCGCCGGAGATCCCGACGCCTGAGGACCCTTTAGTCTTTTGCAAATGACTTGCATGACAACAAAAATCGTTCGGCGGTGATTAGCCAGCCTCAACGGTTTGCGACGGGGCCATCCAGCACTCGAAATCCTTTGCTGCACAGCGGAAAATCAAGCCATCAAGGCAATCTATGTAACACTTGTTTAGTTATGCGTCAAGTGGAAACCGTTGACAACGGTTGTGGGCGGGAGTAGACCCAGAAACAGCGCTGCGCAAGTGGGCCGACGGTCGACTCCGGCGGCGTAGGGGTCTCAGCCCGGGCCCCGGAAAGCTGCAGTCATGCCAACGGAAGCAGCAGTCAAAGCAGAAGAAACATTGATCCACGTTCTTTGGATCAATGCGGGTCTCAGTTGTGACGGTGATTCGGTGGCGTTGACTGCCGCCACCCAGCCCAGCGTCGAGGAAATCGCACTCGGGGCGCTTCCCGGCCTTCCCAAGGTCGCCGTCCACTGGCCGCTGATCGACTTCGAATGCGGTCCCACCGGAGGGGCCGACGACTTCCTCGAGTGGTTCTTCAAAGCCGATCGCGGCGAACTGGAACCCGTTCGTGCTCGTCGTCGAGGGCTCGATTCCCAACGAGAAGCTCAAGGACGAGGGCTACTGGTGCGGGTTCGGCAACGACCCCGCCACCGGCCAGCCGATGACCACCAGCGAGTGGCTGGACCGGCTGGCGCCCAAGGCCACCGCGATCGTCGCGGTCGGGACCTGCGCCACCTACGGCGGCATCCACGCGATGGCCGGTAATCCCACCGGGGCCATGGGTGTGCCCGACTACCTCGGCTGGGAGTGGAAGAGCAAGGCCGGCATCCCGATCGTCTGCGTTCCCGGCTGCCCGATCCATCCGGACAACCTGTCGGAGACGCTGACCTACCTGCTCTACATGGCGACCGGTCAGGCGCCGATGATCCCGCTCGACGACGCCCTGCGGCCCAAGTGGTTGTTCGGCGCCACCGTGCACGAGGGATGTGACCGGGCCGGCTACTACGAGCAGGGCGATTTCGCCACCGAGTACGGATCACCGAAATGCATTGTCAAGCTTGGCTGTTGGGGCCCGGTCGTGAAATGCAACGTGCCCAAGCGCGGGTGGATCAACGGTATCGGCGGCTGCCCCAATGTGGGCGGCATCTGCATCGGATGCACGATGCCGGGCTTCCCGGACAAGTTCATGCCGTTCATGGACGAGCCGCCGGGCGGCAAGGTGTCCACCGCCGCGGTCGGGTCTGTACGGGACCGTGATCCGCAGCCTGCGGGGTATCACGGCGCGCACCGTCGACAAGGAACCGCGCTGGCGCCACAACGGGAACCAACTCACCACCGGAGCGCGCCGTACCTGGTAGGTCGGTGGCTCGCCCATCTCTAGACGGAGAGACTTCGATGACGACTATCGTGCCCGACCCGACCACCGCCAAGCGGGAACCCGGCCAGCTCGTTGAAATGTCCTGGGACCCGATCACCAGGATCGTCGGGAGCCTCGGCATCTACACCAAGATCGATTTCGAGAACAAGGAAGTCGTCGAGTGCCACAGCACCTCGTCGATCTTCCGCGGCTACTCGATCTTCATGAAGGGCAAGGATCCGCGCGACGCCCACTTCATCACCAGCCGCATCTGCGGCATCTGCGGTGACAACCACGCGACCTGTTCGTGCTACGCGCAGAACATGGCGTACGGGGTCAAGCCGCCGCACCTCGGCGAGTGGATCGTCAACCTCGGCGAGGCCGCGGAATACATGTTCGACCACAACATCTTCCAGGAGAACCTGGTCGGCGTGGACTTCTGCGAGAAGATGGTCGCCGAGACCAATCCGAGCGTGCTCGCCCAGGCGGAGAGGACGGCGGCCCCGCACGCCGACGCGCACGGGTACAAGACCATCGCGGACATCATGCGCTCGCTCAACCCGTTCAGCGGCGAGTTCTACCGGGAGGCGCTGCAGGTCAGTCGCTGGACGCGAGAGATGTTCTGCCTCATGGAGGGTCGCCACGTGCACCCGTCCACGCTGTACCCCGGCGGGGTGGGCACCGTCGCGACCATCCAGCTGATGACCGACTACATGACCCGGCTGATGCGCTACGTCGAGTTCATGAAGAAGGTCGTCCCCATGCACGACGACCTGTTCGACTTCTTCTACGAGGCCCTGCCGGGTTACGAGAAGGTCGGCCTGCGTCGCACGTTGCTCGGCTGCTGGGGCTCCTTCCAGGACCCCGCGGTGTGCAACTTCGAATACAAGGACATGGAGCGTTGGGGCAACGCGATGTTCGTCACCCCGGGCGTGGTGGTGGACGGCAAGCTGGTCACCCATTCGCTGGTGGACATCAACCTCGGCATCCGAATCCTTTTGGGCAGTTCGTATTACGACGACTGGACCGACCAGGAGATGTTCGTCAAGACCGACCCGCTGGGCAACGCGGTGGACCGGCGCCACCCGTGGAATCAGCACACCAACCCGCATCCGCAGAAGCGGGACTTGGAGGGCGGCAAGTACAGCTGGGTGATGTCGCCACGCTGGTTCGACGGCACCGACCATCTGGCGCTGGACACCGGCGGCGGCCCGCTGGCCCGGTTGTGGGCGACCGCACTGGCCGGCCTGGTCGACATCGGCTACGTCAAGGCGACCGGCCACAGCGTGCAAGATCAACCTCCCGAAGACCGCACTGAAGGGTCCGGTGGAGTTCGAGTGGAAGATCCCCCAGTACGGCAGCAACACCATCGAGCGCGACCGGGCACGCACCTACTTCCAGGCCTACGCGGCGGCGTGCGCGCTGCACTTCGCCGAGAAGGCGCTGGAGGAGATCCGCGCCGGGCGCACCAAGACCTGGGAGAAGTTCGACGTGCCCGACGAGGCCATCGGTTGCGGCTTCACCGAGGCGGTGCGCGGTGTGCTGAGCCACCACCTGGTGATCCGGGACGGCAAGATCGCCAACTACCACCCGTACCCGCCCACCCCGTGGAACGCCAACCCGCGCGACAGCTACGGCACGCCGGGCCCCTACGAGGACGCGGTGCAGGGTCAGCCGATCTTCGAGGAGAACACGCGGGACAACTTCAAGGGCATCGACGTGATGCGCACGGTGCGCAGCTTCGATCCGTGTCTGCCCTGCGGTGTGCACATGTACCTGGGGAAGGGCAAGACCCTGGAGAGACTGCACACGCCAACACAGTCGCCCGTCGGGGAGTGACGCATGGCGGATCGCCCGGATACCCCAGATTTTGACGCGCAGTGGCGTACAGCGGGCGATCGGATCCAGACACTTCTGGATTCCTGCGCGGCGAGTGGGACCGCCGCGTATGAACGCGCCCAGCAGCTGGTCCGCGAGGTAGTCGGGCTGTACGGGGCCGGGCTGGAGCGGATCATCCGGGCTCGGCGACCCGGGCCTGGCCGAGCGGCTGGCCACCGACGACCTGGTGGCCAGCCTGCTCCTCGTGCACGGCCTGCATCCGCACGACGTGCACCGCCGGGTGTCCGACGCGCTGGATCGGGTCCGGCCGTACCTGGGCTCACACGGTGGCGACGTCGATCTGCTCGAAATCAACGGTGACACCGTGCGGCTGGCCTTTAAGGGCAGCTGCAAGAGCTGCCCATCTTCGGCGGTGACGCTGGAGCTGGCGGTCGAAGACGCGGTCCGGGCGGCCGCACCTGAGATCACCTCAATCGAAGTGGTCACCGCCGTGGCCTCCAGCGTAATCCCGACCGAATCGCTGATGGCGCGTGTGAAGTCGAGTGGGCACGCCGCCAGCTGGCATCCGCTGCCCGAGGCGGCCGACCTGGCGCCCGGCGAGGTGGCGGGCTTCCTGGTGGGCGGCGCCCCGATGCTGGCGTGCCGGGTCGATGACGCGGGCCAGCCCTTGGCCTATCGCGACTACTGTCCGGTGTGCGACGATTCGCTCGCCGGCGCGACCCTGCACGAGGCGCTGCTGCAATGTCCGCGCTGTCACACGCCTTTCGACGTCAGGCATGCGGGGGCCGGGGCGAACGGGGCTCACCTCGAGCCACTGCCGCTGCTGCCCCGCGACGGCGTGTTGTCGGTGGCGCTACCAGAAACGCTGGGAGCCCCGGCATGACAACGCCGTATGACGTCCTGACGCGCATCACCAGCAGGCGGAGCGCCCCCGAGACGGCCGGTGAGCGTTGCGAGATGTGCTCGGAGGCAATCGCCGACGAGCATCAGCATGTAGTGAATGTGGCTGGGCGACAACTGATGTGCGTCTGCCGGGCCTGCTATCTGCTGTTCACCGACTCCCAAGCCGAGCTGCGTTACCGGGCGGTGCCGGACCGCTATCTGGCGTTTCCCGATTTCGCGCTGGACCGCCGCGCCTGGGAGGCATTCCAGATCCCCGTCGGCGTGGCCTTCTTCTTCACCAACTCCGAGCTGGGTCGCACGGTCGCGTTCTATCCCGGCCCGGCCGGCGCGACCGAGTCCGAGCTCGACCTGGATGCCTGGAACGCCGTCAGCGCCGGCGACTCGCGGGTGGGCCTGCTGGCCGACGACGTGGAGGCGCTGCTGGTCCGGATCCCCGAGAGCGAAGACGGCGCGCCGCAAACCTATCTGGTGCCGATCGACGCCTGCTACGAGTTCGTCGGACGCTTGCGGATGCTGTGGCGCGGGTTCGACGGCGGTCAGGAGGCTCGGGCGTTCATCGACGGCTTCTTCGCGCGGATTGAGGCTCGCGCCCGCAAAACGCCAGGGACGCCGCCATGACCGACCGGCACGTAGACCTAGCGTTCGCCGTTCTCGACGTGGCGCCCGAACCCTACACCGTCACCCCGGTGCTGACCGCCCGCGTCAGTGTCGCCGCCGGTACCGACGACCCCGTGCACGCCATCGCGCTGCGCTGCCAGGTCCGCATCGAGCCGCTACGCCGCGCCTACAGCGACGACGAAGCGGCCGGGCTGATCGACTTGTTCGGGTCCCGCGAACGCTGGGCAAGCACCCAACGCACCTTCCTTTGGCAGCATTGCACCGCAATGGTGCCCGGCTTTGCCGGCAACACGACGGTGGCGCTTCCGCTGGACTGCACCTACGACTTCGAGGTCGCCGCCGCCAAGTATCTGCACGCGCTGCGCGACGGCGCGCTGCCGCTTCAATTTCTTTTCAGCGGAACGATCTTCGTCAAGTCCGAACGCGGCTTCTCGGTTCAGCAAGTGCCATGGGACTGCGAGTATCGCTACGATATGCCGGTCGCGGTGTGGCGTGATCTGATCGCGCAACACTATCCGAACACCGGCTGGGTGCGGCTGAGCCACGACACCATAGCGGCGCTGGCCGCCTACAAGTCGGCGCAGGGTCTGCTCGACCTGGACCACGCGGTCACGTCGCTGCTGGAAGCCGATCGGGAGACGGCGCAGTGACGTCACTGAAGACCAACAGCTGGGACCGGGCCCGCGCCGTCGCCGACGCGGTGCTCTACGAGGGCTACCTGCTCTACCCGTATCGCGGGACGTCCAGCAAAAATCAATCCCGTTGGCAGTTCGGCGTTTTGGGTCCGCCCGGTGCGTCCGACGCCGGCCTGGGCGAAGACGACACCCTGGCCGCGCAATTTCTGGTCGACGGGGCCCAGGCGATCACCATGGTGGTTCGGTTCCTGCAACTGCAGCACCGCCGGGCCGAACGCGAACTGGCCGTCGGCGGGTTCGAGTTGGTCGACGAACTGACCACCGCGTCCGGGTCGTGGTTGACCTGGGACGAAGCGGTCGAATGTGAGAGGTCCTTCGGCCCTATCGCACTCGACGGTCAGCGGCGGACGCTTGCGGTGACCGCAGCGGCGGCAACCGACATCGAGCCCGTCGACGGCGGGCGCCTAGTCCGCGAACGTCAGGAGGTGCGTGGCGAACTGACCGTTAACAGCGAGCCGGACGGCGACCTGCACCGGGTGTCGGTACGGATCAGCAATGTGGGCGTCGCGGCAGCCGATAAGAATGACGCGATTGCGCGGTCAATGATCGGGACCCACGTCATCACCGAAGTCGTCGGGGGTCAGTTCGTTTCACTGCTGGAACCGACGGCGGACGCGGCCGACGCGGTGTCCCGGTGTCACCAGCACCGCTGCTTCCCCGTGCTCGCCGGCCCGCCCGGTACGCACGACATCCTGCTGATCTCGCCGATCATTCTCTACGACCACCCCGAGGTGGCCGAACAGAGCAACACCGCGCTGTATGACTGCACGGAGATCGACGAGATCCTGACCCTGCGCGTGATGACAATGACCGACGAGGAGAAGGCCCAGGCCCGCGCCACCGATCCGCGAGCCGCGCAGATCATCGACCAGTGTGACGCGATGTCGCCCGGGGACATGGCTCGCCTGCACGGTGCGCTACGTAACCCGCACACCCGCGCGGGGCTGGTGCCGGAGGTCCCCGAGGGGGTCGACTGGTGGGATCCGCTGGCCGACAACGCGGTTCGCCCCGAGATCGACGCGGTGCTGGTGAACGGCACTCGGGTGGCGCGAGGTAGCCGGGTCCGGCTGCGACCCAGGCGCAACGCCGACGCCCAAGACATCTTCGTCGCCGGCAAAACCGCCCGCGTCACATCGGTACACGAGGACGTCGAGGGCAACAAACACGTCGCGGTTGTCGTCGACGATGACCCGGCCGCCGAACTACACGACTGGTATGGCCGCTATCTGTACTTCTCGCCCGACGAAATCGAGCCGCTGGAAACTCAGCAGACCCCGGAAAGGAGTTCGACATGGAAGTTCTAGGTTGGATATTCATCGGCATCATCGCTTTGGTGGTCGCGGTCGCAGTCGCGTTGGGACTGGTGTCCCTGCCCGATGCCCGCCGCTACCTCAAGCTCCGCCGCATGTAGCCGAGCACGATGACAGCACGCATCCTGGTGGCCGGGATCGGAAACATCTTCCTGGGAGACGACGGATTCGGATCCGAAGTGGTCCGAAATGCCGAGCTGCCACGTGACGATCCGGTGGTGCGCGTCATCGACTACGGCATCAGGGGCATGCACCTGGCCTACGACCTGCTCGAGCAGTGGGACACGCTGGTCCTCGTCGACGCGATACCCAGCCGCGGCGAGCCGGGCAGCGCTGCACGTCTTCCAGGCCGACCACGAGTCGGCCTGCTGACGCAGCGCGTCTGGACGGTCACAGCATGGATCCGGCCGCGGTCTTCGCCAGCCTGCGGGCGCTGGGCGGCGACCCGCCCTACACGGTCGTCGTCGGCTGCGAGGCGGGCAGCGTCGAGGACGGCATCGGGCTGACCGAACCCGTCGCCAGGGCCGTCCCGCGGGCCGCGCGAGCGGTCGAGGAGATCGTGGCGGCCGCTTGCCCCGCAAAGTTCGGCCCCTTCCGCAGCGTCACCGCAGGAGTGCTGAATCATGTGCCTGGGAATTCCCGGTCAAGTGATCAGGATGCTGGACGGCTACGAAGGACAGCTGGCGCTGGTCGACGTCACCGGCGAGGCGCGGAAAGTCAATGTCGGCATGTTGCCCGAGGAGACCTTTGAGCCCGGCGACTGGGTGATCATTCACATGGGCTTCGTCGTCGAGAAGACGGACCGGGCCGGGGCCGAGCAGGCGATGGCCGGCCTGGAGCTGATGGGACGCGGCAACGTCGACCCGAGGCCGTTGAGATGACCGCGCCCCTGTGCTGCCCGCCTTATTTACAATCCGAGGAAGTCCGGCAGCGCTTCACCGTGACCGGTGTCGTCCAGGGGGTCGGTTTCCGTCCGTTCGTCCACCGCATCGGCCAGCGAGCTGGGCCTCGCCGGGTTTGTCGGCAATGATTCGGGCGCAGTCTTTCTCGAGGTGCAGGGTGACGGCGCGCTCGTCGCCGAATTCGGCCGCCGGCTGCGTGCCGCACGCCCCGGCGCTGGCGCGCATCAGCACGGTCTCGGTCACCGACATAGCCCGTGGAGGCCGCGTGTGGAAACGGATTCCGGATCGTGGCGAGTCAGACGGTCACCGGTGCGGCGACGCCGATACCGCCTGACATCGCGGTCTGCGACGAGTGCCTGGCCGAGCTGTTCGACCCGCACGACCGGCGCTACCGCCACCCGTTCGTCACCTGTACCAACTGCGGGCCGCGGTTCACCATCATCCGCGAGCTGCCGTACGACCGTCCGGGCACCACCATGGCGGGATTCGCCGATGTGCGAGCGGTGCGCCGCCGAATACCACGATCCGGCGGATCGCCGGTTTCACGCGCAGCCGATCGCCTGCCCCGATTGCGGTCCTTCGCTGTGGTTTTCGTCGGCGGCCGGCCGCATCACCGGATCGGATGCGGCGCTGGCAGCCACCCAGCGCGCGCTGACGGCGGGCCCAGGAGGCCCAGTGGTCGCCATCAAGGGAATCGGCGGCTATCACCTGGCCTGCGCCGTCGACGACGAGGCGGTGGTCGGGAAGCTGCGGGCACGGAAGTCGCGCGGCGCCAAGCCTTTCGCGATGCTCGTCCGCGACCTCGACGTCGCGCGCCGCTTCGCCTACATCGACGACACCGAGGCCGCGGTGCTGTCGAGTCCCGCCCGCCCGATCGTGTTGCTGCGGCGCCGCCCCGGCGCGCCGGTCGCCGACGCCGTGGCGCCCGGCAGCCCGCTGCTGGCGCTGATGCTGCCCTACTCTCCCCTGCATCATCTGCTGCTGGCGCCCGGCCGCCGGACGCGCTGGTGCTGACCAGCGCCAACCGCTCCGACGAACCGATCTGTTTCACCGACGACGATGCAAAGCAACGACTTCCAGCGTTCTGCTGACGCGGTCCTCGACCACGACCGCCCGATCCACGTGCCGTGCGACGACTCGGTGGTGCGGGTGGTCGACGGCCGCGAGCTGCCGATCCGACGGTCCCGCGGCTACGCGCCGCTGCCCATCGAGCTCGGCCGGCAGGGTCCGGCCGTGCTGGCGGTCGGCGGGGAACTGAAGAACACCTTCTGCCTCACCGACGGTTCGCGCGCTTACCTGTCCGGGACACATCGGCGACATGGCCACCTGGGAGACGCTGCGCGCGTTCGAGCGCGCGGTGGGTCAGCTCAGCGAGATACGCGGCGCGCCGGTGCGATTGGCCGCCGACCTGCATCCCGGATATCACACCCGGGGGTGGGCCGAACGACGCGCGGATGACCGACCGCTGGATCTGGTCCAGCACCACCACGCGCACGTGGTGTCGCTGCTGGCCGAGCACGGGCGCCTCGGCGAACCCATCGTCGGGGTGTCGTTCGACGGCACCGGCTACGGTTGCGACCAAACGATCTGGGGCGGCGAGATTCTCCGGCTCGGACGCGGCCAGCCATCGGTTCGTCCGAGCCGGCCACCTGTTGCCGGTACCGCTGCCGGGCGGCGACGCCGCCGTACGCAATCCGTGGCGGATGGCGCTGTCTGCAGCTGTGGATGGCCGACATCGACGTGGACGCCGGATCTCGCGCCGGTCGCCGCCGCGTCGATGGACGAATTGCGGCTGATTCGCTCGCAATTGGAGCGCGGCACCGGCTGCGTGCCGTGTTCGAGCATGGGCCGGCTGTTCGACGCGGTCGCCTCGCTGCTGGGCGTGCGGCACCGGATCGACTACGAAGGTCAGGCCGCCATCGAACTCGAGGCGCTGGCCGAGTCGGTCGGCGACGCGCCCGGCCCGTCGCTGCCGCTCACGGTGCGACCCGATGGGGTGATCGATCCGGCCACCCTGGTGCAGACCCTGGCGTCGGCCCTGCGCGCGGGCACGCCTCCGGCGCTGTTGGCGGCCAGCTTCCACCGCGCGGTCGCCGACGCCGTCGCCGACGTAGTCGATCAGGTGGCCGGCGGTGTGCGGCTGGTGGGGCTCACCGGCGGGGTGTTCCAGAACGTGCTGCTGCTGCGTCAGTGTCGTGACCGGCTGCAAGCGCAATGGGTTTGACGTGCTGACCCACCACACCGTCCCGCCCAACGACGGCGGACTGGCGCTGGGGCAGGCGGCGATCTCGGTGCTGACGGCACTGCAGGAGGTGAACGTCATGAGCACCGCCACCGCGATCGATCGCGGGCTGGGCGCCGAGCTGGCCGCGGATCTGGCCGCGACCGCTTTCACCCTCGCCAAGCGCTTCGCGGCAGGCGCCACCATGTGGTCCATCGCACCGTCGTGCGGAACCGCATGCCATGCACATCGCGGTCGAGTTCGTGCATCCGGTGATCGTGGGCAAACGGGCGCTGCCGGCGGTCGCGCTGACCGGGCCCGACCTGGTCGATCTGGTGCGCGTGTCGGTGCGGCCCGGCGACATCGTCGTCGCGGTCGCCGGCGCCGACGACGCGCAAGTGCGTTCGGTGATGCGTCGCGCCCCGGCCTGGGGCGCCACCACGATTTGGATCGGCAGCGGACAGCGGCCCAAAGCCGGTATCGGCGCGACCATGTGCTGTGGCTCGACGACCCCGACCCCAGGGTTCCCGCGACGGGTGGCTTCGTGCTGTTCTACCACCTGCTGTGGGAGCTCACCCACGTGTGTTTCGAGCACTCCGGGTTGCTGAAGCCGGAGGTTCGCCGAAGACGTCTGTGTCACCTGCAGCGACGAAGGGCGCCTGGGCGAGGTCGTGACGGCCTCGGGCGGGATGGCCACCGTGCGCACCGCGCGCGGCGTCGAGGACGTGGTGACGGCGCTGATCGACCCGGTCGCCGCCGGCGATCTGGTGCTGGTGCACGCGGGCACGGCGATCAGCCGCATCGAGGAGGACGCCTGATGGCCGACGCAGGAACCCACCAGCTTCCTGTACCCGTTCATCGACGCCCAGGAAGACCGAACAGAGGCCGAATCGCTGCTCGCCGACCTCGCGGCCTCAGCGCAGGCGAAGGCCGCCGAGAGCTTCGCGCTGCGGCGCGCCACGCTGGACGCCAACGCCGACCTGCTGAACCGGGCCGCTGCCGAGATGGCGCGCCGCTTCGCGGCGGGCGGACGAATGTTCACCTTCGGAAACGGCGGCAGCTGCACCGATTCCACCACGCTGGCAGGACTATTCGCGCGGCCGCCGATCGGGCGGCCGCTACCGGCGTGGTCGTTGACCGCCGATCAGGCGATCGTGACCGCGCTGGGCAACGACGTCGGGTTCGAGCTGGTCTTCGCCCGCCAGCTGATCGCCCGCGCGAAGGCCGGTGACATCGCGATCGCGATGTCGACCAGCGGCAACTCCCCCAACCTGCTCACCGCGCTGGCCGAGGCGCACCAGCGCGGTCTCTACACGATCGGTTTCGCCGGCTACGACGGCGGCGCGCTTCGCAGACAATCCAAATGTGGACGCCTGCTTCATCGTTCGCTCGCAAAGCGTGCACCGCATCCAGGAATCGCAAGCGCTGCTGGGCTATCGGCTGTGGTTGGCGACCCACGAACATGCCGGCGACCGGAGTTGGGGGCCGCATGAGTAAGTCAGCGGGTGAATACCTGTCGTCGGGCCCGCGGTTCGCCGAGGGCGACGTGATCGAGCGGATCGAGTCGTTCCGCAGGCGCCGCCCCCGGTTGCTCGACGAGCACGTGACCCTGGCGCACGGAGCGGGCGGCAAGGCCTCGGCCGCACTGCTGGACGCGGTGTTCCTGGAGGCGTTTCGCAACCCGCTGCTGGAGTCCCTCGGCGACGGCGCGGTCCTCGCCTTGCCCGGCGGTGAGCGGCTGGCGATGTCCACCGACTCATTCGTGGTGCAGCCCAGGCGTTTTCCCGGCGGCTCCATCGGTGAGCTCGCCGTGCACGGAACCTGCAACGACCTGGCGATGACCGGCGCCGTGCCGTCGTGGATCGCGGCGGCGTTCGTTCTGGAAGAGGGCTTCCCGATCGCGGAGCTGAAGGAGATCGTCGCCGACATGGCCGCCGCCGCCGCCAAGCGCCGGTGTGCAGATCGTCACCGGCGACACCAAGGTGGTGCCCAAGGGCGCCGCCGACGGCGTCTTCGTCACCACCACCGGCGCCGGCGTCATTCCCGCGGGCCGCAAGCTTTCGCCCGCATCGGTGCGCGCCGGCGACAAGGTGCTGCTGTCGGGTTCGATGGGCGACCACGGCATGGCGGTCATGCTGGCCCGCGGCGACCTGGCCATCGAGGCCGATATTCACTCCGACACCGCCACCGTGTCCCCGCTGGTCGAACTGCTGATCGCGGCCGCACCGTCCACCCGCTGGCTGCGCGACGCCACCCGCGGCGGCGTCGGCACCGTCTGCAACGAACTGGCCCAGGCCTGCGGCCTCGGGGTGTTGCTCGAAGAGGAACGACTGCCGGTGCGGCCCATGGTCAACGGCGCCTGCGAGCTGCTGGGCATCGATCCGCTCTACGTCGCCAACGAGGGCAAGTTCGTCGCCGTCGTCGCGCCCGAGGAGGCCGAGGCCGGGCTCGCCGCGCTGCGGCACATCCGCTGGGTGCCGATGCGGCCGAGGTCGGCGAGATCGTCACGGAACCGGCCGAAAGCGTCGTGCTGCGTACCGGGTTCGGCGGCACCCGGATCGTCGACATGCTCGTCGGCGACCCGCTGCCGCGAATCTGCTGACCAAGAAAGGGACGAAGACATGTGCTTGGGCATTCCGGGCCGGATCGTTGAGATCACCGATCGCGCCGACTATTTGGCGAAGGTAGACGTCAGCGGTGTGCAGCGCACGATCAGCGTGCGCCTGCTCGAAGACGACATGCCCGAGCCCGACGACTGGGTGCTGGTGCACGTCGGCTTCGCGATGGCCAAGATCGACGAGACCGAGGCGCTGCTCACCCTGGCCGCCGTCCAGCAGCTCGGCGAGGCCTACACCACCGAAATGGAAGCATTCGACTCGTCGGCGATCGTCTGAACAGGAGACGCACATGAAATTCGTTGACGAATTCCGCGACCCGGCCGCCGCCCGCAAACTGCTCGGCGCCATAGAACACCTGGCCGGGAACCGGCCCCGAGCACTTCAAGTTCATGGAGGTGTGCGGCGGGCACACCCACACCATTTACCGGCACGGCATCGAGCACCTGCTGCCCGACAACGTCGAACTGGTGCACGGCCCGGGCTGTCCGGTGTGCGTGATCCCGATGGGCCGCATCGACGACGCGATGTGGCTGGCCGGCCAGCCCGACGTCATCTTCACCTGTTTCGGCGACATGATGCGGGTGCCCGGATCGGCCGGCAGCCTGCTGGACGCCAAGGCGCACGGTGCCGACGTGCGGTTCGTCTACTCGCCGCTGGACGCGCTGAAGATCGCGATCGACAACCCCGACAAGCAGGTGGTGTTCTTCGCGATCGGGTTCGAGACCACCGCGCCGTCGACCGCCGTGACGCTGGTGCGGGCGCGCGACCTGGGCCTGTCCAACTTCAGCGTGTTCTGCAACCACGTCACGATCGTCCCGCCGATCAAGGCCATCCTGGAATCGCCGGACCTGCGGCTGTCCGGCTTCATCGGCCCTGGGCACGTGTCGACCGTGGTGGGCAACCGGCCGTACCGGTTCGTGCCCGAGGTGTATCGGAAAGCCGTTGGTGGTGGCCGGATTCGAGCCGCTGGACATCCTCGCGTCGGTCGCGATGCTGCTGCGCCAGATCCGCGAGGGCCGCTGCGAGGTGGAGAACCAGTACAAGCGGGTGGTGCCCGAGCACGGCAACCCGGCCGCGCTGGCGCTGATGGGCAAGGTCTTCGCGCTGCGCCCGCACTTCGAATGGCGTGGGCTGGGGTTCATCTCGCAGAGCGCGCTGCGGCTGCACGACGACTTCGCCGAGTTCGACGCCGAGCTGCGGTTCGCGATGCCCGGCGTGCGGGTCGCCGACCCGAAGGCATGCCAGTGCGGCGAGGTGCTCAAGGGCGTGCTCAAGCCGTGGGAGTGCAAGGTTTTCGGCACCGCGTGCACGCCCGAGACCCCGATCGGCACGTGCATGGTGTCGCCCGAGGGTGCGTGCGCGGCGTACTACAACTTCGGCCGCATGCACCGTGACGCGGCCAAACTGGTGGCGCGCACTTGACCCCAGCGACACCGCCGGTGTCGAGATGTTCGCCCGCTACGCCTACGCGCCCAACGCGCTGGGCTATTGCGGTCCGCCGCTGGGAGCCACCCTGCGTGACGGCTCGGTCGACGACGTGCGCCGCGCGGCGACGCAGGTTCTCCGGGGCCTGGCCCTACCTGCGGGTGCTGGCCGAGCTGACCGGCATCGCCGACCCGCTGGACTACCGGTTGGTCGAGTCGTATTGGCTGGGCGGCGGTGTCGGCGCCGACCTCGACGCGGGCGAATTCTTCGACGCGTTGCTGGCGATCATCGGCCCGCAGGCGGGCCGTTACTGGTCACATCTCACGCCCGACCTGGCGGGTGAGGCCGCCGGCAACCACTGTTTCCACGTGTTCGGCGTCTACCCGTGGACGCGGTTTCTGGGTCGGGGCATGGATGAACAGCCGCTGAGCGTGCTGGACAACTGCCGGATCACTTGGGGCACAGTGGTTTCCCGTGACGGCGGACAACGTCGACGTGATGTGCCAGAGGCTGGCCTGGGACGGTCAGTCGCTCACGCTCGCGCCGACCCGCGGCGCGCCTCCTCGACGTCTGGGCCGACGGGTACAGCGCGGTGCCCGATGTCGCCGTCGGCGACGAGGTCGCGGTGCACTGGGACCGGCTGTGCGGCCGGCTGCAGCCGGATCAGGACGCGCGCTCGCCGACAGCACCGACCGGCAACTGCGGATTACCAGCCAGCGGCTGGCGCGGGTGCCACACTGGTCACGTGACCGGTTCGATCTGCGACGTGCTGCCCGCGGCCGCCGCGCTGCTGGGCGTGCCGGACGCGGTCGACCGGCTCGGACTGGCGGAGCAGGCCGGCCAGGTCGATCGGGTCTTGGTCGTGCTGGTCGACGGCCTCGGCTGGCACCTGTTGCCCGAGCTGGCCGGTGACGCGCCGCTGCTCGCCTCCGTTCTCGCCGGTGGCGTCGGACGGCTCAGCCAGCTGGTCTGCACCTTCCCGTCGACGACGCCGACCAGCCTGGTGTCGCTGGGCACCGGTGCGCAGCCCGGCGAGCACGGCATCCTCGGCTTCACGGTCAACATCCCCGGCACCGACCGGGTGCTCACCCACATCCGCGTGGCGCCCATCAGCCGGGGACCCGCCACACACCCAATGGCAGCCGCTGCCAACCTGGTTCGAGCGGCTGCAGCGGGCCGGCGTCAGCGCGCGCGCCGTGCTACCGGCGTCGTTCATCGGCAGCGGGCTCACCGATGCGGCGTATCGGGGCGCGCAGTTCCTGCCCATGCACCCCGCCGAGGACCACGCCCAACAGCTGACCGATGAGCTGCGTGCGGCGCCCGGATTGGTCTACGGCTATACCGCCGACCTGGACAACGCGGCCCATATGTTCGGTGTCGGCTCGCCGCAGTGGCACGAGGCGGCGGCCGGCGTCGATGCCCTGCTGACCCGGCTTGTCGAGGCACTGCCTGGCAACGCGGCGCTGCTGGTGACCGCCGACCACGGCGGCCTCAACGTTTCGGCGGACTGTCGTGTCGACCTCGACCGCGACCCGCGGCTCGGCGAGGGAGTGCGGGTGGTCGCCGGCGAGGCGCGGGTGCGCTACCTGCACACCGAGCCCGGCGCCGCGGCAGACGTGCAGGCCGCCTGGACCGAGGTGACGTCCGGCTGGGCTGAGGTCTACAGCCGCGAGCAGGCCGTGGCCACCGGGATGTTCGGGCCGGTCAGCCCGGCGCACCTGGCGCGGATCGGCGACGTCGTCGTCGTCTGCACCGGCGATGCTGCCATCCTGGCAACCGGACACGAGCCCGCCGAAATGTCTCGCCTCATTGGCTTTCACGGCGCGCGCAGCGAAGTCGAAATGGCTATTCCGCTGATCGTTTTCCCGTCGTGTCGCGGCGGGTGACGCCCGAAACGCACACCCGACTCGGATCGTTCTCACAGCTTGCTTCAATTGCCGGCTAGTACGGTCGGGCCACTGTGACATGTGGTGGCATCGGTAGGGCTCGGCGATGGCAGTTGGCCATCGCGATGGTCGCGGCGCTGAGCTTGTTCGCCGCCGTCACCATGGGCTGGGCGCTGCGGGGGTCCGCGCTTGGCCAGATCGCGGGACCGCTGCCGGCGGCCAACGCTGTACATGCCCAACCCGGTGCCCAAGGCTCGTCACCCACGCATCAGATGCCGACCAAGCACGCGTGGATGGCACGCGAACGGCCCCAGACTTGGACCCGCTTGTCGCCCCAGTCGGACTGGTCGGCGTTGCCGGCTTCCTTCGCCCCCGCTGGGCCTGCCTTCGGGGTGCCGCACCGAGGCACCCGCTTCGGTGCACCCGCGGCTGCCTTAACCGATCGAGATATCTCGACCCAGCTCTGCGTCGACCGTCGCTGATCGCGACCACACCCGTCTGATCGACGTGCGTACGCCGCCATAGCGCGGTCTGTAACCCCTGGGTCTATGTCTTGGAGGAAGGGTTTTCTCAATGAATTTCGCGACGCTACCGCCGGAGATCAACTCCGGGCGAATGTGTGCAGGCCCCGGCTCGGGGTCCATGATCCAGGCGGCTGCCGCCTGGGACCAGCTGGCCGCACGGCTGTACGCCCGGCTGGCGGACTACCGGTCGGTGACCTCGAAGCTGGGGGCCGCCTGGCAGGACGCGGCGACGGCCTACATCGATTGGCTCGACGCCACCGCGGCACGCACGGCGCACGCGGCCGTCCAGGCCAAGACGGCCGCGAACGCCTTCGAGTCGGCGTTGGCGACGGTGGTGCCCCCGCTGGTGGTTGAAACCAACCGCGCACAGCGAATTTCGCTGGCCTCGACGAACTGCCTCGGCCAACTCAGTCCGGTGATCGCGGCCATCGAGGCCGAATACGACCAGATGTGGCTGCGCGACGCGGCGGCCATGAGCAGCTATGCCGACGCCTCGGCGGATGCGGCGATGGTGATCCCATTCAGCTTGCCCGCTGCCACCGCGGTGACGTCGGCTCCGGAGGTGATGTCGGTCGGCCACCACGTGGTGTCAGCGATCCCCGAAGCGCTGCAAGCGTTCTCCGCTTCGCCGCTGACAACGGTCGACGCGTCCCTGGCGGCGGTGACATCGCCGCTGTCGAAGCTGAGCTCACTGACCGCGCCGTTCGACTTCGCGCTGACACACCTCAGCTCGGTGAACAAGGCGGCGGCATTGCGGACGGCGGCGGCGTTGCGGTCACTCTTGACGAAGCCGAGCGTTACCGCGGGCTTCGGTCGCGGAGCGTCGATCGGGACATTGTCGGTACCGCGGGCCTGGGCAAAAGCCGCGCCAGACCTCACCGCCGACCTGCAAAATGGCTGGGTGTGCGAGCCGATCCACCTGGTCCACGCCAGTGAGCCGCCAAGTTAGAGCGGTGTTACATAAGCCGAGCTGATCCCGCCGTCCACCAAAAACGTCGACGCGGTGATGAACGACGCGTCGTCACTGGCCAAAAACGCTACGGCAGAAGCGATTTCCTCGGGCTCGGCGAACCGGCCGATCGGCACGTGCACCAGCCGGCGTGCCGCCCGTTCGGGATCCTTGGCGAAAAGTTCCCGCAGCAGCGGGGTGTTCACCGGCCCCGGGCACAACGCGTTGACCCGGATGCCCTGCCGGGCGAACTGCACACCCAGCTCGCGTGACATGGCCAGCACCCCGCCCTTGGAGGCGGTGTAGGAGATCTGCGAGGTCGCCGATCCCAATACCGCGACGAACGAGGCCGTGTTGATGATGGAACCCCGCTGCGCGGGCACCATGTGCCGCAACGCCGCCCGACAGCACAGGTACACCGATTTCAGGTTGACGTCTTGAACGCGTTGCCACGCCGGCAGTTCGGTGTTTTCGATCAAGTCGTCGTCCGGCGGCGAGATGCCGGCGTTGTTGAACGCGATGTCGACCGAGCCGCAGGTCTGTGCCGCGGCGTCGAAGAGCGCGTTGACCGCATCTTCGTCGGAAACATCAACGCGCACAAACAAACCGGAGAGCTCCTCGGCCGCCGCGGCTCCGGCGTCGTCGTCTATGTCGCCGACGACGATCCTCGCGCCTTCGGCGTGCATCCGCCGCGCGGCGGCCAGGCCGATGCCGCTACCGCCGCCGGTAATGACCGCCACCCTGCCCGCCAGTCGCCGGGTCAGGTCCATCACCATCGCCACTAGTTCTCCTCGCTGATCGCGATGAACACGTTCTTGGTCTCGGTGAACTGCAGTGGCGCGTCCGGCCCCAGCTCGCGACCCAGCCCCGACTGCTTGAAGCCGCCGAAGGGCGTGTGATAGCGCACCGAGGAGTGCGAGTTCACCGACAGGTTGCCGGCCTCGACCGCTCGCGACACCCGCAGCGCGCGCGATAGGTCGTCGGTCCAGATCGATCCCGACAGTCCGTAGGCGGTGTCATTGGCCAGCGCGACGGCGTCGGCCTCGTCGTCGAACGCCAGCACGGTGACGACCGGGCCGAAGATCTCGTCGGTGACCGTGCGGTCGGTGCGCCGCGGCGTGAGAACGGTTGGCGGAAACCAGAATCCGCGACCCGACGGCGCCGTGCCGCGAAATGCGACCGGGGCGTCGTCGGGCACGTAAGAGGCGACCTTGTCGCGGTGCGCGCCGGACACCAGCGGCCCCATTTCGGTAGCACGGGCCGCGGGGTCCCCGACGACGACGCGTTTCACCGCCGGCTCGAGCAGCTCCATGAACCGGTCGAAGACGCTGCGCTGCACCAAGATCCGGCTGCGGGCGCAGCAGTCCTGACCGGCGTTGTCGAACACCCCGGCCGGCGCGGTCGCCGCCGCGCGTTCCAGGTCGCAGTCGGCGAACACGATGTTCGCGCTTTTGCCGCCGAGCTCCAGCGTGACCCGCTTGACCTGGTCGGCCGCACCGGCCATCACGCGCTTGCCGACTTCGGTGGACCCGGTGAAGACAATCTTGCGGACTCCGGGGTTGGTGACGAACCGCTGCCCCACCACCGCGCCCGAACCGGGCAGCACCTGCAGCAGGTCTGCGTCCAGCCCGGCTTCGACGGCCAGCTCACCGAGCCGGATGGTGGTCAGCGGGGTCCACTCGGCGGGTTTGACCAGCACGGCGTTGCCGGCGGCCAGGGCCGGGGCGATGCCCCACGACGCGATCATCATCGGGAAGTTCCACGGCGTGATCACCCCGACCACGCCCAGCGGTTCGTGGAACGTGACGTCCAGTCCGCCGGCGACGGGAATCTGGTTGCCGGACAGGCGTTCCGGACTACCAGCGTAGAAAGTCAGCACGTCGCGAACGTGACCGGCTTCCCATTCGGCCGACCCGACGGGGTGTCCGGAATTGGCGACCTCGAGGGCGGCCAGCTCGTCGATGTGGGTGTCGACCGCGGCGGCAAACGCGCGTAGCCCGGCCGCGCGCTGCGCCGGCGACAGTCGCGCCCAGCGCCGCTGGGCCGCCGTCGCCCGTCCTACCGCGTCGTCGACGGCGGCGACGTCGGCGTGGTCGACAGAGCGAAGCACCTCCTCGGTGGCCGGGTTGATCAGCTGCGCTGCGTTCATTGGCTATCCGCGTACGACCGCGCGGCGTCCACCACCGCGGCGAACAGCCGCAGATCGTCCAGGGACTGCTCCGGATGCCACTGCACGGCAAGCACGAAGCCATCGCCGGGCAACTCCAACGCCTCGACCACACCGTCGGCGTCCCACGCGCTGACCGTTAGCGCTTCACCGACCTTGTCGATGGCCTGATGGTGGTAGCACGACGCGTTGGCGCTCTCCCCGAGCAGCCCGGCCAACCGGGTGTCCGGCACTATGCGAACCGGCAACGTGGCGAACACCCCGTTGCCGGCCCGATGCCCGCCGTTGCCGATCACGTCGGGCAGGTGCTGGTGCAACGTTCCGCCGAACGCGACGTTGAGCACCTGCGCGCCGCGACAGATGCCCAACACCGGCAGCCCCCGCGCCACCGCGCCCTCCAGCAGCGCGAACTCCCAGGCGTCGCGGGCAGTACGCGGTTGGTCGGTGGTCGGATGCGGTTCCTGCCCGTAGGCGGCGGGGTCGAGGTCATAGCCCCCGGTGATCACCAACGCGTGCAGGCTGTCAAGGACACGTTCGGTGATATCGGGGTCCACCGGCTGCGGTGGCAGCAGCATCGCGATGCCGCCGGCCATGATGACGCCCTCGAAGTAATCGGACGGCAGGTACGCCGCGGGAACATCCCAGATCCCGGTCCGCACCTGCTCCCGATACGTCGTCAGGCCCACTATCGGTTTCGAAGGCCGACTCGCGTTAGAGCCGCTCAAATCCCCGTACCCTCTCCCAGTCCGTGACCGTCGCGTTGAACGCCGCCAGCTCTACCCGGGCGTTGTTCAGGTAATGCGCGACGACGTCGTCGCCGAACGCCTCGCGCGCGACGCTTGACTTGTCGAACAGTTCGGCCGCCGCGGCCAACGTGGCGGGCAGCCGCTTCACCCCGGCCGCTTGGTAGGCGTTGCCCTGACACGGTTCTGGCGGCTGCAATGTGCCCGCGATCCCGTGCAGTCCCCCCGCGACCAGGGCCGCGACCGCGAGGTACGGGTTGACGTCACCGCCGGGGACCCGGCATTCCATTCGGATGTTGTCGTCGTGGCCGACCACCCGCACCGCGCAAGTGCGGTTATCCAGTCCCCAAGCCAGCGCGGTCGGCGCGAAGCTGCCGTCAGCAAATCGCTTGTAGGAGTTGATATTCGGCGCATAGAACAACGTGAGTTCGGCCATGGTGGCCAATGCGCCGGCAAGGAAGCTCTCGAAGGTCGATGACATGCCGTGCGGTCTGCCGCTATCGGCGAACGCCGCTGAGCTAGCCCCCGTGCCGTCCTGCGCGCGCAGCGACAGGTGGATGTGACAGCTATTGCCCTCGCGCTCATCGTATTTCGCCATGAACGTCAGGCTTTTGCCGTGCTGGTCGGCGATTTCCTTGGCGCCGTTCTTGTAGATGGTGTGGTGATCGCAGGTGACCAGCGCGTCGTCGTAACGGAACCCGAGCTCCTGCTGGCCCCGGTTGCACTCCCCTTTGATGGCCTCGCAATGCAGGCCCGCGCCTCCCATGCCGAGCCGGATGTCGCGCAGCAGCGGCTCCATCCGCGACGACGCCAATATCGCGTAGTCCACGTTGTAGTCGCTGGCCGGAGTCAGCCCGCGGTAGCCGCTGGCCCATGCCTGCCGATAGGTGTCGTCGAACACCATGAACTCGAGTTCGGTGGCGACGTTGGCCGCCAACCCCTGCCGGCTCAGCCGCTCGAGCTGGCGGCGCAGGATGCTGCGCGGCGCGGCGGCGACCGCGCTGCCGTCGCGCCAGCCCAAATCGGTGATCACCAGCGCCGTGCCGGGCAACCAGGGTATGAGTCGAAGGGTGTCGAGGTCCGGCGTCATCACCATGTCGCCATACCCGGTGTCCCAACTGGACATGGCGTAGCCGGCCACGGTGTTCATCTCGACGTCGACGGCAAGCAGATAGTTGCAACATTCGGCGCCGTGGGCGGCGAACTCGTCGACGAAATCCCGACCCGACACCCGCTTGCCGGCCAGCCGGCCCTGCATGTCGGCGAACGCCAGGATGACGGTGTCGACCTCGCCGGCGGCGACCAATCGTTGTAGGTCGGCTAACGACAACATCGGGCCAGCCTAAACCGCCGCGCGGCGCGGCGGTGTTACCAGCTGCTGGTGCGCAACACGATCTCGGCGGCCAACTGCGCGGTGGACTCCTGCGCGTTGCGCCGCCCGAGCAAGTCCACCATCCGGTAGTCGGCGTAGACGAAACGCTGACTGTCGCGGGCAATCGCCCGGGCGGCCGGGGAACTGACCAAAACGGTGGTGGCGACCTCCACCGGCGGGCACTCCTCATCGCGCACCACGCCGTCGACATCGGCGACCCGCGGATGTCCGCGGTCGATGGCCACCAGACCGACAAACCGGCCCAACCTGGTGGCCGCGAGATTCCACGCCAACTCGGCGCCGGCACGGTCGCCAACCACCACTGCCCACCCGATCCCCAGCGAGTCGAGGATGCCGATCACCGATTTGCCCGTCAGCCGCGGGTCAGGGCCGATGACCACGGTCCGCAGCGACGCCGTGTGCAGGCGTTCACACACCGCGTCGTAGGCGGCGGGCGCGCGCCGCTCAGCGCCCAGAATGACGACGACGACGCCCTTGTCAGGACCGGAAATGGCCACCGGAATTGGAATACCGTCGAGCGTGGTCATCATCGAGGGCACTGTCGCACGTTAACAGCTAATCGGCCGGTAGACGGGTCGTTTTCGCCGGTACCCACAACCCACTGTCAGCCTCGGCGGCGCCCACGCACAACCGACTTACCAGCTCGCAACCCACATTTATTGCGGCAGCAACGTTTTGGCTGTGCTCACTATGATCGCAAACCGCTGACAACGCACGGGCGCGACGGCGGTCCGCCCTCGATCAGCCCGACCACCGCCGCCACGTCAAGATGAGACGCCAACAGATCGGCCATCAACACCAACTGCGCGTCGCGGCGCTGCGCGACATCGGTGTCATCGGCCACGACGAACCCGCTGCGCCCGGCCGCCTTGGCCACCCCAACCAGCCACTCGCGGCGAAACTCGTCGTTGTCGAGCAGGCCATGCCAGTGGGTGCCGAAAACCGCCCCGCGCGCTAAGCCCTGAGGCCCATCCGGGCCAACGCCGACATCGAACCAGCTGGCCTCGTCGCAGCGGGCGAGCCGGCCATGATGGATCTCGTATCCGCTCAGCGGAAGCGACCAGCGGCGCAGGACCTTGTCGGCGGCGAAGACGATGTCGGCGTCCAGCAGCCCCAGCCCCGCGACTTCCCCGGCCCCGGATTCGATCCCGTCCACGATGCACCGACACAACATCTGAAAGCCCCCGCAGATGCCCAGGACCGGCTTGCCCGCCGCGTGGTGGGCGGCGATCCGGCCGGCCAGGCCGCGCTCGCGCAACCAGGACAGGTCCGCAACAGTTGCCTTGGTGCCCGGCAGCACGATCAAGTCGACATCGGCCAGTTCGGCCGGGTCGGTCACCCAGCGCACCAGCACACCCGGCTCACAGGCCAGCGCCTCGATGTCGGTGGAGTTGGAAATCCGGGGCAGTCGCACCGCGGCCACCCGCAACCACTCCTCGCCCCGCGGGGGTGCCGGCGCGCCGACGACGCCATGCGCCACTACCGACAGCGCATCCTCGGCATCGATCCACAGGTCGTGGGCGTACGGCAGCACCCCGTAGGTGGGACGCCCGGTCAGGTCGAACAACTGCTGTAACCCCGGCTCGAGCAGCGCCGGATCGCCGCGAAACTTGTTGATGATGAAGCCCGCGATCAGCGCCTGGTCGTCGGGCTCGAGCACCGCCACGGTGCCGAACAGGTGCGCCAGAACGCCGCCGCGGTCGATGTCGCCGACCACGACCACCGGCAGGTTCGCGGCCCTGGCCAGCCCCATGTTGACCAAATCGTTCGCACGCAGATTGATTTCGGCCGGGGAGCCGGCGCCCTCGCAGATCACCGCGTCGAATTCGTCACGCAGGGCGAAGAATTCGTCCATCACGATGCCGGCCAGCCGGTCGCGGTGCCGCATGTAGCCGGCGGCAGTCACGGCGTCGGCGACCTGCCCGCGGATCACCAGCTGCGACGTCCGGTCGCTGCCCGGTTTGAGCAGGATCGGGTTGAACCGCACGCTGGGCTCCAGCCCCGCCGCCCGGGCCTGCATCGCCTGGGCCCGGCCGATCTCACCACCCTCGACGGTGACGACGGAATTGTTGGACATGTTCTGCGCCTTGAACGGCGCGACCCGAATCCCGTTGCGGGCGAGCAACCGGCACAGACCTGCCACCACAACGGATTTCCCGGCGTCGGAGCTGGTGCCCGCGACCAGCAGAGCCCCGCTCACCGTTTCGTGGCGAACAGGCTCACGGCAATGTGAGGATCTCGACGCCGGTGTCGGTGACCAGCAGGGTGTGCTCGAACTGCGCGGTCCACTTGCGGTCCCTGGTGACCACTGTCCAGCCGTCATCCCAGATTTCGTAGTCCAGCGCGCCCAGGTTGATCATCGGCTCGATGGTGAATGTCATGCCCGGCTGCATGATTGTCGTCACGCTGGGCTGGTCGTAGTGCAAAACCACCAGCCCGTTGTGAAACGTGGTGCCGATGCCGTGGCCGGTGAAGTCGCGAACCACGTTGTACCCGAATCGATTTGCATACGACTCGATCACGCGGCCGACAACCGACAACGCACGCCCGGGCTTGACGGCGTTGATCGCGCGCATCGTCGCCTCGCGGGTCCGCTCCACGAGCAACCGGTGCTCTTCTGACACGTCGCCGGCCAAGAAGGTGGCATTGGTGTCGCCGTGCACCCCGTCGATGTAGGCGGTGACGTCGATGTTGACGATGTCGCCGTCGGCGATCACCGTCGAGTCGGGGATGCCGTGGCAGATGACCTCGTTGAGCGACGTGCAGCACGACTTCGGAAATCCCTTGTAGCCCAGCGTCGACGGATAGGCGCCGTGGTCGACCATGTACTCGTGCGCGATCCGGTCCAGTTCGTCGGTCGTCACGCCCGGCGCGACCGCCTTGCCCGCCTCGGCCAGCGCACCGCCCGCGATCCGGCCGGCGACGCGCATCTTCTCGATCACCTCGGGTGTCTGCACCCACGGCTCGGTGCCCTCCCGCGCGTTCGCCTTACCGACGTATTCCGGGCGCGAGATGCGGTTGGGCACCGGCAGCGTCGGGGACAACACTCCGGGATAAAGCGCGGTGCGAGCAGGCATTCCGCTAGTTTAACGGCCTGGCAGCCCGCCACCGCCCGCCCTGCAGCGTCTTGTCACATCCGCCACATGGGCCCCTGCCGAAAAGGATTGTTCGTTTTGTCCGCCTACGAGCGACAGGGGGTGCGGACCTTGTCGCTCGAAGGCGGACAAAAACTGTGTACGTCCCGGCGGAGGTACTCATGTGACCACTGAGACGAACCGAGGCAATCAGACCCGGCCGCGCCGGCGCAGAAGCGAGCGCCGCGGCCCCCGGATGACCACCGAGCCGCACACCACTCGACCGGTCAACACGACGTGCGGCGTTCCCTCCGCCGGGGCGTCCTTGCGGCGGTCACTCGCGCTGCCGACATAAACCTCGACGTCGTCGATGGAGGCGCTGGCACGGTCGGGCAGGCGGATCTCCACCGAGCCGAATCGCATGTCGAGTTCGATGACCACCACCGGCCCCGCGAAACGGGCCTTGGTGAGGTCGAGCTCGATCGACCCGAGCCGGCGCACCAGCGCCAACCGGGTGGGGACCATCCATTCGCCGTGGCGCTTCAGTGAGCCCGCCCAGCCGCGCAGTTCGACGCGGTCAGCCGCGGAGGTGACAATCGCGCCCGGCCCGGGCAGGTCGCTGACCAGCCCGTCCAGCTCGTTTTGGGTCCGCGCATAGGGCACCCGCGACGAGCGCTGCTCGAACTCGTCGATATCGATCAGCCCGAGCGCGACCGCGTTGTGCAGTCGCCGCATCGTGCCGTTGCGGTCGGCGTCCGAAACCCGCAGCGACACCATGTCCCCATTTGTCTCCGTCATGGTGCTTCCAACTTACCGCTGTCGAACAGCGGGGACCCGTCCTAAGCCAGGTAGCCCGGCGGCAACGACTCGAACATCACCTTGGTCATCCGGACCGCGTATTCCGAGCTGCCACCCCCGACGATCAGCGACGCGAACGCCAGGTCGCCGCGGTACCCGGCGAACCACGAGTGCGATCCCCCGGGGAATTCGGCCTCACCCGTCTTGCCGAACACCTCACCGCAGCCGGCGATCTCCTTGGCCGTCCCGTTGGTCACCACCAGGCGCATCATCGGTCGCAGCGCGTCGACCATCTTCGGGGTGATCGGCGTGCTGTCGCCGTCGACCGTCGTCGCCCGGCCGGCGATCAGCTGCGGCACCGGGGTCTTGCCGGCGTCGACCGTGGCCGCCACCAGGGCCATGCCGAACGGGGTGACCAGCACCTTGCCCTGGCCGAAACCGTCTTCGGTGCGCTCGGCCAGGTCCACCGTGGGCGGCACCGACCCGGTCACGGTGGTGATGCCGTCCACCTGGTAGTCCAGCCCCAGCCCGTACCGGGTGGCCGCCTGCGTCAGACCGCGCGGGGGCATCCTGCTGCCCAGCTCGGCGAAGGTGGTGTTGCACGAACTGGCGAACGCGCGTGACATCGGCACGACGCCGAGGTCGAAGCCGCCGTAGTTGGGGATGGTGCGGTGCCCGATGTCGATGTGGCCGGGGCAACCCAGCATCGTGTTGGGCGTGGCCATGTCACGGTCGACGGCGGCGCCGGCCGTGATCATCTTGAACGTCGACCCGGGCGGGAACAGGCCGGTGGTGGCGACCAGACCCTGACTGTCCGCCCCCGCGTTCTGCGCGATCGCCAGGATCTCCCCCGTCGACGGCTTGATCACGACCATCATCGCCTTGCCGCCGCGGGTGTCCACCGCGTGCTGCGCGGCGTTCTGCACCACCCGGTCCAACGTGATCGAGACCGACGGCGCCGGAGACCCCTCGACCTCGTGCAGCACCGCGACGTCGACACCGTTCTGGTTGACGCTGACGATCCGCCAGCCCGCCTGACCGTCGAGTTGGTTGATCACGGCCTTCTTCACCTCGGCGACGACCGCGGGCGCGAAATGCGGATCGGTCGGCAGGATCGTCGGCCTGCGGGGCGATCACGACGCCGGGCAGCCTGCCCGATCGCCGGGGCGACCTTGTCGTTGTCATCGGGGTGCAAGATGACGCCCAGATCCAGCGGCTCGGTCGCCGAGCTCGCCTTTTCCGCCAGCAGCTGCGGGTCGTTGAGCGTGTCGTTGAACGGGTGCAGGGCGTCGATCACCGCGTGTGCCGTCTCGATCAGGGCGGGCCCGGCCTGCGTCGCGTCCAGCGTGTAGTGGTACAGGTAGCCCGGCGCCAGGACATCGCTGCCGCCCAGTTCGTTCACCGAGGCGCGCCGTGGCTGATCGGCCCGCAGCGCGAACGTCTGATGCTCACCCAGCCGGGGATGCAGCCCGGTGGCCGCCCAGCGGACCTGCCAGTGCCCCTCGTCGCGCGCCATCTTCAGCTGGCCGTCGTAGCTCCAGGTCCGGTTCTTCGGCAGGTGCCAAGTGAAGCGGTAGCTGACCGTCCCGGTGTCCTCGGCGTATCTCGCGCTGAGCACCTGCGCGTCCAGGTGGGTGGCCTGCAGCCCGGCCCAGGCCGCGTTGAGCGCCTCCCGGGCCTCGTTGGGGTTGTCGCTGACCTGGGCGGCCGTCGCGGTGTCGCCGACGGCCAGCGCGCGAAAGAACTTCTCCGCCGCCGGGCCGGGACCCTCGGGCCGCGGGGTGCAGCCCGACAGCGCGACCACCGCGACGAGCAGGCCTGCGACCACTGAGGCCAATGTTGTTCGAGTTGCCATCGGTACTGATGTTAAGAACCAGAGCGCGCACACCGGCGCAGACACACGAGCGAGCTGACCGCGACCACCCGCGAGCGGCTGAAAATCGCAGCCACGTTCGCTCGCGATCGGCGCGCAGTCACCGGAACTGCAGTCCGCGCCTGCGCTCCCACCAACAGGCGAACAGAGTGCCGGCCGCCCAGACGATCATCGGCGATGCCGAGATGCACGAAACTCTTCGTGTCGCGCCCGAACATCGGGTCCGATCGCCGCGGGGAGCGTCGTCCACAACTCTTTGTGCTCGACACCGCCCATCGGGTCGGCGACGTAGTACAACGCGTAGGGCAGCGTCAGGGCGAAAATCCAGGCACCGGTGCGGCGCCAGTCGCGCCGATCGTGCCAGCGCTGCATCAGCGGTTCGGAGCCGACCGGCAACAGCACCGAGATGACGTTGCCCACGCCCAGCCAGGACACGATGGGCACCGCGACGTTGGGGATCGTGTCACCCAACGCCGCCGGCGTCTGCTTCCACAGCGTCAACGCCATCGCCACCGACAACGTGGGGACTCCGACGATCACCAGCAGGGTCAGGTTTTTCAGCAACAACACCCGCCAAAACGGCGTGCCCTCCGACAATCCCTTGGCGACGCGGTGGTGATCGGCGCCCAGCACGTTGGTGGTGGTGACATCCGCGAGAACGAACGAGGCGAAGTAAGTACCGATCAGGATCACCCAGTCGAGCTGGTGCTGGTGGTAGAAGCCGGGGTGGTGGTAGTGGGACGGTACCCGGTGATGGACGTGCGAAGCGTTCAGGCGCTGAACTACCAACCACGCCACCGCGAGACCGAAGTTGGCCACCACACCCGTGAGCCAGACGCGCGGCGGCGTGAACGCCCAGCGGATCTCGGCGCGCAATGCGGGCCACAGACCTCGGTCGAAGTCCATGGCCGCCGCCTCGGCCGCGGCGCGCTGAGCAGGCGCCGCGTTCATCGCGGCGTGCAGCGCGTTGCGCACCGGCTCGGCGCTTGGGTGTATTGGACTCTGACATGTGCTCCCCCCGACGAGCAGCGGTGCTTAGTCCAGCAGCACGGTGGCGAAGGTGCCGACCTCGGTGAAGCCGATGCGGTCGTACGCGGCACGGGCGACCGTGTTGAAGTTGTTCACGTACAGGCTGGCGATGCGTCCGGTGCCGACGATCACGGCGGACAACGTCGCGGTGCCGCGAGTGCCCAGCCCGAGGCCGCGCCGCTCCGGGTGCACCCAAACCCCTTGGATCTGTCCGACCTTCGGCGACTGCGATCCCACCTCGGCCTTGAAGATGACCTCGCCCTTCTCGAAGCGGGCCCACGCCCGTCCCGCCGCGATGAGGCTGGCCACCCGGCGGCGGTAGCCGCGGCCGCCGTCGCCGAGCCGCGGGTCGACGCCGACTTCGCCGATGAACATGTCGACGGCGGCGACCAGGTAGGCGTCCAGTTCGTCCGGCTGAACCTGGCGCACGCCGGTGTCGAGCTCGCACTTGGGGTACGTCGACAGCGCCATCAAGGGTTGGTTATCGCGCACGTCGCGCGCCGGTCCCCAGGCCGGCTCGAGCCGCTGCCACATGGGCAACACCAAGTCGGCCCTGCCGACCAGCGACGAACAGCGCCGCGAACCGCTCATCGCCTCGTCGGCGAACGCGTTCAGGTCGGCCGGTCCGCCGCGCAGCGGGATGAGGTTGGCACCGGCGAAGCACAGCGATTCCTCCGCGCCGCGCCGCGTCCACAGTTCCCCGCCAATCGAATTGGGCTCGACGCCGTGATCGGTGACCCGGGCCGCGACCATGCACGACCCCACCGGATCCTCGTCGAACACGCGCCCGGCGGCGGCGGCGTCGCGCACCACCGACACCCGCCGGTCGCCGATCAGGCGAAGGATGGGCGGAGCCGACATCTGCAGAACTCTCCGTGGTGCGAACATGACGGCCGATAGGCCGGCCCTCATCAGCTTACGGTCACAATTGGCGAACCGCTCGCTGTTTCCATCTCTTCGGCAAGACGCATGGCTTCCTCGATCAGCGTCTCGACGATCTGCGCCTCGGGCACGGTCTTGATCACTTCGCCCTTGACGAAGATCTGGCCCTTGCCGTTGCCCGACGCGACGCCCAGGTCGGCCTCACGGGCCTCCCCCGGCCCGTTGACGACGCACCCCATCACCGCCACCCGCAACGGCACCTCCAGGCCGTCCAGGCCGGCGCTGACCTCGTTGGCCAGCGTATAGACGTCGACCTGGGCGCGGCCGCACGACGGGCAGGACACGATCTCCAGCTTGCGCGGCCGCAGGTTCAGCGACTCCAGAATCTGGTTGCCGACCTTGACTTCCTCGACCGGCGGCGCCGACAACGACACCCGGATGGTGTCGCCGATGCCCCGGGACAACAGGGCGCCGAAGGCGACCGCGGACTTGATGGTGCCCTGGAAGGCGGGACCGGCCTCGGTGACGCCGAGGTGCAGCGGGTAGTCGCATTGGGCGGCCAGTTGCTCGTAGGCCGCGACCATCACCACCGGGTCGTTGTGCTTGACGCTGATCTTGATATTGCCGAAGCCGTGCTCCTCGAACAGCGACGCCTCCCACAGCGCCGACTCGACCAGCGCCTCGGGGGTGGCCTTGCCGTACTTCTCCATGAACCGCTTGTCCAGCGAGCCGGCGTTGACGCCGATGCGGATCGGGATGCCGGCCGCACCCGCGGCCTTGGCGACCTCACCGACCCGGCCGTCGAATTCCTTGATGTTGCCGGGGTTTACCCGCACCGCGGCGCAGCCGGCGTCGATGGCGGCGAAGATGTACTTCGGCTGGAAGTGGATGTCGGCGATCACCGGAATCCCGCTGTGCCGGGCGATCTCGGCCAGCGCGTCGGCGTCCTCTTGGCGTGGGCACGCCACCCGGACGATGTCGCAGCCCGCGGCGGTCAGTTCGGCGATCTGTTGCAAGGTCGAGTTGACGTCATGGGTCTTGGTGGTGCACATCGACTGCACCGAGATCGGATAGTCGCTGCCGACGCCGACGTCGCGGACCATGAGCTGGCGCGTGGTGCGCCGCGGGGCGAGCGTGGGTGCCGGGGACTCAGGCGTGCCAGGCATGCCCAGGCCGATACTCACTGGAACAGCCTGATCGGGTTGACCAGATCGGCGGTCACGGTCAACAGCATGTACCCGACGACGAGCACCAGCACCACGTAGGTCGCCGGCATGAGCTTGAGGTAGTTGACCGGCGCGGCCGCGACCTTGCCGCGAGCCGACCGGGTCATGTTGCGGAGCTTCTCGAACACCGCGACGGCGATGTGGCCGCCGTCGAACGGCAGCAGCGGCAGCAGGTTGATGGCCCCCAGGACCAGGTTCAACTGGGCCAGGAAGAACCAGAACGCCACCCACAGCCCGTGGTCGACGGTGTCGCCGCCGATGATGCTGGCTCCGACGACGCTCATCGGCGTCTGCGGGTCACGATCGCCGCCACCGATGGCGTGCACCAGCGCGCCGACCTTGGACGGGATGGTGACCAGCGACTTGCCCACCTGGACGGTCAGATCGCCGGCGAAGGCGAACGTGGCGGGTATGGCCGAGACGACGCCGTAGCGCGCGGGTACCAGGCGCGGCGCCCCAACTCCAATGGCGCCGACGGTGGCCGCCGCGGGTTGACCGTCCTTCCCGTTACCGACGAAGCGCTGGGTGGACTGAACCTGCACGTGGGTGGTGATCGTGGTGCCGTCACGCTGCACCACGACCGGCACGGTGCCCTGCATTTTGCGGACCGCGGCGGCCATGTCCTCGAAGCTGGACACCGGGGTGTCACCGACCTTGACGACGACGTCGCCCGGGCGGATCCCGGCCAGCGCCGCCGGACCGGGACCGTCACACTTGTCGAGCTTTCCTGCGGCCACTTCCTTTGCGACACAGCCGGTTTCGCCGACCACCGCGTTGGTGGGCGGGTGCAGGTTGGGCAGCCCCCAGACCAGTGCGATGCCGTAGATCAGCACCAGGCAGATGACGAAGTTCATGCCCGGACCCGCGAACAGCGTCGCCACCCGCTTCCAGGTGGCCTGCTTGTACATGGCGCGGTCCTGCTCGTCGGGTGCGAGCTCCTCGACCGGGGTCATGCCGGCGATGTCGCAGAATCCGCCGAGCGGAACGCCCTTGACGCCGTATTCGGTTTCCCCGCGCCGGGTGGACCACAGCGTGGGCCCGAAGCCGACGAAGTAGCGGCGCACCTTCATGCCGGTGGCGCGCGCCACCCACATGTGGCCACACTCGTGCAGTGCCACCGAGATCAGGATGGCCAGTGCGAACAGCACAATGCCGAGAACGAACATCATCTCCGCTATCAGGACCTTTCTAAGACCTTTCCGGAAACCTCGCGTTGCGCTCGCGCGCGGGCCCAGCGCTGCGCTTCGAGTACGTCATCCACGGTAGCTGGTTCCACGGACCATTGGTCGGCAGCGCGCAGCACCTCGGCGATGGTGCCGACAATCGCGGGGAAGCCGATCCGTCCCTGCAGGAACGCCTCGGCCGCTTCTTCGTTGGCGGCGTTGTAGACGGCGGTCATGCAACCACCGGCCTGACCGGCGTGCCGGGCCAGCTCAACGGCGGGGAAGACATTGGCGTCCAGCGGCTCGAACTCCCAGGTCGACGCGGTGCTGAAGTCGCAGGACGCCGCCGCGGCGGGCACCCGGCGGGGCCAGCCCAGCGCCAGGGAGATGGGCAGCTTCATGTCCGGGGGGCTGGCCTGGGCGATCGTGGAGCCGTCGACGAAGGTGACCATCGAATGAACAATCGACTGAGGGTGCACGACGACCTCGATGCGGTCATAGTCGATGCCGAACAGCAGATGCGTTTCGATGACCTCGAGCCCCTTGTTGACCAGCGACGCCGAGTTCAGCGTGTTCATCGGGCCCATCGACCAGGTCGGGTGGGCGCCGGCCTGCTCGGGCGTGACGGCCTCGAGGTCGGCTGCGGCCCAGCCGCGAAACGGACCGCCGGAGGCGGTCAGCACCAGCTTGGCGACCTCGTTTGTTTCGGGGTCGGGGCTACCGCAGCGCAGGCACTGCGCCAGCGCGGAATGCTCGGAGTCGACGGGCACGATCTGGCCCGGCCGCGCGGCCCGCAACACCAGCGGCCCGCCCGCGACCAGCGATTCCTTGTTGGCCAGCGCGAGCCGGGCCCCCGACTCCAGCGCGGCCAGCGTTGGGCGCAGGCCCAGCGCGCCGACCAGCGCGTTGAGGACCACGTCGGCTTCGGTCTCCTCGATCAGCCGGGTGACCGCATCGCGACCGCGGTAGGGGATGTTGCCGACCAGCTCGGCCGCCCGATCGTCGGCAACGGCGATGTTGGTCACCCCGGTCTCGGCGCGCTGCCGTCGCAGCGTGTCCACGTTCGCGCCGCCGGCGGCCAGTCCGACCACCTCGAAACGGTCCGGGTTGGCGGCGATGACCTCCAGCGCCTGGGTGCCGATCGAGCCGGTGCTGCCCAGCACCAGCACGCGCAGCCGGCCCTCGGCGTGCGCTGGGGCTGTCGGGTTGGTCACCTACTCATTGTGCCTTCCGCGCGACGATTGGGGCTGTGCCAGAATCTGACACCAGAAGCCGATCGATCCGGAGGAAAACTGTGGCTAGTACCGCCAGTACTGAGGTGGAGCACTACAGGGGCGTCGACGTCGCCGAGGTGCCGTCGGCAGCGTGGGGCTGGAGCCGAATCAATCACCGCACCTGGCACGTCGCCGGGTTCATCGCCTTCGGATTCCTGCTGGCCATGTTGCGCGGCAACCACGTCGGCCACGTCGAAGACTGGTTCCTCATCGCGTTTGCCGCGCTCACGCTCACCGTTTTGGTGCGCGACCTGTGGGGGCGCCGGCGCGGCTGGATCAGGTAGCCGCGTCAGCGGCGCGCCCGCCGGTACCAGGCGCCGGCGAACGCGCCGATCGTCACCACCACTAACGCCACCGCCCAGGGCCATGCACCGTGCTGGTGCACCCAGCCGGCCAGGGCACCCTGCAGGCGGCCGGCCGCGGTGATCAGGGCGTCCGGCGGGCTCGCCACCGTCGCACTGAACAGCCGTAGCTCGTAGACGCCGTAATAGGCGACGTACAGGCCGACCAGCACCAGCAGCGCACCACTGATCCGGTTCACGAACGGCACGATGCGGCGCAACCGTTCGGTCACCGCCGAGCTCGCGGTCGCGGCCGCGAGGGCAAGGACGCCGACCACCAGGGTCAGGCCACCGACGTAGGCGAGGTAGATCGACACGCCCGTGAGGACCGATCCACTGCGCAGGCCGGCGGCGGTGACCGCCAGAAACGGCCCGATGGTGCACGACAACGACGCGATCGCGTAGCTCACGCCGTAGCCGAACATGGACCACAGTCGAGCCGTCGGGGCCCATCGCGGGCCCAGCGGTCGAGGCGTCAGCGCGGTGAGCTCTCGTCCCGACAACAGCCAAAACCCGAGGGCGACCAGCGCCACACCGATCACCACCGTGCCGTACGGCAGGTAACGCTGCACGGTCGAGGCCGCCGAGATGGTCAGCGCCCCAAACGATCCGAACACCGCCATAAAGCCGAGCGCCATCCCGACGGTGGCCGCCAGTGCGCGGCCGACGGCGGTCCGTTCGCCGGGCGTGGCCTCATGGGGCTGCCCGCGCACCACCAGAAGCAGGTACCCGGGCAGCATGGCGAACCCACAGGGGTTAAGGGCCGCCACTAGTCCGGCGGCGAACGCCAGACCGACCAGACCCTGGTTCACGGGCTAATGCAGAGCGGCCACCCGGCCGGCGAGCTCGGCCTGGGGCATCGCCGCGGTGGGGTTGTTGACGAAGGTCGAGCTGCCGTCGGCGCGGTAGAACACCCACGCCGGCTGCCAGGGCACGTTGTAGCGGGCCCAGATCGAACCGTCGGTGTCGTTGAGGTTGGTGAAGTTCAGGTTGTACTTCGACACGAAGTTCTGCATCGCCCCGACGTCCGAGTGCGCCGCGACACCAACGAAGGTGACGCCCGGATTGGCCGCCGCCACCTGACTCAAGCTGGGAGCTTCGGCGTTGCAGAACGGGCACCAGGGCGTCCAGAACCACAACACCGCCGGCTTACCCTGCAGGCTGGCGCCATTGAAGGGAGCACCGCTGAGGGTGGTTCCGGTGAACTGCAGCCGCTCGTCGGCCGCCGCCGAGCGCGGTGCTTCGGCGAGCCCAACGATCAAGACGGCCGCGAAAACGGCCGCGACAAACAGCCGCAGCGGCGTAAACAGGCGAATCATGGTGCCCCCTAATTTTGCTGGTCTTACAGCTAAGAGACGTACCCGCCGCCGCTGCGGTTCACCCGCCTTGGGCAGCCAGCTGTCCGCAGGCGGCGCTGATCTCCCGGCCGCGGGTGTCTCGCACCGTGCAGGACACCCCTTTCGAGCGGACCCGGCGAACGAACTCCCGCTCGACCGCCTTGGGGCTGGCATCCCAATCACTGCCCGGCGTCGGGTTGAGCGGAATCAGGTTCACATGCACCAGGGGCCCCAGAGCTCCATGCAGCCGCTCACCCAGCAGATCGGCCCGCCACGGCTGGTCGTTGACGTCGCGGATCAGGGCGTACTCGATCGACACCCGCCGGCCGGTCACCTCGGCGTAATACCGGGCGGCGTCCAGGGCTTCGCTGATGTTCCACCGGTTGTTGACCGGAACCAGCGTGTCGCGCAGTTCGTCGTCGGGCGCATGCAGCGACAACGCCAACGTCACCCCGAGCCGTTCGTCGGCGAGCTTGCGGATCGCCGGTGCCAGACCCACCGTCGACACCGTCACCGAGCGGGCGGAAATACCGAAACCGGACGGCTCGGTGATGCGCCGCACGGCGGCCAGAACCCTGGCGTAGTTGGCCAGTGGCTCCCCCATCCCCATGAAAACCACATTCGAGAGCCGATCACCGAAGTCGTCGCGCAACGCCGCGGCTCCGGCCCGCACCTGCTCGAGGATCTCCGCGGTCGACAGGTTGCGGCGCAATCCGCCCTGGCCGGTGGCGCAGAACGGACAGGCCATGCCACAGCCGGCCTGCGACGAGATACAGATCGTGTTGCGTCGCGGGTAGCGCATCAGCACCGACTCGAAGGTGGTGCCAGCAGGGTCGTTTACGGCGCGCCACAACGTCTTTCGAGTCTGCCCGGCATCGCAGGTCACCTCGGTGGCCGCGGTGAGCAGCGTCGGGAACATCGTCTCGGCGATCAGATCGCGCGCGGCCGCCGGCAGGTCGGTCATCTGCCGCGGGTCGGCGATCAGCCTGCCGTAGTACTGGTGCGCGAGCTGCTTGGCCCGAAATGCCGGCAGGCCGAGCTCCGCGACGGCTGCGGCCCGGCCCTGTTCGTCGAGGTCGGCCAGGTGCCGCGGCGGGCGGGCCGCGCGCGGCGCGTCGAACATCAACTCTTGGACCATGACCTGTCCAGTATCGGCCTTCTCAGGCCGGCAGCAATGTGAACACCGTCCACGCCGCCACCGCCGACGGGAGCACGCCGTCGAGCCGGTCCATCAGACCACCATGGCCGGGAAGCAGCCGGCCCATATCCTTGATGCCGAGGTCCCGCTTGACCTGGGATTCCACCAGATCGCCCAGCGTGCAGGTGAGCACCAGCACCACACCCAGCAGAGCGCCCTCCCACGGCGGTCTGTGGGCCAGGAAGGTCGCGGTCAAAAAAGCCGCGGTGATCCCGCAGAGCAACGAACCGCCGAATCCCTCCCACGACTTCTTCGGGCTGATCACCGGAACCAGCGGATGCTTGCCGAACAGCACCCCGAACGTGTAGCCGCCCACGTCGGAGGCGACGACGGTGATCATCAGGCAGAACACCCGCCCGGCGCCTTGCTGCGGGTGGTAGACCAGCAGCGCGGCGAAGGAGGCGAACAGCGGGACCCACGCGGTCAGGAAGATGGTGGCCGACGCGTCGCGCAGGTAATTCGACGGGGGCGGCGGACCGGCGTGCGGATCGTGGTGCCTGCTTTCCTGCATGAACGGGTGCATGAACAGCCGCCAGAACATGCAGACCACCACCGTGGCGCCGAAACCGGCCAACGCACCGCGGGCCCCGAATGGCCAGGTCAGCCACACGGTGACCTGCCCACCGATCAGCAGCGGGATGACCGGAATGACGTATCCGCCTTCGCGCAGCCGTCGCACCATCTCGTGGCTGGCGATGAAAATGGCCCCGGAACACAGGATCACCCACCCGTGCGGAGCGAACACCAGCGTCGCGATGAGGACGGCGCCGATCGAGACGCCCACCGCGATCGCGGCGGGCAGATCCCGTCCGGCCCGGGACGTCTTCTTTGCAGCCGGCTCGTCGGGCGGGGTGCCTGCGTCGGCATCGGTTGTTGCCACGGAATCGGTTGCTGAGCGGCCGCTAGACCTCCAGCAGCTCGCCTTCTTTGTGTTTGACGAGCTCGTCGATCTGGGTGACGTACTGGTGGGTGGTCTTGTCCAGGTCCTTCTCGGCCCGGCCGACCTCGTCCTCGCCGGCTTCGCCGTCCTTGCGGATGCGATGCAGTTCCTCCATCGCTTTGCGACGGATGTTGCGCACCGAGACCCGGGCTTCCTCCCCCTTGTGCTTGGCCTGCTTGACCAGCTCGCGCCGACGTTCCTCCGTCAGCTGCGGCACGGCCACGCGGATCAGGGTGCCGTCGTTGGTGGGGTTCACCCCGAGGTCGGAGTTGCGAATGGCCGTCTCGATGGCGTGCAGCTGATTGGTTTCGTACGGCTTGATCACGACAAGCCGCGCCTCGGGGACATTGATGCTGGCCAGCTGCGTGATCGGGGTGTTCGTGCCGTAATAGTCGATGACGATCCGGGAGAACATGCTCGGGTTGGCGCGCCCGGTCCGGATCGTGGACAAATCGTCACGGGCGACCGACACGGCCTTTTCCATTTTCTCTTCCGCATCGAAGAGCGCCTCGTCAATCATGTGCGCGGATCATCCCCTCAGGTCGTTACCAGCGTTCCGATCTTCTCACCGGCGACCGCCCGGGCGATATTGCCACTGGTCAGCAGGTTGAACACCAGGATCGGCATGCCATTGTCCATGCACAGGCTGAAGGCGGTGGCATCGGCCACCCGCAATCCGCGGTCGATCACTTCGCGATGACTGATCACGGTGAGCAACTCGGCCTGCGGGTTCTCCCGCGGATCCGCGGTGAACACGCCGTCGACCGCCTTGGCCATCAGCACCACGTCCGCGCCGATCTCGAGTGCCCGCTGGGCCGCCGTCGTGTCGGTGGAGAAGTACGGCAGTCCCATGCCGGCGCCGAAGATCACCACCCGGCCCTTCTCCAGGTGGCGGACCGCCCGCAGCGGGATGTAGGGCTCGGCCACCTGCCCCATCGTGATCGCGGTCTGCACCCTGGTGGCGATGCCTTCCTTCTCAAGGAAGTCCTGCAGCGCAAGGCTGTTCATGACGGTGCCGAGCATGCCCATGTAGTCCGAACGTGTGCGCTCCATGCCGCGCTGCTGCAGCTGTGCGCCGCGGAAGAAGTTGCCACCGCCGATCACGACCGCGATCTGCACGCCGTCGCGGACCACCTCGGCGATCTGGCGGGCCACCTGCGCCACCACGTCGGGATCCAGCCCGACCTGGCCACCGCCGAACATTTCGCCGCCGAGCTTGAGCAACACCCTCGAATACTTGGTTCCCGGTGCGCCGTTGGCGCTCGTCGGCTCAGGCTCCGCCATCAGACTCCTCGCATGACCATGCCATCCCGAAGCCATTCCGAAGCCATCCCGCGCCATCGCAGCGACCTCGGGATGGCGCCTCCATCCTGCCTCATCGCTGCTCGGTGACGTGGGCGGGGTACCTCATCTGCACACGTGGCGGATGTTTGAGCGCCGGGCCGTTTGGGAATCCGGACCAACGCGGCGGACCACGATGCGGTCTTAAGAATCAGGATCCCGGCTTGGTGGTATTGGAAGCCGCATCGAGCTGAATGGCTCAAATCACGTACGCCAATGGGGAGGAACTGATTCATGGCGGACAACAAGAGCGGACCTGCGGAGGCAGTGAAGGGCGCCGTCGAGGGCGTCAAGGGCGCGGTCAAGGAAGCCGTCGGTGCGGTGACTGGTCGCGACGACCTCACTCGCGAGGGCCAGGCCCAGCAGGACAAGGGCGAGGCGCAGCGCAACGCGGGCAAGAAGGAAGCCGAAGCTGAGGCGGCTCGCGGAGCTGCCAAGGCCGCCGAAGAGCGCCAGAAGTCCAACCAGTAAGCCTGATGGAAGGATGGGTCCGGCCCGGGACACGGGCCGGACCCATCGAACTTTTTTGGCACCGATATGCCCGGGCCAGTCTTCGATTGAAGAACGCGTTAGACAAAATTGGAATAGTTCCGTGCCGAACCGGGTAATCAGCGAAACGCTGGCGGGATCTCCCCGGATGTCCCCTCGAACGGTTTGGGAGCTGTTCTGTTGGATGTTCTATTACTGACCAATGGGGACGACTTCGAATCGGCGCTGCCAACCCTGAATTCATTCGCGCAGTCGATCCGCAGCGCCCCCCTCACCGACCTCACCGACGACCGCTACATCGGCTCCGACGTCGCGATCATCGACGCACGCACCGACCTTGCGGCGGCTCGCCGGGCATGCCGGCGACTGACGGCCAGCGCGCCGGGGGTCGCGGTGGTGGCCGTTGTTGCGCCGGCCGATTTCGTGGCCGTGGACGTCGACTGGCACTTCGACGATGTGATGCTGCCCGCCGCCGGGGCGGCCGAGTTGCAGGCGCGGTTGCGGCTGGCGATCACCCGCCGGCGCAGCGCGCTGGAGGGCACCCTGAAATTCGGTGACCTCATGCTGCACCCGGCGAGTTACACCGGATCGCTGGCGGGCAAGGATCTGAACCTGACGCTCACCGAGTTCAAGTTGTTGACTTTCCTTGTGCAGCATGCCGGTCGGGCGTTCAGCCGCACCCGGCTGATGCACGAGGTGTGGGGTTATGACACCAACGGACGCGTTCGCACGGTCGACGTTCACGTGCGGCGACTTCGGGCCAAGCTGGGAGCCGAGTACGAATCGACGGTGGACACCGTCCGCGGTGTCGGCTACATGGCGGTGACGCCACCGCAGCCGGAATGGATCATCAGCGAGTCGGCGCCGAGTCCCGTCTGGACGCCAACGGACTCGATCGCCCAATAACCGTTCATTCGGCAACTGTTCTCCTACAACACCTCTCGCGGATCGATCACGCGAAGATCGGTAGTGCGCGCCTGCGCGCCAGCGCATCCATCCCCTGTTGAATGCTGTCTTGGACCTCGCGGTACTTGCGGTCGACGTAGTCATCGTCGTCCGCGCGCCCCGGATCGTGGTCCAGCTCGATGACGGGCATGAACCTGGTCCTGATCTTGGCCGGCAACGGCAGCTGCGGGAGAGCCGCCGGCGCGATCCCCCACGGTAGCGAGATCACCAGCGGAAAAACCTTGAGCCGCAGCAGTCGGTCGAGCCGCAAGAACCGCGACAGGCCGTCGCCGCGGATCAGCACCGGCATCGCATCGGCGCCGCCGACGGGTGGTCTCGTCCTGGCCTTCTAGGTCCCATTGGCCGGCCCGCCTGGCCACCCAGCCGCTTAGCCCGCCGTCTTGCTTGTCCCGCTTGTCTTGCATGGACGCCCGCGCCTGGTCGGCGTGTTGCCGAGCCTGTTCACGTACTTCGGCTGGCCTGTGGTCGGTTTCAGTCATATCAGCCGGGTACCCCATTCAGCCGCGCGGAACTCCCGCAAACGCAAACCTCCCCGCGCCAATGGGCATGGCGCGGGGAGGTATTTGCAATCGGATTAGGCGTGTGTCTGGATTAGGTGTGTGTCGCCGGGGCGGGCGGCGCACCCGGTGCCGGGCTTGCGTTCGGCACGCCAGGCGACGTCGGTGCGCTAGGCGCGCGCTGTAGCCCCCGGCACGTTCGACGTCCACATCAGAATGTCTTGCCCGCCGTCGTTGTAGACGACGCCGTTGGGCGGCGCGCCGGTCACGTCGAAGTACAGCGTGCCAGTCGATTCGCTGCCTTGCGCGATGGGCGCCGGGTTAAGACCATTCGGGGCCCCTACCTTGTCGATCACTCGGTAGTTCTGACCGTTGGGCCCGCGGGCGATGAAGTCGTTGACCATGGGGGTCACGACTCCGCCGTCCGACCGGGCGCTGATGTCGGCCTGGTAGAGCGTTCCCTTAGGGGTGTAACCGGGAATCACCGTGCTGCTGGGCTGCAGGTTGCTCACCGTGTAAGCGGTGACCAATGGCCCGTCAATGAGCGATTCGCTGGTGCCGAATCCCTGGATGTTTGGCGGCGCGGCCGAAGCAGTTGCCGCAGCGAAAACGCTTACCGCAGCTATGCCCGCGGCACCGACAGCCGTTTTGACAGTCGTCGTTGTGAACTTCACGATGGGCTCCTTTATCTTCTCCGTGTCGCTCGAGCGGTAATCCAATATGGGGTTAAACCGCGCCCAGTCCGCATAACCAAACGGCGGCAGCCTCAAACGTGGCCGTATTGTTAAATGCCGCGTCCGGGCCGCCTACCTGCGCAAAACCCGTCAATATCAATTTGTGCCACAACATGGTTCAAACAACTTCTTTAACATTGGCACCATTTGGGGGCATTCGACGCCGGCATCTCAGTTTATTACTTCAAAGCGGCTGCCGGACTTAGCAATTGGATCCATTTGCAATAGCAGTGCGTTTCGGCGCGGCCGGACGCCTGTTATATGTCAATATGGTTGACATGGGTGACAGGGCTGACATTGACGACGCTCCGCTGGGCTACCTGCTCTACCGGGTGGCAGCCGTTTTGCGACCCGAGGCTTCGGCCGCATTGCGTCCCCTGGGCCTGACGCTGCCCGAATTCGTTTGCCTGCGCATCATTTCGCTGTCTCCCGGACTATCCAGTGCCGAACTATCCAGGCACACCAACGTCACACCGCAGGCGATGAACACGGTGCTGCGCAAGCTGGAAGACACTGGCGCGGTGGAACGGCCTGAGTCGGTGTCGTCGGGACGTGCGTTGCCGGCCACGCTGACCGGCGAGGGCCGCGCGCTGCTGAAGCGCGCGGAGGGCGCGGTCCGGCTCGCCGACGGACGCATATTGGGCAAACTGAGTGCGGCGCAGCAGCGCGAATTCAAGCGCATGCTCGAGAAGCTCGGCTCCGGCTGACGCGGGGTCGGCTACGCGGTGGCCTGGATTCGGGCCCAGGGCCTGGCCTCCTCGAGTTCGTAGGCCAGCTCGAGCAGCAGCGCTTCCTGGCCCACGTCGGCCGAGAGCATCATGCCCACCGGCATGCCGTCCGCGGATTGGGCCAGCGGCAGCGAAATCGCCGGCTCGCCGGTGACGTTCTGCAGCGGCGTGAACGCGACCCAATCGATCAGCCGGTCGATGACCTGCTGATAGTCGGTCGGCGCAAGGTAGCCGACCCGCGGCGTCTCGTCGGCCAGGGTCGGCATGAGCACCGCGTCGTAGGTGGCGAAAAATCGGGCGGTGCGCCGCCGCAGTCTGCGCAGGCGCATGATCGCCAGCGGAAGCCGGTGCAGATTTCGGCCGGCTGTGCCGGTCCAGGCCCAGCGTCAGATTGTCCAGCCGGGTGCGGTCGAAGCTGGCGCCGAAGGTGCGCCGCCCGGTGCGCACCATCGCCATCGCCAACATGCCCCAATACAGCACGAAGTCGTCCAGGAAACTGGCCGGCACCGGGGGCTTGTCGAGGTGTTCGACGCGGTGGCCGAGTTCCTCGAGCACGCCGGCCGACTTCAGCGTCAGCTCGCGCAGCTGCGGGCTGCACTCACGCAGGACGGAACGGGTCAGCACCGCGATTTTCAACCGCCGCCGGCCCGGCCGCGGTGACATCGCCGATCGGCGCCAGCTTGGGGTTGCGGCCAGATCCGCTCGGCTTCCCGATAGAAGGCCGCCGTGTCGCGCACGGATCGGGTCAGCACACCGTTGGTGACGATGCGCACCGGCATCCGGCGCATCTCCTCGTCCAGCGGCAGCCGGCCGCGCGACGGCTTGAGCCCGACCAGCCCGTTGCAGGCGGCCGGAATCCGGATCGAGCCGCCGCCGTCGTTGGCATGCGCGATCGGCACCACGCCGGCGGCCACGAACGCACCCGATCCCGACGACGACGCGCCGGCGGTGTAATCGACGTTCCACGGGTTGCGGACCGGCCCCAACCGGGGGTGTTCGGCCGACGCGCTGAACCCGAATTCCGACAGTCGCGTCTTGCCCAGCGACACCGGCCCGGTGGCCAGGTACGACCGGGCGAACTCGCCGTCGGCGGCGGCGTCGAACGGGGCCCACGCGTCGGTGCCCCGCATCGTCGGCTGGCCGGCGACGTCGACGTTGTCCTTGATGAATGTCGGCACGCCGCCGAAGACACCGCCGGCCGGGGCTGCACGCACGCGCCTGCTCGAAAGCGTTGTACGCCAAGCCGTTCAGCGCCGGGTTGACGGCCTCGGTGCGCGCGATGGCCGCCTCGACGACCTCGGCTGCACCGACGCGCCCGGTTCGGATGGCCTCGGCGAGACCGACGGCGTCATGGTCGCCGAGGGCGTCGTCGCCGAAGGCGTGCACGCGTGTCATGCGCGGTGCCCCTTCTATTTCTAGGCCTGACCCACCTCGAAGCGGACGAACCGCGTCACGGTCACGCCGGCCTCGTCGAGCAGCGCCTTGACGGTCTTCTTGTTGTCGGACACCGACGGCTGCTCGAGCAGCACGACGTCCTTGAAGAAGCCGTTCAGCCGGCCCTCGACGATCTTGGGCAGCGCCTGCTCCGGCTTGCCCTCGCCCTTGCGCGGTCTCCTCGGCGATGCGGCGTTCGCTGGCCACGACGTCCTCGGGGACATCGTCGCGCGTCAGGTAGCGGGCCTTGAGCGCGGCGATCTGCAGCGCGACGGCGTGCGCGGCCGCGTCTTGTCCGTTCGCCGGTCGTACTCGACCAGCACACCGACGGCGGGCGGCAGGTCGGCGGCGCGCTTGTGCAGGTAGGTCTCGACGGTGCCGTCGAAGTACGCGACGCGGCGCAGCTCGAGCTTCTCGCCGATCTTGGCCGACAGGTCGGCGATGGCCTGCTCGACGGTCTTGTCACCGATTTTGGCGGCCTTGAGCGCGTCGACGTCGGCGGCCTTCGCGTGCCGCGCGGCGTCGACGATCTGGTCGGCCAGCGCCTGGAACTCGGCGTTCTTGGCGACGAAGTCGGTCTCGCGATTGAGCTCGATCAGCGCGCCGTCCTTGGCCGCGACCAGGCCCTCGGCGGTGGCGCGCTCGGCGCGCTTGCCGACGTCCTTGGCGCCCTTGATCCGCAGCGCCTCGACGGCCTTGTCGAAGTCGCCGTCGGTTTCGGTCAGGGCGTTCTTGCAGTCGAGCATGCCGGCACCGGTCAGCTCCCGAAGTCGCTTGACGTCGGCAGCGGTGAAGTTCGCCATGCTCAGCCTTCCTATGAGGGGTCAGTGGTTGGTTCGGGTGCGACCGCAGCCGCTGTCGGCCGGGGCGGCGGTGGCGGTAGCGGAGGCCAGCAGCTCCTGCTCCCATTCGGCGAGCGGCTCGGCGGCTCTCCGCCTCCGGCTTGCCGTCGCCGCGGCCCACGCCGGCGCGGGCCTGCAGACCCTCGGCGACCGCGGAGGCGATCACCTTGGTCAGCAGCGCGGCCGAGCGGATCGCGTCGTCGTTGCCCGGGATCGGGTAGTCGACCAGGTCGGGGTCGCAGTTGGTGTCCAGGATCGCGATGACCGGGATGCCCAGCTTGCGGGCCTCACCGACCGCGATGTGCTCCTTGTTGGTGTCGACGACCCAGATCGCCGACGGCACCTTGGCCATGTCGCGGATACCGCCGAGGCTGCGCTCCAGCTTGTTCTTCTCGCGGGTCAGCATCAGGATTTCCTTCTTGGTGCGACCCTCGAAGCCACCGGTCTGCTCCATCGCCTCGAGCTCCTTGAGCCGCTGCAGGCGCTTGTGCACGGTGGAGAAGTTGGTGAGCATGCCGCCCAGCCAGCGCTGGTTCACGTACGGCATGCCGACGCGGGTCGCCTCGGCCGCGACCGACTCCTGCGCCTGCTTCTTGGTGCCGACGAACAGGACGCTGCCGCCGTGGGCGACGGTCTCCTTGACGAACTCGTACGCCTTGTCGATGAAGGTCAGCGTCTGCTGCAGGTCGATGATGTAGATGCCGTTGCGGTCGGTGAAGATGAACCGCTTCATCTTGGGATTCCAGCGACGGGTCTGATGCCCGAAGTGGGTGCCGCTGTCAAGCAGCTGCTTCATGGTTACTACGGCCATGGCTGGTGCCTTAACTTGTGTCGGTTGTCGCCCGGCGTCGGGTGAAGCCGGGCCCTGGCGCCTGCTGCGATGCCGGACCCGCTGTTGAGCGGGACCGCCCGGCATGCTGTTGCGGACCTAGTGGAACGGGGCCGCGGTGCAGACGCGCGAAGTCAGCCCGCTTTTGCGAGCTGCGCCGTGAAGTTTACACGTCGTGCTCGCACAGATCTTGCCAGCGGTGACTGGCCCGCCCAGTCGCCGCGCGCTGAACTGACCGGTGCGATGGGCGGCGGTTGCGCTGTGCTGCGGCGCTGCTCTGCGCGGCGCCGGCGGTTGCCGACCCGAGGCATGCGCGGCTGCAGTGGCCGCTGCGGCCCCGCACCGGCGGTCGTGCGCGGGTTCGACGCGCCCTCGCCGAACTGGAACCCCGGGCCATCGCGGGGTCGATCTGGCCGGTGCGCCCGGTCAGCCGGTGTACGCCGCCGGGGACGCGACGGTGGTGTTCGCCGGGTTGCTGGCGGGACGGCCGGTGGTCTCGCTGGCCCACCCCGGCGGGCTGCGCACCAGCTACGAGCCGGTCCGGGCGGCTGTGCGGGTCGGTCAGTTGGTGACTGCCGGCACGGTCGATCGGTGAGTTGGTGGCCGGGCATGCGGGCTGCCCGGCCGCGGCGTGCCTGCACTGGGGCGCGATGTGGGGTCCGGCCTCGGGCGCCGACTACGTCGACCCGCTCGGGCTGCTGACGTCCACCCCGATCCGGCTCAAGCCGCTGAGCGGCTGAGCGGCATCGAGTGTGCGCTCACGGCGGGCCGCCTCGGCGTGTCGTCGCCGCCAGCGCACACTCGACGCCGTCAACGCACACTCGACGGGGCTAGGCCCGCGGGTGTGCCTGGTCGTGCACCGCCCGCAGCCGGGACACCGTGACATGGGTGTAGAGCTGGGTGGTGGCCAGGCTGGAATGGCCGAGCAGCTCCTGCACCACGCGCAGGTCGGCGCCGCCTTCGAGCAGATGAGTGGCCGCGCTGTGCCGCAGGCCGTGCGGCCCCATGTCGGGCGCGCCGTCCACCGCGGCGACGGTCTGGTGCACGACGGTGCGGGCCTGCCGCACGTCGAGCCGCCGGCCCCGCGCGCCCAGCAGCAGCGCCGGTCCGGACTCGGCGGTGACCAGCGCCGGACGCCCCTCGGCCAGCCAGGCGCCCAGCGCGTCGGCGGCCGGCACGCCGTACGGCACGGTGCGCTGCTTGTTGCCCTTGCCCAGGACGCGCAGCAGCCGGTACCGAGTGTCGACGTCGTCGATGTCCAGGCCGCACAGCTCGCTCACCCGGATACCGGTGGCGTAGAGCATCTCGACGATCAGCCGGTCCCGCAGGGCCAACGGATCACCTTGCTGGGCACCGGATTTCGCGGCTGCCATGGCCGCAAGCGCCTGATCCTGTCGCAGCACCGCCGGCAGGGTGCGGTGCGCCTTGGGCACCTGCAGCCGGGCGGCGGGGTCGGCGGCGAGCAGACCGCGCCGCACCGCCCACGCGGTGAACGCCTTGACCGCCGAGGTGCGACGGGCCAGCGTCGTGCGTGCGGCACCGGCCCCGGCCGCGCTGGCCAGCCATGACCGCAGGATCGGCAGGCTCAGTCCGTCCAGGCCGATGCCGCGCCCGTCGAGGAAAGCGAACAGCGAGCGCAGGTCACCCAGGTAGGCGCGACGGGTGTGCGCCGAACGGCCGCACTGCAGCTCCAGGTATTCGTCGAACTCCTCGAGGATCGCCTGCACTCCCCCACGCTCGCAGACATGGCCCGGCGGCCCTCAGTCGACGCGCCGAAGCGTGTCCGGGGTGAGATCTTTGCGGTTGGGATAGCCGTCGACGGCCATGATCAGGTCCGCTTCGGCCAGCAGCGTGCGCAGCACGTGCACCACGCCGTCGACCCCGCCGAGCGCCAGGCCGTAGGCGTACGGGCGGCCGACACCCACCGCGGTGGCGCCCAGCGCGAGTGCCTTGACGACATCCGCGCCGCTGCGGACGCCGGAGTCGAACAGCACCGGCAGCCCGTCGGCCGCCTCGACCACCCCAGGCAGGCAGTCGAGGGCGGGCAGGCCGCCGTTGGCTTGGCGTCCGCCGTGATTGGAGCAGTAGATGCCGTCGACGCCGCCGTCTTTGGCGCGCCGCGCGTCATCGGGATGGCAGATGCCCTTGACGAGCAGCGGCAGATCGGTCAGTGAACGCAGCCAGGGCAGGTCGTCCCAGGTCAGCGGGTTTCCGAAGACCTGAATCCAGCGCAGCGTGGCCCCTTGGCGATCCTCCTCCGGCGGGCGTTGCAGGCTGGCGCGGAAGACCGGGTCGCTGAAGTAGTTGCTCAGGCAGTGCCCGCGCAGCTGCGGGAAGTTCGAGGTGGTCAGGTCGCGCGGACGCCAGCCCGTCACCCAGGTGTCGAGCGTGACGACGATGCCCTTGAAACCGGCCGCCTCGGCGCGATGCACCAGGCTGGCGGCCAGGTCCCGGTCGGTCGGTGTGTAGAGCTGGAAGAACCCCGGCGTATCGCCCAACTCGGCGGCGACGTCTTCCATCGGGTCGACGGTCAGCGTCGAGGCGACCATCGGAACGCCGGTGGCCGCGGCCGCGCGTGCGGTGGCCAGGTCGCCGTGGCCGTCCTGCGCGCACAGCCCGATGACGCCGATCGGCGCCATGAACAGCGGGGACGGCAACGTCAGCCCGAACAAGTCGACGGAGAGATCGCGTTGCGCGGCGCCGACGAACATGCGCGGCATCAGGCCCCAGCGCTCGAAGGCCTCGACGTTGGCCCGCTGCGTGCGCTCGTCGCCGGCTCCCCCGGCGACGTACGACCAGACCGACGGCGGCAGCGCCTTCGCGGCTTTGGCCTCCCACTCGGCGAAGACCATCGGCAGCGACGGCACCACGCCGCACAGGCCCTGCAGGTAGATCTCGTTCTGATAGTCCCCGAATGCCATGTCAGCCCGCCTCGGCCTCGGCCAGTTCCTTCTTCCACTGCCGAAAGGTCTCCTCGGTGCGTCCGCGCCGCCAGTAACCGGAGATCGACGACGCCCACTTCGCGTCCACGCCGCGCTCTTTGCGGATGTAGGGCCGCAGGTTGTGCATGACGGCTTGCGCCTCGCCGTGGATGAAGACGTGCACCTGCCCCGGCAGCCAGTCGGTCGTGGTGACCGCCTCGATCAACGGCGCGAAATCACCGGCACGGTCCTCGGAAACCAGATCGGCCCGGCCGCCGCGGTAGATCCAGTTCACCTGAACGCCCTCCGGTGCGGTCAACGGGATCTCGTCCTCCGGGCCGGCAACCTCGATGAATGCCTTGCCGACCGCGGTGGGAGGCAACGCTTCCAGCGCCGTTGCGATGGCCGGCAGCGCCGATTCGTCACCGGCCAGCAAATGCCAATCGGCGGCCGGATCGGGGGTGTAGGCGCCACCAGGCCCCATCAGGTAGATCGGCTGGCCGGGTTGGGCCGAAGCCGCCCACTGCCCCGCCACGCCGTGCTCGCCATGCATCACGATGTCGACGGCGATCTCGCGGGTCTCCACGTCGACCCGGCGCACCGTTATCGTCCGAACCGACGGCTTCTTCTCGGGCGGAACGTTGGCGAAGCTGTCCAGGGTCAACGGGTGCGGCAACCCGGCCGACGTCGACGTCGTCGTGGACGAAGACCAGCTTGACGTAGGAGTCGGTGAATTTGCTGGGCACGAAGGTGTCGAAGCTGTTGCTGCCCAGCACAACCCGCACCATGTGCGGTGTGAGTTGCTCGGTACCGACGACGTGAAAACTTTGCAGAGGCCGACCTGCCACTTCTCCTCCTGTCCAGACCCGACCCCAGTCGACTATACGAGTCGCGCGCCTGACACCGGGCCGCAGCGTGGCCGGGACGGGTGCGGACGATCCGCCACCGCCCGTCGTGGCGTTCGGCCAATCCGGTGATCTCCAGCATCGCCAGCGGGCCCAGCACCTGTTCGGGCACCAGCCCGGACGCGACCGCGATCTCGTCGATCGTGGCCGCGCCGCGGCCCGGTAACGCCTCGTAGACCCGGCGCTCGGCCTCGGTCAGCCCGTCGAGCGCGGTGGTCGGCCGTGCCTCGTCGGGCGCCAGTTCGCCGATGCGACCCACCAGCTCGACGATGTCGTCGGCGCGGGTGACCAGCTCCGCACCGTTGCGCAGCAGCGCATGGCAGCCCGCCGACGCCGACGAGGTCACGGGTCCGGGCACCGCGGCCACCACCCGGCCCAGCGCCCGCGCCCAGGCGGCGGTGTTGGCCGCGCCGCTGCGCAGGCCCGCTTCCACCACGACCGTCGCCCCCGCGACGGCCGCGACCAATCGGTTGCGCGTCAGGAAGCGGTGCCGGGCCGGGCGGACACGCGGCGGGTATTCGGTGAGCAGCAGTCCCTGCTGGCCGATGCGGTGCAGCAGCGCCGAGTGACCGGCCGGGTAGGGGACGTCGAGCCCACCGGCCAGGACCGCCACGGTGATTCCGTCGGCGGCCAACGCCGCGCGGTGAGCCGCGCCGTCGATGCCGTACGCGCCGCCGGAGACGACCGCGACATCGCGTTCCACCAATCCGGCCGCCAGGTCGGCCGCCACCTGTTCGCCGTAGGCCGTGGCGGCCCTGGTTCCGACGACGGCGACCGCGCGCTGCGCCGTCTCGTCGAGGCGCGCGGGACCCAGAGCCCACAACACCAGCGGCGGCCGACACTTCTCCCGGACCGCAGCACCATCGAACGCGGCCAGCGCGAGCACGGGCCATTCGTCGTCGTCGGGCGTGATCAATCGCCCGCCGCGGCGGGCAAGCAGCTCGAGATCGTCTGCGGCGCAGTCTATTGCGCGCCTTGACTCGGTGTGCTGCGCCAAGGCGTCGTCGACCAGCCCGCGCCGGACCCGGTCGGCGGCTTCGACGGGCCCGACGGCGTGGACCAAGTTGGCGAGTTCCGCGCAGGGCGGTTCGGCCACCCGGGACAGGTATGCCCAAGCCCGCGCGCTCATCGGTGCGCTCCCGGCTGCCGAAAGCTCAGCGCGGCGGCGACCTCGTCGAGCCCGGGCGAGACCCGGCCGGCCAGGTCGGCGAGGCTCCAGGCGACCCGCAGCGTGCGATCCACGCCACGGATGCTGAGCAGCCCGCGGTCCAGCGCCGTGCGCAACGGATTCATCGCGGCGGTGCTGAGCCGGAACTTTCGCCGCAGCAGCGCGCCGCTGACTTCGGCATTGGTACGGAATCCGTGCGGTCGCCAGCGCTCGGCGGCCGCGTCGCGCGCCGTCGCGACCCGGTGGCGCACCTGCGCCGTCGACTCGCCGTCGGTGGCCGAAAATGCTCCTGCACGAACCGGATTCATCTGCACCCGCAAGTCGACCCGATCCATCAGCGGCCCGGAGAGCTTGCCCAGGTAGCGCCGTTTGACCGCGGCGGCGCAGATGCAATCCCGCGGGTCGGCCGGCGCACAGGGGCACGGGTTGGCGGCCAGCACCAGCTGGAACCGAGCCGGGTAGCACGCCACCCCGTCGCGGCGCGCGAGGCGAATCTCGCCGTCTTCCAACGGCGTTCGCAACGCCTCCAGCGCGCTGACGCTGATCTCGGCGCACTCGTCCAAGAACAGCACCCCGCGGTGCGCGCGGCTGACCGCGCCCGGGCGGGCCATCCCCGAGCCACCGCCGACGAGCGCCGCGACGCTGGAACTGTGGTGCGGCGCCACGAACGGCGGCCTGGTGATCAGCGGAGTCTCCCCCGACAGCAGGCCGGCCACCGAGTGGATCGCGGTGACCTCTAGTGACTCGCTGTGCGACAGCGCCGGCAGTATTCCCGGAAGGCGTTGTGCCAGCATCGTTTTGCCCACTCCCGGTGGTCCGGTCAACATCAGGTGGTGGGCCCCGGCGGCGGCAACCTCGACCGCGAACCGCGCCTGCGCCTGCCCCACCACGTCGGCCAGATCCGCCGCCACCTCGGCTGTCGTGGCGGCAGCGGTGACCCTGTCGTCCAGGCCGGCCGACCCGCACAGCCAGCCCTGCAGTTGCTTCAGCGTGCGAACGCCCCAGACGTCGATGCCGTCCACCAGGCTGGCCTCGGCCAGGTTGTCGACCGGGACGACGACGGCGGGCCAGCCGTCGCGTTTGGCGGCCAGCACGGCGGGCAGTACTCCGCGCACCGGACGGACCCGGCCGTCCAGTGACAGCTCGCCCAGCAGGACCGTCTTTTCCAGACGCTCCCAGGGATGCTTCCGCTGCGCCGACAACACGGCCGCGGCCAGTGCGACGTCGTAGACGGAACCCATCTTCGGCAACGTCGCCGGTGACAGCGCGAGTGTGAGCCTGGCCATGGGCCAGGTGTTGCCACAGTTGGTGACCGCCGCGCGGACCCGGTCGCGGGATTCCTGCACTGCGGCGTCGGGCAGACCCACCAGGTGCACACCGGGCAAGCCCGAGGTGATGTCGGCCTCGATCTCCACGATGTGTCCGTCCAATCCGCGCACCGCGACCGAGAATGCGCGCCCCAGCGCCATCAGCCGATTCCCTGCAGGTGCGTGATCTCCGGCGTGCGGCGGCGGCCGATCCGCACACCGATCACGTCGACGCGAATCGCCGCCCAGCCAGCGTCCTGGCCGGCCAGCCACAAGCCGGCCAGCCGGCGCAGCCGACGGACCTTGCGCGGGGTGACCGCGTGCGCCAGCCCGCCGTAACCGTCGCCGGTACGGGTCTTCACCTCAACGAACACCACCGTGCGGCTGGCCTCGTCGCAGGCGATCACATCCAGTTCGCCGTAGCGGCAGCGCCAGTTGCGGTGCAAGATCCGCAACCCCATCCGCATCAGGTGATCCACGGCGAGCGCCTCGCCCATCGTTCCCAGTTGAGCCCGAGTCAAAGTTGTGGGGGTCGTCATACGGCCAATCTGCACCGCGGACCCGACAACGACTGCCCGGATTGCGAGCAGGAGACCGGATTATCCCCAGTCGCGCGCCTATCCCCAGGAGCTACTCGGTGATGCGGTCCGCCCTGGTGTAGACGTTCATCGAGTCCTCCCGCAGGAACGCCACCAGCGTGATCCCGGACTCCTCGGCCAACGAGACCGCCAGCGATGACGGCGCCGAGACGGCGGCCAGCACCGGAATTCCGGCCAGCAACGCCTTCTGGGTCAACTCAAACGACGCCCGCCCGCTGACCAGCAACACCGACGCGCTCAGCGGTATCCGGTCGTGCTCCACCGCCCAGCCGATGACCTTGTCGACCGCGTTGTGCCGGCCGATGTCTTCACGCACGACGTGCATGGTGCCGTCCACCGAGAACAGCGCAGCGGCGTGCAGGCCGCCGGTGCTGGCGAAAACCTTTTGCGCGCTGTGAAGTTGGCCGGGCATCGCCTTGAGCGTCGTCGCGGCGACGGTGGCGGGATCGTCGCCGGGTGAGAACCGGCTGATCATCCGGACCGCATCCAGCGACGCCTTGCCGCAGACCCCGCACGACGAGGTGGTGTAGAAGTTGCGGGTGATATCCAGACTGGGCGGTTTGACGCCCGGGGCCAGCGTCACATCCAGCACGTTGTACGTATTGACCCCGTCATCACCGCGCCCGCCGCAGTAGCGGATCGTCTGGATGTCCTGGCGGCCGCCGACCACCCCTTCGGTGAGTAAAAAGCCTTGCGCGAGTTCGATATCCGAGCCGGGCGTGCGCATCGTGACCGTGACCGGCGTCCCGTCGACGCGGATCTCCAGCGGCTCCTCGACGGCCAGGGTCTCCGACCGGGTGATCGCCTGATCGGCGCTCAGATGTCTCGCCCGCCGGCGCGCGGTTACATGGCCCACCGGACCATTGTCGCTTAGCGGTACCTCATACCCTGAGCAAGCGCCGCCAGGGTCTCCGCGGACGAGTGCGTCGGGCGCCAGCCGAGTTGCCGCTGCGCTTTTCCGGTGTCCATCACCACCGATGTCCGCGCAGCATGCAGCCATTCGACCAGGGAAGGGACGACGGGCAACCGGGAAATCGCCGCGGACGCCGCCGAGGCGGCGGTCGCCGGAACCCGCACCGATCGGCCGCCCAGGGCCTTGGACACATCCGCGATCGACACTTCGCCGTTACCGGCGATGTTGTACGCACCGGGCGGTACCGGAGCCGTGGCCGCCAGCGCGACCGCGGTCGCGACGTCGTCGTGGTGGACGAGTTGCAACGGAAAGCCGGGATCCGGCACGACGGGCTTCAACCCCGGCACCGCCTTCGCCACGGCCCGCACCGGCCCGGGCAGTCGCTTGAACTGCAGCGCGTTCGCCAACGCCGGGGCCTGGGGCCCGGCGACGATGCACGGGCGCAGGACGAAGACGTCCAACGACGAATCCTTGGTGATGTCGGCGAGCGCGGCCTCACACGCCGCCTTCTGCTCGGAGTAATAGTGCTCAGCGGATCCGCGCGTCGGCACGTCCTCGGTCAGGGGCACGGGGTTGTCGGAGTGGTAGCCGTACGCCGCCACCGACGAGGTGTAGACCAGACGCCGGGGCCGCTGGGCCGCGACCGCGGCCTCGAACACGTTACCTGTGCCCTGCAGGTTGATGTGCGTGCTGTCTGCGCGCGACCCCCTGATCAGGAACGCCAGGTGGATCACCACATCGGCCTGCGCGACCAGTGCGTCGACCGCGTCACGATCCAGGATGTCGCCCTGGTGGTAGGTGGTTTTCACCCATCCTCGCGTCGGCGGCTCGAACGGCCGGCGCGCCATCGCGACGATTTTCTTCACCGCGGGTTCGCGCTCCAGCGCCGTGACCGCCGAGACGCCGATCTCTCCGTCGGCCCGGTGACGGCGACAGTGATTCCCATTCGAATTAACTTTCCCACCAGCGACGTAAGCCAAACACCGCCGAGGTTCACCGGACCGAACTGTGTGAAGCCGCCCGGCATGGCTATCCAGTATGTGAAGCTCTGGGGCGGCAACCATAATCTATGGCCAGCAGCGAAAAGCATGAACTGGGGGAAGACTTGCCGGACGAACCCAACGCCGGCTCAGAGGCGACACCCGCTGGCGGCGCGCTAGCGGACCCCGCGACCGTGTTCGCTGCCCTGGCCGAGATCATCTACCAGGGCTCGGACGCTAACGAGATGTACGCCGCCATCTGCGTGGCCGCGACCCTGACCGTCCCGGGCTGCGACCACGCCAGCCTGCTGGTCCGCCAGAACGACAAGTACGTCACCGTGGGCGCAAGCGACCGGCTCGCGCTGCACGTCGACGACCTCGAACGGCGCGCCGGCGACGGCCCCTGCATCGATGCCATCGAGGAGGAAGCTCCCCAGGTCGAACCGGATCTGACCACGCCATCCCAGTGGCCCCAATTCGCGGCCCGCCTGCTCGCCGAGACGCCGGTGCGCGGCGCCATGGGGTTTCGGATCCTGGTCGACAAGCGCAAAGGTGGGGCGCTCAACCTGTTCAGCGACACCCCCAACCTCTTCGACGCCGAATCCGCCGGACGGGCGGCGGTGCTCGCATCGTTCGCGAGCGTGGCCATCAACGCCATCGCGAAGGGCGAAGACGCCGCCAGCCTGCGGCGAGGATTGATCAGCAACCGCGAGATCGGCAAGGCGGTCGGCATGCTGATGCTGCTGAACGATTTCAGCGAGCAGGAGGCCTTTGACCTGCTGCGGCGCCACTCTCAAAGCCTCAACATCAAGCTCGCCGACGTGGCTCGGCACATCATCGAGCGCCGCGGGCGACTGCCGTCCGAGCCGACGGCATAGTTTATTCGGGCAGCCGCAGCTCGGGCTTCTCGACTTCTTCGATGTTGACGTCCTTGAAGGTGACCACCCGCACCTGCTTGACGAACCGGGCCGGCCGGTACATGTCCCACACCCACGCGTCGGACAATCGCAGCTCGAAGTACACCTCGCCGTCGGCGTTGTGGGGCACCATCTCCACGCTGTTGGCCAGGTAGAAGCGCCGCTCGGTTTCCACGACGTAGCTGAACTGGCCGACGATGTCCTTGTATTCGCGGTACAGCGAGAGCTCCATCTCGGTTTCGTACTTTTCGAGATCCTCTGCACTCATCTGCTCAGACGTCCTTCTCCCTGCCAGTGGGAACTGGTCTCATCTTTCCTCAACGGTATTCGCGATGCTCGTCCGGAGGGTCCGCAATGCAGTCGGCCACCAGCCGGGCGTTCGACCCGCTCGCCACGCGCCGAACGTTGATGAACGAGTACCGGTGCTCGGAGCACGGACCCAGCCGGGTCAGCGCCACGCTGTGGGCGGGCGTGCTGTATCCCTTGTGGTCGGCGAAGCCGTAGCCGGGGTGGTCGGCGTCCATCGCGACCATGAACCGGTCCCGGCTCACCTTGGCGAGCACACTGGCCGCGGCGATACAGGCGGCCGCCGCGTCGCCGCCGACCACCGGCAGGGACGGAACCGTCAGCCCGGGCACGCGAAACCCGTCACTCAGCACATAGCCGGGCCGCACCGACAGGCCGGCCACCGCGCGGCGCATGCCTTCGATGTTGGCCACGTGCACGCCGCGCCGGTCCACCTCGACCGACGGGATGAACACCACGTGGTAGGCCAGCGCGTAGCGGCGGATCAGCGGGAACAGCTTCTCCCGAACCTTCTCCGTGAGCTTCTTCGAATCATCAAGGGCGGCAAGGCTTTCCAGCCGTCCCGGGCCGAGCACGCACGCCGCCACCACCAGCGGGCCAGCGCACGCACCGCGGCCCACCTCGTCCACGCCGGCCACCGGTCCCAAACCGCTGCGGTGCAGCGCGGACTCCAGGGTGCGCAAGCCGGACGCTTTGCGGATCACGGTCCGCGGCGGCCAAGTCGTGGCCATGGCTACTGACCCTGCTGCGGGTTCACCGAACCCACGCCACCCCATCGCGACGGCGGCCAGACGATGAACCTCGCCTTACCGATGACATTGGACACCGGCACGGTCCCCGACGCCGGGTCCCCGGTGCACAGAATCCCCTTGACCGCGTCGACCGGAACGCTGGTGCAGTGCGCACGCGAGTCCGCCGAATGCGTCCGGTTGTCGCCCATCACCCACAAGCGTCCCTGCGGGACGGTGACCGGCCCGAACTCGCTACCCAGGCATGGATACACCGCCGGGTCGGCCATCATGGTGGCGGTGTTGAGGTACGGCTCCTTCAGCGGCTTGCCGTTGACGGTCAATCCGGTGTCCGCCCGGCACTGCACCGTCTGCCCGCCCACCGCGATGACCCGCTTGACGAGGTCGTTCTCGTCTGGCGGCACGAAACCGATGAACGACAGCGCGTTCTGCACCCAGCGCAGCGCGGTGTTCTTCGAACGGATCGACTTGTACCCGTAGTTCCAGTTCGGCGGTCCCTTGAAGACGATGACGTCACCCGGGTGCGGTGAGCCGAAGTGGTAGGTGAGCTTGTCCACCATGATGCGGTCGCCCACGCAGCCCGCGCATCCGTGCAGCGTGGGTTCCATGGACTCCGACGGGATCAGGTAGGGACGCGCCACGAACGTCAACATGACGTAGTAGAGCACCACGGCGATGACCGCCAGAATCGCGATTTCCCGCAGCGTTGACCGCTTCTTGGGCTCCTCGCCTTCCCCTGGAGGTAGCCGCGGCGGAGCCTCGGGGGGCGCTCCGATTTCGGGGTTTTCAGGCGTTTCAGCTGTGGAGATCTTGGGCTCCGACTGACCACTGTCGGGCTGGGGCTCAGGTGATGAGTCCGTGGTTTCGGTCACGACATCACACTAGCCAGCACCGGGAAACCGCCCGAAAAACCACCTAAGCGCGCCGGTCAGCGCTTCTCCTTGATCTTGGCCTTCTTGCCACGAAGTTCACGCAGGTAGTAGAGCTTGGCGCGGCGAACGTCGCCCCGCGTCACCACCTCGATGTGGTCGATGTTGGGCGAGTGCACCGGAAAGGTCCGCTCGACGCCGACGCCGTAGCTCTCCTTGCGCACGGTGAAGGTCTCGCGGATTCCGCCGCCCTGGCGGCGGATCACCACGCCCTTGAAAACCTGGATACGCTCCTTGGCGCCCTCGATCACCTTGACGTGCACGTTGATGGTGTCGCCCGGGCCGAAGGCCGGGATATCGTCGCGCAGCGACGTCTGGTCGACGAAGTCCAGCCTGTTCATGAGCTAAGACACTTCCTTGGATGTTCGGGCTTGGTAAGCGCATCTCTTGGTGGGTCTCTGGGCGGGCGTGAGCGTACCGGCCCGCCGACAACCGCTCGAGACAACTGGTCAATTGTGCCAGACGCCCCGCGTGCTTTGAAAATCACACGTAAACGACACGGTTCGTGACGCGCCAAAGGCGCTGGTGAATGGTACACATTACTGGGGCCAAACGCGCTAGTCGGACACCGGAGGATGCCACAGGAGCCGCTAAGCCACCTGAGCCGGAGGAGCCAGAGGAGAAAGATGCACGCACGGCCGCTCGCACTGCTCAGCGCCATGGCGGCGGTGACGCTGGTGCTGGCCGGGTGTGACGAGGCGATCCTCGAGGCAACAGCGCTGAATAAGGCCGCCAAGCCGGCCTACAGCGCACCCGGCTCGCTGCAGCCCCAACCGAAGCTGGCCAACATGCTGCTGCAGGTCGGTGTGCCGCCCGCGGTGGCCGAGCGGCCGCCGGATGCCGGGTTCGTCGGCGTGCAGGCACGCATGCAGCAGGCCACCGACCAAGCGGCCGCGGCCGGCGCCACCCTCTCGGTGGCCGTGCTCGATCGGTTTACCCACCAACTGCTCTCCAATGGCGACGCCCCGATCCCCGGCATCGCGTCGGTGGCCAAACTCTTCATCGCCGACGATCTGCTGCTGGCCGAATCCGCGGGCAAGACCGCGCTGTCGCCGGAAGACCGTCAGGCGATGGACACCATGTTGCAGTCGTCCGACGACGGCGCCGCGGAGAAATTCTGGGGCCAGGACGGCGGAAACATCATCGTCAGCCAGGTCGCGAGCCGGTATGGCCTGGCGTCGACCACGCCGCCCGGCGACGGGCGCTGGTGGAACACGATCAGTACGGCGAGCGACTTGGTCCGCTACTACGACATGCTGCTCGACGGGGCCGGTGGGCTTCCGGCGGAGCGGGCCAGGATGATCATCAACGATCTGGCTCAGTCGACCCCCAACGGAATCGACGGCTACCCCCAGCGGTTCGGGATCCCCGACGGCCTGTACGCCGAACCAGTCGCGGTCAAGCAGGGCTGGATGTGCTGCATCGGCGCCGACTGGATGCATCTGTCGACCGGCGTCATCGGCGCCAACCGGCGCTACATCATGGTCATCGAGTCGCTGCAGCCCTCCGATGACGCGACCGCGCGCGACACGATCACCCAGGCCGTCAAGACGATATTTCCCAACGGCCGGATCTAGTCCGGGCCGCCAGACAGATCGGGGCGGCGTTCACGAGTGCGCTGCCGTGAGACCTCCCTGCGCCAAGCCGCAATTCGCGCGTGGTCACCGGAGAGCAGCACTTCGGGGACGTCGAGGCCGCGCCAGCTGGGCGGCCGGGTGTAGCTCGGTCCCTCCAAAAGCCCGTCCAGGCCCGGTGAGTGTGAATCATCGTGCAGCGACGCGGGGTTGCCGAGGACTCCCGCGACCAGGCGCAGCACCGCCTCGATCATCACCACGGCCGCCGCCTCGCCGCCGGGCAACACGTAGTCACCGATCGAGACCTCTTCGACCCGCATCCGCCGGGCGGCGTCGTCGATCACCCGCTGGTCGATGCCCTCGTAACGGCCGCAGGCGAACACCAGGTGCGACTCGGTGCTCCAACGCTGCGCTCTGGCCTGGGTGAACAGCGCACCGGCGGGGGTGGGAACGATCAATAACGTCTCGCCCGAACAGGTTTCATCCAGCGCGTCGCCCCACACCGGTGCCCGCATCACCATTCCCGGGCCGCCCCCGTACGGAGCGTCGTCCACCGAGCGGTGCACGTCATGCGTCCACCGCCGCAGATCGTGCACCCGCAGGTCGACCAGCCCGGAGTCAATTGCCTTGCCCGGCAACGATTGTCGCAGCGGGTCCAGGTAGGACGGGAAAATGGTGACGATGTCGATTCTCATGTCGATGCGCCCGTGCTAGCCCAAATCCAGCAGTCCGTCGGGCGGGTCGATCTCGACGGTGCCGTCGTCCAACGAGACCGACGTGACGATCGCGCCGACGAACGGCACCAGGACTTCTCCCGAATCCCGCTTGACCGCCAACAGCTCGCCGGCCGCCGTGTGCAGCACCTCGGCGACGATTCCGACATCGGTTCCCGTGACGGTCCGGACCCGAAGGCCTTCGAGCTGGTGGTCGTAGTAGGTGTCCGGCTCATCGATGGGCGGCAGGTCATCGGAGTCGACGACGAACAGACTGCCGCGCAACGCGTCGGCGGCGTCGCGGTCGGCCACTCCGGCCAATCGCAGCAGCAGCCGCCCACTGTGCTCACGCATGCTGTCGACGACATAGCTGCGTTCTTGAGCGCCAGAGTCACGGGATCCCTTGGCGCGCAATGTAGTACCGGGCGTAAACCGTTCAGCGGGATCGTCGGTGCGGATCTCGACGACGAGTTCGCCGTTGATGCCGTGCGCTTTGACGACGCGCCCGACTACCAGCTCCATGAGCTATTGGTCGGTGTCCACCACGTCGACGCGGATGCCGCGGCCGCCGATGCCGGCGACCAGCGTGCGCAACGCCGTCGCGGTGCGTCCCCCGCGACCGATCACCTTGCCCAGGTCGTCAGGATGAACATGCACTTCGACAGTCCGCCCGCGCCGACTGGTTACCAGGTCCACCCGGACATCGTCGGGGTTGTCGACGATTCCCCGAACCAGATGCTCAACAGCGTCTACGACAACCGTGCTCATCGCCGTCAGCTTTCCGACGACTCGGTCTGCTCGGTCGACTCGGGCTCGGCCGGCGCCTCGGTGGCGGCCTCAGCTGCAGGCTCGGTTACCTCGGCTGCGGGCTCTGCCGCTGCGGCGGCGGGCTCTGCTGCTTCTGCTTCAGGGGCCGGCTCTTCAACCTTGGCGGCCTTCTTGGCCGGGGCCTTCTTCTTCGGCCGCGCAGCCTCGGTGGTGGGACCGCCCTCGGCGGCCGCCAATGCGGCGTTGAACAACTCGAGCTTGCTGGGCTTGGCGGGCTTGACTTTCAGCCGGCCCTCGGCGCCCGGCAGGCCCTTGAACTTCTGCCAGTCGCCGGTGATCTGCAGCAGCTTGCGGACGGGTTCGGTGGGCTGAGCACCCACGGAAAGCCAATACTGCGCGCGCTCGGAGTTGATCTCGATCAGGCTCGGCTCTTCCTTGGGGTGGTAGCGGCCGATGACCTCGATGGAGCGGCCGTCGCGGCGGTTGCGCGCGTCGGCGACGGCGATGCGGTACTGGGGATTGCGGATTTTGCCAAGCCGAGTGAGCTTGATCTTGACAGCCATGGTTAAGCGACTTCTCCTGTGCGTGTCACGCTGCAATTCAGCGAACCGGGCGGGATGCCCGGAACCGGTTTTGCCTCGCGTGTGTGACCACCGGGCGGCCGTAGTCGCGCGGCGGACAGCCGCCCATTGTGCCAGAACGTGGCCGCGCAGCAGAAATCCAGCTACATGACCTTTTGGAAGGTCTTGGTCTCGACGCGCCGCGTCATCCGCCAACCGTCGGGGGTGCGGACGAACTCGTCGTCGTACCAGAGGCCGCAGAACAGTATCTGGTCTTTCTTGGATTGGGGGTCGCCGCCCAGCACCATCGGGTTGAAGCAGATCACCCGCGACGAGGCGGTGTCCCCGTCGATGCGCACCGAGAAGTTGCCGAGCATGTGCGCGTACACCGGGAAGTTGGGCAGCACCTCCGACAGCCACTTCTTCACCTCGGGAAAGTGCCCGTCGATGCCGCCGAGGGCGCGGTAGTCGATGTAGGCGTCTGCCGTGAAGACCTTGTCCAAGTCGTCGAATCGGCGCTGGTCAATGGCAGTCGAGTAATCCACCAAGAGTTGCTGAAGTCTCTAACCGGTCCGAGATCTCTTCCAGGCTCAACATGACGTTGATTGAACACGATCCGATAGGTGGTGTGACGACGGAGCGCAGGACTGGTTAAAGCACCGATCTGGGGTCTGCTGGGGTTTCCAGCGAGGGATGCAGTCTCCCGTCGGTCTCGTTCCGGCCGAAGTAGCACGTTCAGGCAGCTAGTGAATGCCATTATGTTGGTGTGAAAGACCTGGGAGTGCACTACGCGCGAAACGGCGACGTCCGTCTCGCGTATCGGGTCTTGGGCGACGGCGACACCACGCTTGTCTGGATACCCGGCTGGGTCAGCAATGTCGACGTGATTGATGAACCGCTGTCGCCATTCCGACCTTTCATCGAAAAGGTTGCCGAACGAACGCGGCTCATCGCGTGGGACAAGCGTGGCACCGGGTTGTCGGACCCCGTGACGCACGTTCCGCCCCTAGACGAGCGGATGGACGATCTCCATGCGGTGATCGATGCCGCCGGGGCAGACCGCCCGGCGCTTCTCGGTATTTCCGAGGGCGGGCCGATGAGCATCCTGTTCGCCGCCACCTTCCCGGAACTCGTTCAGTCACTTGTCCTGTACGGAACAATGCCCCGCTTCACCCCCGAGTTGCCCGATTATCCATGGGGGTTCACCTCGGATCAGCAGGCCGCCTACCGGGAGGAGATCGAAACACACTGGGGTGAGGGAGCACTGGCAACCACATTCTTCGGCCCTATCGCCGATGTGCCGGGCTTCCGCGAATTCTACGGACGAGTCCAACGAGCCTGTGCGAGTCCGACAATGGCTTTGATGCTCTGGCAGGCGCTCTCGAACATCGACGTGCGGCCGTTGCTGACGGCGGTCCGGACACCGACACTCGTGCTGGGTAGGCGCGGCGATGAAGTCGCACCTGTCGAGGCGGCTGCCGCGATGGCGGCGGCTATCCCGAATGCCGAATTCCGAGAACTGCCACCCGGACCACATGGGATGCTCGACGAGGCGATGGCATCGGCGATCCTGGACTTCGTATGCGGCAGGACCACCGACGCCATGAACGAGCGCGTTTTGTCAACTGTCTTGTTCACCGACATCGTCAGTTCGACTGAGTTACTCACCGCTCAGGGTGACGCGCATTGGCGGCAAGTGCTAGATGCCCACGACAGGCTGACGGACTGGCTATTGGAGAAGTATGGCGGCCGCCGCGCCAAGCACACCGGCGATGGGGTTTTCGCGCTTTTCGACGGGCCGACCAAGGCGGCCCGTTGCGGTCTCGATCTAGTCCCGGCGTTGGCTGCCCGAGGCATTCGCATTCGCGCGGGAGTCCATATCGGTGAGTGCGAGCGGCGTGGGGACGAATGGAGCGGGATGGCCGTTCACCTCGGAGCGCGGATCAGTGCGATGGCCGGACCCGACGAGGTGCTCACAAGTCGCACAGTGCGCGATCTGTCAGCGGGCTCGGGCCTGCGCTTCGAGAGCCTCGGTGCTCATCACCTCAAGGGCCTTCCTGAGGAGACCGAAGTCTTCCGGGTCACTACGCCAACCGGATGAGGACGCGGGTTCGATAGTTATGCGCTCTGCGGCTCCTGCTCCGCAATGCCAACTGGGTGGATCTGCACGGATAAGCTGTGATTACTCTCTTCAATGACTGCCTTTCACCTGCCTACACATCGATGTAGGCGTCGGGGGTGAACACCTTGTCGAGGTCGTCGAAGCGACGCTGGTCGATGGCGGTGGAATAGTCGACCAGCAGCTGCTGGATCTCCAACCGGTCGGAAATTTCGGCGAGGCTCAGCATGGATCGATTCAACACCGGACCCCGGAAGTTAAACTGACCGCCCATGGGCAAGCTCCTGGCGGCCATCGCCGCCCTGCTCACGGTCATCGCGACCGTTGGCACGGCCACTTCCCGGGCCGACGTCGACGTGCAACCGCCCGGGTCGCTGCCGATCCCCGACGGGCCGGCGCAGACCTGGATCGTGGCCGACCTCGACAGCGGCCAGATACTGGCCGCTCGCGACCCGGATGCGGCCCACCCACCCGCAAGCACCATCAAGGTGCTGCTGGCGCTGGTGGCCCTCGACGAGCTGAACCTGAACTCCACCGTCGTCGCCGATGTCGCCGACACCGAGGTGGAATGCAACTGCGTCGGCATCAAACCTTTCCGCACCTACACCGGGCGCCAGCTGCTCGACGGCCTGCTGCTGGTCTCGGGTAACGACGCCGCCAACACCCTGGCGCAGATGCTGGGCGGCCCGGACGCCGCCGTGGCCAAGATGAACGCCAAGGCCGCATCCCTGGGGGCGACGAACACCCACGCCGCTACCCCGTCGGGGCTCGACGGCCCCGGTGGCTCCGGCGCGTCGACGGCGCACGACCTGGCCGTCATCTTCCGGGCCGCGATGGGCAATCCGATGTTCGCCCAGATCACCGCGGAGCCGTCGGCGATGTTCCCCAGCGATCACGGCGACGAACCGATCGTCAACCAGGACGAGCTGCTGAACCGCTACCCCGGCGCGATCGGCGGCAAGACGGGCTTCACCAATGCCGCGCGCAAGACGTTCGTCGGCGCCGCCGCCCGCGGCGGCCGCCGGCTGGTGATCGCCATGATGTACGGGCTGGTGAAGCAGGGCGGACCGACCTATTGGGATCAGGCCGCCAGCCTGTTCGACTGGGGTTTCGCGCTCAATCCGCAGTCCAGCGTCGGCTCGCTGTAACCGCTTGCTATAAGCCCACGTTCGGCACCGCCGCGGTTAACAACGCGCTCAGCACCGGAATCCGTTGCGCCGCGATCTCCGGCTGGGGCAATACCCCCTCGACGACGGCGGCTCCGTCGAACACGTTCGTCAGCAGTGCCACGATGACCGGAAATGTCTCGCTCGGGAAGCTCTCGGCGCCCGGCAGTGCCCGGGCCGCGTCGAGAATCTTCGCGGAATACTGCCCGAGCTCGTGTTGCATTGTGTCCCTGAGCTTCTCGTCGGTGCGCGCGGCGATCAACAGTTCGTAGAGGACGGCGTTGGTCGGGCCGCTGGTGATGTCCTGCAGGATGGACAGCGCCGCTTCCAGCGCCGGCTGGTCGGTTGGTATTTCGGCGACTCGCTTGGTGAATGACTCGATGTGGCGACGCAGCACCTCGGATGCCGTGGCCGCCATGAAGTCGCCCATCGTTTCGAAGTGACGGAAGAGGGCGCCGACCGACACCCCCGCCCGTTTGGTGATCACGGCGGCCGACACCCGCGCGTATCCGACCTCGACGATGGTGTCGATGCAGGCCTCGAGCAGCCGTCCGACGGTTTCTTCGCGGCGTTGCTGCTGGGTCCTGGCCATGTCAGGCGCCGACGCTCACGGCGGCAGACTGCCGCACCGCCGCATGCCGCTCCCCCGCCCGCAGGTACCGGCCAGACTGCACGGTCTCCCCGTAGCCGTCGCGGAACTCGCCCTCCAAACTGGCCCCTGCGGAACACGACCGCACCGCCCACACCCGTCGCGACCACGGCCGCGTCGTTGCGGTTGACCATGCGGCGCAAGCCGCCGTAGAACGGGACCTCGTCCTCGTAGTAGCCGTCACCGATGCGTCGAGGCCGGCCGGGTCGATCACCACGAAGTCCGCCCGATCGCCTTCCCGCAGCGTGCCGGCATCGATGCCGAACCATTCCGCCAGTTCGCCGGTCAAGCGATACACGGCGCTTTCCATGGAAAGGAACGGGGCACCGGCCCGGTGGGCATCCCGCGCGCGCTTGAGCAACCGCAGGCCGAAGTTGTAGAAGGCCATGTTGCGCAGGTGCGCGCCGGCGTCGGAGAAGCCCATGTGGATGCTCGGCTCGGCGGCGAGCGCGTTGAGCAGCTTGGGCCGGTGGTTGGCGACCGTGGTGGTCCACCGGACGTTGCGCTCACCGTTCTCGACGAGCACGTCGAGGAACGCGTCGAGCGGGTGCAGTCCGCGCTCGTCGGCGATCGTGCCAAAGCTCTTGCCGATCAACGACTTATCGGGGCACTCGACGATGACTGCGTCGTGGAAGTCGCGGTGCCACAACGACGGTCCGAGCTTGAGGCGGTCGAACTCTTTCCGGAACCGCCGGCGGTATTCCTGGTCGGCCAGCAGCTCGTTGCGCTCCAGTTGGTCGCGCAGATGCAGGGCCGCCGTTCCCGCGCCGAACTCCTCGAAGACCGGCAGGTCGATTCCGTCGGAGTACAACTCGAACGGGACCGGCAGGTGCTGGAAGCGCACGCTGGAACCCAGGACCTTGTTCGCCAGGCGGGTGACCGGTCCGAAGAAGTAGACCGCGAGCGGCATCGACTTGGCGTCGGCCGAGACCAGCAAGCTCATCCGAACGCCCTTGCGGCGCCCGAAGATCCGGCTGCTGGACAAGAAGAACAACAGTCCGGAGATCGCGTTCTCGACGTTGGGTGCGCTCTGCAGAATCCGGCCGCGCTTGCGCAGCACCTTGATCAGCCTGCGCCGCTCGCGCCACGTCGCGAACGTGGACGGCAGCGCACGCGACCGGAAGCGCTCTCCGTCCAGCTTGTCGATGGCCGCGTCCATCCCGGACATGCCCAGCATCCCGGCATCGAGCGCGTCGTCGAGCAGCGCCGCCATTTTCTTGCAGCTCGGCGTCGGTGGGCCGCACGGAGTCGTCGGTGGCGCGTTCGAGTCCGAGCACGGCGGTCCGCAGGTCCGAATGACCAAGCAGGGAGCTGACATTCGGCCCGAGCGGCAGGGCGTCGATCGCCTCGATGTATTCCGCGGGCGTCGACCAATTCTTGTCGGTTTTGGCGGCTTCCAGCGCGCCGAAGACGTACTTGCGTGGCACGGCCTCGACCCGGCTGAACAGGTCGGCGGCATCCTCGGAGTCGGCGTACACCGTCGACAGCGAGCAGTTGCCCAGCAGCACCGTGGTGACACCGTGTCGCACCGACTCCCGCAGACCGGGGTCCAGCAGCACCTCGGCGTCGTAGTGGGTGTGCACGTCGAGGAAGCCGGGCACGATCCACTTGCCCGCCGCGTCGATCACCTCGGGGCAGCCCGTCGCGTCCAGCGGCCCCGCGCCGACGGTGGCGACCACGCCGTCACGGATGCCCAGGGTGCGGGTGTGCGGCGCGTTGCCCGTGCCGTCGAACCACAACCCGTCGCGAATGATCACGTCGTACGTCACTGTTTCCTCCAAGGTCGGTTGCAAGCGAACCTAACATAGATAGCGATCACTCGCATTCTTTTCCTGGAATCAGTGCCCGGGACCCGGCGGCGCGGTGGTCGCCGGCGTGGGGTTATCCGCGGTGTCGTCGCTGATGGTGGCCGGGTCGGGCACGTTGACCGCCGGCGGCACGTCGCCGCTGCGCGTGGCCAGCGCGGGGATCCGGATCACCGCCGCGCGCTGGCCGCACTCGTTGGTTTGCACCGTGACTTCCTCTTCGCCGACGAAGTCGCCCTGCGGTCGCGGTCGCAGCGACAGCACCTGCGACGTGGTCTCACTCTGTGCGATCCCGTTCCCCGCGATGCAGGGGAACTGGTTCGTTTCCGGCCGGGACTGCCACTGCCCGTCGCCGAACTGCATGACGAGCGTGCTGCTTGCGGGTGACATCACCTGTGTGTGGTCGTCCTCGTCGAGTTGCGTAGCCGCGGCGGTGCATGTCGTCGCGGTGCACGACGAGCGGAACGCCCACCAGGTTTGCACGTTCGGCGGTTGCGGGTCGGGGACGTAATTGAACGTCTGCTTTTCGCGTTGCACCTCGAGGCGATAGGTGCCGTCGAGTGGCACGGGCGCCGACGGCGTGCTGCTGGTCGGCGGTAGCGCCGCAGGCGCCCTGGATGCCGGGGTCTTGGTCCGGCCAGCCTGCTCGGCGGCCGGTTCGGCTTTGCGCCCGATCACGAGGCCGACGGCGACCAGCGCGACGAGCAGGACCATCGCCGCGGCCGCCAGCCATAGCGACGGCTTTCGCCGCTTTTTCGGCGCGGCCGCCGGGGGCTCTCCGGAATCGGCCAGCGCGGGCTTGGCCGAAGCGGAAGAGTCGGCCGGGCTCTCGCGGTCCGGCTTCGCATGCCGCGGCCCCGCATCTCGGGCTCGTTCGGTGACCGGGTCGTCGGCGGCAAGGACGGCCTCGGGACTGCGATCGCCGGTCGACACGCCTGCCTGTTCGTTGGCCGCATCCGCGAAGTCGCAACAACTGTCGAACCGGTCAGCGGGTTTTTTCGCAAGCGCGCGGGAGAACACACCGTCGAGGCGCGCCAGCTCCGGACGCTGGTCGCTGAGCCGGGGCGGATCGTCGACCGGTGGCGCGCCGGTCAGCAGGTGAAAAGCGGTGGCGGCCAAGGCGTACTGATCGGCACGCCCGTCGAGCTCGGCGCCGGTCAGCTGCTCGGGCGCGGCGTAGCCGACGGTGCCACCCCGAGGTGCTATCCCGAAGTCGGCCAACAGGATTCGTTGCTCGCCCGCGGCGGGACTGGTGAGCAAGATGTTGGCGGGTTTGACATCGCGATGCAGCAGCCCGCGATGGTGGGCGTGGTCGAGAGCCGACGCGACGGCGGTGATGATCGCGAGCACCTCGCCGGCCGGTGACACCGCCGGGAAGCGCTCGGCCATCAGCTGCGCGGCGCTGCTGCCCTCGACGTAGTCCATCGCGGTCCACAACTGTCCGTCGAACTCGCCGCGCGCATGCACCTCCACGATGTGCGGGTGATAGACGTTCGCGACAAGGGCCGTCTCCGTCACGAACCGCTCCCGGAATTCGCTGTCCGACGACAATTGCAGCGAAAGGACTTTCAACGCCACCCAGCGGGCAGATCGAGGGTCCTGGGCAAGATAAACCTCACCCGTCACACCGGAACCCAGCCTTCGCGCCACCGTGTAACCGGCGAAGGTCGCGCCGCTGGCTAACGCCATCTTGCGAGCCTAACCGTCATCCGGACAACCCGCGCGCCCGGCGCATGGGCCTCATTCAGGGCCGAAAGGTCTTGCCGCGCAGGATCACGAGATCAGGGTGGTTGAGCACTCCCGGCCCCTGCCGCGGGTCACGTGAGTAGCACAACAGGTCGGCCGATGCCCCGTGATCCAGACCGGGCCGGCCCAGCCAGCGCCGAGCATCCCAGCACGCCGCGCCCAACGCCTCGGTGGCGCTCATCCCGATTCCCTTGAGCGCCTCGACCTCGTCGGCGATCCGCCCGTGGGCGACCATCGTGCCGGCGTCGCTGCCGGCGTAGATCGGCACGCCGGCCTCGCGCGCCGCGGCGATGCGCGCCACGGCGCGGGCATGCAGGTCGCGCATGTGGGCGGCGTAGGCCGGATAGCGCGTGGCGGCCTCGGCGATTCCGACGAAGTTCTCTGCGACGTTGAACAGCGTCGGGACCAAGACGGTGCCGTGCTCGACCATCAGCTCGATGGTGTCGTCGGTGAGCCCGGTGCCGTGCTCGATGCAGTCGATGCCGGCGTTGATCAGGCCGGGCAGCGCGTCCTCGCTGAAGACGTGTGCGGTGACCCGGGCCCCGTGGGCGTGCGCGGCATCGATCGCGGCCTTGAGCACGTCGTCGGACCACAGCGGGGCGAGGTCGCCGACGGAGCGGTCGATCCAGTCGCCCACCAGCTTGATCCAGCCGTCGCCGCGGCTCGCCTGTTCGGCGACGGCGGCCGGCAGCTGGGATTCGTCTTCGAGCTCGACGGAGAAGTTCGGCGAATAGCGCTTCGGTCTGGCCAGGTGCTTTCCGGCGCGGATGATGCGGGGCAGGTCGTCGTGGTCGTCGAGGCTGCGGGTGTCGGTCGGCGAGCCGCAGTCCCGCAGCAGCAGCGCGCCCACGTCGCGCTCGGTCTCGGCCTGCGCGATCGCCTCGTCGAGCGGGATCTCGCCATGGTCGCCGAGACCGACGTGGCAGTGCGCGTCCACCAGCCCGGGCAGCATCCAGCCGCCGTCAAACACGGTGTCGGACCCGGTCACCGGCTCGCGGCTGATGCGGCCGTCGACGATCCAGAGTTCGATCGCGGCCTCGTCGGGCAGCCCGACGCCTCGCACGTGCATGCGCACGATGCGGCTACTTCCTGCCTGGGTTGCCCGGGAACTTCAGCTTGGACAGGTCGAAGTCGGCCAGCCCGGGCGGCAGCTCGTTGAGGCCCTCGGGCATCTGCGACAGGTCGGGGAACCCTTGCGGCATCCTGCCATGCCCGGCATGCCCGCCCCGAATGGGCTCTTGACCTTCGGCGGGGTCGGACCGCGTGCACCCTTCTTGCCCTTCTTACCCTTGGCCGCCCTTGCTCTTTCGCGTCGCGGACTTGCGGCCGATGCCGGGTATGCCCATGCCCCCGAGCATGGACGACATCATCTTGCGGGCTTCGAAGAAGCGGTCGACCAGCTGGTTCACCTCGGACACCGCCACGCCCGAGCCGTTGGCGATGCGCAGCCGGCGCGACGCGTTGATGATCTTGGGATCGGCCCGCTCCTGCGGCGTCATCCCCCGGATGATGGCCTGCAGCCGGTCGAGTTGTTTGTCGTCGACGGCGGCCAGTGCGTCCTTCATCTGCCCGGCGCCGGGCAGCATGCCCAGCAGGTTGCCGATCGGGCCCATCTTGCGCACCGCGAGCATCTGCTCGAGGAAATCCTCCAGGGTCAGCTCGCCGCTGCCGATCTTGGCGGCGGCTTCCTCGGCCTGCTGGGCGTCGAAGACCTGCTCGGCCTGTTCGATCAGGCTCAGCACATCGCCCATGCCCAGGATCCGGCTGGCCATCCGGTCCGGGTGGAAGACGTCGAAGTCTTCCAGCTTCTCGCCGGTGGAGGCGAACAGGATCGGCACGCCGGTCACCTCGCGGACCGACAGCGCGGCGCCACCGCGGGCGTCGCCGTCGAGCTTGGTGAGGACCACGCCGGTGAAGCCGACGCCCTCGCCGAACGCCTGCGCGGTGGTGACGGCGTCCTGGCCGATCATCGCGTCCAGTACGAAGATCGTCTCGTCGGGGTTGATGGCGTCCCGGATCGCCGCGGCCTGGGCCATCAGCTCCTCGTCGATGCCCAGCCGCCCGGCGGTGTCGACGATGACGACGTCGAAGTGCTTGGCCCGGGCCTCCTCGAGACCAGCCGCCGCGACGGCGACCGGGTCGCCCGGTGGCCCGGCTCCGGGCCTGAAGGAGGAGCGCCGGGATGCGGCGCGAACACCGCCACGCCGGCGCGCTCACCGACGACCTGCAGCTGGTTCACCGCGGCCGGCCGCTGCAGGTCGCAGGCCACCAGCAGCGGCGTGTGCCCCTTCCCGCGCAGCCACGCGGCCAGCTTGCCGGCCAGCGTCGTCTTACCGGAACCCTGCAGGCCGGCGAGCATCACCACGGTCGGCGGGGTCTTCGCGAACGCCAGCTGGCGGGTCTCGCCGCCGAGGATGCCGATGAGTTCCTCGTTGACGATCTTGACGACCTGCTGTGCCGGGTTGAGCGCACCGGACACCTCGGCGCCCCTGGCGCGTTCCTTGATCCGGTGCACGAACGCCCGTACCACGGGCAGCGACACGTCGGCTTCCAGCAGCGCCAGCCGGATTTCGCGGGTGGTGGCTTCGATATCGGCGTCGGTCAGTCGGCCCTTGCCGCGCAGCCCCGCCAGGGCACCGGTCAGCCGATCGGACAGCGATTCAAACACGCCCGCCAGCCTAGCGGTTTGGCGCGAGCGTGACGCTGGCGTCACGTTCGGCGGCCAACGTGACGCCAGCGTCACGTTCGGCGGGTGAGAACCGCTTGACGGAGCGGGCCGCGCACACAAAGGTCAGCCCATGCTCGAGGTGATCGACAAGGGATCCTGCAGCCAGCGCATCCGGTGCCGCTGCTGTTCGTGCACGGCGGCTGGCACGGCGCGTGGTGTTGGGACGACCATTTCCTGGACTTCTTCGCCGATGCGGGCTACCGCGCGGTCGCACTGAGCCTGCGCGGCCACGGCACCAGCCCGACGGACAAGCCGTTGCACACAGGTTTCCGTCGCCGACTACCTCGACGATCTCCGTTCGGTCGCCGACGACCTGGGCGCTCAGGCGGCCCCGCGTGCTGATCGGCCATTCCCTGGGCGGCTACCGATCCAGCGCTACCTCGAAGACCGAGTCGCCCCGGCCGCGGTGCTGGTGGGCTCGCTGCCGCCGAGCGGCGTGCTCAGGGACGGCGCTGCGGGTCTGGCGCCGCCGTCCCCAGATGACGATCAAGTCGTTCAACGACCCCACCCTGGTCAAGCTTCCTCAGCAGCGCGGCGCTGGCGCGCGAATACCTCTTCTGCGCGGACACCCCCGAGACCATCGTTCAATCCTGCTGGGACCGCGCCGGACCCGAGAGCATCCGCGCGGCGATGACCGAGCCGATGTTCCGCCGCGTCAAAACCCAGCAGGTGAGCACCCCGATCCTGGTGCTGGGCGCCAGCGCATGACGGCTTCGTCAGTCGTCGCCCAGGTGCGCGCCACGGCGCGCGCGTACCGCGACCACAGCCGGAGTTCTTCACGATGGGGCACAACATGATGCTCGAACCCGGCTGGCGCCGACGTCGCCGAACGCATCGACGCGTGGCTGGGCAAGCGGTAGTCGTTTGCAGACCCTGTATAACGGTTCGCATGAGTGCGAAAGTCGAGCAGTTGGAGTTCCAGGCCGAGGCGCGCCAACTCCTGGATCTGATGGTCCATTCGATCTACTCGAACAAGGACTCCTTCCTGCGGGAGCTGATCTCCAACGCCTCCGACGCGCTGGACAAGCTGCGGCTCGAAGCGCTTCGAGCAACAAGGACCTCGAGGTCGACACCTCCGATCTGCACATCGAGATCGACGTGACAAGGCGCGAGCGCACGCTGACCGTCCGCGACAACGGCATCGGCATGACGCGCGACGAGGTCGTCGACCTGATCGGCACGATCGCCAAGTCCGGCACCGCCGAGCTGCGGCAGAAGCTGCGGGAGGCCAAGAACGAGGGCGCCTCCGAGGAACTGATCGGTCAGTTCGGCGATCGGCTTCTACTCGAGCTTCATGGTCGCCGACAAGGTCACGCTGCTCACCCGCAAGGCCGGCGAGAGCGCGGCCACCCGGTGGGAGTCCAGCGGCGAGGGCACCTACACCATCGAGACCGTCGAGACGCCCCGCAGGGCACGTCGGTCACGCTGCACCTCAAGCCCGAGGACGCCGAGGACGAGCTGCACGACTACACCGCGGAGTACAAGATCCAGGAGCTGGTCAAGCGCTACTCCGACTTCATCGCGTGGCCGATCCGGATGGAGGTCGAGCGGCGCACGCCGGCCGACCGAGGAGGGCGGCGAGGAGCAGGTCACCATCGAGACCCAGACCATCAACTCGATGAAGGCGCTGTGGGCCCAGTCGCAGAGACGAGGTCTCCGACGAGGAGTACAAGGAGTTCTACAAGCACATCGCCCACGACTGGGACGACCCGCTCGAGATCATCCCGATGAAGGCCGAGGGCACCTTCGAGTACCAGGCCCTGCTGTTCATCCCGTCGCGCGCCCCGTTCGACCTGTTCAACCAGGACGCCAAGATCGGGGTGCAGCTCTACGTCAAGCGCGTCTTCATCATGGACGACTGCGACGCAGCTGATGCCGATGTACCTGCGCTTCGTCAAGGGCGTCGTCGACGCGGAGGACCTGTCGCTCAACGTGTCCCGGGAGATCCTGCAGCAGGATCGGCAGATCAACGCGATCCGCCGCCGGCTGACCAAGAAGGTCCTCTCGGCGATCAAGGACATGCAGACCGAGCGGCCGGACGATTACCGCACGTTCTGGACCGAGTTCGGCCGGGTCGTCAAGGAGGGCCTGCTGTCGGACTTCGACAACCGGGACACGCTGCTGGAGATCTCCTCGTTCGTCTCGACGCACAGCGACGACGAACCCACCACCCTCGCCGAGTACGTCGAGCGCATGAAAGAGGGCCAGGAGCAAATCTTCTACGCCACCGGCGAGTCGCGTCAGCAGGTGGAGAGCTCGCCGCACCTGGAGGCCTTCAAGGCCAAGGGCTACGAGGTGCTGCTGCTCACCGACCCGGTCGACGAGGTCTGGGTCGGCGTCGGTGCCCGAGTTCGACGGCAAACCGTTGCAGTCGGTCGCCAAGGGCGAGGTGGACCTCGACTCCGAAGGCGACACCAGCGAGGCCGAGCGCGAGGAGCAGCAGAAGGAGTTCGCCGACCTGCTGACCTGGTTGAAGGACGACGCTGGACGAGCACGTCAAGGAGGTGCGGTTGTCCACCGCCTGACCGACTCGCCGGCCTGCCTGGTCACCGACGCCTTCGACATGACCCCGGCGCTGGCGCGCATGTACAGGGCTGCCGGGCAGGAGGTTCCGGTCGGCAAGCGGATCCTGGAGCTCAACCCGACTCATCCGCTCGTCACCGGCCTGCAGCAGGCGCACGAAGATCGCCCGAAGACCAGGGCCTTGCCGAGACCGCCGAACTGCTGTACGGCACCGCCCTTCTCGCCGAAGGCGGCGAGCTCGACGATCCGGCCCGGTTCGCCGCGCTGCTCGCCGAGCGTTTGACTCGCACGGTGTGAGACACGCCGCAAGATGACACGCGCCGAAAAGCGCCGAAAAGTCTTGCCGTGCTACATTTCACACCCGCGAACCAACGCGGCCGTGCCACCGCCGCAGAGCATCTACAGGGGAGCTTTGTCGACAGAGCAGGTCCGGCCGCTGCGCGGCTGGCAACGGCGCGCGATGGTGAAGTACCTGGCCGGCTCGCCGCGCGACTTTTTGGCCGTCGCCACCCCCGGGTCGGGGAAGACGACGTTCGCCCTGCGGGTGGCCGCCGAACTGCTCGGTCAGCGCGCCGTCGAGCAGATCACCGTCGTCGTGCCCACCGAGCATCTCAAGGTGCAATGGGCACGGGCCGCGGCGGCCTACGGCTTGGCCCTGGACCCGAGGTTCTCCAACACCAAACCCCAGACCTCGCCGGAATATCACGGCGTGCTGGTCACCTACGCCCAAGTCGCGGCGCACCCGACGCTGCACCGGGTGCGCACCGAGCAGCGCAAAACCTTGGTCGTCTTCGACGAGATCCACCACGGCGGCGACGCCAAGACCTGGGGCGACGCGATCCGGGAAGCGTTCGGCGACGCCGCCCGCCGACTTGCGTTGACGGGCACGCCGTTTCGCAGCGACGACAGCCCGATCCCGTTCGTCACCTACACGGCCGGCCCCGACGGAATCCAGCGTTCGAAGGCCGATCACAGCTACGGGTACGCCGAGGCGCTTGCCGACGGCGTGGTCCGGCCGGTGGTGTTCCTCGCCTACTCCGGGGAGGCACGCTGGCGGGACAGCGCCGGCGATGAGCACGCGGCACGACTGGGCGAGCCGCTGTCCGCCGAGCAGACCGCACGGGCATGGCGGACGGCGCTGGACCCGGCCGGTCAATGGATGCCCGCGGTGATCGCGGCCGCCGACCAACGACTGTGCCAGCTGCGTACCCATGTGCCCGACGCCGGCGGCATGATCATCGCCTCCGATCAGGCCGCGGCCCGCGCCTACGCCAAGCTGCTGACCACCATCACCTCGGAAGCTCCCACGTTGGTGCTGTCCGACGATCCCGGATCGTCAACGCGCATCAGCCAATTCGCCGAGGGCACCAGCCGCTGGCTGGTCGCGGTGCGCATGGTGTCCGAGGGCGTCGACGTGCCCCGGCTGTCGGTCGGGATCTACGCCACGAGCGCCTCGACGCCGTTGTACTTCGCGCAGGCCGTCGGGCGGTTCGTGCGGTCTCGCCGGGCGGGCGAAACCGCCAGCATCTTCTTGCCGTCGGTGCCTAACCTGCTGCAGCTGGCCAGTGAGCTGGAGGCCCAGCGCAATCACGTGCTCGGTCAACCGCATCGCGAAACCGAGGATCCGCTGCTCGACGATCCCGCCGTCACAACGCAATCCGAGAAGACCGAGGCCGAGAACGGCTTCACCTCGTTGGGCGCCGACGCGGAATTGGATCAGGTCATCTTCGACGGATCCTCGTTCGGCACCGCCACCCCCGCCGGCAGCGAGGAGGAGGCGGACTACCTCGGCATCCCCGGGCTGCTCGACGCCGAGCAGATGCGCGCCCTGCTACACCGCCGCCAAGATGAGCAGCTGCAAAAGCGGGCTCAGCTTGACAAGGAGGCCGGGGTCAGGGCGCCGATTACCACGCATGGCCAACTGCGCGAGTTGCGCCGCGAACTCAACGCGCTGGTGTCGGTCGCCCACCACCGCACCGGCAAGCCGCACGGCTGGATTCACAACGAACTGCGGCGCCGCTGTGGCGGCCCTCCGATCGCCGCCGCAACCCGCGACCAGCTCAAGGCGCGCATCGACGCCGTGCGCCAACTCAACGCAGAGCAGTCCTAATCGCCGACAGGCTCGCCGAGAACGACTTCCGTTGGCGCACCCAGCACGGCCAACAGCTGTTGCTCGATGACGGCCCGCACGTCGGCCGCGGAGGCCTCGGGGGCCTCGTCGGCCCCGTCGGGCACCGTTACGCAGAACACGTCGGCCGCCGTCGATCCGAAGGTGTTGACCTTCGCCCAGGCGATGTCTCCGCCCGCGCTTTCCAGCGCCCTGGCCAACAGCGCCAGCAAGCCCAATCGGTCCATCGCGCGGACCTCGACGATGAGCTGGCCGGGCGCGGCGGTATCAAGCCACAGGATGCGCGGCGGCGCGGTCGATCGGGTCAGCGGCGCCCCCACCTGAATCTCCCCCGCCCGGGCGGTCGCCGAGTTGGCGGCGTCGGCGCCACGCTTCTCCAGCGCGCCCAGAACGTCGACGTCGCTATGCAGGGCATTGGTGAACTGCTGGCGCAGCAGGCCGGCCTCGGGCGGCGAACCAAACAGCGGCGACACCACGAATTCGGTGATCGCGACACTCTCGTGAATGTTGGTTGACGCGGAATGGATACGCAGCGAGTTGAGGGCGAGCACCGCAGCGGCCTTCGAGACCAGCCCCCGCTGGTCCGGCGCGATCATCGCCACCTGCATGCGCTCGCTATCACTGGGCTTGATCTCCACATGCACACCGTGATCGGCTGCCAACGAAAGATATTGCGGCGCAGTCGGTTCGGCTTGCGGGAGCGGTTCACCCGCCATCACCAGCCGGCTGCGACGCACGAGATCGGCGACCAGCGAGGCTTTCCAGTCGCTCCACACTCCCGGTCCGGTAGCCTTCGAGTCCGCCTCGGCCAGCGCGTGCAGCAGTTCAAGCAGTTGCGGATCCCTGTCCAGCGCCTCGGAGACGGCCTGGATCGCCTTCGGGTCGTTGAGGTCGCTTCGGGTGGCCGTGATGGGCAGCAACAGGTGGTGGCGAACCATCTCGGACAGCGTGTCGATGTCCTGGGGCGCGAGCCCCAGCCTCTTGCCGATCGGGATCACCAAGTCGGCTCCGAGCACACAGTGATCCGTCCCGCGGCCCTTGCCGATGTCGTGCAGCAGCGCGCCCAGCGCAAGCAGGTCCGAGCGCGCGACGTTGGTAGTCAATGGCGCTGCGTTGACCGCGGTTTCGACGATATGGCGGTCCACGGTCCATTTGTGCGAGACGTCGCGCGGCGGCAGGTCGCGAACCGCGTCCCATTCGGGCAACAGGCGGCCCCATAGCCCGGTGCGGTCGAGCGCTTCGATCGTGTTCACCATCGTCGGGCCGGCCAGCAGCACGACCAGCAGGTCGTCCAACGACTCCTGCGGCCACGGTGTGGGCATGTCCGGGACGCTGGCGGCCAGTCGGCTCAGCGTGGCGGCACCGATGGGCAAGCCGGTGTCAGCCGACGCGGCGGCCACCCGCAGCACCAGACCGGGGTCTTTTTCGGGTTGGGCCTCGCGGGCGAGCACGATTTCGCCGTCGTATTCGACCACGCCCTCGTCCAGTGGTCGCCGCTTCGGGCGCCGGACCAAAGCCGATATGCCGCGGCGGGGCAACGCGTTTTGCGCTGTCCGCAAGCCGGTTTCGGCATGGTAGGCGATGGTGCGTCCGGCGCCGGAAAGCATGCGCGCCAACGCGAATCGGTCCCCGACACCCAAGGCCGCACTGACCTCGTCGGCGAACTGGGCCAACAGCTCATCGCGCCCCCGGCCAGACACCCGGTGCAGCTCGGTACGCACGTCGAGCATCGTCAGATACGCCTCGTCGAGGGAACCCGCCGGCATGTCCGGGTGGCCCATACCGCGGCGGTCGATGAGCTGGGCGATCCCCAGTGCGTCAAGCAACTGGACGTCGCGCAGGCCGCCGCGACCCGATTTCAGGTCGGGCTCCGCCCGTTGTGCGACCCGCCAGCACCGGTTCCAGCGCGCATAGGTCATCTCGACGAGCTCGTCCATGCGGGAACGAATTCCGCTGCGCCACTGCCGCCGGACGCCGCCGATCAGGTCGGCCGACAGCCGCTCCTCGCCGGCGATGTGGCGCGCGTCCAGCAGGCCCAGCGCGGCCGTCAAGTCGGCATTGGCGACTTCCAATGTCCCGGGGACGGTTCGCACACTGTGGTCGAGCCGAACGTTGGCGTCCCACAGCGGGTACCACAGCCGGTCGGCGACCTGTCCCAGCACGTCATCAGACACGTTGTCGTGCAACAGGATCAGGTCCAAGTCTGAGTACGGCACCAGCTCACGGCGGGCCAGTCCACCGATTCCGACGAGGGCAAAACCACTGCCGTCGGTGATTCCGATCTCGGTGGCCTTGGCGGTCAGCCAGGTCTCGTGCAGATCCAGCCATGCGTGCCGCAGCTCGGCGGCACTCAGTTTCTTACCTTCTGAAAGCAGTCGCCGCCGCGAGGCAGCCAAATCGCTTGCCCCGCAGGCGCTTCCTGTCTCCGTTGTCTCCAACACCGTGGGTGATGGGTCGGGCCGGTCGGGTGTCATACCCTCCCGGCCCGTCCACGTCGGATCAGCAATGTGTGGCTACCGTCATAACGCATCGGTTCCGCGCTCACCGGTGCGTACCCGCACGATGGTCTCTACCGGGGTGACCCAGACTTTGCCGTCGCCGATCTTTCCGGTGCGCGCCGCCCGGACAACGCTGTCGACGACCTTGTCGACAATGGAATCGTCGACGACGACCTCAATGCGAACCTTGGGCACGAAGTCGACCGAGTACTCGGCACCCCGGTATACCTCGGTGTGGCCCTTCTGCCGCCCGTAGCCCTGAATTTCGCTGACGGTCATTCCGAGGACTCCGGCCTCTTCGAGGCTCGTCTTGACGTCATCGAGCGTGAACGGCTTGACGATCGCGGTGACCAACTTCATGACTACTCTGCCTCCACTTTCTCGCCCGCTCGCTCGTCCAGTCCGTTAGGGCTCCCCTCCGCGCCGCTGCGGTGCGGAATAGCCGAGGCCCCGACGGCTGCGAATTCGTAGGCGGTTTCTGCGTGCTCGGCCTCGTCGATGCCGCCGGCCTCCTCCTCAGCCCCGAGCCTGATCCCGATGGTGTACTTCAGGATGAAAGCCAGGATAAGCGTAACGATGAAGGAGTAGAAGAGGACGCTGAACGCGCCGACCGCCTGCCGCTCCAGCTGCGACCACCCACCGCCGTAGAACAGGCCCTTAGAAACCCCGGTCACGCCATTAATTGCCGTTGATTCCGGGGCCGCGACCAAACCGACCAGCAGCGTGCCCGTCAAACCACCGACCATGTGCACACCGACCACGTCGAGCGAGTCGTCGAAGCCGAACTTGAACTTCAGTCCGACCGCGAGCGCGCACACCACGCCGCCCACAAAGCCGATCACCAGGGCGCCCAACACGTTGACCGACGAGCACGACGGCGTGATCGCCACCAGCCCGGCGACGATGCCCGAGGCCGCACCGAGCGTGGTGGCGTGCCCGTCCCGGATGCGTTCGGTGAGCAGCCAGGCCAGCATGGCCGTGGCGGTGGCGATCGTCGTGGTCATGAAGGTCGAGCCTGCGGAACCGTTGGAGCTGGTCGCCGACCCGGCGTTGAACCCGAACCAGCCGAACCACAGCAACCCGGCGCCGAGCATCACGAACGGCAGGTTGTGCGGCCGGAACAGCGTCGTGGGCCAGCCTTTCCGCCTGCCCAGCACGAGCGCCAGCGCCAGACCCGCCGCACCGGAGTTGATATGGACCGCTGTTCCGCCGGCGAAGTCGATCGCATGCAGTTTGTTGTTGATCCAGCCGCCGTGCTCGGAGGCGAAGCCGTCGGCCGCGAACACCCAGTGCGCGACCGGGAAGTAGACGAAAGTCGCCCACAGCCCGGCGAACACCAGCCAGGCACTGAACTTCAGCCGGTCGGCCACCGCGCCCGAGATCAACGCGACGGTGATGATCGCGAACATCAGCTGGAAGGCCACGAACACGGTGGCGGGCATGGTGCCGGCCAGCGGGATGTCCACGGCCGCCTGCGCCTTGCTCGGGTCGGCTTTGACGGCGTTACTCCCGATGAGACCCTTCAGGCCCCAGTAATCACCCGGGTTGCCGACGATGCCGCCTTTGCTGTTACCGAACGACATGGAATAGCCGTAGAGCACCCACAGCACGGTCACCACGCCCATCGCGCTGATGCTCATCATGATCATGTTGAGCACACTTCTCGTGCGCACCATGCCGCCGTAGAAAAACGCCAGGCCCGGCGTCATCAATAACACCAGCGCGGAACTCGCCAGCATCCAGGCGGTGTCGCCGGTATCGGGCTGGCCCATTACAGGGAAACTCACTCGCTATCACCTCCGGTCGGCCCCCACATGGCCATCAGACGTGTGCCCGTGGCCTGATCCAGAACCATGCGCAATCGATGTTTCGCTAATGGGGCCAGCGTGTTTCGTCGACATTAACGTCGCGCGCGCCGTGTAAGGAGTGTCAGCCAAGCAGGGCGTCGACGAATGCGGCGGGCTCGAACGGCGCCAGGTCGTCGGGGCCTTCCCCGAGTCCGACTAGCTTCACCGGCACGCCGAGTTCTTGTTGGACGCGGAAAACGATGCCGCCCTTGGCCGTTCCGTCCAGCTTGGTGAGCACCGCGCCGGTGATGTCGACGACGTCGGCGAACACCCGGGCCTGCGCCAGCCCGTTTTGTCCGATCGTGGCGTCGAGCACCAGCAAAACTTCGTCGACGGCCGCGCGCCGGGTCACCACGCGCTTGACTTTGTCGAGTTCGTCCATCAGCCCGACCTTGGTGTGCAGCCGCCCGGCGGTGTCGATAACCACGACGTCCGCCCCGCTCTCGATGCCCTTGTCGACGGCGTCGAACGCCACCGATGCCGGGTCGGCGCCTTCGGCCCCGCGCACCACCTCGGCGCCCACCCGAGACGCCCAGGTCTGCAGTTGGTCGGCCGCGGCCGCCCGGAAGGTGTCGGCCGCGCCGAGCACCACGCGCCGGCCGTCGGCCACCAGCACCCGCGCCAGCTTGCCGACGGTGGTGGTTTTGCCGGTGCCGTTGACACCGACGACCAGCAGCACCGACGGGTGGTCGGCGTGGGGCAGCGCGCGGATCGAGCGGTCCATGTCGGGGTGCAGTTCTTTGATCAGCACGTCGCGAAACACTGCGCGGGCGTCGGCCTCGGTGCGCACATTGTCGCTGGCCAACCGGGCGCGCAGCTGTGACACCACCGACTGGGTGGTCACCGGGCCCAGATCCGCCACCAGCAGCGTGTCCTCGACGTCCTGCCAGGAGTCCTCGTCCAGGTCGCCGCCGCCGAGCAGCCCCAGCACGCTGCGCCCCAGCGCATTCTGCGACCGGGCGAGGCGCCCGCGCAGCCGTTCCAGTCGGCCTTCCGGCGGCTCGATGGCCTCGATTTCCGGGGCCTCGGGGGCGGGTGGTTCGGCGACCGGCGGCGTGACGGCCTCGGGCTCGGGTTCGGCTACCGGTTCGGGCTCAGGCTCAGGCTCAGGCTCGGGAAGCAGGACATCCGAGATCGTGCGTTTCGGCGCGTCGCGCGGGATGGTCGCGTCGTCGCCCACGCCAGGCAGTCCGACCACCGTCGGGCCCTGGCTGAAGGTGATGCCGGACGACGCGGTGTACCCGCCGGAGCGGTCCAGCGCCGACGGTTCCGGCCGCGCCAGCCTGATCTGGCGCCGACGGTAACGCAGCAGGCCAAAGACGAGCGCGGCGATGATGACGAGGGCGGCGAGAACAGCGATGGCGATCCAAAGACCTTGGGACACGCCAACAGTCTTTCAGGGGCCCGTCACCGCCCCGAGCCGCGGGGCTGAAGCCAGCTAGGAGGGGTTGCCGACCAGTTGCTCGACCTGCTGACCGCGCATCCGCTGCGAGATCACCGCGGTGATGCCGTCGCCCTGCATGGTCACGCCGTAGAGCGCGTCGGCGACCTCCATCGTCGGCTTCTGGTGGGTGATGATGAGCAGCTGCGATCGCGCGCGCAGCAGTTCGAACAGGCCGAGCAGGCGACGCAGGTTGGTGTCGTCGAGCGCGGCCTCCACCTCGTCCATGATGTAGAACGGCGACGGGCGGGCGCGGAAGATCGCCACCAGCATCGCCACCGCGGTGAGCGCCTTCTCGCCGCCGGACAGCAACGACAGCCGGGTGATCTTCTTGCCCGGCGGACGCGCCTCCACCTCGATGCCGGTGGTGAGCATGTCATCCGGATCGGTCAGCCGCAGCCGGCCCTCGCCGCCGGGGAACAGCACCGCGAAGACTTCCTGGAATTCGCGTTCCACGTCGACAAAGGCTTCGCTGAACACCTGCAGGATGCGGGCATCGACGTCCGCGACGACGTCCAGCAAATCCTTGCGGGCAGCCTTGACGTCCTCAAGCTGCGTGGACAGGAAGTTGTAGCGTTCCTCCAGCGCAGCAAACTCCTCCAGGGCCAGCGGATTGACCCTGCCCAGCTCGGCCAGCTCACGCTCGGCCCGTTTCGCACGGCGTTCCTGGGTGGGCCGGTCGTAGGGAATCGGCGCGGGCGCGAAAACCTGCTCGCCGCGCTCCTTGGCCTGCTCGTATTCGGCCATCTCCAGATCGGTGGGCGGCAGCTGGTTCTCCGGACCGTACTCGGCGATCAAGTCGTCCGGCGACATGCCGAACTGCTCCAGCACCATCTGCTCGAGCTGCTCGATACGTATCGCCGCCTGGGCGTTGGCCACCTCGTCGCGGTGCAGCGAATCGGTGAGCGTGGCCACCCGCGCGCTCAGCGCATGCGTCTCGTCGCGGACCGCCGTCATGGCCGCCGATCGCTCCGCGCGTTCGGCGGTCATCGCATCGCGGTGTCGCGCCGCGGCCTCGACCACCCGGTTCAACCGCGACGCCAGCAGCCGGCCGGACTCGGCGACGGCCGCGGCCACCGCGGCGGCCCGCAGTCGCGCGGCGTGCGCTTGGGCCGCGCGCACCCGGGCCTCGCGTTCGGCGGCGGCCGCTCGGCGCAGCGAGTCCGCCCGCCCGCGCACCGCGTTGGCGCGTTCCTCGGCGGTCCGCACCGCCAGCAGAGCCTCCACCTCGACCGCGCGGGCGTTTTCGGCGGCGGCGGCGAGCTGCTGCCGGGCCGCCGCGGAACTTGGCGCGTCCGCGTGCACCTGCTGGGTCTGTTGCGCGTTGCGTAACCGGGTTTCGAGTTCGGTGACCTCGTCGACGGTCGCGGTGCGACCGGCTTCCAGCTCCTCGCGCTGCGCCAGCAGCCTGCTCCACTCGTCTTCGGCCGTGCGCGCGTCCTGCCCCAAGCGACCCAGCTGCTCGTACATGGTCGAGATGGCGGCGTCGGATTCGTTGAGCGCGGCCAATGCCTGCTCGGCCGCGTCCTGACGGGCGGCCTGTTCGGTCAGTGCCCCGGCCAGCGCCGCGCTCAGTTCGGCCACCTGCGTCTCGGCCGCGGCCAGCTCGCGGCCGGCCTTGTCGATCTCCGAGGTGACTTCCAGCGTCGACAGCTTGCGATCGGAACCGCCGTTGACCCATCCCGCGCCGACCAGGTCGCCGTCCATCGTGACCGCGCGCAAGTGCGGGCGTGCCGCAACCAGATCCATTGCTTCGGCCAGGCTGTTGACCACCGCTACGTCCGACAGCAGGGCGTTCATCGCGCCGCGCAGCCGGTGCGGTGCCTCGACCAAGTCGAGCGCCCAGAGCGCTTCGCCAGGAAGCGCCCCGGCGGGGGCGCGCTCCTCGGGGGCCGGCCAGTCGCTCAACAGCAGCGCCGCGCGGCCCCCGTCGGCTTCCTTCAGCGCGGCGATCGCGCTGCGCGCCGCGCCCAAGCTCTCGGCGGCCAGCGCGTCGGCGGCCGACCCGAGCACCGCCGCCAGCGCCGCCTCATAACCCGACCGCACTCTGACCAACTTCGCGATCGGCCCCAAAAGCCCTGTGCCACTGCGATTTTGGGTCAACCAGGCCGCGCCGTCCTTGCGCTCGAGACCCACCGCCAGCGCATCGATGCGGGCCCGCAGCGAAGCCACCTGACGCTCGGCGCCCCGCTCGCCGGACTGCAGTTCGGCGACGCGCTCGTCGGCCAACCGCAGCGCGGCCACCGTCCGCTCGTGGTGCTCGTCGAGGCCGACCTCACCCTGATCCAGTGCACCGACGCGGCCCTGCACGGTTTCGAACTCGGCCCGGGTCTGCTGCGCCCGCGCGGCCGCGTCTTCGATGCGCTCGGACAGCCGCGCCACCGTGTCGTCGATCGATTCGACGCGGGCCCGCATGGTCTCCACCTGACCGGCCAGCCGCGCCAGACCCTCACGCCGGTCGGCTTCGGCCCGGACCGCCGCCAGGTGGGCACGGTCGGCCTCGGCGGCCGCGCGCTCGCGCTCGGCCAGTTCCGCCCGAGCGGTTTCCAGCCGGCTACGCGTCGCGGCCAGCTCAGCCAGCAGCCGCTGCTCGGCGGCCGCGACCTGCTCGGCCTCGGCGTCCAGCGCGTCCGGGTCGGTGTCGCTGTGCGCCGCCGGCTCGACATCGAGATGCTGCGCGCGCTCGCTGGCGATGCGCACGGTGGCGCCGACCCGTTCGGCCAGCGCGGACAGCCGGAACCACGTCTGCTGCACCGACTCGGCTCGTTGCGACAGCGCCACCAGTGCCTCTTCGTGCGCCGCCAGCTCTTCGGAGGCCACCGCCAGCCGGGCGGCGGCCTCGTCATGCTCGCGGCGCATCATCGCCTCGGCCTCGAGGATCGCGTCGCGCTCCGTCTGCCGGTTGACCAGGTCGTCGGCGGCCAGCCGCAGCTTGGCGTCACGCAGATCGGCCTGAATGGTCTGGGCGCGCCGAGCCACCTCGGCCTGGCGGCCCAGGGGTTTGAGCTGGCGTCGCAGTTCGGTGGTCAGATCGGTGAGCCGGGCCAGGTTCGCCTGCATCGCGTCGAGCTTGCGCAGCGCCTTCTCTTTGCGCTTGCGGTGCTTGAGCACACCGGCGGCTTCCTCAATGAATGCGCGGCGGTCCTCGGGACGCGACTGCAGGATCTCGTCCAGCTTGCCCTGCCCGACGATGACGTGCATCTCGCGGCCGATGCCCGAGTCGCTCAACAGCTCCTGGACGTCCATCAAACGGCAACTGCTGCCGTTGATTTCGTACTCGCTGGCACCGTCGCGGAACATCCGCCGGGTGATCGACACCTCGGAGTATTCGATTGGCAGCGCGTTGTCCGAATTGTCGATGGTGACGGTGACTTCGGCGCGGCCCAGCGGCGCGCGCGACGACGTGCCGGCGAAGATGACGTCTTCCATCTTTCCGCCGCGCAGCGTCTTTGCGCCCTGCTCCCCCATCACCCACGCCAGGGCGTCGACCACGTTGGACTTGCCGGAGCCGTTGGGCCCGACGACGGCGGTGATACCGGGCTCGAAACGCAGAGTCGTCGGCGATGCGAAGGACTTGAAGCCCTTCAGCGTCAGACTCTTGAGGTACACGGCCTGCCAGACTACCGCTCGAATCGAGCGCGCCGGCCTCCCTGCGGGGGTGTCGCGACGCCCGAAATATGCCTGGATGTAACCAGCCCGACGCATTGGCCACAGTGGTCACATCAGTCACTCCACGGAGGACATAGTTCCTTCTGAAATCCGATATCACCGGCGCTATCACGTTTGTGATTCGGTCATAGGGAAGCGTGGCGGTGCGCTTGTGGCCGGTGTGACTCGGCGTGTCCCCTTAACGCTCGACGAAACCCTCGAATTGCTCGCGCGGTTGTGACCATTCGGCGACGACCTTGTCGACCCGGCCTGGCCGCGACGGCCAGGTCGCGCCGCCTTCCAGCAGCTCCAGCAGTTTCTCGCCGGCCTCGCGCGTCCCCTGCGCCACCACCAGCACGCGACCGTCGGCCTGGTTGGCGGCGTAGCCGGTCAGGCCCCGTTCCAGCGCCCGGCAGCGGGTCCACCAACGGAAACCGACGCCCTGGACGTTGCCATGCACCCAGGCGGTCAGCCGGACGTCAGGATCCGACATTTTTGGTCTCGAAGGTGACCTTGGTGCCCGACTTCAGGGTGCGCCCCACGGTGCAGACCAGATCGATGGCCCGATTCACGACGATCACCAACCGCTCCTGCTCGTCGGCCGACAATCCGGACAGGTCGAGTTCCAGCGTCTCGGCCAGCAGCGGATAGATCTCTTGGTCGCGGTCGGCGGCACCGGACACCCGGACAACCGCCTGGTAATCGTCGCCGAGCCGGTGGGCCAGCGGCTGGTCGCTGGACATCCCGCTGCACGCCGCCAGCGCGATCTTGAGCAACTCTCCGGGGGTGAACACGCCCTCGACGTCTTCGGACCCGACAAGTACCTGCGCACCGCGCGAGCTATGCCCCGTATAGCGGCGCGGTCCGGTGCGCTCGACCCACAGTTCTGCCATGGGTCCCTTTTTACCGGGCGCCGCGAATGAATCCACATATGAAAATGCGCGGATGTGCTAGCAAACCAGGATGTGTTGCCCCGGAACACGATAGGGTCGGCTCCTGCCGATCGTTCGGCGAGGGGGATCTTCGTTATCGGGAGGTGTCAGATGTCGTTCGTGATCGCGGCGCCGGAGATGGTGGTAGCAGCAGCAACGGACTTGGCGAATATCGGTTCGACCATCAGCGAGGCCAACGCGGCGGCGGCAGTCCCGACGACGGGAGTGCTCGCCGCCGCCGCTGACGAGGTGTCGACGGCCATCGCGGCACTATTCGCCGGACACGCCCAGAGCTATCAAGCACTGACTGCCCGGGTGGCGGCCTTTCACGACCAGTTCGTGCAGCTGATGAACGGGGGCGCGGCCTCCTATGCCCAGACCGAAACTGCCAACGCCGAGCAGGCACTGCTCAACGCGGTGAATGCGCCCACCATCGCGCTGTTGGACCGTCCGCTGATCGGCAACGGCGCCAGCGGAGCGCCGGGCACCGGCGAAAACGGCGCGGACGGTGGGATCTTGTTCGGCAACGGCGGGTCCGGCGGGTCTGGCGCGTCTGGCGGAACTACCGGCAGCCCCGGCGGGAACGGCGGCAACGGCGGGCTGTTCGGCAGCGGCGGCGCGGGCGGCGCCGGCGGGTCCGGCACCACCACCGGCGGGGCCGGCGGCGAGGGCGGCAACGGCGGGTTGTTCGGGGCCGGCGGGGCCGGCGGCGCCGGCGGCATGGGTGGCATCACCGGGGGCAAAGGCGGCAGCGGCGGGGCCGCCGGCTGGTTCGCCCCGGGCGGCCCCGTTGGGGGCTCCACCGGCGGCGCGGGCGGTGGCGGAGGCTGGGGTGGCACAACCGGCGGGGACGGCGGCAGCGGCGGTGACGGCGGGCGCTTCGGCTCCGGCAACGGCGCCGCCGGCGGCACCGGCGGGTTCGGCGGCACCACCGGGGGTAACGGCGGCGCGGGCGGAACGGCGTCGTCCGGAATCGCCAGCCTGTTCTCCAACGGTGGCATCGGCGGGGCCGGCGGCGTCGGCGGCGTCGGCGGAACCACCGGTGGTGCAGGCGGCGCCGGCGGAGATGGCGGATTGTTCGGCTTCGGCGGCTCCGGCGGAGCCGGCGGGGTTGGCGATACCGGCGGTCGTGGCGGTACCGGCGGTACCGGCGGGACGCTCGGCGGCTCGGGCGGCACCGGCGGCACCGGCGGCACCGGCCTGGAATTCGACGGTGGTCACGGCGGGGACGGCGGCAGCCCCGGCCTCGTCACAGGCAACGGCGGAGCGGGCGGCGCTGGCGGTGCTGCCGCGCAAACCGGCGGAGCGGGCGGGGACGGCGGGAATGGCGGCAACGCCAAAACCGGCATCCTGGGCTCCGGCGGGGCCGGCGGCGCCGGTGGCGCCGCCGTCTCTGGCTCCGGCGGGGCCGGCGGGGCGGGCGGGGCCGGCGGCAGCCTGGGAGGTACGGGCGGAGGCGGTGGGGCGGGCGGCATGAGCGATCAGGGGCCCGGTGGCGACGGGGGCCACGGCGGCGGTGGCGGTGACTTCTCCGGCTCCGCCGGCGCCGGCGGCGCCGGCGGGCAGAGCATCGAAGACACGGGCGGTCACGGCGGTGACGGCGGCAACGCCGGCTTGTTCGGCAATGGTGGCGACGGCGGTAATGCCGGGCTCGGCATACCGGAGGGCAATGCGGGCACCGGCGGCACCGCCGGGAAGCTGGCCGGCAAGGATGGCGCAAACGGGAAGACCTAACCGCGCGGCCGCGGCTGGCACCTCGGGCAGTAGAACGACGAGCGGTTCATGAACTTCTCCCGGCGCATCACCGCACCGCAGCGCCGGCAGGGTTCGCCCTCGCGGCCGTAGGCGTCCAGCGACCGGTCGAAGTAGCCCGATTCGCCGTTGACGTTGACGTACAGCGAATCGAATGAAGTTCCGCCCTTGGCCAACGCTTCGCGCATCACCTCGGCGGCGGCGTCCAGCACGGCGGTCAGCTGCTTGCGCGTCAGCGTGGATGCGATCCGCGCGCCGTTCACCTTGGCCCGCCACAGCGCCTCGTCGGCGTATATATTGCCGATCCCCGACACCACCGTCTGATCCAGCAGCTGACGCTTGATCTCAGAATGCTTGCGCCGCAACACTTTTACCACCGCGTCGGCGTCGAATCGCGGGTCGAGCGGGTCGAGCGCCAGGTGGGCGACGGGGACCGGCACCACGCTGCCGTCCACCGTCACCAGGTCGGCAAGCAGCCATCCGCCGAAGGTCCGCTGATCGGCGAAGCTCAGCACGGTGCCGTCGTCGAGCAGCGCGGAGATCCGCACGTGATCGGCGCGCGGGACGGTCCCCAGCAGCATCTGCCCGCTCATGCCGAGGTGCACCACCAGCGCGGCGTCTGGGTCGGTCGGCAGGTCCAGCAGCAGCCACAGGTACTTGCCGCGGCGATCGGTTCCGGTGATCCGCGCGCCGAGCAGCCGGGCCGTCAGATCGGCGGGCCCGGCCTCATGTCGGCGCACCGCACGGGGATGGTGCACCCGCACCGCCGTCATCGTCTTACCCACCACGTGGGCCTGCAAGCCGCGGCGCACCACCTCGACTTCGGGCAGTTCGGGCATCTAAACGGAAGTTTTCCCCGCGCTGTCGAGCGCATTCCAGGCCGTCGCTGCGGCTTTCTGCTCGGCCTCTTTCTTGGTGCGGCCCACACCCGTGCCGTATTCGGTGTCCATCACGACGACCACCGCGGTGAATTCCTTGTCGTGGTCGGGACCGGTGGAGGTGACCACGTAGGACGGCGGGCCCAGGCCCCGCGCCGCGGTCAACTCCTGCAGGCTGGTCTTCCAGTCCAGTCCGGCGCCCAGCGTGGCCGCTTCGTCCAGCAGCGGGCCGAACAACCGCAGGATCACGTCGCGCGCCACTTCCATGCCGTGGTGCAGGTAAATCGCGCCCAGCAGCGATTCCATCCCGTCGGCCAGGATGCTGGACTTGCCGGCTCCCCCGCTGGTCTCCTCACCGCGCCCCAACAACACGTGCACGCCGAGGCCCCCGGACGACAGATTCCGCGCGACGTCGGCCAGCGCCTGGGTGTTGACCACGCTGGCGCGCAGTTTCGCCAGCTCGCCTTCCGTACGGTCGGTGTGGCGGTGAAAGAGCTCGTCGGTGATGGTCAGGCCGAGGACGGCGTCGCCGAGGAACTCGAGGCGCTCGTTGGTCGGCAGCCCGCCGTGCTCGTAGGCGTAGCTGCGGTGGGTCAACGCCAACTCGAGCAGCTCATCGGGCAGCTCGACACCAAGTGCGTCCAGCAGCTCCTGTCGTGGCTGGGTCACCGCTCACCCCGCGGAGTGTCATCGAGCATCTGGGCCAGTTTCGCCCACCGCGGGTCGATGCGGCCGTGGTGATGGCCGGGCTCGCTGGCCAGCTGAACACCGCATTCCGGGCACAGCCCGGGGCAATCCGGCTGGCACACCGGCGAAAACGGCAGGTCGAGCCCGACGGCGTCGATGATGGGCTGCTCGAGGTCGATGGTGTTATCGACGACGTGTCCGACCTCGCCCTCCTCGGTGGTCGCCTCCGTCGTGCTCTGCGGGTAGGCGAACAGCTCAGTCAAGGCGACTTCGACGCGGCCCTGCATCGCGGTCAGGCAACGGGCGCACTCCCCGACGGTGGGCGCGGTGACCGTCCCCGTCACCAGGACGCCTTCCGACACCGACTCCACCCGCAGATCCAGCTCCAACGGGGCTCCGGGCTCGATCGCGATCAGCTCCGCTCCGATGCGCGACGGGCTGGGCACGGTGTCGCGCAGGGTCAGCATCGCGCCCGGGCGTCGTCCGAGCCGCGTGATATCGACCACCATCGGCGACGTTGGACCTGAACGTCGCTGCTTCACCGGGTGGCTGTGCTGCCGCGCCATAGGAGAAATCCTACGGCGCGAAGGCCGGCGGGTTAACGCACCGCGTAGTCGTGGGTGCCGGCCGCCGTGCGGAGCTGGTGGCGGCCGCGGCCGACGGAACGAAGCGTGCCGTTGAGAAACTCCTCGAACTCGGCGAGCTTGTTGTCGACGTAGATGTCGCACTCGCCGCGCAGCCGGTCGGACTCTGCGTGCGCCGTGTCGATGAGGCGCGTGGCTTCCGCCGTCGCCGCCTGCACCACCTCGTTGTCCGACACCAGGCGCTGCTGTTCCTTGATGCCCTCTTGCACGGCCTTCTCGTCAGGAGATGTTGCCGTTTTCGATGAGCCGGTCCGCCTCGGACTTGGCGCGGCCGACGCTGGCCTCGTACTCGCGCTTCGCGGCGGTGGCGATGCGAATCGACTCCTCACGCGCCTCCCCGACCATCCGCTCGCTGTGCTGGCGCGCCTCGCTCACCATGCGATCGGCCTGCGATTTCGCATCGGACAGGATCCGGTCGGCCTCCGCACGGGCATGGTTCAGCATCGACTCCGACTCGGTGGTCGCCGAGGACACCATGGATTCGGCGTGCGTCTTGGCGTCGTGGAGCATCGAATCGCGCGCATCGAGCACATCCTGGGCATCGTCCAGCTCGCCGGGGATCGCATCTTTGATGTCGTCGACCAGCTCCAAAACATCACCGCGGGGCACTACGCAACCCGCGGTCATCGGGACGCCACGGGCTTCTTCGACAATCGCGCTCAATTCGTCCAGCGCTTCAAAGACTCGGTACACGGCCATACCCTCCTGGCATCCCTGCAAAATACCTGTTGTTACCAGTGTGCCTGTTGTTGCGACTGTGACTAGGGTGGCGAGCCCGGTGTGTCGGGCCTATTTTCGCCTGTTTTTCCTAGTCCTGCGGGTCGATGCAGGCAACTGGAACCACGCGATGGGCTCCAGGTATCGCCGCAGCCGCTTCGGGGCCGGTGACGAGCCGCTTTGCCCGCTTGACATATACCCCCATAGGGTATAACTTGGCGAATCCGACCGAAGCGGAGGGCCCAGTGATCAACAGAGCGCTAGCAGCCGTCGGCCATGCGTTGGCGCTGGCCGGATCGATGACTTGGGAAATCCTATGGGCGCTGATCCTGGGGTTCGCGCTCTCGGCGGTGGTGCAGGCCGTCGTGCGTCGCTCGACCATCGTGTCCCTGCTGGGCGACGACCGGCCCCGCACCCTGGCAGTCGCGGCCGGTCTGGGAGCGGCGTCGTCGTCGTGCTCGTACGCCGCCGTGGCCCTGGCCCGATCCCTGTTCCGCAAGGGCGCCAACTTCACCGCCGCGATGGCGTTCGAGATCGGTTCCACCAACCTGGTGGTGGAGTTGGGCATCATCCTGGCCCTGCTGATGGGCTGGCAGTTCACGGCCGCGGAATTCCTCGGCGGCCCACTGATGATCGTGGTGCTCGCCGTCTTGTTCCGGCTGTTCGTGCGTTCGCGGCTCATCGACGCCGCCCGGGAGCAGGCCGAGCGGGGAATCGCCGGATCGATGGAAGGCCATGCCGCGATGGACATGTCCATCCAAGGGGACGGGTCCGAAGGGGATCGTCCACTGTGGCGGCGGCTGTTCTCCCCGCGGGGCTTTACCTCGGTGTCGCATGTGTTCGTCATGGAGTGGTCGGCGATCCTGCGCGACCTCATTGTGGGCCTGTTGATCGCCGGCGCCATCGCGGCGTGGGTGCCCCAAACGTTTTGGCAGGGTTTCTTTTTGGCCGACCACCCGGGCTGGGCGGTGGTGTGGGGGCCGATCGTGGGGCCCATCGTGGCGATCGTGTCCTTCGTCTGCTCGATCGGCAACGTGCCACTGGCCGCGGTGCTGTGGAACGGAGGCATCAGCTTCGGCGGCGTCGTCGCGTTCATCTTCGCCGACCTGCTGATAATTCCGATCTTGAACATCTACCGGAAGTACTACGGCACCAAGATGATGCTGACGCTGCTCGGCACGTTCTACGCCGCCATGGTGGTCGCCGCGTACCTCGTCGAATTGATCTTCGGCACAGCCCATCTCATCCCTACCCAGCGCGCCGCCACCGTCATGGAGGCCGCGATCTCGTGGAACTACACCACCTGGCTCAACATCGCCTTCCTCGCCGTCGCGGCGCTACTCGTGGTCCGATTCATCACCTCGGGGGGCCTGCCCATGCTGCGCATGATGGGTGGTTCCCCCGACGACCCGCACGACCACCACCATCACAGCGGGCACTGCCACTAAGGGCCCACGTGACGGGCGGTATCCTGGCCGGAATTCGAAACCTTACGAGCCGGGGGGCCACGATCCGCGGTGCCAACACCGACAGAGCCTGACAACTACCCACAGCCGCCCGCCGGCCCGCCGCTGCCCGCCGATATCGGCCGACTGCTGCTTCGCTGCCACGACCGCCCGGGCCTGATCGCCGCGGTGAGCGCCTTCCTGACCCAGGCCGGCGCCAACATCATCTCCCTGGACCAGCACTCCACCGCGCCGGAGGACGGAACATTCCTGCAGCGCGCGATCTTTCATTTGCCCGGGCTAACTGCCGCCATCGACGGGCTGGAGCGCGACTTCGCCGGCACCGTTGCCGGTAAGTTCGCCATCGACTACCGCTTCGCCGAGGCCGACAAGCCCAAGCGGGTCGCCATCATGGCGTCCAAGGACGACCACTGCCTGCTGGATCTGTTGTGGCGCAACCGTCGCGGCGAACTGCAGATGTCAGTCGCCATGGTGATCGCCAACCATCCCGATCTGGCCGAGCGGGTTCGGCCCTTCGGTGTGCCATTCATCCACATCCCCGCCACCCGCGACACCCGCGCCGAGGCCGAAGAACGTCAGCTCCAGTTGCTCAGGGGCAATGTCGATTTGGTGGTGCTGGCCCGCTACATGCAGATCCTGACTCCGACATTTCTCGACGGAGTCGGCTGCCCGGTGATCAACATCCATCATTCGTTCCTGCCGGCATTCGTCGGCGCGTCCCCCTACAAGCGCGCACGGGAACGCGGCGTCAAGCTGGTCGGCGCAACCGCCCACTACGCAACCGAGGTGCTCGACGAGGGCCCGATCATCGAACAGGACGTCGTCCGTGTCGATCACACGCACACCGTCGACGACTTGATTCGCGTCGGGGCGGACGTCGAACGGGCGGTGCTCTCCCGCGCGGTGCTCTGGCACTGCCAGGACCGGGTGATCGTGCACGACAACCAGACCGTCGTCTTCTGACGCGGCTAGCCGGCGAGTAGGGCCGCGACCGCCGACGGATCCTTGTAATACACGTCGAGCTCTACGATCAATCCGTCACGGACGGTATAGATCTCGACCAAGCTCATCTCGACGCTCTTGCCGTTCGCTCTTGAGGTGAATCTGAGCCGACCCCGTATCGCAACCGTGTCGTCGGCCAAAAGATACTGGAATGTCTCGCCCGGCGTCAGTTCCATGGCCTGGTTCATCTTTCTGAGCAGCTCGAAAAAGCCGTCGGGGCCATGATATTCGCCGCTGTACGGTAAACCGCCCGCTTCGTTGACCACGAATTCGCGATGCAGCAAGGCCCGGGCGTCGTCGAACTGCTCCCCGGCGATCGCTTTCACAAACCCACCGACGATGCTTTGCGGATCACTGGCCATGGGAAAGCTTATCGCGCAAACGGCGATTCACCGGCTCGGGCAGCAGCTCCGACACGTCACCGCCGAGCGTCGCGACCTCTTTGGCCAGCGACGACGACACGAACGAATACTTCGGTGTCGTCGCGACAAAGAAGGTGTCGACACCGGCGACGTGCTTGTTCATCTGCGCCATCTGCAGTTCGTATTCGAAGTCGGTGCCGGTGCGCAGCCCCTTCACGATGGCGGTCATGCCGCGGGCTCTGACGAAGTCGACCACCAGACCCTGTCCAGCCTCCACCCGCAGGTTGGGCAGGTGTGTCGTCGACTCCTCGATCATCGCGATCCGCTCGTCGAGCTCGAACATGCCCTTCTTGGCGGGGTTGATCAGGATCGCGACCACCACCTCGTCGAATTGAGCCGCCGCGCGTTCGAAGACGTCGACGTGGCCCAACGTCACCGGGTCGAACGATCCCGGGCATACCGCGCCGCTCATGCGCATCGACGCTACACCGGCCGTTCAGGCCCGTTCGGCAAGCTCCAGACGGGTGTCGCCGTACACGCGCGGCTGCCACGGCTCCCAGCCAACCGGCCAGGTCAGCACCGCTCCCGCTGCCGCACGCTCTACCACCGCAACGGTCCCTTCATGCGTCCAGCCGCAACTGGTCAACGCGGCCAGCACGGCCTCGATCTCACCGTTATCGATGTCGTACGGCGGGTCGGCCAACACCAGATCCACCGCAGCCGGCGACCCGGCGGCCAGGACGGCCGCCACCGCGCCCCGGCGCAGCGTCGCCCCGGGCAGACCCAGCGATTCGATGTTGCGGGCGATGACGGCCGCGCTGCGCTGGTCGGACTCCACGAACAGCGCCGACGCGGCCCCGCGGGACAACGCCTCCAGTCCCAGAGCGCCCGATCCCGCGTAGAGGTCTAGCACCGCCAGACCGGTCAGGTCGCGTCGCGCGGTCACGATGTTGAAGAGCGACTCGCGCACCCGATCGGTGGTGGGCCTGGTCCCCCGCGCCGGGACCGCGATGCGCCGGCCCCCGGCCACGCCCCCGATGATCCTGGTCACCTGCGCCGCTCCTCCTCGCCGATTCAGTCGCTGCGCGCCATATCGTCGCCGGCGCGGTCAGCTCAGCACCACCAGCAGATCCCCGCCCTCGACCTGGGCGGTGTCCGACACCGCGACCCGCTCCACCGCACCGTCCTTGGTGGCGGTGATCGGGGCTTCCATCTTCATTGCCTCGATGGTGGCGATGGTCTCGCCGGCGCTCACCCGGTCGCCGACGGAGACGCCCACCGTGACGACTCCGGCGAATGGCGCGGCAACGTGTCCGGGGTTGCCGCGGTCGGCCTTCTCCGCCGCCGGGACCGCGCTGGCGATGCTGCGGTCGCGCACCAGCACCGGCCGCAGCTGGCCGTTCATGATGCACATCACCGTTCGCATGCCGCGCTCGTCGGGTTCGGAGATGGCCTCCAGCCCGATCAACAACTCAACTCCGGGCTCCAGTTTCACCCGGTGTTCCTCGCCCTGGCGCAGTCCGTAGAAGAACTGGTTGGCCGACAATTGCGAGGTGTCGCCGTAGGTCTCCCGATGCTCTTCGAATTCCTTTGTCGGAGCCGGAAATAGCAGCCGATTCAGGGTGGCCTGACGCTTGGGCCCGGCCAGCGACAGCAGGGCCTCGTCGTCGGGCGTCAGTTGCTGGGTCGGCCTGGCCGGTGCGCGGCCGGCCAGCGCCGCGGTGCGCAGGGGTTCGGGCCATCCGCCGGCCGGGTCGCCCAGCTCACCACGCAGAAACCCCAGCACCGATTCCGGGATGTCGAATCGCGCTGGTTCGGAAGCGAATTCGTCTGCGCTCACCCCCGCACCGACCAGCGCCAGCGCCAGATCACCGACCACCTTCGACGACGGGGTCACCTTGATCAGCCTGCCCAGCACCCGGTCGGCGCCGGCGTAGGCCTCTTCGACCTCCTCGAATCTGTCCCCGAGCCCCAACGCGATCGCCTGCTGGCGCAGGTTGGACAATTGCCCGCCCGGAATCTCGTGGTGATAGACCCGGCCCGTCGGCCCGGGCAGCCCGGACTCGAAGGGTGCGTATACCTTTCGCATTGCCTCCCAATAGGGCTCGAGTGCGCACACCGCCGACAGCGAAAGCCCGGTGTCGTACTCGGTGTGGGCGGCGGCGGCAACGATCGAGCTCAGCGCAGGCTGGCTGGTGGTTCCCGCCATCGGCGCGGCGGCCCCGTCGACGGCGTCGGCCCCGGCCTGCCAGGCGGCCACGTAGCTGGCCAGCTGGCCGCCGGGTGTGTCGTGGGTGTGCACGTGCACCGGCAAATCGAAGCGGCTGCGCAGCGCGCCGACCAACCGCGTCGCGGCCTGGGGGCGCAACAAACCGGCCATGTCCTTGATGGCCAGCACGTGCGCGCCGGCGTCCACGATCTGCTCGGCCAGCTTCAGGTAGTAGTCCAGCGTGTAGAGGTGCTCACCCGGGTCGGACAGGTCGCCGGTGTAGCACATCGCGACTTCGGCTATGGCAGTGCCGGTTTCGCGGACGGCGTCGATCGCCGGGCGCATCGACTCGAGGTTGTTGAGCGCGTCGAAGATTCGGAAGATGTCGATGCCGGTGTCGGTGGCCTCCTCGATGAAGGCGGACGTGACCAGCTCCGGATACGGCGTGTATCCGACGGTGTTGCGGCCCCGCAGCAGCATCTGCAGGCAGATGTTGGGCATCGCCTCACGCAGCGTGGCCAGCCGCTCCCAGGGATCCTCTTTGAGGAAACGCAGCGCCACGTCGTATGTGGCGCCGCCCCAGCATTCCACCGACAGCAGCTGCGGCATCGTGCGAGCGAGATATGGTGCCACCCTGGCCAATCCGCTGGTGCGCACCCGGGTGGCCAGCAGCGACTGATGGGCGTCGCGGAAGGTGGTGTCGGTGACACCGACCGCCGGCGACTCCCGAAGCCAGCGTGCGAAACCCTCCGGTCCCAACTCGACCAGCCGTTGCTTGGACCCGGCCGGCGGCGCGCTGTCCAGATCGATGCTCGGGCAGCTTGTCGTGCGGGTACACCGTTGACGGCCGCGTGCCGTGCGGGTTGTTGACCGTGACATCGGCAAGGTAGTTGAGGATCTTGGTGCCGCGGTCGGCCGACCCGCGGGCGGTTAACAGCTGCGGGCGCTCGTCGATGAACGATGTAGTGATGCGGCCGGCCTGGAAGTCCGGATCGTCCAGAACCGCTTGCAGGAACGGGATATTCGTCGACACCCCACGGATTCGGAACTCCGCGATGCCGCGGCGCGCCCTGGCCACCGCCGTCGGGAAGTCGCGACCCCGGCAGGTCAGTTTGACGAGCATCGAGTCGAAGTGCGCGCCGATCTCCGCGCCGAGGTTGGTGCTGCCGTCCAGCCGGATGCCCGCACCACCGGGGGTGCGGTAGGCGCTGATCCGTCCGGTGTCGGGTCGGAAGCCGTTGGCCGGATCCTCGGTGGTGATCCGGCATTGCAGGGCGGCGCCGTGCGGCCGGATCGCCGCTTGTCGCAGACCCAGTTCGTCCAGCGTCTGCCCCGAGGCGATACGCAGCTGGCTGGAGACCAGATCGACGTCGGTGATTTCCTCGGTTACGGTGTGCTCCACCTGAATCCGCGGGTTCATCTCGATGAAGACGTACTGGCCGTTCTCGTCGAGCAGGAATTCGACGGTGCCCGCGCAGCTGTACCCGATGTGCCGGGCGAACGCGACCGCGTCGGCGCAGATCTGGTCGCGCAACTCGGGGGCCAGCGCGGGCGCGGGTGCCAGTTCGATCACCTTCTGGTGGCGGCGCTGCACGCTGCAGTCGCGCTCGTAGAGGTGGATCACGTCGCCTTGCGCGTCGGCCAGGACCTGCACCTCGATGTGGCGTGGCCGCAGCACCGCCTGCTCGAGGTAGACGCATGCGTCGCCGAACGCCGACTCGGCTTCGCGGCTGGCGGCTTCGATCGCTTCGGGCAGCGCGGCGGCGTCGTTGACGCGGCGCATGCCACGGCCCCCGCCACCGGCAACGGCCTTGACGAACAACGGAAACCGCATACCTGCGGCGGCCGACACCAGCTCGTCGACCGCGGCCGACGGCGCCGACGACGTCAGCACCGGCAACCCCGCTTCGCGGGCGGCGGCGATCGCGCGGGCTTTATTTCCGGTCAGCTCAAGCACTTCGGCGCTGGGGCCGACGAACGTGATTCCCGCGGCCGCGCACGCGGCGGCCAGATCCGGGTTCTCCGACAAGAATCCGTATCCGGGGTAGACGGCGTCGGCGCCGGCCCGGCCGGCGGTGTCGACGATGTCGTCCACGGACAAGTAGGCCCGCACCGGGTGACCGACCTCGCCGATCTGATAGGACTCGTCAGCCTTGAGCCGATGCTGCGAATTGCGGTCCTCGTAGGCGTAGACCGCGACCGTTCCGATGCCGAGCTCGTAGGCGGCCCGGAAGGCGCGTACCGCGATCTCACCGCGATTGGCAACCAGCACTTTCGAGATCACGGGCAGCCTCCTAACAGCGCGGCTTCACAAGAGCGTCGACCAATAATCCCAGAACCGCACCATGATCATCAGAAACACCGCGGTGAACCACAGTGTGACGATCGACCACCGCCACTGGTATCCCACCCGCGCCAGCGCGCTGTCCCCACGGTCCAACACCGGGCGAAACACGATGGACACCAGCACCACGAGCAGCGGGATAGTGACCGCCCAGACCACCATGCAGTAGGGACACAGCGCCCCGATGCGGTACAGACTCTGGAAGATCAGCCAGTGCACGAACCCCGCACCGACCAGGGTGCCGCACGTCAAACCGGTCCAATACCATTGGGGCAACGACACTTTCGCTACCGCCAGCACACCGGTGACCACGACCACGGTGAAGCCCACCAGGCCCAGCAGCGGGTTGGGAAAGCCCAGCACCGATGCCTGCGGCGTGACCATCACCGAACCGCACGAAACGATCGGGTTGATATTGCAAGACGGCACGTAGTGCGGGTTGAGCAGCAGTTCGATCTTTTCCACCGTCAGAGTCGCCGAGGCCACCAAGCCGACCACGCCCGCGATCAGCACCCACCATGCGCTGAGCACCGGGACCCGCACTTCGGACGTCGTCGGGGCCGGTGCTCAAGGTCATGAAGCCGCGGGCGTGACGGGGTTATCAATGCCCGGGATGTCGCCCACGATCTGTTTGACGGCCGCGACCAGGGCGTCCGGTGTAGTCGGCTCGTAGTCCTTGCCATTGATCTTGATCGTCGGGGTCGCGTTGATGTGATCGGCGGCGGCCGCCCCGGCGACCTTCGCGAGGTACTTCCCGCTGTTGATGCAGTCCGGCACCTTGCCCACCACGCCGGCTTCGCGCGCGAGCTCGATCAACTTCGCGTTGTCGGGGAAGCTGGGGCCGCGCTCGTCGGGCTGAATGCCCTTGCTGTACAACGCCGTGTGGAAACGGCGATAGGCGTCGATGGATTCGTCGGCGACGCACAGCGACGCCGCACCCGCCCGCGAGGAATAGTTCTGGTTCTGCTGGCTGTCGAGAATGGACACCATCGAGTAATCGGCCGCGATCGCACCGGTATCGATGAGCTTGGACACCGTCGGCCCGTAGGTCCGCTCGAAGTTGCCGCACGCCGGACACAGGAAGTCCTCGTAGAAGGACACCACCACCTTGGGGTCGGTGCTGCCGGGCTGGGTGATCAGCTTGCCCGATGTCACCCGCACCGCGTCGCCCGTGCCCGTGCTGACAGCCGGTTTCTTGTGATTCGAGGTCACGATGTAGAAGACCAGGACGACCGCGAAGGTCACGACCACCGCGGTGGCGGCGATCGGCACGAGTCGGCTGGAACTGCGGCCGGCGGACTTTACGTCGATTCGCGGGGGGCGTTTGGGTTTGTCGGCCACAGGTTCGCTGATCCTCACATGTCTGGGCTGGGCGCCTCTAGAGTACCGGCGCCCTACTTAGGCCCGGCTGAGGTGAGCCCGCAAAGCCGAAATCAGCTCGGTGGTCGCGGTGGCACTGCCACCCCCGAGCGGAAACAGGTTGGCGAAGCCGTGTGTCAGCGAACCCATCGCACGCAGGTCCACCGCGGTCCCGGCGGCCCGCAGCGCCGCGGCGTAGTTCTCGCCTTCGTCGCGCAGCGGGTCGAAACCCGCGACCGCGATGAGCGCCGGCGCCAGCCCGGACAACGACTCGGCCAGCGCCGGCGACACCCGGGGATCCGTCTTGTCGAGACCGGACGACCTCAGGTATTGCGACTCGAAGAAGTCCATGTCCCGTTTGGTCAGCAGAAAGCCGCGGGCGAACAGACCCATGGACCGCGTCTGCGCGCTGAAATCGGTCCGCGGGTAGAGCAGCCACTGCAGGATCGGGGCGGGCCCACCCGCGTCGCGCGCCAACTGGCATACGACCGCCGCCAGGTTGCCGCCCGCGCTGTCCCCACCGACCGCGACCCGCCCGGGGATCGCGCCGAGCTCACCGCCGTGTTCGTACGCCCACATGAAGGCCGCATAGGCATCCTCGATCGCGGCGGGGGCCGGATGCTCGGGAGCCAGCCGGTAGTCGATCGACAACACGTGGATGCCGGCGTCGCGGCACGTCAACCGGCACAGCGCGTCATAGGTGTCCAGGTCGCCGAGGGTCCAGCCGCCGCCGTGGTAGAAGACCAGCAGGTCCGCCGCTTGCTCACTAACCGGGCCGCTGGCCGGACGGTAGTGGCGCGCCGGGATCTCGCCGGCGGGTCCGGGCAGCGAGATGTCGTTGACGGTGACGTGAACCTGCGGCCCGGGCATGCTCACGACCATCTCGCGCATCTGGGCGCGGGACACGGCCACGTCGTCGTCGATGAGCAGGCCGTCGATGCCGACGGCATGCAGACCCGACAGCATCAGCTGCAGCGTGGGATCGAGCGTATTGCCGTCGATGATCACCGAACGACCGCCCGACAGCACCCGCGCGGCGCCGGGCGGTACCCACGGAATGACCTTGACGCCGACGGTGGTGACGCAAAGCCCTGTAGGCCCAATAAGCGACGGGTCAACCGGGTGGGCGAGCCCTTCGCCGCCAACAGCGAGAACCGGCGCCCCTGGCGGACTCTTGGTCATGCGCTGCTCCCTCAAAACTCCCCCGCACGCCGATTCCGGCGCGCCCGCGACCAACTGTACGTGGTGAGCAGGATCGCGCGAATACCGCGAAAAATGCGGTCAACACCCGCCCGGGTGTTCATCACCTGGCATGTTCCGCTCGGTACTATCGTGATTCTCGAATCTCACAAAAGTGCCACGAACCCTTTTCCCAGGCAGGTGAACATAGTGACCGGCGAGTCGGGCGCCAACATCCCATCAATAGCTCTCAATGACGAGAACACCATGCCGGTGCTTGGCGTCGGTGTCGGGGAATTGTCCGACGACGAGGCCGAACGCGCCGTGTCGGCCGCCTTGGAAATCGGCTACCGGCTGATCGACACCGCCGCGGCCTACGGCAACGAAGCCGCCGTCGGACGGGCGATCGCGGCCTCCGGCATTCCCCGGGCCGAGCTCTTCGTCACCACCAAGCTGGCCACCGCCGACCACGGTTTCGCCAGCGCTCCGGTGGCCTGCCAAGCCAGTCTGGATCGCCTCGGCCTGGACTACGTCGACCTGTACCTGGTGCACTGGCCGGCCCCGTCGGTCGGCAAGTACGTGGACGCCTGGGGCGGCCTGATCCAATCCCGCGGCGACGGGCATGCCCGTTCGATCGGCGTGGCCAACTTCACCGATGAGCATCTCGAGATGGCCATCGACCTCACCTTCGTCACACCGGCGGTCAACCAGATCGAGCTGCACCCGCTGCTCAACCAAGACGGGATGCGCAAAGCAAACGCCCAGCACAACGTCGTCACGCAGTCCTATACCCCGCTGGCCCTCGGCAAACTGATGGACAACCCGACGGTGACCTCGGTGGCCGGCGAATATGGCAAGACGCCCGCGCAGGTACTGCTGCGGTGGAACCTGCAACTGGGTACCGCGGTCGTGTTCCGTTCGGCCAACGCCGAACACATTGCCGGTAACTTGGACGTCTTCGATTTCGAATTGGCCGCCGAGCACATGGATGCGATCAACGCGCTCAACGACGGCACGCGGCTGCGCGAGGACCCGCTGACCTACGTAGGTTGATCAGCTACCCCGTCGGGCAGGTGCCCGCGGCCTGACGCAATACGTTCGACGACTCCTGGTCCACCGGCAATGCGTAACCCCGCAGCACCGCGATGAACTGCATGGCGTACTGGCACGCGAACGCCTTGTTCGGCGGCATCCACTGTCCCGGCGGCAGATCGCCCTTGTCCTGATTGGCCTGGCCCTCCACGGCCAGTAGGTTGGCCGGATCGTTGGCGAAGCGCACCCGCTCGGGGTCCGGCCAGCCCGACGCCCCCATGTCCCAGGCGTAGGCAAGCGGGACGATGTGGTCGATCTGGACCGCTTCGCCGACCTTGGCGCCGCGCTGGAAAGCGATGGTGGTGTTGGTGTACGGGTCGTGCAGGGTGCCGGTGGCCACCGCGTCCGGGCACCGCTTGATCGACACGTAGGTCTTATCGACGAGATCGCGGTTGAGGATGTCGTCGCGGGTGTCGCACCCGTTGTGCCCGAGCGGCGCATCGTTATCGTCGGTCCAGGCGTCACCGAACGCCGTCCTGTGGTAGTCGTAGCGGTGCGCCCGTATCGGCACCACGGCGATTCCGGCCAGCACATCGGTGCCGGGCGCAACGGTCGGAACGTCGGCGCGCGCGGCGACCTCGCCGGCATGCCTGGCCGCCGACGATCCCAGTGTCTGATAGGCAACCAGCACCGCGAGCACCGCGGCCGCCGACAACCACAGCAGCACTTTCCTGTTCACGATTTGTCCAGGTATTCGATGCGGTCGGTGTCGGTGAATCGTGCTGCCAGCGCTGCAAATCCGGGGTGCGGGCTCGCCTCCTGGTAGGCACGCGTGCAGACGTCCCGGGCGGCCTCGATGTACTCCAGGTGGTCGGCCAGCGACAGCAGTCGCAGCGTGATCGCCCTGCCGGACTGGTTGCGGCCCAACACGTCTCCTTCGCGACGTTCCTTGAGGTCCAGGTCGGCCAGCGCGAACCCGTCCATCGTCTCGGCCACCGCGGACAGTCTCCGGCCGCCCGCCGAGTCCGGCCCGACCCAGCTGGCCAGCAGGCAGAGGCTCGGATGTTCGCCGCGACCGATCCGGCCGCGCAGCTGATGCAGCTGGCTGATACCGAACCGTTCGGCATCCATCACCAGCATGACCGTGGCGTTGGGGACATCGACGCCGACCTCAATGACGGTGGTACACACCAGCACATCGATTTCGCCGGCGCGGAACCGCGCCATGACCGCGTCCTTCTCGTCGGCAGACAACCGCCCGTGCATGAGCCCCAGCCGCAGGTTGGCCAGCTCACCGGAACGCAGTCGCGCATAAAGCCCTTCGGCGGTTTCCGACGGTCGTGCGCGCTCTTTCTCGGGTTCGTCGCTCTCGTCGATCCGAGGCGCCACCACATACGCCTGCCGTCCGGCCGCAACCTCCTCGATGATGCGCTGCCAGGCCCGGTCCAGCCACGCGGGCTTGTCCCTGATGAAGATCGTCCTGGTGGTGATCGGCTGGCGTCCGCGCGGAAGTTCGCGCAGCGTCAAGGTTTCCAGGTCACCGTAGACAGTGAGCGCCACCGTGCGCGGGATCGGTGTGGCCGTCATCACCAGCAGGTGTGGGGTGATGCCCGCAGGAGCCTTGGCGCGCAACCGATCTCGCTGCTCCACACCGAACCGGTGTTGCTCGTCGACCACCACCATGCCCAGATTGTGGAATTCCACCGCGTCCTGCAACAACGCGTGGGTGCCGACGACGATGTCAACCTGGCCCGCAGCGATCTCGGCCCGCAGGTATTTCTTCTGCCCTGCCGTCATCGAGCCGCTGAGCAGCGCCACTCGTGCGGCATTGTCGGCTCCGCCCAGCTGGCCGCCCATGGCCAACGGGCCCAGAACATCGGAGATCGATCGCACATGTTGTGCGGCAAGCACTTCCGTGGGCGCAAGCAGCGCGCATTGGTAACCCGCGTCGACCATCTGCAGCATCGCCAGCACCGCGACGATCGTCTTGCCCGAACCGACCTCGCCCTGCAGCAGCCGGTTCAGCGGACGGGTCGCCGCGAGCCCGTCGGCTCAGCACGTCGAGCACCTCGCGTTGTCCCGCCGTGAGCTCGAAGGGCAAGCGCCGCAACAGTTCTGCTGCCAAGCCGTCCGGTCGCGGCGATGCCGGGGGCCCCGACTCGGACAGCTCGCCGTGCCGGCGCGCCAACAGCGCCCACTGCAGGCCGACGGCCTCATCGAACGTCAACCGCTCGCGGGCGCGTCGGCGTAGCTGCTCGTCCTCGGCGAGATGGATGGCGCGCAGTGCTTCGTCTTCGGAGATAAAGCCATGCGCAGCAACCAGTTCCGCCGGCAACGGATCGTCCACCGGATCAAGGACATCCAGCGCCTGGCGCACGCAGGCGAAGATGTCCCAGCTCTGCACCTTGGTAGCTGGCCGGATAGATCGGAAAGAAGCTGCGCTCGAAGTCCTCGATCGCCAGCTCGCCGCCCCTGGTGGCCTCTGAGGCCTTGGCGATGTTTTTCAGGCTGCTGGAGCCGCGATTTCTTCCGTCGAGGATGAGAAACGCCGGGTGCGTCAGCTGCATGGCTGTTCTTGTAGAACCCGACCTCGCCGGACAGCATCACCCGCGTGCCCTTGATGAGGTCCTTGCTGATAAAGCGGGCATTGAAGAACGTGGCGGTCACCGCGCTGCGCCCGGAGCCCACGGTGATCCGAAAGATCTTCTTCTTCGGATCCTTCTTCGTCGCGATCGTCGCCGCGGAAGTAATGGTGTCGACGATGGTGATGTGCTGGCCGGTTTCCGGCTGCTCGGCCCCTTCCTCCTCGGCGCTTCGCACCGTAGCGCCCACGGTGTAGCTGCGGGGGTAATGGCGCAGCAGGTCGTCGACCGTCCGCATGCCGAACACCTCGTCGAGCCGATCGGCGGAGTTGGCGCCCAGGACGTAGTCCAGCCGATCGGTGAGTGTTGCCATGGCTACTCGACCCCGATCAGCAGCGCGTCACCGCGATGGCCGGTGCGGTAGATCATCAGCTCCGTTCCGGGGTGATTGTCGTGCACGTGGTCTGCCAAAATGTCACCGACCGCGGTCGCATCGGCGTCCTGCTCTACACCGGCGCCCATCAGCACCGTGACCAGCTCACCGCCCGAGGCCAGCAGCAAATCGAGCAGGCCGATCGCCGCCGCGGCCGCGTCGGCGGCCACGATCAGCACCTCGTCACCCGCGATGCCCAGGCCGTCACCGGGCTGACACCGACCGGCCCACGTCAACGCGCTCTCGGTCGCGATGCGCACCGATCCGTGCCGGGCGGCGCCGGCGGCGCGGGCCATGGTGTAACCGTCGTCGACGGCCTGCCGTCCCGGCTCGTGCACGGCCAGCGCGGCCAGCCCCTGCACCATCGATCCGGTCGGTATCGGTACCACGTCGATACCCCAGCCGATGGCGGCGGTGCACCCGGCCACCAGTTCCTCGGCGGGCACATAACCGTTGGGCAGCACCATGACCTGCGCGGCGCCGGTATCCACCACGGCCCGCACCAGCTGGTGGGCGGTGATGTCGGTGGCTGGCGCATCGGGGGCTGCAGCACGCAGGCGCCCTCCCCGGCGAACAGCTCGGCGGCACCGGCGCCGTCGACGACGGCCAGCACCGCCCGCTCGCGCGTCCAGCCGCCCGCCGGCAGCCCGGCGGCGCCGGAGGTCAGGGCGGAGATCACGATCCGGCTCAGCCGCCCGGCCGCCAGTCCCGCTTCGACGGCGGCACCGGCGTCGTCGGTGTGCACGTGCACCGAGTAGCCCCGGGTCGCCTGCGGCGCCGCGGCGATGGCCACCGATTCGCCCAACTCGTCGAGCCGCTCCCGCAGCGTGTCCGCCGCTTGGGCATCGCAACCGTCCAGCAGGTACATCACCTCGAACTGCGGTGCCCGGCGTTCGGGGGCTCCGCCTTTCTGGTCGGCCGCCTCGGCGCGCGGCGACAGCTCGTACACCGTGCGGGCGGGCGCCTGCCCGGTGACCGTCGAGCGCAGCGCGTCCAACAGGACCAGCAGGCCCCGACCGCCGGCGTCCACCGCGCCGGCGTCAGCGAGGACATCGAGCTGCTCCGGGGTCTTTTCCAGCGCGACGACGGCGGCGTCGCCGGCGGCCGCGACCGCGGCGCCCAGCCCATCCCTGGCGCATTGCCCGACGGCATCCGCGGCGGCGCGCAGCACCGAGACGATGGTGCCCGGGATCTCGTCGCCCATTGAGGTGATGACCAGAGCGACCCCCCGCCGCAAAGCAGCCCCGAGCAGGTAGGCATCGATATCGCGCAGTTCCCCACCGGCGTCGGCGGCCGCGGCCGCGGTGACGTCGGCGATACCGCGCAAGATCTGGGACAGAATCACGCCGGAGTTGCCGCGGGCGCCGTTCAGCGCACCGGCCGACAGGGCGGCCGCGACCCGGGCGGCGCACCCGCTGTCGCGTCGCCCCGCATTCGCCTCGGCCAGCGCCGAACGCATGGTGAACAGCATGTTGGCGCCGGTGTCGGAATCGGCGACCGGGAAGACGTTGAGGCGGTTGATCTCGTCGATGTGAGTGATCAGGTCGCTGACGGCGGTGTGCGCCCAGTCGCGCAGGGTCGAGGCGTCCAGCAGACGATCTGACCGTCGCGTGCCCACTCCGACCCACCTCCTCCGCGCCGGACCCCCCGGTGGGCGCCAGCGTAGCGCGGCGACGCACCCGGCGATTGAGCCTAACCAGCCGGGGCGACACAGCTCTTCGTCAGCGGGGCGCGGCTCGTTGGGAATCTAAGCGGTAGGGTCGTGGCGTTGGTCGCTCGTTGACAATTAGCTGTCGACCCGACTGGTATACTCGAACATATGTTCGATGAATCGGGACCTCGATCGCGGCGGGAGGTGATCGCGCGCTTCGATGCGCTGGCCGAGCAGATGTTGGAGCGCTGGCGGCAGCGGACCCCGACTTCCGAGTCGGCGGACTGGCTCGACCAGATGGCCACGGCGGTGCGCATCGAGAACCAGGTGGTGGCCGCGCAGTTGGCCGCGATCGGGGGGTTGTTTCGGTACCGGCTCGCGCAGTGCCGCAGAGACCGAGGACTGGGCGGTCGACACCACGGACGCCGTGGCCGCCGAAGTGGCCGCGCGGTTGCGGATCAGCCAGGGGCTGGCCACCGACAGAGTGCACGATGCGCGCGCGATGCGCGAACGGCTCCCCCAGATCGGCCGAGGTGTTCATCGCCGGCGACATCGATTACCGCGCGTTCAGCACGATCGTGTCGCGCACCGAGCTGATCGTCGACGCCCGACGCGTTGGCCCGCGTCGATGAGTTGGTGGCGGTCAATGTGGCGCGCTGGCCCTCGCTGACCCGGGGCCGGCTGGCCGCGAAAGTCGATGCGATCGTGGCCCGCGTGGACGCCGATGCGGTGCGCCGCCGCAAGGAACGCCAGGCCGGAGCGCGAGATCTGGATCGGCGCCGATCACCGACGGGATCTGCCCAATCACCGGCAGCCTGTTTTCCATCGACGCCCACGCCCTCGACCACCCGGTTGAACGCGTTGGCGGCCACGGTGTGTGAGCACGACCCCCGCACCAAACAAGCGCGCCGCGCCGACGCGATGGGGGCGCTGGCCGCCGGCGCGGACCGGCTGGGGTGTCGCTGCGCGCGGACCGACTGCGCCGCCGGCAAACAGCCCGCAGCGTCGCCGGTCACCATCCACGTCATCGCCTCCCAGGACACCCTCAACGGCGCGGCAGACGCCGGGATCCGAGCTCAGCGCCGACGGGCTGATCACCCCCGAACTAATCGCCGAACTCGCGAAATCGGCCAAACTGATCCCGCTGGTCCACCCGGGCTACGCCCCACCCGAGCCCGGCTACACCCCCTCCAAGGCACTGGCCGATTTCGTGCGCGCCCGGGATTTGACGTGTCGCTGGCCCGGCTGCGATCACCCCGCCATCGATTGCGATCTGGACCATACGATCCCGCATGCGAGGGGTGGCAAAACCCACGCGGCCAACATCAAGTGCTACTGCCGTACGCATCATCTTTTGAAAACGTTTTGGGGCTGGACCGAACAGCAGCTCGCTGACGGCACCCTGATCCTGACCTCCCCGTCCGGACACACCCACGTCACCACCCCGGGCAGTGCGCTGCTGTTCCCCAGCCTGTGCCAAGCGGTCGGCGGCATGCCCGCCCCCGAAGCCGACCCACCGCAGGACTACTGCGGCGATCGCAGCGCCATGATGCCCAAACGCCGCCGCACCCGCGCCCAAGACCACGCCTACCGCGTCGCCACCGAACGCCGGCACAATCGCGAAGCCCGCTAGCGGCCCAACCCGGACCCGCCCCACCCGACGACGACCCACCACCGTTCTAACGCGAAACCAACCCACGCGTTTTGGTGGTTGCCCAGGACAGTCGGTATTCTGGGTTGTCCCGGCTTCCGATGCACGAGTTGCCGGATCCCCGAACCTTTGAGGAGCTTCATAATGGCCGCTGTGTGCGATATCTGCGGGAAAGGCCCCGGCTTCGGCAAGTCGGTGTCGCACTCCCACCGGCGCACCAGCCGTCGGTGGAACCCGAACGTCCAGACCGTGCACGTCGTGACCCGTCCCGGCGGCAACAAGAAGCGGCTGAACGTCTGCGCGTCCTGCATCAAGGCCGGCAAGGTCACGCGCGGGTAACCGCGCGGCCTATTCCGCGACAACGGCATCGTCGCCCCGCGTTAAATCACATAACCAAGTGGCCGGCATCGACGGGTATCGACACGCCCGTCACGTAGCGAGACCTCGGGCCGGCGAGCCACAGCACCGCCTCGGTGACATCCCGCGACTCGACCAACGGGACGTCGGGCAGCAGCATCTGGGAGACCGCCGGATTCGGATTCTCGAGCATCCGGTTCACCACGAAGTCGTTGAGGATCATCGGCGTCGCGACACCGCTCGGATTCACCGAGTTGACCCGAATCTTATGCGGCGCATAGGCATTGGCCGCCGAGCGCATGAGGCCCACCACGCCGTGCTTGGAGGCGGCATAGGCGAACATGGCGGCGGTGCCGTCACCGCCCTTGCCGGTCAGCCCCTGTGACGAACTGATCAGAACGACGGAGCCACCCCGGCCCTTGCGGACGATCGACGGGACCGCCGCCAGCATCGTGTGCCACACACCCTTGAGGTTGATGTCCACGATGGTGTTGAACACCGGCTCAGAGTGGGTCTGGGTGTCGCCGATGGCGACCACCCCGGCGTTGGCGATCACGATGTCGATTTCGCCGAGTTCGTCGATCCCGGCCTGGACTCCGGCTTCCAACTGCGCAAGGTCACGGACGTCGGCGACGACGGGCACCGCCCTGCGGCCCGCGGCTTCGACCAGCCGCACGGTCTTGTCGAGGTCGGATTTGGTTCCCAGCGCGTAGGGAATCGAATCGATGTCGGCGCAGATGTCCACGGCGATGATGTCGGCGCCCTGTTCGGCGAGCGCGACCGCGTGGCTGCGGCCCTGACCGCGCGCCGCACCGGTGATAACGGCGACGGTGCCGTCGAGTTCACCCATGACCGGGAACGTCCAGCTTCGTGCCGGTCTCTTCTTCGGCGAAGGCCACCAGACGGGCGGCCGCGTCATAGTCGCATGCCCCCACCGATCTGCCGATCAGCACCGGACCGCCGCGTAGGCCGAGCCGGCCGCTCACCCCGACGTAGCTGCCCGGGGGTACCGGTTCGCTGATGCAGTACAGCGTGGGCGCCGCGCCTTCGTCGATGTCGTTGGCCAACCGGTCGGCCACCACCTTGACGGCCCTGTGCGCGAACGACATCAGCGGCGAGTCGGACAGCTGCGACAGATTCGAGGCCACCCAGCCCGGATGGGTGAGTTGGGTGACGATTGACGAACCGGCGGATCGCAACCTGCGGTCCAGCTCGAGCCCCCACAACATCACCGCAAGCTTCGACTGCACGTATGCGCCGATCCTGGTCCACTTGTGGTTGCGCAGGTGCAGGTCGTCGAGTCGCAGCGTCGCATGCCGCTCCCCGTCCGAGCCGACGTTGATGATCTGCGATCGCACCCGGGGCAGCAGCAGGTTGGTCAGCGCGAACGGTCCGAGCAGGTTGGTGCCCAGCGTCATCTCGAAGCCGTCGACGGTGTCAATGCGGCGATCGGTCAGGGTGCCGGCATTGTTGATCAGGATGTCGACCTCACCGTCGATCAGATCGGGAAAGGCGCGCACCGAAGACAGGTCGGCGAGGTCGAGCTTGACCACCGATGTCGAGCCACCCATTTCGGCTGCCCGTTGCTTACCCAATTCGGTATTCCGCACTGCCAGGATCACGTGGGCGCCGGCGTTGGCGAGCGCACGCGACGTGCCGAGCCCGACACCGTTCGTCGCGCCCGTCACGATGATTGTTTTGCCAGTGAGGTTGCCAAGCCGGTTCGGTGTCCAAGGTAAGGTCACGGCCACCAAGATTAGTGGTATGGCCACCGGGCGGGCCGACGGGCAGGAGTTAATCGGACGTGAGTGACAGCGCGACAGCGATCACCAACCTGATCTACACCTACGCCGAACTCATCGATGGCGGCGACCTGGACGGGGTGGCCCGGCTGTTTGAGCACGGTCGCGTCTGCGGCGTCGAGAACGGTCCCCCCGAGACGGTGTTCGCCGGAACCGCCCGGGTGCGGGAAATGTACGAGATGGCCACTCGCATCTACGAGGACGGCACCCCCAAGACCCACCACAACACGACCAACGTGCAGCTCTATATCGATGAGGCCGCGGGAACCGCGCGCAGCACCTCCTACTACTGCGTCACGCAGGCGACCCCCGACCTGCCGCTCCAGGTGATCATCACCGGGCATTACAAAGACACCTTTCAGCGCCTCGATGGTGCCTGGTGGTTCGACAGCCGCACCATGTTCGTCGATCAGGTCGGCGACGTTAGCCACCACTTGAAGTTCTGACCCAGTGGCCAGTCCAACCCCGTTCGACGTGGCGGCCGTCATGGCCGACGCGCAACGCAAGGAGTCACTGACCGATTGGGGTCCGGGCGATTTCGAACGGCCGCTGGGCGTGTTGCTGGCCGACTACCCACACGCTGGTCTCAACGCCATCGGAACGCACATCCTGCGGTCGGGCATCGTGCACAGCCTGCGCATGCGGTTGCGCGCCCAGGAGTGGATCCGCCGCCACCCCGAGATCCTCGAGGAGAAGGTCGCCGCACCGATCGTCGTCGTCGGGATGATGCGCAGCGGAACCACACTGCTGCAGCGCCTGCTGGCCGCCGATCCCCGGTTCGTCTGCGCGTACGGCTGGGAGGTGGTCGAGGCCGCGCCCCGGCTCGACCACGAATTCAGCGGCGTCGATCCGCGCATCGCCGTCAGCGAGGCGCGCGAAGCCAAATCCCGCGAACTGGCGCCGGACCTCTTCGCCATCCACCCGATGTATGCGCGAGAACCCGAGGAAGAGATCGTCTTTCTGGCCGACGCCTTCCTGTCGCATGTCCCCGAGTCGGGCGCCCACCTTCCCCACTACCGGTCCTGGCTCGATGAACAGGACTTCACTCCCGCCTACGACTACCTGCACCGCATGCTGCAGTTCCTGCAATGGCAGAAGCGGCAAAAGGGTCTGGATGCGCGGCGCTGGGTGCTCAAGTCACCGGCGCACCTGGGCTACCTGGATCTGTTGCGGGCGCGGTTTCCCGACGTGCACATCGTGCACATGCATCGCGATCCCCGCACCACGATCGCTTCGGGCGCCAGCCTCAACGCGACCCTGCACGCGATGCACGCCGATACCGTCGACCGGAACAGAGTGGGCGCGCAATGGCTGCAGCGGATGGGCTGGACCAATGATCGGGCAATGACGGTCCGGGACGGGTGGTCTGACGATGCTGAGCGCGTCACCGACATCGAATTCGATGACGCCGTGGCCGATCCGATCGGGCAGGTGGCCCGGGTCTACGACGCCGTCGGCCTGCCGCTGACCGCCGAGGCCGAGGCGGCGATGCGGCGCTGGCTGGATGAACGTCCCCGCGAAACGGCGCGCCCGCCATATGGGCTGGAGGACTACGGCCTGCTTCCCGAGCAGGTCGACGAGCGATTCACGTTGTACAACAAACGTTTTCGGCATGGACAGTAAGGAGCATTGAAGTGCTTGACGATCCCGTCTCGCCTATCTCTACCAGGTCCCAGCGTGAACAGGAACTCGCGGCCCTCGACCTGATCGAGCACCCCACCGTCAAGGCCGCCTACCAGAGCGTCGCCGAGACCTGGCTGGGCCGCGCCAAGGCTTCCGATGCGATGCGTGAGCGGTTCGACGACGCGTTCGCCGAGGTGATGTTCTCGGCGGCGGTGTGGTCGTCCAACCAGGACAAGCTGCGGCCCAAGGTCAGCTGCATAACCCGGCTGGCGCACCCCGTCGACGGCCGGCGCATTCCCGGATCACGTTGGGGCATCGACAATCCCGACAGCGTCTACCGGGTGATCCCGATCTCCGGCGACGAACGCTACGAGATCCGCGGCCGGGTCGGCCAGCACCGGATGACCGAGAACTACTTCACGCTGTGGGACGCCCACATGGGCACCGTCGATGTCTTGAACGGCCGCACCATGCAGGTCGACTCCGACGGCAGCTACACCATCACCGTGGATTCCGAGCCCGCCAACGGCCGACCCAACCACGTGCAGACCACTCCCGAAGCACACGAGTTCTACATCCGCGACGTGCTGCTGGACTGGGGTCGTGACGATCCCAATTGCATTGAGGTGCAACGGCTCGGCGGCCCACCGGCTTCTGCTTTAAGGCCTGCACGCACTCTCGACGAGCAGGCCGAGGCGACCGCGGCGATGATGGCCTATTTCGCGGACTTCACCGGCAAGCTCAGCCACGGCGTGTACAAGATGCCGGCCAACCATTTCAACCTGGCGTGGTCGGCCGACAAGGTCGGCGCGATGCGCAACCAGGTCTACGTGATGGGACGTTTCGATCTCGCGCCCGACGAAGCGTTCGTGGTCGACCTCAACGACGGTGGTGCCGAATACTTCACGGTGCCGCTGAGCAACGTCTGGGGCACTACGTTGGAACTCGTGGACCGCACCGGCAGCCTCAATAAGGCCCAGTCGGTGGCCAACGAGGACGGCAGCTACACCTACGTGATCTCTCCCGTCGATCCCGGCGTGGCGAACTGGATCGACTCCGACGGCTTGCGGGAGGCCATCCTGACGCTGCGGATGGCGGAGTTCGGCGAAGGCGGCCCCAAGTCGGACCTGGGCGCTCGCGGGCGGGTGGTCAAGCTCGACCAACTCGATGCCGAGGTGCCCCACCTGCCGCGGGTGGGCCCGCAGGAGCGCGCGGCCCAACTCGCCGAGCGACGCAAGGCCTATCTGCGGCGCCTGCCGGAAGGGACGGCCTGAGATGGCGCGCTGGCTGATCACCGGTTGCTCCACCGGATTTGGCCGCGAGATCGCCCGCGCCGCACTGGAAGCCGGCCACAGCGTGGTGGTGACCGCGCGGCGGGCCGATGCGGTGCAGGATTTTGTCGACGAGTTCGGGGACCGGGCCGTGGCCGTGGCGCTCGACGTCACGGACGCCGGCCAGGTCGCGGCCGCGGTGGCGGCGGCCGAGGACGCGTTCGGCGGGATCGACGTGCTGGTCAACAACGCCGGTCACGGCTACCTGTCTGCGGTGGAAGAGGGCGAGGACGCCGAAGTCCGAAAGCTGTTCGAGGTCAATTACTTCGGCGCCGTGAACATGACCAAGGCCGTGCTGCCGGCCATGCGTGCGCGTCGCTCCGGTCATATCGTCAACATGTCGTCGATGACGGGCCTGGTGGCCAACCCGCCGAACGCCTATTACTCGTCGACCAAGTTCGCCCTGGAGGCGGTGACCGAGGCGCTCGCCACCGAGGTACGGCCGCTGGGGATCAAGGTGACTGCCATCGAGCCGGGCGCCTTCCGCACCGACTGGGCGACGAGATCGATGAAGGAGTCGGCCACCCCGATAGCCGATTACGCCGATGTCGCGGCGCGCAAGGACCTGATCAAGCAGTTCGCCGATCATCTGCCGGGCGATCCGCGCAAGGTGGCCGAGGCGGTGCTGATGGTGACCGAACTCGACGATCCCCCGCTGCGGCTATTGCTGGGCCGCGACGTGCTCAAGGCCATGCGCGACAAGATCGCTGCGACGTCTGCGTCGATCGAGGAATGGAAATCCGTCACCAAGGACGTGAACTTCCCGGGCTCCTAGCATCCGACCGCCATCGGGCGGAGCCAAGCCGAGCCCGAGCCGAGCCGAGGGCTCGGGCCCGCGGCTGCGGGCGCGGGCGGCGGCCGCGGCGGTCCTCACCGTACTGGCCTGTCGCGCGTGTAGTCTTGCCGACTCGCCGGGAACCGAGTTGGGTCAAAGCTGCGTGAATCCGGCTTTCCAAACGACTTTCGTCACGCCAGTGTGGACCGCAGGGTTCTTCGTCCTGCTCCGATACCGCAGCTGGACTTATGCGCCGGTGCCGGCTGCGGGCATCGTCGCGATGATCTCGTTTGCGCAAGGTCGATACAGCATGAATTAAGGACACCACTACATCGCATTTCTGCGAGTCCCGCCACCGCTCCGTGGAAGGAACCACGCGGGTATCGCCGCCACGGCGAGCAGGACCATCACGGCCACGAACACTTGCGCATAGGCATGCGATACGCCATGGGCGCGGGTGTGCAAACTGCAGGTGAGGATCACCGACATCAACGCGGCGCCCATGGACGCGGCGATGTTGTGGTTGACATTGAATAGTGTGGCGCCGTGCGCTACTTCGCTCACATGAAGCGTCTGCACGGCCACCCAGGACACCGGAACCATCATGCAGCCACTACCGGCGCCGAACATCGCCAGGCCCGTTAGTAACACCGACACGTCCGCGTTGTGTCGGCTGATGCCGTAGACAAACATGCCCATGCCCGTGAGGGCCAGCACCGTCCCGATCAGCACGACGCTGCGGGGACCCCACCTCTCCATCAATCGGCCCGCCAAGGGCATCACCGCTGCGGCACTCAGGGTTTGCGGGATCAAAAGCAGCCCCGCTTCAAATGGCGTGCTTCCGAAGACCTGCTGGAAGTACCCGGGAAGCAGCAGGCAACTGCCGACAAACGCAGCGGCGAACAAGAACCTGACGACGTTGGCCGCCCCGACCTGCCGAACTTTGAGCAACCGCAGGTTGATGAGCGCACCCTCGGCGCGGCGCAGGGCATGCATGACGAAGGCGCCGATCAGAATCAGGCCTGCGGTGGCCGGCAACCAGACGTGTTGATCGGCGACCGTGCCGCGCTCGGACACCAGCGACACACCGTAGATGAGCAACACCATCCCCGGTAACAGCAGCAGCATACCGACGACATCCAGCGACTCTGCCCGTGACGGAATATGCTGGGGAAGAACGGCTCCCGCTAACAACAAGGTCAGCACCCCGATCGGGACGTTGATCAGGAAGATCCACTGCCAGCCGAACGAGTCGATCAACCAGCCGCCGATCATCGGCCCGCCGATCGGGGCGAGCAAGACGGGAACCATGCTGATGGTCAGCACCCGGCCGAACCTTTCCGGACCGGCCGCACGGGCCAGGATGATCAGTTGCAACGGCATGAGCATCCCGCCGCCTAGCCCTTGCAGGGCCCGAAACGCCACCAGCACAGCGATGTTCGGCGCCAGCGCGCACAGCAGGGAACCTGCGGTGAACAGCGTCACTGAGCCCAGGGCGAGCCGCCTGGTGCCCAACCAGGCGGCGGCCCAGCCGGTCAGCGGGATCACCGCCGCCAGCGCCAGCGTGTAGGCGGTCACGGTCCACGCGACAACGGCCTGTGTCGAGGCGAATTCGGCGGCGAAGCTGCGCTGAGCCACGTTGACGACCGTCGCGTCCAGAGTGACCATCACCGGAAGCAGGGCGCACGCCGCGGTGATCGCCGCGAGCGAGCGTGTCGTTGTGGCGACACGCTGCTCCGGACGTGCAATCACGCACGCTGGCGTGAGGGCCACGGTCATGCCCGCATCCCCGCGACCACGCGGTCGACGTCTGCGGTCGACAGCCAAGGGCCCTCAACGGTCCCGGCAAGTTCGCGGATCACGCGCGGCACCGACAGATTCGCCTCGTTCGCGGACTTCGAGAGGTAGGCAAGTTGGGTCGAGTCCAGGCCGTGCAAGCCCAGGGAGATCTCCCACGGGTCGATGCCGTACTGCTCAGGCACCCGTCCCAGCATGCCCGAGCGCGCCGCGTCGAAGATGCGGTCCAGGTCGACGCCCGCGAGGTGTCCGCGCCGCTGCAACGCGGCGACCAGGCATTCGGTCTGGCAGTTGCCGGCCCCGCGGCCGAACGCCATCAGGGTGCCGTCCAGGAAGTCGGCGCCGGCCTCGAAGGCCTCGAGCGTGTTTGCGACGGCCATGCCAAGGTTGTTGTGGCCGTGGTAGCCCACCGTAATATCGCCTACGTTGCGAATGGTTTCGACGTAGCGGCGCACGTCCTCGGGCAGGAACGTCCCGGTCGTGTCGACTACGTAGACGATGCGGACTCCCATGTCACGGGCCTGCTTAGCGGCACGGGCCAGGACGGCCGGTTCGAAGAGGTGCGACTTGACCAGCTGGATGCAGACCTCGAGGCCCTTCGAGTGCGCGCGTTCGACGAACGGCGCCACGATTTCCAGCTCGGTCGCGATCACGCACATCCGCAGGAAGTCCAGGTAAGCCCCGGCCAGATCGACGGTCTCGATCGGAGCCAGCGCGGGGACGATCACCGCGCCGAGCTTCGCGTTGCGCACCGCGTCGCGGCCGGCGTGGAAGTACTCCTCGTCCGTCTGGGCCGCCGTTCCCTGCGCCGCCGACGCACCGATGGTCACGCCGTGACCGATCTCGATGTAGGGAATTCCCGCGCCGTCGAGGTCGCCGACAATCGAGCGCAGGTCCTCGCGGTTGTACTGGAAGTTGACGGCGTAACTGCCGTCGCGGATGGTTGTGTCGAGGATGATCGGGTTGCGCCCGGTCGCTGTCGCGAGCATCTGAGTCTCCATCTGTTGGTGTTGGTGTGTTAGGCAAAGCCTCTGACGGCGCCCTTGCCGGATCCTCAATGGATCCTTGGAGCGTGCGCTCACTTGCCCACGCCGAATTCGGGTTTGTTGATCGCCGGATCGATCGCGATATCCAGCACACACGGGCCCGAGGCGGTCAACGCCTTGTCCAGGGCGGCCCGAAGTTCCGAGCTCTTCTCCACTCGAATCCCTTGTGCTCCAAGCGCACTCGCCATGGCCGCAAAGTCGTTTGCGCCGACGTCGGCGACGCGCGCGGGGTCCATCCTGCCGCGGATCGGGCCGGTGCTGGCCGTCATTCGCCCGTCGTTGAGCACGATCCACGCCACCGAGATCCCCTGCGCGACCGCGGTGGACACTTCGGTGCCGTGCATCAGGAAAGCTCCGTCGCCTGCGACGCAGACGACGCGTTCGTCGGGCCGGGCCAGGGCCACACCGATGGCGCCGGCGATTCCGCAGCCCATCGGGGCGAAGTCGATCGTGGCAAAGAAGGTGCCGGGCCGCCGCACCGGAATCCCCTGGAAAGCCCAGAACATGCAGGTTCCCGAGTCTGCGCAGACCGTCGCGTTCGGCGGCAGCAACGCATCCATCTCCCGCATGACCTCGAGGGGATGGATCCGCTCGCCCAGATCATCGGGCACCCGCACAACGGCGGGCGCCGGCAGGGCGGAGCGCGGTGAGGCCTGCGGCGGCCGCGAGGATTTCAGTGACTCGACGAACGCGCGGCCGGTGGTGCTGATCCCCAGTGACGTGGCGACGAATCGGCCGAACACCTCCGGGTCGGGATCGACGTGCACGACCTCGGCCTGCAGTCCGCTCCAGAGAGGCGAGAAAGAGCGGGTGACCAGTCCGTCGAACGAGACGCCGACGGCGATCAGCAGATCGCAGGGGGTCTCGAAGAGGTACTGTTCGGCCCTGCCGTCGCCGAACAGGCCCAGCACACCCAGCGACAGCGCGTGAATTTCCGGGACGATCCCCCGCCCATTCGGCGTGGTCGCGAAGGGGAGGCCGGCCTTTTCGCAAAACGCGACGAGTTCGTTGTGGACGCCGTCCATCCGGCAGCCGTTGCCAACCAGCAGTAGCGGAGCGGTGGCTCGATCCAGCCGGGCGATCACCTCCTCGGCGACGTTCGGGCCGTGCGGTGCAATGACTTCGGAGGCTGGCCCGGCGGTCCCAAGCTGCAGTGCCGGCAGCACCTCGTCCACGAGATCGCGCGGCAGGGCGACGTGCACCGGCCCACCGGGCTTGGCCGCCAAAGCGCGGAATGCCCGGTCGATCTTGCTGCGCGCGTTGGCGACCGACTCGATCGACACCGAGCAGCGGCACAGCCGGCGGAACGTCGCGCCCAGGCCGAGCCCGTCGTCGCTGGTGTCCTGCTGCGAGCACAGCCCGTATTCGGGCACCGACACCTCGCCGGTCAGCACGAGCATCGGGACGTGGTTGACCGATGCAGTCGCCACGGCGCTGATCACGTTGGTCGCCCCAGGCCCGGCCGCGAACACCGCCGCGGGCCTGCCCGACGCGCGGGCGAAACCATCGGCCAGATAGCCGGCACCACCCTCGTGCCGCGCCAACACGATCCGAAAGCCGGGTTCCTGGGAGACGCGCACCAGCAGCGAATCGAGGCGGGACGTCGGCAGTCCGGTCAGGACGGATATTCCGGCCTCGCGCATCCGGTTGACGAGGTGATCTCCGACGGTAGGCAAGGAATTCATGGCAGGCTCTCCATCTGGGCGGGTTGGTCGCACTCGGGCAGGTAGGCCGGGCCGCACGCGCAGAGAAACTGCAGCGGCGACGGGTCCAGGTTTTGGATCTTCTGTTCGACACCGGCCGGGATCCACACCGTGTCGCCCGGTCCGACCTCGCGGAATTCCGCACCGACACAGACCAGTCCGCGCCCAGAGAGGATGAAGTAGATCTCATCGGTGCCTTCGAGCCGGTGCCAAACGGTCTCGGCGCCGGCCGCCACGGTCGCGTGGGCGAGGCTGACAGTGGCGATGCCCATGTTGACCCGGTCGACGAGGAGCCGAATCTCGGACAAGTCCGCCGCCACGAACGGCGCTGCGTCTTTCGCGTTGTTGACGAACATGGGCCAAGCGTCGACCCGCACGCTTAACGGATCCTTGAAAGATCCTTGGACCGCGGCTTCAAGGATTCAGCAAGGATCCGGCAAGAGCGCTGTCGCAGCCTTGTCGAAACACCAACGGGTTTCGAGATAAGGGGCCACAGATGCGCACCACTCCCATGCTGCTAAACGTTCCGCGCAACGGGGCGCGGACGGATGTCCGGCGGATCCACACCGGCGCGCTGCCCAAGCAGTTGTTCCTGCATCCGGGCAACTCAGCGGCGACCCGCGTCGCCGGCGGCGGGATGCGCGCCCTGGTCACCGGCAGCTCCGGTCACCTCGGCGAGGCCATGGTGCGGACGCTGCGCATGCAGGGCGCCGACGTCGTCGGGCTCGACAGCCGGCCCTCGCCCTGGACGGATGTCGTCGGCTCCGTGAACGATCCAGACCTGGTACGCAAGGCGATGGCACGCGTCGAGGTGGTGTTCCACATGGCCGCCCTGCACAAGCCCCAACTGGCGTTCCTGCCCGCCGCCACGTTCGTGGACACCAACGTCAACGGGACGCTCACGATGCTGGAAGCCGCCGTGGCAGCCAACGTCCGCTCCTTCGTAATGACTTCTTCAACTACCGTTTTCGGTGATGCACTGATCCCACCGCCGGGCCGACCCGCGACCTGGATCGACGAGTCCGTCGTGCCGGTTCCCAAGAACATGTACGGGGTGACCAAGGCCAGCGCCGAGGACCTCTGCCACCTGGCGCATCGCAACCACGGACTGTCCTGTGTTGTGCTGCGCACGTCGCGCTTCTTCGCCGAGTCGGACGACATGCCGCATCACTACGACGGGCGCAGCGAGGACAACATCAAAGCCAACGAATACGCCTGCCGCCGGGTCGCGTTGGAAGACGCCGTGGACGCCCACCTGCGGGCGGCGGAGCGTGCCCCCCATCTCGGTTTCCGACGTTACGTCGTCTCCGCCACCACCCCGTTCAACCGGGAGGATATGGCGGAGTTGCGACTCGACGCGGCAAGCTTATTCGCGCGGCGCTCGCCGCTGGCGGCGGCCGTGTGGAAGGAACGCGGGTGGCGGTTCCCCGAACGTCTGGACCGCGTGTACGTCAACGACCGGGCCCGGCGCGAACTCGGCTGGCGGCCGCGTTTCGACCTGAACGCGATCGCGGCCCGAGTCGCAAACGGAGAGCCGGTCCGCACGCCACTGTCACAGCTCGTGGGCGCCAAAGAATACCCGGGCAGCCAGTATCACCTCGGAGTGTTCCAACCGGCGGACACCGGTGCGCCGAAGATCGCCGCCGCCATCGGCTGATGGGCGGTCAGGGCAAACGCCGGTCGATCGGGTCCGCGCCCACCCCCGCGAGCAGTCCGTTGGCGCGGCTGAATGGTCGCGAGCCGAAAGCCCGTTATCTGCCGGCCGAGACCACCAGGACGGTCTTGCCGGGGCGCCGATTCGGGCGCCGGCCGCTTTCGAATGCTTGCCGGCCCTCGGCCAGGGGGAACGTCTCGGCGATCTGTACGCGCAGGCGGCCGCTGTCGACCAGCGCGGCCAGTTCGGCGAGCTGGTCACGATTGGGCGTGACGATGAAGAACATTGCCGTCACGCCGTATTCGTCAGCCGTCTCCGCCGGCGGGGGCGCCGAAAGGGTGACCAGCCGTCCGCCGCGGCGCAGCACGCCGAACGATCGCCGCAGGGTCTCACCGCCGACCGTGTCGACGACGATGTCATAAGGGCCACTGTCGTCGAAAGATTCGGTGCGCACGTCGATCACCCGCTCGGCGCCGAAACCGCGGACCAGCTCGGCGGCGTCGCTGCGGATGGTGGCGGTGACTTGCGCGCCCAGAATGGCTGCCAGCTGGACCGTCAGAGCCCCGACTCCCCCGGCCCCGCCGTGCACCAGCACCTCCTCGCCGGGCTGCACGGCGGCGTGGTCGACCAGGGCCTGCAGCGCGGTCAGCCCGGCCAGCGGCAAGGCGGCGGCGCGCACATGCGATACGGTCGACGGCTTGGCGGCCAGGTGGACGGCCGGGACCGCCACGAATTCCGCGGCCGCGCCATCACGATCAAAGTCGATCAGCCCATACACGTGGTCGCCCGGCTTGAAATCTGTTACACCAGAAGTAATTTCGCCGATGACACCGGATACCTCATGAGACGGGATCACCGGCGTTCTAGCCCAGGTTTCCTCCCACGTCAACTCGTCGAAGGTGATGGCCGCGGCGTGTACCGCCACCAGCACTTCACCGGCCGCGGGGACGGGTGCCGGCGCCCGCTCGACGACCAGCACCTCCGGGCCGCCCCGGCGGAGTGCGCGCAGGGCCGTCATCTCGGTCAGGGCAAGCGCCAATCGATCGGGTCGGCGCCCATCTGCGCGAGCAGTTCGTTGGCGCGGCTGAACGGTCGCGAGCCGAAAAACCCGCGCGACGCCGACAGCGGCGAGGGATGCGGCGACTCGATCGCCACGCAGTCACCCTCGGCCAGCATCGGCTGGAGCGTCGACGCGTCGCGGCCCCACAGGATCGCCACCATCGGCTGTGACCGTGCGACCAGTGCGCGAATCGCGCACTCCGTGACCGCTTCCCAGCCCTTGCCGCGGTGTGACGCCGGGTTGCTCGGGCGCACCGTGAGCACCCTGTTCAACAGCAGCACCCCGCGCTCCGCCCAGGGCGTCAGATCGCCGCACGAGGGCGGCGGATAGCCCAGATCGGCGGAGTACTCATTGAAGATGTTCTCCAGGCTGCGGGGCAGCGGCCGCACGTCCGCAGCCACCGAGAAACTCAGGCCCACAGCGTGTCCGGGCGTTGGGTAGGGATCCTGCCCGACGATCAGGACCCGCACCTTGTCGAACGGAAAAGTGAAGGCGCGCAACACGTTCGGACCCGCCGGCAAGTACCGTCGCCCGGCCTCGATCTCGGCCCGCAGGAACTTTCCCATCTGGGAGACGTCGTCCGCGACCGGCTGCAGCGCGGCCGCCCAGCCCTGCTCGACAAGTTCATTCAACGGGCGCGCGGTCACTACAGCCCCTGCACCAGCAGCACGACCGTGTCAGCGCCCGCGCGGCGGTCCTTCGAGATGTCCTGATACTCAGGTGATTGCACCAACTCCCGAAATGCCGCCTCGTCGGGAAACGACATCAGCACCACCTTCTCGCGATCCGACTGCCCCTCTACCGCCTGGGGCGACTCGTCGGCGGCCAGCAGCGTTCCCCGGTGAAGACGGAAGACGTCCATGAACCTCGCCTGGTAGCGGTCGTAGGCCGCCCGATCGGTGAATCTGAGCTGAGCGATCGCGTACACGGTCACCGGGCCACCCTAACGCTCAAAGGACTCCCACCCCGCGTACCCACGCCACGGTTCGCCGTCGACAAGCACGCGGGCCGGTCCGTCGAGCACCCGCCCGATGACGCGCCACCCGTCGGGCACCGCACCCGCGAAACACGCCACCAGGGCGTGGTCTTCGCCACCACCCAGCACCCACGACCACGGGTCAACGCCAACGGCGGTTCCAGCGGCTGCCAACGAGTCGTGGTCGGCGGTCAACCCGGCGCGGGACAGGTCGATGCCCACCCCGGACGCATCGGCGACGTGCCCCACGTCGGCGACCAGACCGTCCGAGACGTCGATCATCGCCTGGGCCCCGGCGGCCGCCGCCACCACGCCCTGCCCATAGGGCGGCCGCGGCACCAGATGGCGCCGGCGTAACTCGTCGAAGGCCTCGATCTTGTTGTGCCACAGAGCGTATCCGGCGGCAGAGCGGCCCAGGTCGCCAGCCACCGCGACCGTCGAGCCGGCCGCGGCCCCCGACCTTAGCACCGGTGCGCGGCCGTTCAGGTCGCCGAGCACCGTCACCGACAACACCCACTGCGGGCAGCTGACGAGGTCGCCGCCGACGATGCCGGCGCCGATCCGCTCCGCCTCGTCCCACATGCCGTCGACCAGCGCATCCACCTGCGCCGTCGGCGTGTCACCGGGTGCACCGAAACCGGCCACGAACGCCGTGGCCCGCCCGCCCATCGCCTCGATGTCCGCGGCGTTCTGGGCGATCGCCTTGCGGCCGACGTCATGGGGTGTCGACCAGTCCAGCCGGAAGTGGCGGTCCTGCACGAGCACGTCGGTGGACACCACGGTGCGACCGTCGCCGGCCGATACCACCGCCGCGTCGTCGCCCGGCCCCACCGTGACCCCGGCGGGCTGGCGACGGCCCCGCACCAGCCGGTCGATGACGGCGAACTCACCAAGCTGGCGCAGCGTCGGGGACTCTCCCACCGCGCCAGTGTATGAGAATCACAAGGTGGCTCGGCAGGTGACAGGCGACTCCGATGGTCCGCCGCGGGGGATGATCATCGCCGCGATCGCGCTTGGCGTGGTGGCGATCGCCGTGATCTTGGTCATCGCGGCGACCCGAGAGGCGCCCTCGCAACCGGTTGCCCTGCCCGCCGTCGCCGCGCCGCAGGCCGCCAACGGCGCGTGCAAAGCGCTGCAGCAGGCGCTGCCGCAGCGGCTCGGCGATGTTCAGCGCGCGACGCTGGCGCAACCCGCACCCGAGGGCGCGGCCGCCTGGCGGGCAGGGCCCGACAGCGAACCGGTGGTGTTGCGCTGCGGGCTCGACCGCCCGGCCGACTTCGTGGTGGGCTCCCCCATCCAGGTGGTCGACCGGGTGCAGTGGTTCCAGGTGGACCGATCGTGGTACACCGTGGATCGGCCGGTGTACATCGCGCTGACGCTGCCGTCGGGATCGGGGCCGACGCCCATCCAAGAGCTCTCCGAGGTGATCGACCGCACCATCGCGTCGGTACCGATCGATCCCAGGCCGGCCGGCTAACGCAGGCCCACGCCCCGTTTCAATGCCGTCTCCACCATGGTTGCCAGCAGGGTGGGATAGTCGACGCCGCTGGCCGCCCACATCCGCGGGTACATCGAGATCGTGGTGAAACCCGGCATCGTGTTGATCTCGTTGATCACCGGCCCCTCCTCGGTGAGGAAGAAATCAACTCGTGCCAGGCCCTGGCAATCGATGGCCCGAAACGCGCGGATCGCCAGCTGGCGCACCGCGTCGGCGACGTCGTCGTCGACCTTGGCGGGCACGTCCAATTCGGCTGCGTCGTCGAGGTATTTGGTCGCGAAGTCGTAGAAGGAGTCCTCCCGGCCCCTGATCCCGGCCACCCGAATCTCGCCGACCGTGCTGGCTTCGACTGTGCCGTCGGGCATTTCGAGCACGCCGCACTCCAGCTCGCGCCCGTTGATCGCCGCCTCGACGATCACTTTTGGATCATGCCGACGAGCGTCGGCGATCGCGGCGGGCAGCTGGTCCCAACTCGACACCCGGTTGACGCCGATCGACGAACCGCCCCGCGCCGGCTTGACGAACACCGGCAGACCCAGGCGTTCACACACCTGCGGATCCAGCGTCGACTGCAACGGGCGCAGCACCGCGTGCTCGCCGACCGGAAGTCCCTCGGCGACGAGCAACTTCTTGGTGAATTCCTTGTCCATGCCGGTGGCACTGGCCAGCACCCCGGCGCCGACGTAGGGCACACCGGCGAGTTCGAGCAGTCCCTGGATCGTGCCGTCCTCGCCGTACGGGCCATGCAGCACCGGAAACACCACGTCGACTGACGCCAGCACCTCGCTGGCTCCGGGCTGTAGCGACACGAGCTGGCCGCTTCGCCGCGGATCGGCGGGCAGGGCCAGCTCGGTGCCGGATTGCGAGCTCACCGCGGGTAGCTGCCGGTTGGTGATCGCCAGGGCATCCGGGTCACCGTCGGTGAGCACCCACGAACCTTCCGGGGTGATCCCGATCGCGACCACCTCGAACTTCTGTGGGTCGAGGTTGCGCAAAATGCTGCCCGCCGACACGCAGGAGATGGCGTGCTCGTTGCTGCGGCCGCCGAACACGACGGCGACGCGCACGCGGTCGGAGGCAGTCACAACCTAGAGAGGCTACCGGGTGGGGCGTTCCGAGGTCGGGTTGGCGGCGCCGAGCTGGCCTTTTGGAACATCGAGCCTGCGGCCCCGGCATCCATCCTGCGTCTAGTAGGGCGTATTTTCCGCGGTTCTGACGCCGTGAACGCAGTTTCGATCGGACGGGCTTATTCGGGCTTGGTGCTGCGGCCCAGCAGCAGGGCCATCGCTTCGTCGACGGAAAGCCCCTTGTGACAGACCCGGTGCACCGCGTCGGTCAGCGGCATCTCGACGTCGTAGCTGGCCGCCAGCGCGAGCACCGATTCGCAGGACGTCACCCCCTCGACGACATGGCCGTCTCCCCCCAGCGCCGACTCCATGGTCGCGCCGCGGCCCAGGCGTTCGCCAAACGAGCGGTTACGCGACCGCGGCGAAGTGCAGGTGGCCACCAGGTCACCCACCCCGGCCAGCCCGGCCAGCGTCGCGCCCTTGGCGCCGAGCGCGATGCCCAGTCGCATGATCTCGGCCAGCCCCCGGGTGATGATCGCCGCCGCGGTGTTTTCGCCGAGGCCGACACCGGCCGCCATGCCACAGGCCAGCGCGATCACGTTTTTGCACGCCCCGCCGATCTCGGTGCCGACCACATCGCTATTGGTGTACGGGCGGAAGTACACGCTGTTCAGCATCCGCTGCACGGCGACCGCGCGGCCGGAGTCGCTACAGGCCACGACCGTCGCGGTGGGTTGGCACTCGGCGATCTCGCTGGCCAGGTTCGGCCCCGAGATCACCGCGACACGCGACGGGTCGGCGCCCGTCACCGAAACGATGACCTGACTCATCCGCATCAGGGTGCCCAGCTCGATGCCCTTGGCCAGACTGATCAGCGTCGCGTCCTGCGAGAACAAACCTTTCCAGTTCTCCAGATTGGCCCGCATCATCTGCGCCGGCACGCCCAGCAGGACGGTCGTCACGCCGCTCAGGGCCTCTTGGGCATCGGTGGTGGCGCGGATGCTCGGCGGCAGCACCGCACCGGGCAGATACGCCGGGTTGTATCGGGTGGTGTTGATCTGCTGCGCGATCTCTGACCGGCGCGCCCACAACCGGACCTGCCCGCCAGCGTCGGCGAGCACCTTGGCCACCGCCGTGCCCCACGACCCGGCGCCCATCACCGCCACGACGCTTTCGGCGCTGGCCATCCACCCCTCCTGATTTCCTCGGCTGCCGTCACGCTGGCGTGACTTTCGGCGGTCAGGATCACGCTAGCGTGTCCCCCGCAAGCGGGCGGTGCCCCCAGCTCGCGGGTGGGATAAGCAGCCGCGCTGGCAGGATGGCTGCATGAGCGGCATACGGGTCGATGAGCCGGACGTCGGCTTGATCATCGCCGTCAAGCGGCTGACGGCCGCCAAGACCAGGCTGGCGCCGGTCTTTTCGGCGCGGACCCGGGAGAACGTGGTGCTGGCCATGCTGGTGGACACCCTGACCGCGGCGACACGCGCCGGATCGTTGCGCTCCATCACCGTTATCACGCCCGACGAAGCCGCGGCGGCCGCGGCGAGTGAGCTCGGCGCGGGAGTGCTGGCCGACCCGACGCCCGAAGGCCACGGTGACCCGCTGAACAATGCGATCGCCGCCGCCGAACGTGCAATCGCTCAGTCGGCCTCCAATATCGTTGTGCTGCAAGGTGATTTACCGGCGCTACAGCCACAGGAGCTGTCCGAGGCGATCGCCGCCGCACGACATCATCGGCGCAGCTTCGTTGCCGACCGATTGGGGACCGGAACCTCCGCACTGTTCGCGTTCGGAACCACACTCGAACCGTATTTCGGGCCGGATTCGTCCGCGCGGCACCGCCGTTCGGGAGCTATCGAGCTGACAGGGGCCTGGCCCGGCCTGCGATGCGATGTCGACACCCCCGCCGACTTGGCGGTCGCCCGCAGGCTGGGAGTCGGGGCCGCGACCGCGCGGGCCATCGCACAGCATTAGGAGCGATCGCGCGCGGCGAAGCCGGGCGCAGCGGGTCGCGACCGTCGGCTTAGGAGCGATCGCGCGCGCGGCGAAGCCGCGCGCAGCGGGTCGCGACCGTCGGCCTCGGCTCCAGCAAAGCAACTCGGCGGTGAACGGCGCACCAACTGCGCATGGATGTCCGCTGGGATCTGGCCGCACATGCGGGTGATGAGCAATGATCGCAGGGTGACCGATATCGAAGCTCAGGCGCGCGCCGGCGAATCCGAGTGGCAATCGGAGGACTCTGCGCTCGCGGCGCCACCCGCTGCAACCCCCGCCGCGATCCACGACCAACTGCCGGAGGACCGTTACCTCAATCGGGAACTGAGCTGGCTGGACTTCAACGCGCGCGTGTTGGCACTGGCCGCCGACAACTCTCTACCGCTGTTGGAGCGCGCCAAGTTCCTGGCGATCTTCGCGTCCAACCTCGACGAGTTCTACATGGTCCGGGTGGCCGGCCTCAAGCGGCGCGACGAGATGGGGCTGTCGGTCCGTTCGGCGGACGGTCTGACACCGCGTGAGCAACTGGCCCGCATCGGCGAACAGACCCAACAGATTGCGACCCGGCATGCCCGGGTGTTTCTGGATTCGGTGCGACCGGCGCTGGCCGAGGAGGGCATCTATATAGTCACGTGGGCCGATTTGGATCAGGCTGAGCGCGAGCAGCTGTCGACCTATTTCACCGAGCAGGTCTTCCCGGTGCTGACCCCGCTGGCCGTCGACCCCGCGCACCCGTTCCCGTTCGTGAGTGGGTTGAGCCTGAACCTCGCGGTGACGGTGAAGCAGCCCGACGACCCCGGTCAGCACTTCGCCCGAGTCAAGGTGCCCGACAACGTCGATCGCTTCGTCGAACTCGAAAGCCTTGGCGCCGCAGAGGGCGCCGAGAGAGTGGTCCGATACCTGCCGATGGAAGAACTGATCGCGGCGTTCCTTCCGGTGCTGTTCCCGGGTATGGAGATCGTCGAGCATCACGCGTTCCGCATCACCCGCAACGCCGACTACGAGGTTGAAGAGGACCGCGACGAGGATCTGCTGCAAGCGCTGGAGCGGGAATTGGCGCGCAGGCGGTTCGGGTCGCCGGTGCGACTCGAGATCGCCGACGACATGACCGAGAGCATGTTGGAACTGCTGCTGCGCGAACTCGACGTGAATCCCGGTGACGTCATCGAAGTCCCCGGGCTTCTCGACCTTTCGTCGTTGTGGCAGGTCTACGGCGTCGACCGGCCGGCGCTCAAAGACCGCACATTCGTTCCCACCACCAGTCCCGCCTTCGCCGACCGGGAAACGCCCCGAAGCATCTTCGCGACGCTGCGCGAAGGCGATGTGCTGCTTCATCATCCCTATGAGTCGTTCTCCACCAGCGTGCAGCGATTCATCGAACAGGCCGCCGCCGATCCCAACGTGCTGGCGATCAAACAGACGCTGTACCGCACATCCGGTGATTCGCCGATCGTTCGGGCACTCATCGCCGCCGCCGAGGCCGGAAAGCAAGTCGTGGCAATGGTGGAGATCAAGGCCCGCTTCGACGAGCAGGCCAACATCCGTTGGGCGCGCACACTGGAGCAGGCGGGCGTGCACGTGGTGTACGGGTACGTCGGACTCAAGACACACTGCAAGACCTGCCTGGTAGTGCGCCGCGAGGGCCCGACGATCCGGCGGTACTGCCACGTCGGGACCGGCAACTACAACGGCAAGACCGCGCGGCTCTACGAAGACCTCGGTCTGCTCACCGCCTCGCCCGAAATCGGGGCCGATCTGACCGACTTGTTCAACTCGCTCACCGGCTACTCGCGCAAGGTGTCCTACCGCAACCTCTTGGTGGCTCCGCACAGCATTCGCACGGGCATCATCGAACGCGTCGAGCGCGAGATCGCCGCTCACCGCGATGGCGGCGGGGGCAGGATCCGGCTCAAGATGAACTCGCTTGTCGACGAACAGGTCATCGATGCGCTGTATCGCGCGTCGCAGGCCTCTGTGCAAGTCGACGTGGTGGTGCGCGGCATCTGCGCCCTGCGCCCGGGCGCGGAAGGCTTCTCGGAGAACATTTCGGTCCGCTCGATCCTCGGGCGATTCCTGGAGCACTCGCGGATCATCCATTTCAATCGCGTCAACGAGTTCTGGATCGGCAGCGCCGACATGATGCACCGCAACCTCGACCGGCGCGTCGAGGTGCTGGTTCAGGTCAAGGACACCAGGCTCACCGCGTACCTGGACGACTTGTTCGAGTCGGCACTGGACCCCTCCACCCGGTGCTGGGAACTCGGGCCCGACGGGCAGTGGACCGCGTCGCCACACGACGGTCACAGCGTGCGCGACCACCAAGTATCTTTGATGGAGCAGCACACCAGTCCCTAACACTGTGCGGCGCCCCGGCCGAATTGACCTGCAGGAGTTACTCTGTCGATCCAGAACCCGTCGGCCCGTCGGCGCTCAGGGGGTCGCATCGTCTATGCGGCCGGTGCGGTGTTGTGGCGACCCGGTGATGCGGACTCGGCCGAGGGCGCCATCGAGGTAGCCGTGATCCACCGTCCGCGTTATGACGACTGGTCGTTGCCCAAGGGCAAAATGGACCCCGGGGAGACCGCACCGGTGGCCGCCGTGCGGGAAGTATTCGAGGAGACGGGTCAACGCTGCGTCCTCGGCAGGCGGCTCGACACGGTGAGTTACCGGATCGATCTGGGCATCAAGAAGGTGTACTACTGGGCGGCGCGCAGCACCGGCGGTGAATTCACCCCCGGCAAAGAGGTGGACGAGTTGCTCTGGCTGCCGGTTGTCGACGCGATGAAAAAGCTCGACTACGCGCAGGACCGAAAGGTCTTGCGTAGGTTCGCTAAACAACCCGCGGACACCAAGACAATTCTGGTGGTCCGTCACGGCACCGCGGGCAGCAAGTCACGCTATTCCGGCGACGACACCAAGCGACCGTTGGACAAACGCGGACGCGCGCAAGCCGAGGCGCTGGTTCCACAACTGCTGGCCTTCGGCGCCACGGACGTGTACGCGGCCGACCGGGTGCGCTGCCACCAGACGCTGGAGCCTCTCGCGGCCGAGCTGGGTGTGCGAATCCACACCGAGCGCGCCCTGACCGAGGAGGCCTACGCCAAGAGCCCCAAACGCGCCCGCCACCAGATGCTGCGGATCGCCGCGCACGCGGCTACACCGGCGATCTGCTCGCAGGGCAAGGTGATTCCGGATCTGATCACATGGTGGTGCGATCGCGATGGGGTACGCCCCGACAAAGCCCGCAATCACAAGGGCAGTACGTGGGTGTTGTCGCTGGCGGCCGGCAAGCTCATCGCGGCCGACCACATCGGCGGCGCGCTGGCCGCCAACGTGCGGGCCTGACGCACAGATACCCTTCGGCGGCATCGCTGCCACCCGAAGGTATCTGCGTGTGAGACTTGGCTGTCGGTTACCTGCGACCGCGCCGGGTTGCAGCCTTCTTGGCGGGCGCCTTGGCGGCCGGCCGCCTTGCCGCTGCCTTCTTAGCCGGAGCCTTGGTCGCCGCCTTCTTGGCGACAACCTTCTTGGCGACAACCTTCTTGACGGCAGCCTTCTTAACGGCCTTCTTAACGGCCTTCTTGGCCACAGCCTTCTTGACAGCCGGCTTCACCGCGGCCCGCGCCACGACCTTCTTGGCCGCAGCCTTCTTGACGGCCTTCTTCGCTGCGGCCTGCGTCACGGCCTTCTTGGCCACAGCCCGCTTGGCGGCCGTCTTCACCGCGGCCCGCGCCACGACCTTCTTGGCCACTGCCTTCTTCGCCACGGCCTTCTTGGCTGCCGCGCCCGCCACAACACCACGTTTCACTGCAGGTCCTTCCGCCGGGAGGCGCTGTGCGCCAGCTACAACCGCTTTGAATTGAGCACCCGGACGAAATGCCGGGACGGACGTCGGCTTTACCTTGACGGTCTCGCCGGTACGCGGATTGCGGGCCACACGCGCAGCGCGGCGGCGCTGCTCGAAGACGCCGAACCCGGTAATCGTGACGCTCTCACCCTTGTGCACCGCGCGCACAATGGTGTCAACGACATTCTCGACGGCGGCGGTCGCCTGCCGACGGTCCGAGCCCAATTTCTGTGTGAGCACATCTATGAGCTCTGCTTTGTTCATCCAACCCTCCGAAGCTAGTGGTTCTCATTTTTTCGAACCGACTAGCGAACACGGTAAACCCTTTCCCAGCTGATTTCCAAGTGCCACGCGCAATTTCAGGACCTAACGATCAGAATTTTCGCAATCCGATTGCCGCCCTTGACCGGTGGCGCGGGCCTCGAAATGGGTGCGGATTAGTTGGCGACCGAGCAGATATTCGGCCCCGGTGCGCCCCTCAGGAGACGGGTAAAGTACGCGGTTTCCAGTCCGGCCGAACCGCCTCAAACAGCTCAATCTCGTCGAGTTTCCGCAGCGTAAGGCCTATATCGTCAAGCCCTTCGAGCAGTCGCCATGCGGTGTAGTCGTCAATCTTGAACGGCAGCACCGTCGTTCCCGCGGTGATATTTCGATCTTGAAGATTGGCAGTGATTTCCAGCCCCGGACTCTGCTCGATGAGCTTCCAAAGAAGTTCTACGCCGTCTTGGTCAACTTGGGCCGCTAGCAGCCCCGCCTTGCCGGCGTTGCCCCGGAAAATGTCACCGAAACGAGACGAGATAACCACCCGGAACCCATAGTCCATGAGCGCCCAGACCGCATGCTCGCGCGACGATCCGGTCCCGAAATCCGGTCCGGCGACCAGGACTGAGCCCCGATCAAAGGGGCTGAGATTCAGCACGAATGACGGATCCGTCCGCCAACTCGCAAACAAGCCGTCCTCGAAACCTGTTCGGGTGACCCGCTTCAAAAAGACCGCCGGAATGATCTGGTCGGTATCGACATTGGACCGCCGCAGCGGCACGCCAATCCCGGTGTGGGTGTGAAAGGCTTCCACGTTCGTCCCCTATTCCGCTAGTCCGTCAAATCAATTCAAGTCGGCCGGGGCGGACAGGGTGCCGCGAATGGCCGTGGCGGCTGCGACGGCTGGAGACACCAAATGCGTGCGGCCGCCCTTGCCCTGTCGTCCTTCGAAGTTGCGGTTGGACGTCGCTGCGCAGCGTTCCCCGGGCGCGAGCTGATCGGGGTTCATGCCTAAACACATCGAGCAACCGGCCTGCCGCCATTCGGCGCCCGCTGTGGTGAAAATCTCGCCGAGGCCTTCCTCTTCGGCCTGCGCGCGCACCCGCATCGAGCCCGGAACGACCAGCATGCGCACCCCCTGGGCCACCGTGCGGCCACGCAAGATATCGGCCACCACCCGCAGATCTTCGATGCGGCCGTTGGTGCAGGACCCGACGAAAACCGTGTCTACCGCGATCTCGCGCATCGGCATCCCGGGGCGAAGGTCCATGTACGCCAACGCTTTCTCGGCGGCCTGACGCTCGCCGTCGTCGGTCATCAGTTCGGGATCCGGAACGCATCCGGCCAGCGGCACGCCTTGGCCGGGGTTTGTACCCCATGTGACGAACGGGCTCAACGAGGCGGCGTCGAGATAGACCTCGGTGTCAAAAACAGCGCCGTCGTCGGTGCGCAGCTGCCGCCAATACTCGATCGCGGTATCCCACTGGGCGCCGGTCGGCGCGTGCGCGCGGCCACGGATGAACTCGAAGGTGGTCTCGTCGGGTGCCACCATTCCAGCTCGGGCGCCGGCTTCGATGCTCATGTTGCAGACCGTCATCCGGCCTTCCATGGACAGTGATTCGATGGCGCTGCCCCGGTATTCGATGACATGACCCTGTCCGCCGCCGGTGCCTATCTTGGCGATCAACGCCAGGATGACGTCCTTGGCCGTCACGCCGGCGGGCAACTGACCATCGACCCCCCCATCAACGTTGACCTCCATCGTCTTGAACGGACGCAACGGCAGCGTCTGGGTTGCGAGCACATGCTCGACTTCGGAGGTACCGATGCCCATCGCCAACGCGCCGAATGCGCCATGGGTAGACGTGTGACTGTCGCCACAAACGATCGTCATTCCCGGTTGGGTAAGACCCAACTGAGGCCCGACGACATGCACGATGCCCTGTTCGATATCGCCCATCGGATACAGCCGGACGCCGAATTCAGCGCAGTTACGCCGCAATGTCTCGACCTGCGTGCGCGACACCGGATCGGCGATCGGCTTGTCGATGTCGATAGTGGGCACATTGTGGTCTTCGGTGGCAAGCGTCAGGTCGGGGCGGTGCACGGGCCGGCCCGCCAAGCGCAGACCGTCGAAAGCCTGCGGGCTGGTGACCTCGTGCACCAAATGCAGGTCGATGTAGATCAAGTCCGGACTCGAGCCCTCGCCCGAGACCACAACGTGGTCTTCCCAAACTTTCTCGGCCATCGTGCGCGCCATCTTCACCAGCCTCGATTTCCTCGATCGCGCTCGCTTGACTTGATCTCAGTATGCGAGACGCTAGTATCTCCTTGTGAGACAGCATAGCGGCATCGGCGTCCTCGACAAAGCCGTCGGCATCCTCCACACCACCGCGGAATCCCCCTGCGGGTTGGCCGAACTGTGCGAGCGAACCGGATTGCCCAGGGCCACCACCTATCGCCTGGCGGCCGCGCTGGAGGTTCATCGGCTGTTGGCACGCGACGACGAAGGCCGTTGGCGGCTGGGTCCCGCGGTGACCGAACTGGCGGCCCATGTCAACGATCCGCTGCTGGCCGCCGGCGCAGCGGTGCTGCCCGCGTTACGCGAAACCACCGGCGAGAGCGTGCAGCTGTACCGCCGCGAGGGCACGTCACGGGTGTGCGTAGCCGCGCTGGAACCGGCTGCGGGCCTTCGCGATACGGTCCCGGTCGGAGCGCGGTTGCCGATGACGGCGGGTTCGGGCGCCAAAGTGCTGTTGGCCTACAGCGACGGCGCGACCCGAGATGCCGTGCTACCGAACGCGAAATTTACCGACCGCGTGCTGGCCGAAGTGCGCCGGCGCGGTTGGGCGCAAAGCGTGGCCGAGCGGGAGCCGGGGGTCGCCAGCGTGTCGGCGCCGGTGCGGGACGGCCGCGGCGTCGTCGTCGCGGCCATCTCGGTGTCCGGCCCCATCGACCGGATGGGACGCCGTCCCGGTGCGCGCTGGGCCGCCGACCTGCTTTCCGCGGCCGAAGAGCTCACTCGCCGCCTTTAGGCTTGCGCCGCATTCGAGTGTGCGTCCTTGGCGTTGAGTGTGCGTTCAGGGCGGCAAAATCGCGAAATTCTCGCCCTCTGCGCACACTCAAAACCGGGCGCTGTCAGAATCACGCCATGGGAACCAATCAGCGCGCGAGCATCGTCATGTCCGAGGACGAGATCGCGGATTTCGTCGTCAAGAGCCGCACCGGGACACTGGCCACGATCGGCCCCGACGGCCAGCCGCATTTGACCGCGATGTGGTACGGCGTAGTCGACGGCGAAATCTGGCTGGAAGACCAAGGCCAAGTCACAGAAGGCGGTCAACCTAACCCGCGACCCGCGGGTGAGCTTCCTGATCGAGGACGGCGACACCTATGACACTTTGCGCGGGGTGTCGTTCGAAGGCGTCGCGGAGATCATCGATGATCCCGACGTTTCGCACCGCGTTGGGGTCAGCGTCTGGGAGCGCTACACCGGCCCCTACAGCGACGACATGAAGCCCTTCGTCGAGCAGATGATGAACAAGCGGGTCTGCGTGCGCATCGTGGCGCGGCGCACACGGTCCTGGGATCACCGCAAGCTCGGGGTGCCGGCCATGCCGGTGGGCGGATCGACCGCACCGGCGGTCCTGGGGACCGGCCAATAAAACTTGAGTAGCCCCGATGGGATTCGAACCCACGCTACCGCCGTGAGAGGGCGGCGTCCTAGGCCGCTAGACGACGGGGCCAGAACCGATCCGGGGTGCCAGCATATCTCACCCCGAGATGCCCACATAATCGCTTGACGTGGACCGCTTTTGCTGGGGTACCAGGACTCGAACCTAGAATGGCTGAACCAGAATCAGCTGTGTTGCCAATTACACCATACCCCATTGGCTGCCTAAAACCGCTGGTCAGAGCGTATTCTGGGGCTATTGCTAGCGCCTAGAGCCACCGCTGTCAGCCGTTGCAGGCCTTTTAAAAGCCGGAGTGCAGACTACCAAAGAATCACGCCGCTGATCGGCGCGCGCGGCCCGCAACCGCCGTAGGCTGCGGTCTCGGCCGAGCAGCTCTAGCGATTCGAACAACGGCGGGCTGACCGTCGTCCCGGTGGCGGCCACCCGGATCGGGCCGAAGGCCTTGCGGGGTTTGAGCCCCAGATCGTCGATCAGCGCGGCCTTCAGGGTGCCTTCGATGTTCGCTGTGGTCCAGTCCGTCACATCGTCCAGCGCCGCCGCTGCGGCCGTGAGGACGCCGATCCCCTCCTCACCCAGCTCCTTGGCGGCGGCCTTCGGGTCGATGCCGTACTCGTTGTCGTTGAGGAACTTCAGCAGATCCCATGCGTCGCCGAGCACAACGATGCGCGTCTGCACCAGATCAGCAGCAACGGCGAAGTCCGCCGGATCGAGCTCGATGCGGTGGCCATGTGTCGCGAAGTAGTCGCGCAGCCGTCCAGCGAAGTCGTCCGCGTCGAGCAGCCGGATGTGCTCGGCGTTGAGTGCGTCGGCTTTCTTCTGGTCGAACCGCGCCGGGTTGGAGTTGACGTCGACCACGTCGAACGCGGCCACCATCTCGTCGAGGCTGAACAGGTCGTGGTCATCGGCGATCGCCCAGCCGAGCAACGCAAGATAATTGAGCAGTCCTTCGGGGATGAAGCCACGGTCGCGGTGAGCGAACAGATTCGACTGCGGGTCGCGCTTGGAGAGTTTCTTGGTTCCTTCCCCCAATACTGTTGGGAGATGAGCGAATTCGGGAACCTGCTCGGCCACGCCGATGCGGATCAGCGCCTGATACAGCGCCAGCTGACGCGGTGTCGACGGCAGCAGATCCTCGCCACGCAGCACGTGGGTGATCTTCATCAACGCGTCGTCGCACGGGTTGACCAAGGTGTACAACGGATCTCCGCTCGCACGGGTCAACGCGTAGTCGGGCACGCTGCCGGCCGCGAAGGTGGTCGCGCCGCGCACCAGGTCATTCCAGCCGAGGTCCTCATCGGGCATCCGCAGCCGCACCACCGGCTTGCGCCCCTCGGCCAGGTATGCCGCACGTTGGGCTTCGGTCAGGTCGCGGTCGAAGTTGTCGTAGCCCAATTTCGGATTGCGGCCCGCGGCGACGTGGCGGGCCTCGACCTCCTCCGGCGTCGAAAAGGCGTGGTAGGCCTCACCCGCGGCGAGCAACCGATCCACCACGTCGCGGTAGATGTCGGTGCGCAACGACTGGCGATACGGGCCATAAGGTCCACCGACTTCCGGCCCCTCGTCCCAATCCAGCCCGAGCCAGCGCAGCGCGTCGAGCAAAGCCAGATAGCTTTCCTCGCTGTCGCGCTGGGCGTCGGTGTCCTCGATGCGGAAGACGAAGGTGCCGCCCGTGTGGCGGGCATACGCCCAATTGAACAGCGCGGTGCGGACCATCCCCACATGCGGGGTGCCGGTGGGCGACGGGCAGAACCGGACCCGCACACTCGAAGTGGTCACGACTTTCCCTTGCGGACTACGGGATTGGTGAGGGTGCCGATTCCCTCGATGGTGACCGAGACGGTGTCACCATCTTCGATGGGACCGACCCCGGCCGGTGTGCCCGTCAAGATGAGATCACCGGGCAGCAACGTCATGACCGCCGAGATCCATTCCACGATGGCGCCGACGTCGTGGATCATCAGCGAGGTGCGGCTGTGTTGCTTGACGTCGCCGTTGACTTCGGTGCGCAGTTCCAGGTCGGCCGGGTTGACATCGGTGACGATCCAGGGCCCGACCGGACAGAAGCTGTCATGACCCTTCGCGCGCGTCCATTGGCCGTCGGCCTGCTGGTGATCGCGCGCCGACACGTCGTTGCCGACGGTGTAACCAAGGATGCTGTCCGCGGCTTCGGCGGCCGAGACGTCCTTGCACGGCCGACCCACCACTATCGCCAGCTCGCCCTCGAAGTGCACGGGTGAAGCGTTGGCGGGCAAGCGGATCGGCACATTCGGTCCAATGATCGCGGTATTCGGCTTGAGGAAGATCACCGGATCCGCTGGCGCCGGGCCCGTTTGGCCGCCCATCTCGGCGATGTGGTCGGCGTAGTTCTTGCCGACACAAACCACCTTGCTGGCCAGTATCGGAGCCAGCAGCCGCACATCGGCCAACGGCCACGACCGTCCAGTGAAGGTAGGGGTACCGAACGGGTGCTCGGCGATTTCACGGACAGTCATCCTTACGGGATCGTCCAGCTCGCCCTCGATGCTGACGAAGGCGACGCCGTCCGGGCTGGCGATTCGACCAAGGCGCATTTGCCTGAGCCTAGTAAGCGTCGCGGGCGCGCTCCTTCCCGGCCCGGCCAGCGCGTGCAAGCATGAGCTGACGGCGAAGAACGCGGGCGCCCGCTGGTCGATCGTCATCGTTTCGCTGATCGTGACGGCAACATCGTTCCTCTTCATCAACGGCGTCGCCTTTTTGATCCCCGCGCTGGAAACATCGCGCGGGACTCCGCTCACCGAGGCCAGTCTGCTGTCGTCGATGCCGAGTTGGGGCATGGTGGTGACGCTGGTCGGCTGGGGTTATGTGCTGGACCGGGTCGGCGAGCGCATCGTGATGACGGTGGGCTCGGCGCTCACCGCGGCGGCGGCCTACGCAGCGGCGTCGGTGCACTCGATGGTGTGGGTCGGCGTGTATCTGTTTGCCGGTGGCATGGCCGCGGCCAGTTGCAACGGCGCCGGCGGCCGGCTGGTGTCCGGCTGGTTCCCGCCGGACCAGCGCGGCCTGGCGATGGGAGTCCGCCAGACCGCGCAACCGCTGGGAATCGCCTTGGGCGCCTTGGTGATGCCCGAGCTGGCCGAGCACGGTATCCGCGCGGGGCTGATGTTTCCCGCGGCGGCGTGCGCGGCGGCGGCCCTGTTGAGCGTCGTCGGCGTTGTCGACCCACCCCGCAAATCCCGCGAAACGGCCACCCACCAGGAACTGGCCAGCCCCTATCGCGGTTCCTTGGTGCTATGGCGAATCCACACGGTCTCGTCGCTGCTCATGATGCCGCAAACGGTGACCGTGACTTTCATGCTCGTTTGGCTGATCAGAAACGACGGCTGGTCGATCGCGGCCGCCGGAGGTGTGATGACGCTGTCGCAGTTGCTCGGCGCGCTGGGCCGCGTCCTGGTCGGTCGCTGGTCCGATCGGATCGGCTCCCGAATGCAACCCGTCGCGTTCATCGCCGCCGCCGCCGCCGTGACGCTGTTCCTGCTGGCCTACGCCGATCATCGGGGCTGGCGGGTGGAGGTCGCGCTGATGATCGTCGTCTCGGTGATCGCGGTACTCGACAACGGGCTGGAGGCGACCGCAATCACCGAATTCGCCGGGCCGTTCTGGAGCGGTCGCGCGCTGGGCATTCAGAACACCAGCCAGCGCCTGATGGCGGCCGCCGGTCCCCCGCTGTTCGGCGTGCTGATCAGCGCCGCCAAGTACCCGCCCGCGTGGGCGCTGTGCGGGTTGTTCCCGCTGGCGGCGGTGCCGTTGGTGCCGGTGCGCCTGCTGCCGCCGGGACTCGAGACTAGAGCGCGGCGGCAATCCGTTCGCCGACTTCGCTGGTGGCAAGCCGTTCGTTCGGCCGCGTCGCCAGATGGCTCTCGACGGCACGATCCACCCGCGCAGCGGCGTCGTCCTCGCCGAGGTGGGCAAGCAGCAGCGCCACCGACATGATCGCCGCGGTCGGGTCGGCGATGCCCTGGCCGGCAATGTCTGGCGCACTGCCGTGCACCGGCTCGAACATCGACGGATTGGTGCGGGCGGCATCGATATTTCCGCTGGCGGCCAAGCCGATACCGCCGCACACCGCCGCGGCCAGGTCGGTGATGATGTCGCCGAACAGGTTGTCGGTGACGATCACGTCGAAGCGGCCGGGGTCGGTGACCAGGTAGATGGTGGCGGCGTCGACGTGGGAGTAGGCCACCTCGACGTCGGGGTACTTTTCGCCGACTTCGCGCACGATTCGCGACCACAGCGACCCGGCGAAGGTCAGCACGTTGTTCTTGTGCACCAGCGTCAGGTGTTTGCGGCGCCGCTGGGCGCGCTCGAACGCGTCGGTCACCACTCGGCGCACGCCGAACGCGGTATTCAGGCTGACCTCGGTGGCCACCTCGTGCGGGGTCCCGACGCGAATCGCCCCGCCGTTTCCGGTGTAAGGACCTTCGGTTCCCTCGCGCACCACCACGAAGTCGATTGCGGGGTTGCCCGGCCCCTCCAGCTTCAAAGGGCTCTCCACGCCCGGGTACAGCCGGGACGGGCGCAGGTTGATGTGGTGATCCAGCTCGAAGCGCAGGCGCAGCAACAGGCCTCGCTCCAGCACGCCGCTGGGGACCGACGGATCACCGATCGCGCCCAGCAGGATCGCGTCGTGCCGGCGAAGTTCGGGCACCACCGAGTCCGGCAACACCTCGCCGGTGGCGTGAAAACGCCGGGCCCCCAGGTCATAACTGGTCTTCTCGACGCCCGGCAGGACGATGTCGAGGACCTTGACGGCCTCGGCGATCACCTCCGGCCCGATTCCGTCGCCCGCGATAACCGCGAGTTTCATGACAGGTCAACAACTTCCAGCTTGTTGGCGCTTACCGCCGTCGCAATGGCCGACCGCACATCCGCGGGTACGTCTTGGTCCAACCGCAGCAGAATCGTCGCGAACTGGCCCTCGGCATCTTCGGAGAGCTGTGCCGCGTGGATATTCACCCCCGCCCCACCCAGCAAGCTGCCGATCTTGCCCAGCGCACCCGGCTGGTCAACGTAATGGATGATCAGGTTGGTGCCTTCGGCACGGAGGTCGAAGTGGCGGCCGTTGATCTGAACGATCTTCTCCACCAATTGCGGCCCGGACAGTGCGCCCGCGACATTGACAACCGAGCCATCGGCGGCGACGGCCCGCACATCGACGACACTGCGATAGTTGGGGCTTTCCGAGGCCGTGGCGATCTCGGCGGTGACACCGCGTTCGGCGGCCAGCGCCGGTGCGTTGACGAAAGTCACCGGACCCTCGACGACCGCCGAGAACAGCCCGCGCAGCGCCGAAAGCTTGAGCACCTCAACATCTTCGGAGGCCAGCTCGCCGCGCACGTGCACCGCCAGCGACACCGGCGGCCCGCTGGATAGCGTGGCGGCCAGCACACCGAGCTTGCGGGCCAGGTCCAGCCAGGGCGCCACCTCCTCGTTGACCACTCCGCCGCCGACGTTGACCGCGTCGGGAACGAACTCGCCCGCCAGCGCCAGCCGTACGCTCTCGGCCACGTCGGTGCCGGCCCGGTCTTGAGCCTCGGCGGTGGACGCGCCAAGGTGCGGTGTCACCACCACCTGCGGCAGCTCGAAAAGCGGGCTGTCGGTGCACGGTTCGGTGGCGAACACGTCGAGACCGGCCCCGCGCACGTGCCCGCTGCTCACCGCCTCGGCCAGCGCCGCCTCGTCCACCAGGCCGCCGCGAGCGGCGTTGACGATGATGATGCCCGGCTTGGTCTTGGCCAGCGCCTCTTTGTCGATCAGGCCCGCCGTTTCGGACGTCTTGGGCAGGTGCACCGAGATGAAGTCGGCGCGGGCCAGCAGGTCATCGAGGGGCAGCAGCTCGATGCCGAGCTGCGCGGCGCGGGCCGGCGACACATACGGGTCGTAGGCGACGATGTGGGTGCCGAAGGCCGCCAGCCGCTGGGCGACCAGCTGGCCGATCCGGCCCAACCCCACCACGCCGACGGTTTTGCCGAAGATCTCGGTGCCCGAGAACGACGACCGTTTCCAGGTGTGCTCGCGCAGCGTGGCATCGGCCGCCGCCACCTGGCGCGAGGCCGCCAACAGCAGCGCTATCGCGTGCTCGGCGGCGCTGTGGATGTTCGACGTCGGGGCGTTGACCACCAGCACGCCGCGTTCGGTGGCGGCGTCCACATCGACGTTGTCCAGGCCGACGCCGGCGCGGGCGACGATCTTGAGCTTCGGGGCCGCGGCCAGCACCTCGGCGTCGACGGTGGTGGCCGAGCGCACCAGCAGCGCATCGGCCTCGGGCACCGCAGCCAGCAGCTTCTCCCGGTCGGGACCGTCGACCCAGCGCACCTCGACCTGGTCTCCCAGGGCGGCGACGGTTGATTGGGCGAGTTTGTCGGCGATTAACACAACAGGCAGGTTCACGCCGACAGCGTAGTCGGCTGTAATCGAGTGATGGACGTCACCGTCGTCGGCAGCGGGCCCAACGGGCTGGCTACGGCCGTCATCTGTGCCCGGGCCGGGCTGAAAGTACAGGTACTCGAGGCGCAGCCGACCTTCGGCGGCGGTGCGCGGACCGCGGCCGACCCCGACTTCCCCTCGGTCGTGCACGATATTTGCTCGGCCGTTCACCCGCTGGCGGTGGCGTCGCCGTTTTTCGCCGAGTTCGACCTGCCCGCGCGCGGTGTGCAGTTGGCGGTGCCCGAGATCGCCTACGGCAACCCGCTGCTCGGCCGGCCTGCGGCCATCGCCTACCACGATCTGACGCGCACCTGCGACGAGTTGTCCGACGGTGCGTCCTGGCGACGGCTGCTGGGCCCGTTGGTGCGGGACTGGGGTGCGATGGTTTCGGTAATGCTCGGCGACAGGCGTTCGGTGCCGCCTTCGTTGCCGGCGGCACTGCGATTGGGCCTGCGGATGGCGGCCCAGGGCACGCCGGCGTGGGGGTCGCTGACCGGCGACGATGCCCGCGCCTTGTTCACCGGCGTTGCCGCCCACGTGCTTTCGCGGATGCCGTCCTTGACGGCGGCCGGCGCCGGGTTGATGTTGGCCACACTGGCCCATTCGGTCGGCTGGCCGATTCCGGTGGGGGGCAGCCGGGCGATCATCGACGCGCTGATCGCCGACCTGCGCGCGCACGGCGGCGAGTTGACGGCCGGTGCCGAAGTGACTTCTCCTCCTGGGCCGCCCGGCTCCGTGGTCGCGTTTGACACCGCGCCGACAGCGCTGCTGCGGATATACGGCGACGCGCTTCCGCCTCGATACGCTAAATCGTTGCGCCGCTACCGATTCGGGCCCGGAGTTGCCAAGGTGGACTTTGTGCTCAGCGACGACATTCCGTGGTCCGACCCGCGGCTGGGGCAGGCGCCGACCCTTCACCTCGGCGGCACCCGCGAACAGATGGCGCGAGCCGAGGCCGATATTGCGGCCGGGCGTCACGCGGAGTGGCCGATGGTGCTGGCCGCCTCGCCGCACATCGCAGATTCCGGCCGCATCGACGGCCAGGGACGCCGCCCCTTCTGGACCTACGCCCACGTGCCGTCGGGTTCCACCCTGGATGCGACCGATGCCGTGACCGGGATTGTGGAGCGGTTCGCACCCGGCTTCCGCGACATCGTGCTGGCCGCCCGGGCGGTACCCGCTGCCCGCATGGCCGATCACAATGCCAACTACGTCGGCGGCGACATCGGGGTGGGCGGAAATTCCGCCTGGCGCGCGATCGCCGGCCCCACACCGCGGGTGAACCCTTGGCGCACACCGATTCCCAAGGTGTACCTGTGCTCGGCGGCCACGCCGCCCGGCGGCGGCGTACACGGCATGGCCGGCTACTATGCCGCCCGCACGCTGTTGCGGCGGGAATTCGGAATCACCGCAACACCTAGGATGGCGCCGTGACGAAACTTGCGATCATCTACTACTCCGCCACCGGCCACGGCACCACGATGGCAAAGCGCGTCGCCGCGGCCGCCGAGGCCGCGGGCGCCGAGGTCCGGGTACGCCACGTCGCCGAGACGCACGACCCGGAATCGTTCGCTCACAACCCGGCCTGGACGGCGAACTACCAAGCCACCAAGGATCTTCCAGCGGCAACCGGTGACGACATCGTCTGGGCGGACGCGGTGATCTTCGGGTCGCCGACCCGGTTCGGCTCGCCCGCAGCGCAATTGCGCGCCTTCCTCGACTCGCTGGGCGGGCTGTGGGCCGACGGCAAGCTGGCCGACAAGGTGTATGCCGGCTTCACGTCGTCCAACACGTTGCATGGCGGCCAGGAGACCACGCTGGTCTCGCTCTACCTCACGCTGATGCATTTCGGCGGCATCATCGTGCCTCCGGGATACACCGATCCGTGCAAGTTCGTCGACGGCAACCCGTACGGGGTGAGCCTGGTCTCCACGCACGGCAACATTGCCGAGTTCGACGAAGCGACCGAGAACGCCCTCCACCATCTGGCGCGCCGGGTGGTGTCGGTCGCCGGCCGGCTGACGTCTCCGTAATCCGCCGAACGTGCGCTCAGGGCGAAAAAATCGCCAAAATATCGCCATGACAACACGTTCGGCGTCGGAAGCTAGGCCGTTTCGGTGATGGGGCGGTCGACCCAGCTCATCAGGTCGCGCAACTTCTTACCCACGACCTCGATGGGGTGCTCGGCGTTTTCCTTACGCAACGCCTCGAGCTGCTTGTTGCCGCCGTCGACGTTGGCGACCAGCTTCTTGACGAAGCTGCCGTCTTGGATCTCGCGCAGGATGACGCGCATCCGCTCCTTGGTGTCGGCGTCGATGATTCGCGGACCCGACAGATACCCGCCGAATTCCGCGGTGTCGGACACCGAGTAGTTCATCCGGGCGATGCCGCCCTCATACATCAGGTCGACGATCAGCTTGAGCTCGTGCAGCACCTCAAAGTAGGCCATCTCCGGCGGATAACCCGCCTCGACCATCACGTCGAAACCGGCCTTCACCAATTCCTCTGTGCCACCGCACAACACGGCTTGCTCACCGAACAGGTCGGTTTCGGTCTCGTCCTTGAAGGTGGTCTTGATGACGCCGGCCCGGGTGCCGCCGATCGCCTTGGCGTAGGACAACGCCAGCGCCTCACCTTTGCCGGTGGGATCCTGGTCGACCGCGATCAGACACGGCACGCCCTTGCCGTCGACGAACTGGCGACGCACCAGGTGGCCGGGTCCCTTGGGGGCCACCATCGCGACGGTGACATCGGCAGGCGGCTTGATCAAGTCGAAGTGGATGTTGAGCCCGTGACCGAAAAACAAGGCGTCGCCGGCCTTCAGGTTGGGCTCGATCTCGTTCTTGAAGATGTCGGCCTGCGCGGTGTCGGGCGCCAGCAGCATGATCACGTCGGCCCACTTGGCGACCTCGGCGGGGGTGTCGACGTCCAGGCCCTGCTCCTCGACCTTGGCACGGGACTTCGAACCCTCCTTCAGCCCGACACGCACCGGCACGCCGGAGTCGCGCAGGCTCAGCGAGTGCGCGTGGCCCTGGCTGCCGTATCCGATCACGCCGACCTTGCGGCCCTGAATGATCGACAGGTCTGCATCGTCGTCGTAGAACATCTCTAATGCCTCTGGCACCTGAATATCTCCTTCTTGACTATTTGGCCGTGCCGATACCGCGCGGACCGCGGGACAACGACACCATTCCTGATTGGGCGATTTCTCGGATACCGAACGGCTCCAGCAGTCGCAGCAGCGCTTCGATCTTGCCGCGGTTGCCGGTGGCCTCGACGGTCAGCGATTCCGGGGATACATCAATGATGTTGGCGCGGAACAGATTCGCCGCCTCCACCACCTGGCTGCGGGTACCGGCGTCGGCCCGAACCTTGATCAGCGCCAGCTCGCGGGACACCGAGTTGTCGTCGTCCTGCTCGATGATCTTGATGACGTTGATCAGCTTGTTGAGCTGCTTGGTGATCTGTTCGAGCGGGGTCTCCTCGGCGGAGACCACGATGGTCATCCGCGACATGTCCTTCTGCTCGGTGGCACCGACCGCGAGCGACTCGATGTTGAAACCGCGGCGGGAGAACAGCGCCGCCACCCGTGCGAGCACGCCGGGTTTGTCCTCGACCAACACCGACAACGTATGCGTCCTGGGCGATCCGGTGGTCATCAGGCGTGCCCTTCGGTTTCGTCGTCGAACAGCGGGCGGATTCCGCGGGCGGCCTGGATCTCGTCGTTGCTGGTCCCGGCGGCCACCATCGGCCACACCTGCGCATCGGCGCCGACGATGAAGTCGATCACCACCGGGCGGTCGTTGATCGCCCGCGCCTGGTTGATGACGTCGACGACGTCCTCTTCACGCTCGCAACGCAATCCGACGCAACCGAGCGCCTCGGCCAGCTTCACGAAGTCCGGGATGCGGTGCGAGTGCGTGGCCAGGTCGGTCTGCGAGTAACGCTCGTCGTAGAACAGGGTCTGCCACTGCCGCACCATGCCCAGGTTGCCGTTGTTGATCAGCGCCACCTTGATCGGTATGCCCTCCACCGCGCAGGTGGCCAGCTCCTGGTTGGTCATCTGGAAGCAGCCGTCGCCGTCGATCGCCCAGACCTCTGCCTCCGGGCGGGCCATCTTGGCGCCCATGGCCGCCGGGACGGCGAACCCCATGGTGCCCAGCCCGCCGGAATTGAGCCAGGTGCGCGGCTTTTCGTAGGAGATGAACTGCGCCGCCCACATCTGATGCTGGCCCACGCCGGCGACGTACACCGCGTCCGGGCCGGCGATCTGGCCCAGCTTCTCGATCACGTATTCCGGGCCCAGGCTGCCGTCGCTCTGCGGCCCGTAGCTCAGCGGGTAGGTGGCCTTGACGTCGTCCAGGTATGCCCACCAGTCGCCCATGTCGATGTTGCCGGGAATCTCGTAGTGCCGCAGCATCTCGATCAGCTCGGTGATGACGGCCTTGACGTCACCGACGATCGGCACGTCGGCGTGCCGGTTCTTGCCGATCTCGGCCGGGTCGATATCCGCGTGGATGACCTTGGCCTCCGGCGCGAAGGAGTCGAGCTTGCCGGTCACCCGGTCGTCGAAGCGGGTGCCCAGCGCGATCAGCAGGTCGCTTTTCTGCAGGGCCGCCACCGCGGCGACCGTGCCGTGCATGCCGGGCATGCCCAGGTGCTGGCGATGGCTGTCCGGGAACGCACCGCGCGCCATCAGCGTGGTGACCACCGGGATGCCGGTCAGTTGGGCCAATTCGGCCAGCTGCTCGGTCGCCTCGCCGCGGATGACGCCGCCGCCCACGTACAGCACCGGTTTGCGCGCGGCCGCGATCAGCCTGGCGGCCTCACGGACCTGCTTGCTGTGCGGTTTGGTGTTGGGCTTGTAGCCGGGCAGCTCCATCCGCGGCGGCCAGCTGAACGTGCACTGGCCCTGCAACACGTCCTTGGGGATGTCGACAAGCACCGCGCCCGGGCGTCCCGAGGCCGCGATGTGGAAGGCCTCGGCCATCACCCGCGGAATGTCGTCGCCGGAGCGCACCAAGAAGTTGTGCTTGGTGATCGGCATCGTGATGCCGGAGATGTCGGCCTCCTGGAAGGCGTCGGTCCCGATCAGCCCACGCCCGACCTGCCCGGTGACGGCAACCACCGGGATCGAGTCCATCTGCGCATCGGCCAGCGGCGTAACGAGATTGGTGGCGCCGGGACCCGAAGTCGCCATGCACACCCCGACCTTGCCCGTCGCGTGCGCGTAGCCACTGGCGGCGTGACCGGCACCCTGCTCGTGGCGCACCAGCACGTGGCGCAGCTTTTTCGAGTCGAACAGCGGGTCATACACGGGCAGTACGGCGCCGCCGGGAATCCCGAAGATGACCTCGACGTCGAGTTCCTCCAGCGACCGGATCACCGACTGCGCGCCGGTGAGTTGCACCGGTGCAACCCGTTTCGCTTGGGCCGCAGGAGGTTTTGCGGCGGGTTTCACGGTGTCCGGCGCGCCGTTGGCCGCATGCTGCGGCTGTGGCTTGGTAGGTGCGCTCACTGTGTCCTCTTAGTCCTCTTGGTTGGGGGGCGCATGAAAAAACCCCCGTCAGCTGCTGCTGTACGAGGGTTGCGCGTTGGTGCTGGATCGCTTCAAATGCTGAAGAACTAGTCAGACACCAACGCGCCGACTAAGTACTACGAGCATTCCGGGCTTACCCATAGCGTCCGACGGTAGTCTTCGCACAGCTCAGCAGTCAAATCCGGTGCCGTCCGTTACCCGGGCCGGACGGGTGAAATGATGCTCGGGTGGCTGATGGCTCGCCCGTGGTGATCAAGGTTTCGCCGATGGCGCACTTCGCAGTCGGATTCCTGACCCTCGGCTTGCTGATACCGGTGCTGGCGTGGCCGCCCTGTGCCCCGCTGCTTGTCATCCCGGTGCTGTTGTCGGCGTTGATCGCCCGGCTGCGCACTGTCGCCGACGACCAGGGCGTGACGGTGCGGACCCTGCTGGGCAGCCAGTCCGCACGCTGGGAAGACATCGACGGGCTGCGTTTCAACCGTGGTTCCTGGGCGCGCGCGAGGCTCAAGAGCGGCGCGGAATTACGACTGCCCGCGGTCACTTTCGCGACCCTGCCACAGTTGACCGAAGCCAGCGCGGGACGGGTGCCCAACCCCTATCAGTGAGCACCGTCAGGCGATCGGATTCACCCCGTTGAGCAGCACCCAGACGCCCACACCGGCGGCGATGCCGCAGACCAGCGCGACGAACGACCCGATGAACGGTCGATAGGCCCAGCCCCGCCCGCCGTCCAGGCCGTAACGGCCGGGACCGGCCAGGATGACGGCGACGGCCATGACGATCAGGGTGATCTGGTATTCGTGCCCGTCCGGCAGGAAGTACGTCAAGTTGTGCGAATGCGGCTTGGCCGAGATGGTGACGAGCAGGCCGTTGATCAGAAACGCCAGGGCGCCCGCGGCGGCCACCGGGGTGAACAGTCCCAGCACCAGCAACGCGCCCGACAGGATCTCACCGCCGGCGCTCACATAGGCGAGGATGTCGGCGTGCTGGTAGCCGACGTCGGACAGTGAATTCTTGAACCCGGTCAGCCCCGAGCCGCCCCACCACCCGAACAGCTTCTGCAGACCATGAGCGGCCAGCACCACGCCGAGCCCGACGCGCAAAATCAACAATCCGAGATGCTGAGTGCCGCGGCGGCGGCCGACGTCGCGCTGGCGTTCGTCCTCGTCGCGCTTGTCGACCTGGGCGGGTTCGGTCGCCGAAATCGGCGCCGGCCGGGCCGGCGATTGCGGCTGGACGTACGGCAGCGGTTCCTGTTGGTCGAGCAGGCCGTATCCCGGACTGGCGGGGACGCCCGACTGGTTCGGGTCCTGGTAGGGGATCACGCCGGTGGTTCCGAATTCGCCTGGATACCCGACTGGAGTCAGGTCATCTTCGGGGTCGACCAGGCGGGCCGCGGCGGGGCGTCCCGGGGCCTGCTCCGGGGCCTGCTCAGAGGCTAGGCCCGGCCGCTGCCAAGGTGCGTCATGCGATTGACTGGTCACGGGTGTCAGGGTAAGGGGCAAATGGCCCTGAATCGGGGATTTGAGCGGCGCTTTCGCCGGGCAATCGGCGCTGAGCCCGCCAAATTGGCCCAGATCGGCCTCAGATGGCCCAAATGCGGGTTCCCTGGGGCTTCTCGGGACACCCTCGGGCACCATGTGGCGGCCAGTGGCATTCAAGCCCGCGATGTCCGTAGCCTGTCGGTCATGCATCTACGGCGGTCAGTTCGGTGCGGGTTCGCCGTGCTGTCGGCGGCGGTGCTGGTCGCGAGCGGCTGCGCGCGGTTCAACGACGCACAGTCGCAGCCCTTCACCACCAACCCCGAACTTCGGCCCCAGCCCAGCTCGACGCCTCCCCCACCGCCGCCCCTGCCCCCGACGCCGTTCCCCAAGGCGTGCCCCGCGCCGGGGGTGATGCAGGGCTGCCTGGAGAGCACCAGCGGCCTGATCATGGGGGCCGACAGCAAAACCGCGCTGGTTGCCGAACGCACCACCGGCGCCGTCAAGGAGATCTCGGTCAGCGCCGAGCCGAAGGTGAAGATGGTCATCCCCGTCGACCCGTCCGGGGATGGCGGCCTGATGGACATCGTGCTGTCGCCCACCTACAGCCAGGACCGGCTGATGTACGCCTACATCAGCACGCCCACCGACAACCGGGTCATCCGGGTGGCCGACGGCGATGTCCCGAAGGACATCCTGACGGGAATCCCCAAGGGCGCCACCGGAAACACCGGCGCGCTGATATTCACCAGCCCCACCACGCTGGTGGTGCTGACCGGCGACGCGGGCAACCCGGCGATGGCCGCCGATCCCAAATCGTTGGCCGGCAAGGTGCTGCGCATCGAGCAGCCGACCACCGTCGGTCAGGCGCCGCCGACGACGGCGCTGTCCGGCGTCGGCTCCGGTGGCGGGCTGTGCATCGACCCCGTCGACGGCTCGCTGTACGTCGCCGACCGCACGCCCACCGCGGACCGGTTGCAGCGCATCACCAAGAAGTCGGAGGTCTCCACCGTGTGGTCCTGGCCGGACAAACCGGGCGTGGCCGGGTGTGCGGCCATGGATTCGACGGTGCTGATCAACCTGATCAACCCCAAGCAAACGGTGGCGGTGCGGCTCGCCGCCTCGACGGGCGCGGTCACCGGCGAACCCGACGTGGTGCGGAAGGACACTCACGCGCATGCGTGGGCGCTGCGGATGTCGCCGGACGGCAACGTCTGGGGCGCGACCGTCAACAAGACGGCCGGTGACGCGGAGAAGCTCGACGATGTGGTGTTCCCGCTGTTCCCGCAGGGTGGCGGCTTCCCGCGCAACAACGACGATAAAACTTAAAGCCCGTCGATGGTGAACCGCAGGCCGTACTTGCGCGCCACGTCGACGCGGTTTTGACCGCGGAAGAACGTCGGATCGGGCTCGCCGCCGGAATCGTCGTCGTCGTCGATGTCGTCGACGTCGGAGAGGTAAAGCGGATCGTCGGCGGATTCGGGGGCCCAGGTGGCGACGGGTTCCAGCAGGTAGGCCACGTGATCGCCGACGTCGATCCGGTTCACGACCCGGCCGACGAACCAGGCGATCGCGTCATCGAGCATCGGCATGCCCTGCGGGCCGGCGCGCCACGAGCAGCGATCGAATTTGTTGATCTGATGGCCCGTTTGGCCGCCGAACAGTTCGGCCAGCGCACGGTGGCGCCGCGACAATACGTGCACCGCCAAGTGCTGGGACAGGCTCGCCACCCCGAGGGTGTGGCTGCCCTTGGCCAAACCGACGAGGAATCGTGGCGGCGCAACGCCGGTTTGGGTGGCGAAGCCGACCAGACAGCCCGCGGGTTGGCCGGCGGCCTGGGTGGTCACCACGAACGCAGGCAGGTCCAGCATCGTCATGAATTCTTCGAAGGTTTCGTCCGGCACCCCAACATCATGGATGCAGACGGGGTCTTCCGGTAGCGGTTTCTCGACGATCAGTCGCAATGTGATATCGCCGGCGATATCGCATTTGTGAACTGCCTAATGGCCGGCTCAGCCCTGCCCGCAGGCCTTCAAGACCAGCTCGCGCACCCGGGCCGCGTCGGCCTGGCCGCGGGTGGCCTTCATCACCGCGCCGACGATCGCGCCCGCCGCGGCGACCTTGCCGCCGCGAATCTTTTCCGCCACATCGGGATTGGCGGCCAGCGCTTCGTCGACGGCGGCCTGCGTCACCGAGTCGTCGCGCACCAGCGCCAGGCCGCGCGCGGTCATCACCTGCTCGGGCTCGCCCTCCCCGGCGAGCACACCCTCGACGACTTGGCGGGCCAGCTTGGTGGACAGCTTGCCCTCATCGACCAACGCCACCACCGCGGCGACCTGGGCGGGAGAAATGGACAGCTCGTCCAGGGTAACGCCGGCCTCATTGGCCTTCTGCATCAAGAAGTTTCCCCACCAGGCGCGGGCCTGTTCGGCCGATGCGCCGTGTTCGACCGTGGCAGTGACCAATTCGATCGCGCCCGCGTTGACGAGGTCGCGCATCACCTCGTCGGAGATGCCCCACTCCTGCTGAATCTTCTTGCGGCTCAACCACGGTAGCTCGGGAATGGTCTGGCGCAACTGCTCGACTAGCTCGCGGCTGGGCGCGACGGGCTCCAGGTCCGGCTCGGGGAAATACCGATAATCCTGCGCGGTCTCCTTGGCGCGGCCCGGGCTGGTGTATCCGGACTCGTGAAAGTGCCTGGTTTCCTGCGTGATTTGGCCGCCCGACACCAGGACCGCTGCCTGGCGCTGCATTTCGTAACGCACCGCGACCTCAACACTCTTCAACGAGTTGACGTTTTTGGTTTCGGTCCGGGTGCCGAATTCGGTGGTCCCGATCGGCTTCAGCGACACGTTGGCATCACAGCGCATCGAACCCTGGTCCATCCGGACGTCGGATACATCCAATGCGCGCAACAGGTCTCGCAGTGCCGTCACGTAGGCCCGGGCGATCTGCGGCGCCTGGTCTCCGGCTCCCTCGATGGGCTTGGTGACGATCTCGATCAGCGGCACGCCAGCGCGGTTGTAGTCGATCAGCGACGTGGTGGCGCCGTGGATGCGGCCGGTCTCGCTGCCGATGTGGGTCAGTTTGCCGGTGTCCTCCTCCATGTGCGCCCGTTCGATCTCCACCCGCCAGGTGCTGCCGTCCTCCAGCGGAGCGTCGAGGTACCCGTTGATGGCGATCGGCTCGTCGTACTGCGAGATCTGGTAGTTCTTGGGCATGTCCGGGTAGAAGTAGTTCTTCCGGGCAAAGCGGCACCAGGGCACGATCTCGCAGTTCAGCGCCAGCCCGATCCGGATCGCCGACTCCACCGCCACCTGGTTGAGCACCGGCAGCGAACCGGGCAGCCCCAGGCAAACCGGGCACACCTGAGTGTTGGGCTCAGCCCCGAACGTGGTGGAGCAGCCGCAGAACATCTTGGTCACGGTGGACAGCTCAACGTGCACCTCGAGTCCGAGCACCGGATCAAAGCGCGCGATGACGTCGTCGTAATCCAGCAGGTCAACCACTGAAGTCATGGGCTCGATCTTAGTGGTCATCGCGGGCCGGGGGGCCCGGTGGTCAGCGACCAGGGAACATGTCGGCCAGCGCGGCAGCCATCTCCAGGTAGCGGCGCCTGCTGTCCTTGCTCAATCTGTCCAAACCGATCTCTCTGCCCTCATGCACATGCCGGTCGAATGGCAGCGGCACCGTGGCGGCGACCTGCGCGGACAATTGCTCGACTTCCTTGGCGGCCGGATTGTCCGGCTTGCTCGGCTCGACGTGGTTGATCGCGAGCACGGTCGAACCGATCAACTTCCGATATCCGTTGTTGGACAACCACTCCAGCGTGGTTCTGGTCTTACGTATCGCGTCGATCGAGGTGCTGGTGACCACCACCAGGGCCCGTGACTCCGGCAGAACCGCATCCATCACGCTGGAATTAAGCGCCTTGACGCAGTCCACCAACATCAGCGAATAGTGCTTCCGGAGAATGGAAAACGCTTTCACCACATCGCTGCGGCCCACGCGCAAATCGGTGTGCGCATAGTCCGGCAGGCCGAGCACTTCCAGCCCGCAGCTGTTCATATACGTGTGCGCCCGCACGTCGATATAGCGCGTGACCGTGTCGTCGGCGATCAGGTCGGCCATGCTCAGCGGGTTGCGGCGACCATGCCGATCCGCCAAGTCCCCGGCGTCGAGGTCGAGGGCGATAACCCGGTCGTCGCGCGCGTCGGCGAAGGTCGAGCCCAGCGCCTCAACCACCGCAGTCTTGCCGACACCACCTTTGAGGTTGAGCACAGCGACGGGAAACGCGCCGCCCACCGATGTCCGGACGCGATCCCGCAGGCCGGCTTCCTGGGCCAATTCCTTGCTGGGACCCAGATCGATCCCGGTCAGGCGGTGGAAAACCTCACGCCAGCCCAACCTGTCAGGGCTCGCCTCGTCCTGCTGGTCGAGGCCGTCCAGTGCCGTGCCGCCCGGCAGCCGCTCACGGCGGGCCGGCGGCGGCACGCCCATCGCCGGGGTTGGCTCATCAAATCCCGGCGGTCGCGGGAACCACGACGCATCTGGGCGGTAGGCCGGCGGGCGAACGGGCCCGCCGGCGGCGGCGCATGCTGAACGACTCTGCGGTTCGAACCGCTCATATTGCCGGTATTACCACTCCCAGCGGCGGGAAACCGCCAATCTGAATTGGCGAACCTTCCCCTAATCACCTGTCGAATCTCGCCAAGGCTTGAGGGCGGCCCGCCGGTGATCTAGCATGCGAATCGAAATTCGCATTCCATTATCGGGGACGGCATGAGCAACAACGCAGCACCGTCGAGACCGCCCGTCAACACGGGATTCCGTCCGCCTCAGCAGGCGCGCAGTCGTGCAGCGCTGCGACGGCTACTCGCCTCGGCCGAACACGTCTTGATCAACGACGGACCCGAGGAGCTCACCATCGCCCGCGTCGCCGAACACGCCGGAGTCTCGGTCGGGGGCGTCTACCGGCGGTTCGCCGGTAAAGAGCAATTGATCGACGCGGTGAGACAGGCGCTCGTGGAGCGGCTCGAACACAGCGTGGTCACCGCACTGGAAAATACCGAGCCGTCGCTGGAAGGTGTTCTCGACGCCTTGGCAACGGGGCTGAGCGAGCCCTGAACGACAGTGCCCGGCTCATTCCCGCCATCCTGGCCGGCGGACGCGCCGCCGATCCCCCGGAGGAAGGGCTGCGAACCTTCACCGACTTGCGACGGCGATTCTTCGACGCCACGGCCCCCTACCGTGAACAGATCCGGCACCCCGATCCCGATGCTGCGCTGGAGATGACCTTTCGCAACGTGATTGGCGCCGGGGCACACCGCGCGGCAATGTCCCGTGGCTGCCGGACGGGCTGACGTGGCAACAGTGGGCCCGTGAAATTACGGATATGTCCACGGCATACCTGGTCAATGAACGCTAACTCGACTCCCCCACAAGGACTTTCATGCTGAAGATGATTAGACGACAGTGGTTGCCGCTGATGGTGCTGCTGATGGTCGTCATTGGGGGGTTTGTGATAACCCGCATGCACGGGATATTCGGATCGGATACCCAGATCACGCGCGAGGGTTCCGGAATCAACAGCGACGCCAAGCCGTTCAACCCGAAGCAGGTGACCTACGAGGTTTTCGGGCCGACCGGCGCGGTGGCGACGATCAATTACCTTGACCTGTCGGCGAACCCGCAAAGCGTCAAGGGCGCGCCACTTCCGTGGTCGCTCACGCTGACTACTACCGCGCCGGCGACCAGCCCGATCTTGCTCGCTCAGGGCGACGCCGAGTCGATCGGCTGCCGTATCACGGTGGACGGCAAGGTCAAGGACGAGAAGTCGGCCAACGGAGTGGATGCGTTCACCTTCTGCCAGGTGAAGTCGGCATGAGCGCGGATCGCCCTCCGGCCATCGCCCACTTCATCCGCGTGTTTGCGGTGCCGATTCTGCTGGGCTGGGTGGCGTTGGTGGTGTTGCTCAACGTGGCGGTGCCGTCTCTGGAGGACGTGGGACAGACGCACTCGGTGTCGTTGAGTCCGGGGGATGCGCCTTCGATGCAGGCCATGAAGCACATCGGCCGCGTGTTCAAGGAATCTGACTCCGACGCCTCGGCGATGGTCGTGCTCGAGGGTGATCAACCGTTGGGGGACGAGGCCCATCGCTATTACGCCGAGTTGATCCGCAAGTTTCGGGCCGACCCCACCCACATCACGCATGTGCAGGACTTCTGGGGTGATCCGCTGACGGCGGCCGGTGCGCAAAGCGCAGACGGCAAGGCCACCTACGTGCAGCTCTATCTGACCGGCAACATGGGTGAGGCGCTGGCCAACGAATCCATCGACGCGCTCCGCCAGATCGTCGACAGCGTGCCGGTGCCGTCGGGTCTGCATGTCTACATCACCGGCACGACGGCATTGTTCGCCGATCAGCACAAGGTCGGCGACAAGAGTCTGAAGGTGGTCACCGCGATCACCGTGGCGGTGATCCTGATGAGTCTGTTCATCGTGTACCGCTCGGTGGTCACGGTGGTGCTGGTGCTTGGTGATGGTGATGCTCGAAGTGGTGGCCGCCCGTGGCGTGGTGGCGGCCCTGGGCCACTACAGCCTGATCGGCTTGTCGACGTTCTCGGTGAACCTGCTGACCATGTTGGGTATCGCGGCGGGCACCGACTACGCGATCTTCGTGTTGGGCCGCTATCACGAGGCGCGCACCGCCGGACAGGATCGCGCCACTGCCTTCTACACGATGTACCGGGGCACCGCGCACGTCGTGCTGGGTTCGGGCCTGACGGTTGCGGGGTCCACGCTCTGCCTGCATTTCACCCGATTGCCGATGTTCCAATCCCTGGGTATTCCGTTGGCCATCGGTATCGCGGTGGCGGTGCTGGCGTCGCTTGACCATGGCGCCGGCGATGCTGGTGATCGGCGGCCGGTTCGGGCTGTTCGAGCCCAAACGCGTTGCGCGCACCCGAGGTTGGCGACGGGTGGGCACGGCCGTGGTGCGCTGGCCGGGTCCGATCCTGGCCGCGACGTGCGCGCTGGCGCTGGTCGGACTGATCACCCTGCCCGGCTACCAGGCCAGCTACAACGACCGCCAGTTCATGCCGAAAAGCATTCCCGCGATGCAGGGTTTCGACGTCGCCGACCGTCACTTCAACCAGGCCCGGATGAACCCAGAACTGTTGATGGTTCAGACCGATCAGGATTTACGCAACTCCGCCGACATGCTGATCATCGAGCGCATCGCCAAAAACATCTTCCACACCCCTGGCATCGCCCGGGTGCAGACCATCTCGCGTCCGCTGGGCACCCCGATCGACCACACCTCGATTCCGTATCAGATGGGCATGCAAGCCGTCGGCCAGCAGCTCACGCGCGACTACATGCAGACCCAGATGGACGACATGCTGGTCATGGCCAACCAGACCGAGACCATGATCACCACCATGGAAACCATGATCGCGATCATGAACGAGCTGACCGGGATCACCCATAACATCGTTGCGCAGACGAAAATGATGGTGACCCAGGTCATCGACCTGCGCGACAAGATCACCAATTTCGACGATTTCTTCCGGCCGATCCGCAGCTATTTCTATTGGGAGAAGCACTGTTTCGACATCCCGGTGTGCTGGTCGCTGCGCTCGGTGTTCGACGCACTCGACGGCGTCGACACCCTGTCGGACGCGATCGGCGACCTGTTGCCGCAGATGGACAAACTCGACGCGCTGATGCCGCAGATGATCAAAATGCTGGATCCGATGCTCACCATGATGAAGTCGATGCACACCATGATGCTGTCGATGCATTCCACCATGGCCGGCCTGCAGGACCAGGGTGCTGCGATGAGCGGCAAAGGCAACTCGATGGGTCAGGCGTTCGACGCCTCCAAGAACGACGACTCGTTCTACCTGCCCCCGGAAGTGTTCGACAATCCCGACTTCAAGCGGGGCATGGACATGTTCATCTCGCCGGACGGAAAAGCGGTGCGGTTCATCATCTCTCACCTCGGTGACCCCGCCAGTCCCGAGGGCATCGCCCATGTCGACGCGATCCGCAACGCCGCGTTCGAGGCCATCAAAGGCACCCCGCTGGAGAATGCTCGCATCTACATCGGCGGCACCGCGGCCATTGCCAAGGACATGAAAGAGGGATCCACCTACGACCTGCTGATCGCCGGAGTGGGCGCGCTGATCCTGATCTTCATCGTCATGCTGGTCCTGACCCGCGCCGTGATCGCCTCGGCGGTCATCGTCGGCACCGTGCTGCTGTCCCTGGGAACATCGTTCGGGCTGTCCGTGCTGATCTGGCAGTACATCCTGGGCATCCAACTGCACTGGATGATCCTGGCCATGTCGGTGATCATCCTGCTGGCCGTGGGATCGGACTACAACCTGCTGCTGGTATCGCGATTCAAAGAAGAAATTCACGCCGGAATCAAAACCGGCATCATCCGATCGATGGCCGGCACCGGCGCCGTCGTCACCTCTGCCGGGCTGGTCTTCGCCTTCACCATGCTCTCCTTCGGCCTGTCCGCCTTGATGTCCCTCGCGCAAGTCGGCAGCACCATCGGCATGGGGCTGCTGTTCGACACCCTGGTCGTGCGCTCCTTCATGACGCCGTCGATCGCGGCGTTGCTCGGCCGCTGGTTCTGGTGGCCGCAGCGGGTACGCACCAGGCCGGTGCGCGTCCCGACCGCGCCTCGCGTCCAACGCATCCCGGCGTCGGTGAGCTCGTAGGCGGGCCGCTCAGCCGAAGAAGGCCGCGGCGTCGTCGTAGCGGCTCTCGGGCACCAGCTTGAGGTGGCGCGTCGCATCCGCCAGCGACACCCGGCCGATGTCCTGCCCGCGCAACGACACCATCTGGCCGTACTCCCCCGCGTGCGCGGCGTCGGCCGCGTTGACTCCGAATCGGGTGGCCAGCACCCGGTCGTAGGCGGTCGGGGTGCCGCCCCGCTGGACGTGGCCCAGCACGGTCACCCGGACCTCCTTGTTGATCCGTTTCTCCACCGCCACGCCCAACTGCGCCGCGACCCCGGTGAAGCGCTCATGTCCGAACTCGTCAATCCCGCCTTCGCGCAACGAGATCGAGCCCTCGACCGGCTTGGCGCCCTCGGCGACCACGCAGATGAAGTGCGAATCCCCGCGCTGGAAGCGCCGCTTGACGAGCCGGCACACCTCTTCGACATCGAAGGGCTGTTCCGGGATGAGCGTCATGTGCGCGCCCGACGCCAGCCCCGAGTTCAGCGCAATCCAGCCGGCGTGCCGGCCCATCACCTCCACCAGCATCACCCGCTGGTGGGATTCGGCGGTGCTGTGCAACCGGTCGATGGCATCGGTGGCCACCGTCAGCGCGGTGTCATGGCCGAAAGTCACGTCGGTGCAGTCGATGTCGTTGTCGATCGTCTTCGGCACGCCGACCACGGGCACGTTCTCCTCCGACAGCCAGTGCGCGGCCGTCAGCGTGCCTTCGCCGCCGATCGGGATGAGCACGTCGATGCCGTTGTCATCCAGCGTCTGCTTGATCTGGTTCAGCCCGGCCCGCAGTTTGTCGGGGTGCACGCGGGCGGTGCCCAGCATGGTTCCGCCCTTGGCCAGCAGCCGGTCATTGCGGTCGTCGTTCGCCAGCTGCATGCGCCGGTTCTCCAGCAATCCACGCCAGCCGTCCTGGAACCCGACCACCGACGAGCCGTACCTGCTGTCGCAGGTGCGCACCACCGCCCGGATGACGGCGTTGAGCCCGGGGCAATCGCCGCCTCCGGTGAGAATTCCGATCCGCATGCTTTTATCTTGCCTGTGCGGCCTTAGATGGCGCGAGCAGACGCAAAATCGCCCAAAATGCTCTGCTTGAGGGCGATTTTGCGTCTGCTCGCCAGACCTAGGCGCTAAATGGCCGTCGGCAACGGACCGCGTGCGGCCTCGTAGGCGGCGCCCACCCGGTACAGCCGGTCGTCGGCCAGCGCCGGCGCCATGATCTGCAGACCCACCGGCAGCTGGTCGTCCGGGGACAACCCCGACGGCACCGACATGCCGCAGTGCCCGGCCAGGTTCAGCGGCAGGGTGCACAGGTCGAACAGGTACATCGCCAGCGGGTCGTCGACCTTCTCGCCCAGGCCGAACGCGGTGGTCGGCGTCGTCGGCGTCACCAACACGTCGACGGAGCGGTAGGCCTCCTCGAGGTCCCGGGCGATCAACGTCCGCACCTTCTGCGCCTGGTTGTAGTAGGCGTCGTAGTAGCCGGCAGACAAGGCGTACGCGCCGATCATGATGCGCCGCTTGACTTCTGGCCCGAATCCGGCGGCCCGGGTCAGTGCCATCACTTCCTCGGCGCTGTGGGTGCCGTCGTCGCCGACCCGCAGTCCGTAGCGCATCGCGTCGAAGCGCGCCAGGTTGCTCGACACCTCCGACGGCAGGATCAGGTAGTAGGCGGCCAGCGCGTGATCGAAGTGCGGGCAGTCGACTTCGCTGACCTCGGCGCCCAGTTCGGTCAACTGCTTGACCGCGGCCTCGAACGACGTCAGCACCCCGGGCTGGTAGCCCTCGCCGCGCAGCTGCTTGACCACCCCGACGCGCACCCCGCGCAGGTCACCGTTCGCGCCGGCCTTGGCGGCGCCGACGACGTCCGGCACCCCGACGTCGATCGAGGTGGAGTCGCGCGCGTCGTGTCCGGCGATCACCTGGTGCAGTAGCGCGGTGTCCAGCACCGTGCGGGCACACGGCCCACCCTGGTCCAGCGACGACGCGCAGGCCACCAGCCCGTAGCGCGACACCGTGCCGTAGGTGGGTTTGACGCCGACGGTCGCGGTCAGCGCGGCGGGCTGACGGATGGAGCCCCCGGTGTCGGATCCGATGGCCAGCGGCGCCTGGAACGCGGCCAGCGCCGCCGCGCTGCCGCCACCGGAGCCGCCGGGCACCCGGTCGATGTTCCACGGGTTGCGGGTGGGGCCGTAGGCGGAATTCTCCGTCGAGGAGCCCATCGCGAACTCGTCCATGTTGGTCTTGCCCAGGATCGGGATGCCGGCCGCGCGCAGCCGCGCGGTCAGCGTGGCGTCGTAGGGCGAATGCCAGCCCTCGAGGATCTTGGACCCGCAGGTGGTGGGCATGTCGGTGGCGGTGAACACGTCCTTGAGCGCCAGCGGCACCCCGGCCAGCGCGGATGCCGGCCGCTCGCCGGCGGCCAGCGCCTTGTCGACGGCGGCCGCGGCGCTCAACGCCGCGTCGGCCGCCACGTGCAGGAAGGCGTGGTAGCGGTCGTCGGTTGCCTCGATCTGGTCCAGGCAGGCGCGGGTCAGCTCGACCGACGACAACTCCTTGGCGGCGATCTTGGCGGCCAGCGTCGACGCGGAGAGGCGCAGGATCTCGTTCAGTGGGCCGGTCACTGGCTCTCCCCCAGGATCTGGGGCACGGCGAAGCGGCCGTCGACGGCTTCGGGCGCCTCAGCCAGCGCCTCTGCCTGCGTCAGGCACGGAGCCGTCTCGTCCGGTCGCGTCACGTTGACGTCCTTGAGCGGGTTATCGGTCGGTTCGACGCCGGTGACATCGACCGCCTGAATCTGGCTGACGTGCGTCAGGATGGCGTCGAGTTGGCCGGCGAAACTGTCCAGCTCGGTATCGGTCGAGCGCCAGCCTGGCCAGTCGGGCCAGGTGGGCCACCTCATCGCGGGAGATCTGGGACACGAGCGAAAAGCCTAACCAGACGGTCGCGACCCGCTGCGCCCGGCTTCGCCGCGCTTGCGATCGCTCCTAACCAGACGGTCGCGACCCGCTGCGCCCGGCTTCGCCGCGCTTGCGATCGCTCCTAACCAGACGGCCAGGGTCACTAGGAACTCAGGTCCTGGCGAAATGCCACGGATACATGGTTGTGCGACAGTGGGCGCGTGCCGTCGTATCTGTTGCGCATCGAGCTCGTCGACCGCCCCGGCAGCCTGGGCTCGTTGGCGGTCGCGCTCGGTACGACGGGCGCCGACATCTTGTCGCTCGACGTGGTGGAGCGCGGCGCGGGTTACGCGATCGACGACCTCGTCATCGAGCTGCCCCTCGGGGCGATGCCGGACATTCTGATCACCGCGGCCGAGGCGCTCCCCGGCGTGCGGGTGGATAGCGTCCGTCCCCATACCGGTTTGCTGGAGGCCCACCGCGAGCTGGAGCTTCTCGACCGTGTCGCCGCGGCCGCCGACAGGGAGTCCAAACTGCAGGTGCTGGCCGACGAGGCACCCAAGGTGCTGCGCGTGAGCTGGTGCACGGTGTTGCACAGTTGCGACGGGAAACCGCACCGCCTCGCCGCCAGCCCCGGTGCGCCCGAGACCCGTGCGGATTCGGCGCCGTGGTTGCCGATCGAACAGGCCGCGACGCTGGACAGCAGCGCCGACTGGGTGCCCCAGGCCTGGCGCGATATGGACACCACGATGGTCGCCGCGCCGTTGGGCGACCCACATCTGGCGGTGGTGCTGGGCCGTCCGGGCCCGGAGTTCCGGCCTTCGGAGGTGGCCCGGCTGGGCTACCTGGCCGGCATCGTGGCCACCATGCTGCGCTAACGCGATGTGGGAGCCACCGCCTTTTCGGGAGCCACCACCGGGTCGTCGTCTTCCCACAGCAGAAGCTGGCGGACCGCCGAACGAGGCCCGTACGGCCGCAACATGGTGCTGGCCGGGCGCGGGCGTACCCGAAGCGGCCACCAGAACCAGCGCCCCAGCAGCGTTGCGACGGACGGTGTCATGAACGAGCGCACGATCAGCGTGTCGAACAACAGCCCCAGGCCGATCGTCGTCCCGATCTGCCCGAGCACCTGAAATCCGCTGAACACGAACGCGCACATGGTGACGGCGAAGACGACGCCGGCGGAGGTGACTACCGAGCCGGTGCCGGCCATCGCGCGAATGACGCCGGTCTTCAGGCCGGCATTGATTTCTTCCTTGAATCGGGAGATCAGCAGCAGGTTGTAGTCCGATCCCACCGCCAGGAGCAGGATGATCGCCAGCGCCAGCACGACCCAATAAAGCTGAATCCCGAACAGGTACTGCCACACCAGCACGGACAGCCCGAAGGAGGCGCCCAGCGACATCGCCACGGTGCCCACGATGACCAGCGCGGCGACCAGGCTTCGCGTGATGATCATCATGATCAGCAGGATGAGGCTGAGCGCGGCGAACGCCACGATCATCAGGTCCCACTTGGCCCCATCCTGGATGTCCTTGTACGTCGCCGCGGTGCCGCCGACGTAGATGTTGGCGTCGGCCAGGGGCGTGCCCTTCAAGGCCTCGTGCGCGGCGTTGGCGATCGGGTCGATGTGTGAAATGCCTTGGGGGGTAGCGGGATCGCCCTCATGGGTGACGATCATGCGAGCCGCCTTGCCGTCGGGCGACAGGAACAGTTTCAGGCCGCGCTTGAAATCGGGGTTGTCGAAAACCTCGGGAGGCAGGTAGAAGGTGTCGTCGTTCTTGGCGGCGTCAAAGGCCCGCCCCAGCGCCGTCGCGTTGTCGATCGCGGCGGCCGTCTGGGCGTTGATACCGGACTGGGTCGCGTAACTGGCCAACGTCAATTCGTGGTTGATCTCCTGGCTGTCGATCTGCGGTGGTATCAGCGCCACCAGTTTCGGCTGCAGCGCGTCGAGTTTGTCCAGGGTGGCCGTGAGGTCTTCGAACTTCTCCGTCAGCTGGTCGATGCCGTCGAGCGCGTCAAAGACGGACCGCAACGCGAAGCACGCGGGCACGTCGTAGCAATGCCTTTCCCAATAGAAATAACTGCGAATCGGCCTGAAGAAATCATCGAAATTCGCGAGCTTGTCGCGCAGGTCCTTGATCGTGGCGATCGTGTCGTGAAAGTTTTGGGCCTCGCTGTGGGTGTCCGCGGCGAGCTGCTGCTGCAGCGTGTACTGCTGCTTCAAGATGTTAATCGTCTTCGCCAGTTCGCCTGCCTGCCTTTGCAAGTCGTTCGCGCGATCCCGTTGGTACGACAGGTTTTCCTGCTGGGCGGCGCTGGAATTGCTGACCGCGAACGCAAGCGAGCTGTGGACGAGCGGCGTTCCCAGGGGCCTGGTGATGGTCTGCACCTGAGCGACGCCGTGCACGTGAAACACCGCCTTGGCCACCCGGTCCAGGACGAGCATGTCGGCCGGGTCGCGCAGGTCGTGATCCGCCTCGACCATCAGCAATTCGGGCTCCAGTCGGGCGCGCGAAAAATGCCGTTCGGCGGCCGTGTATCCGACATTGGCCGGCGCGTTGGCGGGCATGTAGGGGCGGGTGTCGAAACTCGTCTTGTATCCCGGCAAGGCGAGCAGGCCCACCAGCGCCAACGCGCACGCCGACACGAGAACGGGGCCGGGCCAACGGACGATGGCCGTGCCGATGCGCCGCCAGCCGCGAGTTCTCATGGCGCGCTTGGGCTCAAAGATGCCCACCAAAGCGCCCAGGGTGAGGACGGCCGGACCCAGGGTCAGCGCGCCGGCAAGCGCGACGAGAATACCTAGCGCGGCAGGAATGCCCAGGCTCTGAAAGTAGGGCAGCCGGGTAAAGCTCAGACAAGCCACCGCGCCGGCGACGGTCAGACCCGAACCCAAGACGATATGGGCCGTTCCGTGAAACATTGTGTAGAAGGCCTTTTCGCGATCCTCGCCGTTGCCGCGCGCCTCCTGATAGCGGCCGACGAAAAATATCGCGTAGTCCGTTCCGGCGGCGATCACCAGCAGCGTGAGGATGTTCGTCGCGTACGTCGAGAGCCCGATGAACCCGGCATTCCCCAGAAAGGCGACGATTCCGCGGGCGCCGGACATTTCGATAAGAACAGTCGCGAGCACGAGCAGCGTCGTGAGGATCGAGCGGTACACGAAAAACAGCATCAGCGCGATCACCCCGACGGTGATCCCGGTGACCTTCGCCGTGCCCTTGCTACCCACGTCGAACTGATCCGAGATGAGCGGTGCCGCACCGGTCACATAGGCCTTGACCCCGGGCGGCGGTTTCAGGTGCTCAACGATGTCGCGCATGGCGCCGACGCCCTCGTTGGCTTGTGCCGAGCCCTGATTGCCCGTGAGGAACACCTGAACATAGGCGGCCTTGCCGTCGGAGCTCTGCGACCCCGCCGCGGTCAGGGTGTCGCCCCAGAAGTCCTGGACGTGCTCGACGTGCTTCTTGTCCGCCTCGAGCTTGCGGACCATCTCGTCGTAGAACTTGTGCGCGTCCGCACCGAGCGGCTTGTCACCCTCCAGGACGACCATGGCCGAGCTGTCGGTGTCGAACTCGTGGAAGTCCTGACCGATCCGCTTGATCGCCTTGAGTGACGGCGCATCCGGCGAATTCAGCGCCACGTTGTGGGTTTTCCCGACCACTTCCAGCTGCGGGACCGCGATGTTGGTGATGGCGGCCAGCGCCACCCAGAACAACAGGATCGGCAGGGACAGCCGACGGATGGTGTGCGGTACGCGGGGCGGCTTGGATTGGTCGCTCATCCGGATTTGTCCAGGCAGAAGGTGTAGGCGTCGACTTTGTTGACGGTGCGTTCGTCTTTGACTTCACCGTTGACGATGATGCGGCAGCCGAGGGTGTCTCCGTTGCCCTGCGCCACGACGTTGCCGACGACCGCGGGCTCCGTCGTGGTGATGGTGAACGACCAGGGCAGGGGCGCGTTCTTGACTATCTGCGGCTGGGCGTTGACATCCAGGTAGTTGATGGTCGCCGTCGCGCCCGGCGCGCCAAAGACTTCGAGGACCACCTGCTTGGGGTTGAACGGGACGATCTCGTTGGACAGGCCGGCGTTGGCCGAGGTGTTGTAGTGCGAGCCGAAGATTCCGTGCAGGCGATAGATGAAAAATCCCGCGACCGCGACGACGATGATCGCGACCAGCACCATCCACCCCCGGCGGGCCACCGCCGCAACTGAAAAATTTGAAAACCGTTTCACCCGTTAGCCTTTCGATCAGCGGGCGACACGATCACCCTCGATGCTCGAGGCGGATCGATGGGTATGACAGTACGGTACTGCACCGTACTGTACAAGAGACGCGTGCGTACACTTTTTATTAGTTGGATCGGGTGAGGCCGGGGATGATGAAGTCGTCGACAAGCAGTCGCACCGTCCGACGGCTGGGCGGCCGATCGGTGCTGATAGCCCGGAAAACGAGGTACCCGGGCAACAGGTCCCAAAGCTCGTCGGTGATGGCGGCATGGGCGATCTCCCCCCGCTCTACGGCCTGGCGCAGGATGTGTTGGATCAAGGCTTTGCGCTGATCGATGAACTGATGTTGCAGCGCGTCGTTGAGTGCGGGGTGGCGCGACGCCTCGACAAGCACCGCACGCAGCGTGCTGGCGTGCTGGTGGGTTTGCTCGCAGCAGATCTGACCAACCGTCAGCAGATCGCCCCGCAGCGTCCCGGTGTTGGGCGGGACCGCTACCTGGCGAACGCCCTCGATGAAGGCGGCCAACACCAATTCGGCTTTCGAGGGCCAGCGGCGATACATGGTCGCCTTGCTGGCGCGGGCGGCGCTGGCCACCGCGTCCACCGTCAACCCGTCATAGCCATGTTCCTGCAACAGCCGCAACGTCACGGCCAGCAACTCGGCCTCTCGAGGAGACCACGGGGATGCCTGGACACACCCGTTGGCCATCTGAGTCATAGCGCCCACCATAGAACCGTTATGGTGCTACGGCCCAGTGTCCGGTGGGCCCTTCTCGAGCAACGTGCGGAATCCGTCCTCGTCCAGGACGGGAACGCCGAGTTCAACGGCCTTGTCGTACTTCGATCCCGGCGAGTCGCCGGCCACGACGTAGTCGGTCTTCTTCGACACCGAGCCCGCCGCCTTGCCGCCGCGCGTCACGATCGCCTCCTTGGCCTCGTCGCGGGAGAAGCCCGTCAGCGAGCCGGTGACCACGACGGTCAACCCGGCCAGCGTGCGCGGCGCGCTCTCGTCGCGCTCGTCGGCCATCCGCACCCCGGCGTTGCGCCAGTTGTCGACGATCTCGCAGTGCCAGTCGACGGTGAACCATTGGGTGACGGCGTCGGCGATGGTGACGCCCACGCCCTCGACGGCGGCCAGTTGCTCGGTGGATGCGGCCTTGATGTCCTCGATGTTGCCAAATTCGGTGGCCAGCGCGCGGGCGGCCGTGGGCCCGACGTGGCGGATTGACAACGCCACCAGCACCCGCCACAGCGGTGCGGCCTTGGCTTTGTCGAGGTTGACCAGCAGCCGTTTGCCGTTCGCCGACAGCTCGCCGGCCTTGGTCCGGAATAGCTCGGTGCGCAACAAGTCGTCCTCGGTGAGGCCGAACAGGTCGCCCTCGCTGGTGATGACTTGCGCGTGCAGCAGCGCGACGGCGGCCTCGTAGCCCAGCCCCTCGATGTCCAGGCCGCCACGGCTGGCGACGTGAAACACCCGCTCCCGCAGTTGCGCCGGGCAGCGCTGCGAGTTGGGGCAGCGGATGTCGGCGTCGCCTTCCTTTTCAAACGCCAACGTGGTCCCGCATTCGGGACATGTTGTGGGCATGACGAATTCGCGTTCGGACCCGTCGCGCAGGTCGACCACCGGTCCCAGCACCTCGGGAATCACGTCGCCGGCCTTGCGGATCACCACGGTGTCGCCGATCAGCACGCCCTTGCGCTTGACCTCCGAGGCGTTGTGCAGCGTGGCCTGCCCCACCGTCGACCCAGCGACCTTGACCGGCGTCATGAACGCGAATGGTGTGACGCGCCCGGTGCGGCCGACGTTCACCCGGATCTCGAGCAGCTTGGTCTGCGCCTCCTCGGGTGGGTACTTGTAGGCGATCGCCCAGCGCGGGGCCCGCGAGGTGGAACCCAGCCTGCGTTGCAGCGCCACCTCGTCGATTTTGACGACGACGCCGTCGATTTCGTGGTCCACCTCGTGACGGTGTTCGCCCCAGTAGTCAATGCGTTCCTGGACTCCGGCCAGGTCGGTCACCAGGGTGGTGTGCTCCGAAACCGGCAGGCCCCACTCCCTCAGCGCCAGATATGCGTCGTGCTGGGTGGCCGGGCGAAAACCGTCGGCGTGCCCCAACCCGTGACAGATCATCCGCAGCCTGCGGCGGGCCGTGACCGCGGGGTCCTTCTGGCGCAGCGATCCCGCCGCGCTGTTTCGCGGGTTGGCGAACGGATTCCTGCCCTCCTCGACCAGGCTCGCGTTGAGCGCCTGGAAGTCGGCCACCAGGAAGAACACCTCGCCGCGAATCTCGAGGACCTTGGGCAACGGGTAATCGCCGCTGGCGGTGAGTCGTTCGGGGACGTCGTCGATGGTGCGGGCATTCAGCGTGACGTCTTCACCGGTGCGACCGTCCCCGCGGGTCGCCGCCCGGGTCAGGCGCCCGTCCCGGTAAACCAGCGACAGTGCGACGCCGTCGATCTTGAGCTCGCACAGGTAGTGGGCGGCATCTCCCACCTCGGTGTGGATGCGGGTCGCCCAGGCGCCGAGTTCCTCTGGGGTGAAAGCGTTGTCGAGACTGAGCATCCGTTCCAGATGCTCGGTGGCCTCGAAAACGGTCGCGAAGCCGGCACCACCGACCAGCTGGGTGGGCGAGTCGGGCGTGCGCAACTCGGGATGGGCTTCCTCGAGCGCTTCGAGCTTGCGTAGCAGTTTGTCGAACTCGGCGTCGGTGATGATCGGCGCGTCGCGCACGTAGTAGCGGAACTGGTGTTCGCGGACCTCCTCCGCCAGCTCCTGCCATTGCCGCAACACCTCGGGCGAAGTCACCCTGGCAGGCTATCGAAGGGGTGCGACGGGGGCATCGGTCACATCCGCAACACGAGCCTCACCCAAGGGAGCGGTGCACTTTTTGTCCACCTCTGAACGACACACTTCCCTCCCCCGGGGGCTGGTGTGGCGGATGTGACGACTCAGCGTCAGATGGCGTCCGGCTCCTCGTCGAACGCCTCCGCAGCCTTGCGGGCCAGCCCGATCGCGGTGCGCGCCCACTGCGGCGTCGCGCCGGCCAGACCGCATACCGGGGTGACACCGATGCGGTCGCGCAACGCTGAGCGGCCGAACCCGAGCCGGTCGGTCACCGCGACCACCGCCTTGGCCACCTCTTCCGCCGACGGCTGCCGCTCGGGTGCGCTGCCGGGGATCACGCCCAGCATCACGGTGCGGCCCGACTCGACGAAGGCGGCGATGCCGTCCAGGTCCGCCGCGCGCAGCGCGGAAGCATCTACCGAAACGGCACCAATAGCGCTGCGCTGCAATAGATCCCATGGCAAGTCCGCGGCACAGCTGTGCACCACGACCTCCGCGCCCACGACGGCGACGCACGCGTCGAGCAGTGCGCCGACGACCGCCTCATCGAGCGCGGCGACCGGGCTGAGCGCGGTCACCCCGGTCAACTGTCCGCCCAGCGCCGCGGGCAGCGATGGCTCGTCGAACTGCACCACCACCGGGGTGTCGAGTCGACGGGCCAACGCCGCGCGGTGCGCGGCCACACCCTCGGCCAACGACGCCGCCAGGTCACGCAGGGCGCCGGAATCGGTGATGGCCCGGTGGCCGTTGGCCAGCTCCAGCCCGGCGGCCAACGTCACCGGCCCCGGGGCCTGCACCTTGACCACACGCTGGCCGCCGCGCAGGCGCGCGACCTCCCAGGCCTCTTCGAGCGCATCCATGTCCTCGTCGAGCAGGCTGACGGCCCGGCGGGTGACCGCTCCGGGCCGCGCGGCGATGCGGTAGCCCCGCGGCACCGTGTCGATCGCCACATCGATCAGGAGCGCGCCGGCCCGCCCGAGCATGTCGGCGCCGACTCCCCTGGCGGGCAGCTCCACTAAGTGCGCCAGCGCATCCGCCAGTTCGCCGACAACCAACTCGGCGGCCTGGCGCGCGGCGATACCGGGCCACGACCCGACGCCGCTGGCCCTAGCGAAAACACTCACCCGCCAACCCTATTCGACCTGGCATTGCCAGCCAGTGCCGGCCCGGGCGCTTGGGGTGTTTAAAGGTTAGTCTCAGAACCCAGAAGGGCCCAGAAGGGTGGCAGATGGGGAGATTGACGCGCTCGCTCCTGTGGGGTAGCGCGGCGTTATTGGTGGCGGCCTGCACCAGGGTGGTGGGCGGCACGGCAGTGCCGGGATTCGCCATGGGCGCCCACGGTGTGCAGGGCGTCAACGTCGACGAGATCCTCCTGAACCAGTCCCGGATGCGCGCGATCACCGGCGGTGGCGACAGCCTGACCATCATCCCGTCGATGGACGGCAACCGCCCGGTGGACATCGACGTCCTCGCCGATAACACGCCCCGGCCGTGCCGGTTCATCTTCGCCGAGACCGCGACCTTCGGACCCGATATCGAAGAGTTCCACAAGACCACCTTTCAGGATCCGCCCAAAGGGGGCCTGATCTCCGAGGGCGCCGCGGCCTACCGCGATGTGGCCACCGCGCGGCGCGCCTTCGGCGCCCTGGTGTCGACCGTCGGAGACTGTGCGGCCAGTGACGCCGGGCAGCTGTATGTCGGCGACTGGAAGGCCGGTGCCGACTCGCTGCACATGCTGCCGGGCGGCTGCGGCCGCGACTACCGGGTGCTGGCGGTGGCGCTGCTCGAGGTCACCTTCTGCGGCTTCCCGCAGTCGGTGTCCGACATCGTGATGACCAACATCGCCGCGAACATACCCCACTAAGCAGTGGCGGCGATGGTGGCGCTGCCCATCACCTCGTCGCCGTTGGGGTCCGGGCGGTACAACACCAGCGTCTGACCGCGCGCCACTCCGCGCAGCGGCTCGCGCAATCGCACGAAGAGCTCGTCACCGACCAATTCGGCTACCGCATCGGCGATTTCACCGTGGGCGCGCACCTGAACCGCGCACTCGATGGCACCCGACGGTGCGACTCCCCCGGTGAAGACGGGCGCGCGGCCGGTCAGCTCGCGCACGTCGAGATCAGTCAGTTCGCCGACGTGGACGGTCGCGGTGTCGGCGTCGATCGCCGTCACGTACCGAGGCCGGCCGTCCGGTCCCGGCCCCGCGATGCCCAGACCCTTGCGCTGGCCGATGGTGAATCCGTGCACCCCGTCGTGGGTGGCCAGCACCGCGCCGTCCGCGCCGACGACATTGCCGCTGCGCACACCGATGCGCTCACCCAGGAAAGCCTGGGTGTTCCCGGACGGGATGAAGCAGATGTCGTGGCTGTCCGGCTTTTCGGCCACCGCCAGGCCGCGACGGGCGGCCTCCGCGCGAATCTGCGGCTTGGGAGTGTCCCCGATTGGAAAGGCGGCGTGGCGCAACTGCTCCGCGGTCAGCACGGCCAGCACGTAGGACTGATCCTTGGCCCGGTCGACGGCGCGGCGCAGCCGCCCACCCGATAACCGCGCATAGTGGCCGGTGGCCACCGTGTCGAAGCCTAACGCGAGGGCCCTCGCCGACAGCGCGGAGAACTTGATCCGCTGATTGCACCGCACGCACGGGTTGGGCGTCTCCCCACGGGCATACGACGACACGAAATCATCGATCACGGCTTCTTGGAACTTCTCCGCGAAATCCCAGACATAGAACGGGATTCCGAGCATGTCGGCGACGCGGCGCGCGTCTGCGGCGTCTTCCTTCGAACAGCAGCCGCGCGAGCCGGTGCGCAGCGTACCCGGCGCCGACGACAGGGCCAGGTGTACACCGACCACGTCGTGCCCGGCATCGACCATGCGGGCGGCCGCGACCGACGAATCAACCCCGCCGCTCATCGCGGCCAGAACCTTCACCCCAGAGCCCCCTAAGCGCCCGCGGCGGCCAGGGCGGCCCGGCGAGCCCGGTCCACCGCACCGGGCAGCACCCGCAACGCCTCATCGACATCGGCATCAATACTGCTGTGCCCCAACGAAAGACGCAGCGACCCACGTGCGCTGGCCGGGTCGGCACCCATCGCAATCAACACATGCGAGGCCTGCGGGACACCTGCGGTGCAGGCCGATCCGGCGGAGCATTCGATTCCATTGGCGTCCAACAACATCAACAGCGCATCGCCTTCGCAGCCGCGGAAGGTGAAGTGCACATTGCCCGGAAGCCGCGACAGGCCCCGGGCACCGTTGAGTGCCACGTCGTCGATCTCGGCCAGCACGCCCTCGATCAGCCGGTCGCGCAACACCCGCAACCGTGCGCCGTTGGCCGATAGCCCGTCAACCGCGATCTGCGCGGCCGCGGCCATGCCGGCGGCGCCGGCGACATACGGTGTGCCGGAACGAATGTCGCGCTCCTGGCCACCCCCGTGCAACAGTGGCATGCCGGTGACGTCCCGTCGCAGCAGCAGCGCGCCCACCCCCGGCGGGCCGCCGAACTTGTGCGCGGCCACGCTCATCGCCGACAGCCCACTGGCGCCGAATTCGACCGGCAGCTGGCCCACCGCCTGCACGGCGTCGCTGTGCATCGGAACACCGAATTCGGCTGCTACGGCGGCCAATTCGACCACCGGCATGATGGTGCCGACCTCGTTGTTGGCCCACATCACCGAGACCAGCGCGACGTCGTCGTGACTCTGCAGCACGTCGCGCAGCGCCGGCGCCGACACCGAGCCGTCGGCGGCGGTGGGCAGCCAGGTCACCTGGGCACCTTCGTGTTCGACGAGCCAGTTCACCGAGTCCAGCACGGCATGGTGTTCCACCTCGCTGGTGACGATGCGGCGACAGCTCGGCTCCGCGTCTCGGCGGGCCCAATAGATGCCCTTGACGGCCAGGTTGTCGCTCTCGGTGCCGCCCGCGGTGAAGATCACCTCCGACGGGCGCGCCCCCAGTTTGTCCGCGATCAGCTCACGAGATTCCTCGATCCGGCGCCGCGCCGCCCGGCCACTGGTGTGCAGCGACGACGCGTTGCCGACAGTGCCAAACACCGCCGTCATCGCCTCGACGGCGGCGGGGTGCATCGGGGTGGTAGCAGCGTGATCCAGGTAGACCATGACGCGCCCCAGGATACCGTGCCCTGGTAATGGCCCTTGAACGCTTAAGCCACCAGGGCGTGCCCGTGACCTGGGTGCGCGGGTGCGGCGACCCGGATCGCGGACTGGCAGCGGCGGGCCAGGTCGCGCCGCTTGGTGCCCGGCAGCTGCAGGGATTCGACGTGCACCCGCGCCAGCGTGCGCCGCACGGTGAGCAGCCGGTAGACCGAGCGCAGCAGCGGGTCGTCGCCGACGAACGCCGGGGCGGTGGACACGCTGCCGTCGACGTGGTGATAGCTCAGCCGGAGCGGCTGCACCGGCCGTGCGGCATCGATCGCGGCCTGGAACATCGCCGGGTAGAAGGATCCCGACCCCTGGTGCGTGTGCCCGGGTTCGCCGTGCCAGCCGCACCAGGTGGTGCCCTCCGGGAACGCCACCACCGTCTGCCCGGAGCGCAGTCGGCGGGCGACGAGCTCGACCACCGCGGGCAGCCGCCGCAGACTGGCCCGTTCGATCGGGATGATCTTCATGATGCGTGCCACCACCCCGATCGCGCCCCCGCTGAACATGTCGGCGCGGGCGACGAACGACCCGGGCAACACGGCACCGATGCAAAAGGCGTCCAACCAGGAGATATGCCCGCTGACCACCAGGACACCACGTAGGTTTCGAATCGGGCTGCCCGACACCGTGATCCGGACACCGAAGCAGCGCAGCACCAACCGGCAGTAGACGCGTTGCACCTTCGTCCGGCCCGGCAGCGGCACCACCATCAGCGGCATCCCCGGCGCCAACAGCAGCGCCAGCATGACGCGAAGCGCTACCCGCAGCACCACCAGCGATCGGCGCGATTGCGCACCACCGCCGGTACCCACACACTTGACGTCGCACGAGGTGCGCGGCAGCCAGGCGTGGGCGGTGACTGCGGGAGTACTCATCGGGCGGCCGCCATCTCGCTCGCCGCCGATACCGACCGCAATCGCTTGAGATATCGGGTATCGGCACGCCGTTTGTCCAGCAGCACGCAGAAGTCGCCGACCCCGAACTCCGGGTCGTGCGCCGGTTCGCCGCAGACCTGAGCGCCCAGCCGCAGGTACCCGCGCATCAGCGCCGGAACCGACGGCCGCGCAGGCGGGGCGATGTCGTCGATCGATTTCCCGTCGATGCGCACGGGCCGGTAGGGATACACCCGGTACTGCGGCAAAGCGGCATGGCGGCTCAGGATGAAGTCGCGTACGCCGCGCAGCTGGCTGCCCGGCACGTCACCGTCAGCTTCGGATCCGATCGGGACCGATACGCAGCCGGTCACGTATTCGTAGCCGTATTTGTCCAGGTAGGCCAGGATGCCGGCCCACATCAGCAGCACCACGCCGCCGTTGCGGTGGCCGTCGCGCACCACGGCGCGCCCCATCTCCACCAGCGACGACCGCAGCGGATCGAACGCGGCCACGTCGAACTCGGTCGCGGTGTACAGGCCCCCGGCGGCGATGGCGCCCGCCGGCGCCAGCATCCGGTAGCAACCCACCAGCTCGCCGGAGTCGTCGTCGCGGACCAGCAGATGGTCGCAGTATTCGTCGAACCGGTCGACATCCCGCGGCCCGTAGGGTCCCGTCGGCCCAACTGGCACAGTGAAGCCGGGTGTGCTGGTGAAGACGTCGTAGCGAAGCCGCTGCGCGGCCTCGACAAGGGAGGGATCGGTGGACAGCAGCAGGGAGTAACGCGGACCCGACGCCTGCGCCGGCGCGCCGTCGGGTTTGCCGCTCGGTATCAGGACAGAAGCGATGCTCATGTCCACCAAAGTTGCGTAATCGTTGTGCTAATCGGCATCGACGCTGTGACGTGTCGGTGCACGTCAGATGACGAAATGTCGCGAAAAGTTAACGGCCCCGCAGGTAGCCTGCGGGCCCGTTAACTGCTGGTGAACGGGGGTTTTAGCCTTTGCGCGCCTTGATCGCGTCGGTCAGCTGCGGGGCCACCTTGAACAGGTCGCCCACCACGCCGTAGTCCGCGATCTCGAAGATGGGTGCCTCTTCGTCCTTGTTGACCGCGACGATGGTCTTGGAGGTCTGCATGCCCGCGCGGTGCTGGATGGCGCCCGAAATGCCCAACGCGATGTAGAGCTGCGGGGACACCGTCTTGCCGGTCTGGCCGACCTGGAACTGGCCCGGGTAGTAGCCGGAGTCGACCGCGGCGCGCGACGCGCCGACGGCGGCACCCAGCGAGTCGGCCAGCGCCTCGACCACGTTGAAGTTCTCCGCGCTGCCGACGCCGCGGCCGCCGGACACCACAATGGTGGCCTCGGTCAGTTCCGGGCGGTCACCGGCGACCGCGGGCTCGCGGGCGGTGATCTTGGTGGCATTCTCGGCCGGAACGGGCACGTCCACGCTGACCTGCTCACCGGCGCCGTCGGTCGGCTCGGCCTCGACCGCGCCGGCACGGACGGTGATCACCGGGGTGTCGCCGTTGGCCTTGGCCTCGACGGTGAACGCGCCACCGAAGATGCTGTGGACGCCGACCGCGCCCTCTTTGACCTCGACCACGTCGACCAGCAGACCCGACCCGATCCGGGCCGCGAGCCGGCCGGCGATTTCCTTGCCGTCGGCGGTGGCGGCCAGCAGCACGGCGGCCGGGGCGTTCGATTCGACCAGCGCGGCCAGCACGTCGACCACCGGGGTGATCAGGTACTTGTCGACGTCGTCGGACTCGGCGACGTAGATCTTGGCGGCACCGGCCGCCTTCAGCCCGTCGATCAGCGGTGCGGCCGTCCCCGGCGCCCCGACCACGACGGCGGCCGGCTCACCCAACGCACGGGCGGCCGTGATCAATTCGGCGCTGACCTTCTTCAGCGCACCTTCGGCGTGCTCGGCGAGCACCAGTACTTCAGCCATGGGTTATATCGCTCTTCTCGTCACTTGGAAATTTATGAAATGGAGTGCTCGTCAGATGGTCTTCTGCGCGACCAGGTACTTGGCGATGTCATTGCCGCCCTCGCCCTCGTCGGTGACCTTCTCGCCGGCCGTCTTCGGCGGCTTCGGCGTCGACGACTGCACGGTCGACCCGGCATTGGCCAGCCCGACCTCGTCGCCCTCGACACCGATCTCGGCCAGGGTCAGCACCGTGACCTCTTTCTTCTTGGCGGCCATGATGCCTTTGAAGGAGGGGAAGCGCGGCTCGTTGATCTTCTCGGTCACGCTGACGACCGCGGGCAGGGTGGCCTCGAGGGTGAACAGGCCGTCGTCGGTCTCCCGCTCGCCGGTGACCTTGCCGCCCTCGACCGACAGCTTGCGCAGGTGGGTGAGCTGCGGCAGGCCCAGGTACTCGGCGATGATGGCCGGCACCGCGCCGCCGGAGCCGTCGGTGGCCTCGTTGCCCGCGATGACCAGCTCGGTGCCCTCGATGGTGCCCAGCGCGCGCGCCAGCGCCCACCCGGTCTGGATCACGTCCGAGCCGGCCAAGCCGTCGTCCTTGAGGTGGACGGCTTTGTCGGCGCCCATTGACAGGGCCTTGCGGATTGCCTCGGTGGCGCGCTCGGGGCCCGCGGTCAGCACCGTGACAGTGCCCTCAGCGCCGCGCGCCGCTTCTTTCTCCCGGATCTGCAGCGCCTCTTCCACCGCGCGCTCGTTGATCTCGTCCAGCACGGCGTCGGCGGCCTCGCGGTCCAGCGTGTAATCGCCGTCGGTCAGCTTGCGCTCCGACCAGGTGTCTGGGACCTGCTTGATCAGGACCACGATGTTCGTCATGAGTGTGGTTCTTCCTCCTTGAAGGCGTCCGGCAGCGGTCGGCCGCAGGACCTAGGTCAGGCATTTCGCAGCCGCACACGCATGTTACTCACGGGTAACTTTGCGCGGTCTGCTCTCACACCATAGCGGGTCGTCCTGCGCATTCTTTCGCCCGCATCCTTCAGTACGGTTCGCGAATCCCGCACTTCGCGTTAGCCTCCCTATGCAATGAGCGCATTCGTCCCCGACGCTGACCAGCAGGCACCGGCCGACCCGGTGTTGACGCTGACGGGCGAGCGCACCATCCCCGACCTGGACATCGAGAACTACTGGTTTCGCCGTCACGAGGTGGTCTACCAGCGGCTGGCTAAGCACTGTGTGGGCCGCGACGTGCTCGAGGCCGGATGTGGCGAAGGTTACGGCGCCGATTTGATCGCCGGCGTCGCCCGCCGGGTCGTCGCGGTGGACTACGACGAGGCCGCCGTGGCCCACGTCCGCAGCCGCTATCCGCGGGTGGAAGCGCTGCAGGCGAACCTGGCCGACCTGCCGCTGCCCGACGCATCGGTGGACGTCGTGGTGAACTTCCAGGTCATCGAGCACCTGTGGGACCAGGCCCAGTTCGTGGCCGAATGCGCCCGGGTGCTGCGTGCGTCGGGCTTGCTGATGGTGTCCACCCCCAACCGGGTTACCTTCTCCCCGGGCCGCGACACCCCGATCAACCCGTTCCACACCCGCGAACTCAAGGCCGCGGAGCTGACCCAGTTGCTGCTGGACGCGGGGTTCTCCCAGGTGTCGATCAGCGGGCTGTTCCACGGCCCGCGGCTGCGCGAGATGGACGCCCGCCACGGCGGCTCCATCATCGACGCGCAGATCGCGCGGGCAGTCGCCGACGCGCCGTGGACGCCCGAGCTGCGCGCCGATGTCGCCGCGGTCACCACCGACGACTTCGACCTGGTCGATTCGGGCGATCGTGAGATCGACGACAGTCTGGACCTGATCGCGATCGCGGTCCGGCCGTGAGCACGCGCGGCGACCGGGTGCCCGGCATGTTCACCCTGGTGCTGCACACCCACCTGCCCTGGCTGGCCCACCACGGCCGCTGGCCGGTCGGCGAGGAATGGCTCTACCAGTCGTGGGCGGCGGCCTACCTGCCGCTGATGCGGGTGCTGCACACCCTGGCCGAGGAGGATCGGCACCGACTGATCACGCTGGGAATCACCCCGGTGGTGAACGCGCAGCTCGACGACCCGTACTGCCTCGACGGCATGCAGCACTGGCTCGCCAACTGGCGGCTGCGCGCGCTGGAGGCCACCAGCGTGCGGGCGGCACCCAGGTCGAAGTCGGCCAGTTACCAGTCATGCACACCAGAAGTATCGCGGGCCTTCGGGATTCGCGAATACGCAGAGGCAGACCAGGCGCTCGACGACTTCGCCACGCGGTGGCGTCACGGCGGCAGTCCGCTGCTGCGCAGCCTGATCGACGCCGGCACCGTCGAGCTGCTGGGCGGTCCGCTGGCCCACCCGTTCCAGCCGCTGCTGGCGCCGCGGCTGCGCGAGTTCGCGCTGCGCGAAGGCCTGGCCGACCCGGCGCTGCGGCTGGCGCACCGGCCGACGGGGATCTGGGCGCCCGAATGCGCCTACGCCCCGGGCATGGAACATGACTACGCCGCCGCGGGGGTCACCCACTTCATGGTCGACGGGCCGTCGCTGCACGGCGACACCGCGCTGGGCCGGCCGGTCGGCGACACCGACGTGATCGCGTTCGGCCGCGACCTACAGGTCAGCTACCGGGTGTGGTCGCCGAAATCTGGCTATCCCGGACACGCGGCCTACCGCGATTTCCACACCTATGACCACCTCACCGGCCTGAAGCCGGCCCGAGTCACCGGCCGCAACGTGTCGTCGGATGCCAAGGCGCCCTACGATCCCGAGCGCGCGGACCACGCGATCGACGTCCACGTCGAGGACTTCGTCGATGTGGTGCGCAACCGGCTGCTGGCCGAGTCGGAGCGCATCGGGCGGCCCGCGCACGTCATCGCCGCCTTCGACACCGAGCTGTTCGGCCATTGGTGGTACGAGGGGCCGACGTGGTTGGCGCGCATGCTGCGCGCCTTGCCTGCCGCCGGGGTACGCGTGGGCACGCTGTCCGACGCGATCGCCGACGGATTCGTCGGCGATCCGGTCGCATTGCCACCCAGTTCCTGGGGCTCCGGCAAGGACTGGCAGGTGTGGGCCGGCGAGCAGGTGGCCGATCTGGTCCAGCTCAACACCGAAGTCGTCGACACCGCGCTGACCACTATCGACAAGGCGCTGAACCAGACAGACGGCCCTAACCCCCGCGACCGCGTCGCCGATCAAATCCTGCGCGAGACCCTGCTGACCGTGTCCAGCGACTGGCCGTTCATGGTGAGCAAGGACTCGGCCGCCGACTACGCCCGCTACCGCGCCCACCTGCACGCCCACGCCACCCGGGAGATCGCCGGGGCGCTGGCGTCGGGCCGACGCGACGCCGCCCAGCGGCTGGCCGACGGCTGGAACCGCGCCGACGGCCTGTTCGGCGCCCTCGACGCCCGCAGGCTGCCGAGATGAGTCCCGTCTACGACGAGCGTGCGTGTTTGTGCAGCGACACGCGGCCGCGGCTGGCATTCTGCGCACGCTCACGACGCAAAGCGCGCCGCCCGTGAAGATCCTTATGGTGTCGTGGGAGTACCCGCCGGTGGTGATCGGTGGGCTGGGCCGCCACGTGCACCACCTGGGGACCGCGCTGGCCCAGGCCGGCCACGACGTCGTCGTCCTGTGCCGCCAACCCGCCGGCACCGATCCGAGCACCCACCCCTCGTCCGACGAAATCAGCGAGGGCGTCCGGGTGATCGCGGCCGCACAGGATCCGCACGAGTTCACTTTCAGCGACGACATGATGGCCTGGACGCTGGCGATGGGCCACGCGATGATCCGCGCCGCGCTGCCTCCGAAACTGCCCGAGCAGAAATCCGGCACCGAGCGCCCCTGGCGTCCGGACGTTGTGCACGCGCACGACTGGCTGGTAGCCCATCCCGCTGTCGCGCTCGCCCAATTCTATGACGTGCCACTGGTTTCCACGATCCATGCCACCGAAGCCGGCCGGCATTCCGGCTGGGTATCCGGAGCGATCAGCCGTCAGGTGCACGCCGCCGAGTCGTGGCTGGTGCGCGAATCCGATTCGCTGATCACGTGTTCGGCATCGATGAGCGACGAGATCACCGAACTGTTCGGTCCCGGCCTGACCGAGATCACGGTGATCCGCAACGGCATTGACGCCGGGCGCTGGCAGTACGCGGCCCGCCGCCCGCGCACCGGGCCGGCCGAGCTGCTGTTCGTGGGGCGGCTGGAATACGAGAAGGGTGTGCACGACCTCATCGCCGCGCTGCCGCGGATCAGGCGCACCCACCCGGGTACCACGCTGACCATCGCCGGGGAGGGCACCCAGCAGGATTGGCTCGTAGAGCAGGCGCGTAAACACAAGGTGCTCAAGGCAACCCGGTTCGTCGGGCACCTCAACCACACCGAATTGCTGGCGGTACTGCACCAGGCCGACGCCGCGGTGCTGCCCAGCCACTACGAGCCGTTCGGGCTGGCCGCCCTGGAGGCCGCCGCGGCCGGCACGCCGCTGGTGACGTCGAACATCGGCGGCCTGGGCGAGGCGGTGATCAACGGGCAGACCGGGGTGTCGTGTCCGCCCCGCGACGTCGCGGGTCTGGCCGCGGCGGTGCGCACGGTGCTCGATGATCCGGACGCCGCGCAGCGGCGCGCCCTGGCCGCCCGGGAACGGCTCACCTCCGACTTCGACTGGCAGACCGTGGCCAACGAGACCGCGCAGGTGTATCTGGCGGCCAAGCGCCGCGAACGCCAACCGCAACCCCGGCTGCCCATCGCCGAGCACGCGCTGCCTGACCGTTGAGCGGACACAAGGATTCCACAAGGATTCCGCGAAGTTCCGCCAAGCGCTACGCGGCAACCTAGCAACATGAACACACTCAAGGTCATCGCCGGGGCATTGCTGTCCGGCGGCGTCGCAGTCGCCGGACTCGGGCTGGCCACCGGCACCGCCAACGCCTTCAATCCGCAGCCCGACCCACCGGGCCGTCATCTCTCCGCGAACCAGCACGGCCCGACCATCGCCGTCAAACCGCTCATCCCCGCCAACCAGCGCCGCTGACCCCCCGCGGCATGCGCGTACCGTCGTGGGATGGGGGTGACGTATTCGAGCGTGGTCGACGCGCCGCGCGACGAGGTGTTCGCCTGGCATAGCAGGCCAGGCGCGTTCACTCGGCTTTCGCCGCCATGGTCACCGATGCGGCTGGTCAGCGAGGCGACCTCACTCAAAGACGGGCGCGCGACGCTCGCGCTGCCCGGCGGCCTTCGCTGGGTGGCCCAACACCAAGCTGACTTCTACGATCCCCCGCGGCGTTTCGTCGACGCCATCAGCAGCGACGGGCCGGCATCACTGCCGGCACGAATCGCGGTGCGCTGGCGGCACACCCACGATTTCGAGGACACCGGCGACAACCGGACCCGGGTGATCGACCGGGTCGACACGCCGGTGCCCGGGTCGGCGTTGCGCCCGATGTTCGCCTTCCGGCACCGGCAGCTGGCCGACGACCTGAGAGCGCACCGGCAGGCGGCCGAGCACGGTTTGACCCCGGCCGCCGTGGCGATCACTGGCTCGTCGGGGCTGGTCGGTTCGGCGTTGGCAGCCTTTCTGAGCACCGGCGGCCATCGCGTCATCCGCCTGGTCCGCGGCGTCGCGAAGGACGGCGAGCGGCAGTGGAACCCCGACGACCCCGACCCGGAACTACTGGCCGGCGTCGATGCGGTCATCCATTTGGCCGGCGCCTCGATCGCCGGCCGGTTCACCGATGGCCACCGAAAGGCCATTCGCGACAGCCGGATTGGCCCCACGCGCAAGCTGACCGAAGTCGCCGCGCGCGGCCGTACCGTGCTGATCTCCGCCTCGGCGATCGGGTACTACGGATACGACCGCGGCGACGAAACCCTCACAGAGGAGAGCGAGCGCGGCGACGGGTTCCTCGCCGACGTCGTCGCCGACTGGGAGGACGCGACCGCGCCGGCGCGCGAAGCCGGGGTGCGGGTGGTGAATGTGCGCACCGGCATCGTGCAGTCGCCCCGCGGCGGCACGCTGAAGCTGATGCGTCCCCTGTTCAGCGCCGGGCTGGGCGGCCGGCTCGGCGATGGTCGGCAGTGGCTGTCCTGGATCGGGATCGACGACCTGGTCGACGTCTATCACCGCGCGCTCTGGGATACAGCGCTGTCTGGACCGGTGAATGCGGTTGCCCCACAACCGGTTCGTAACACCGAGTACACCCGCACGCTGGCCCACGTCTTACACCGGCCGGCGGTGTTGCCGGTGCCGCCGCTGGGACCGCGGCTATTGCTCGGCGAGCAGGGCGCCCGCGAACTCGCCTGCGCCAGTCAACGCGTGACGCCCGACAAGCTCAGCCAGTCCGGGCACCGGTTCCGCCAGCCCGACCTCGAGCAGGCCCTGCGCCACCTACTCGGTCGCTAAGCGGCCCTGCGGATACCTCCGTCATTGACTTACCGCTGGCGCATTCGGCGATCATTCAGTAAATTAATGTTTCAATAACTTAACTGATGGCAATTTGCTTAGCGACCTGCCCAAGAACGTCCGTGTTCGTCTCGTCGTCAAAGGGGTAACAACGCGTGAATCCGAGCCGTTCCAGCCAGCGGCTGACCGACCTTGCCAGGGAGGCGCCAGTGGCAGCTGTGCATGCCTTCCCCGCCCTGCGCCTCGCCGAAACCCCGGGCAGCCTGACCTTATCCGATGCCGACCAATTCGACAGCTGGCAACAGGGCTTGCGGCGCGCGGTGCTGGCCCGCGTCACCGATTTCGTGGCCGCGCGGTGCGCCGACGAGCTGGGCGCCTGCGGCGTCGAGGTGGCCGGCGACATCCTGATGAAGTTCGTCGACGGCGGCAAATGTCTGCGCTCGACGTTCATGTACTTGGGCTGGCTGTGCGGCGCGCCGGCTAGTGCTGCCGCCCTGTCGGCAACCGCCAGCCTGGAGCTTCTGCACGCCTTCGCACTGCTGCAAGACGACGTCATGGACGATTCGGCATCGCGACGGGGCCGCCCCGCCGCGCACATCCAATTCGCCGACTGGCATTCCCAGCGCCGGCTCTCCGGGTCATCCCGCCGATTCGGTGAATCGGCCGCGGTCCTGCTCGGCGATCTGTGCCTGATCTGGGCCGAGCAGATGCTGCGCGACAGCGGGTTGCAGCGCCGCCACCTGGCCCGGGTGTGGCCCCGCTATGACGCCATGCGTACCGAGCTCGCGGTGGGCCAATTCGCGGATTTGGCAATCAATGTGCGCGAGCTGCCTACGCTGGAGGCCGTGCTGGAGGTGGCCCGGCGAAAGTCGGGGAACTACACGGTGCGCCGGCCCCTGGAAATCGGCGCGGCGATGGCCGGCTGCGACAAGCAGGTGCTGGCCGCGCTCGGTGACTACGGGTCCGCCATCGGTGAAGCGTTCCAGCTGCGCGATGACATTCTCGGCATCTTCGGATCGCCCGCGGCGACGGGTAAGCCCAACAAAGACCTGATCGAGCGAAAGGCCACCAGCGTCGTGGTGGCCGCGTACCAATTGGCCGACGGACCGGCCCGCCGGCAATTGCGCGAACTGATGGCCAGCGAGCGGCTCAACGAGGCCGCCCTTGACCACTGGCGGACCTTGATCGTCGCCACCGGGGCGGTGCAGTGGATCGAAGAACTCATCGACAAGCCGCGTTCAGGAGGCGCGAAAGGCATTGGACTGCAACATGATCGATCATCCCGTCACGGCGGCGCTGCTGGATATGGCCAGCCTGTGCACCCAGCGTGCGGCATGAGCATGCGCAGCGTACCGGGTCGCACCGATCACGTCGTCGTGGTCGGCGCGGGATTTGCGGGTCTTTCAGCCGCCCTGCACTTGTGCGGCCGGGGCCGTCAAGTCACGGTGGTGGAGCGCCATCCGTGGCCGGGCGGCCGAGCGGGGCGGCAAGACATCGACGGCTACCGGATCGACACCGGACCGACCGTGCTGACCATGCCGGACCTCATCGACGAGGCCTTCGCCGCCGTCGGTGAAAACCTTGCCCAACGGCTTGAACTGCTGCCGGTGGACCCCGCCTACCGGGCGATGTTCGCCGACGGCGGCCGCATCGACGTCCACAGCGACGCCGATCGGATGGCCGCCGCGGTGCGCGAGTTCGCCGGCCCCCACCAGGAAGCCGGCTACCGCCGCTTGCGCGACTGGCTCGACCGGCTGTACCGCACCGAATTCGACGGCTTCATCGCCGCAAATTTCGACTCTCCGCTCAACTTGCTCAACGGTCAGCTGGCGAAATTGGTCGCGCTCGGCGGATTCCGCCGATGGGACACGATGGTCAAGCGCCACATCAGCGACCCACGCTTACGGCGGGTGTTCACCTTCCAGTCGCTCTATGCCGGTGTCGCGCCGCAACACGCGTTGGCCGTCTACGCGGTGATCGCCTACATGGACACCGTCTCGGGCGTGTTCTTCCCCCGCGGCGGCGTGCGCGCGCTGCCCGACGCGCTGGCAGCGGCCGCCGCCGACGCCGGGGTGCGGTTCTGCTACGGATCGACGGTCACCGCGCTGGAACGCTCCGGCGAGCGGATCACCGCGGTCCACACCGACCGGGATGAGCGGATCGCCTGCGACGCAGTGGTTTTGACGACCGAGCTGCCGCAGACCTACCGGTTGCTGGGTCGGCGACCCCGGCGACTGCTTCCGCTGCGCGCGGCGCCCTCGGCGGTGGTCCTGCACGTGGGTTGCCGCGCCGTGCCGTCGGCAAGCGCACACCACACGATCCTCTTCGGAGCGCAGTGGGATCGGACGTTCACCGACATCATCCGCGACGGCCGGCTGATGTCGGACCCGTCGCTGTTGGTCACCCGGCCGACGGCGACCGATCCGCGGCTGGCCCCGGACGGGCGGGACCTGCTCTACGTGCTGGCCCCGGCGCCGAACCTGACCCGCGGCGACATCGACTGGTCGCGCACCGGCGACTCGTACGCGCAGTCGCTTCTCGATGTCGTGGCGGAACGCCTGTTGCCCGGCGTGCAGGACGGGGCGAAACTGCTGCATGTGGACACTCCCGCCGACTGGGCCCGCCAGGGCATGACGGCCGGCACCCCGTTCGCACTGGCCCACACCTTCGCCCAGACCGGGCCGTTTCGGCCGGCCAACACCGTGCGCGGCATCGACAACGCCGTGCTGGCCGGGTCGTCGACCCTGCCCGGCGTGGGTGTGCCGACCACGTTGATCTCCGGGCGGCTGGCAGCCGACCGCGTCACCGGCGCGGCCCCGACGACCACCACCCTCGACCTGAAAGCCCGATCTCGATGATCCGCACCGAATTGGACGCCGCCGGCATCGAAGATGTGCGGCTGCGCGCGGCATATCGGCACTGCCGGCAGATCGCCGCCGAGAACGGCCGCACCTACTTCCTTGCCACGCGGTTGCTCGCCGCGGACCAACGCCCGGCGGTGCACGCGCTGTACGGCTTCGCCCGCCACGCCGACGACATCCTCGACGAGCTGAACCCGGCGCTGGACGTCTCCGCGCGGGCCGAACGGCTACAGGCGCTGTCGGACCGCTTCTTTGCCGACGGCGCCCATCACGACGAGCCCGTCCTGGCCGCCGTCGGCGACACCGTGCGCCGCTACGGGATCGCCGCGGACCTATTCGAAGACTTCCTCGCCTCGATGCGCATGGACCTCACTATCAACGGTTATCCCGACCGGCCCGCGCTCAACTGCTACATGCGCGGATCCGCGGAAGTCATTGGGCTACAAATGCTTCCGATACTGGGTACCGTGTGTGACGCCGAGGAGGCCGCGCCGTATGCGGCGGCGCTGGGCCGCGCGTTTCAGCTCACCAATTTCTTGCGCGACGTCGCCGAGGACCTGACCCGCAACAGGATCTATCTGCCGGCCGACGAACTCGCCGCCTTTGGCGTGGACCGAGAGCTGATGACGTGGTGTCACCTGCACCGGCGCACCGATGCCCGGGTGCGTGACGCCCTGGCCGCACAGCATCACATCACCAGGGAAATCTACCGTTTCGCCGCCGACGGGATCGCCTTGCTGGCGCCGCGTTCCCGACCGTGCGTGGCCACCGCGTTGACTCTCTACTCCGAGATTCTGGATCGCATTGAGGACAGCAACTTTTCGGTCTTCAGCCACCGCGCCACCGTCGGGATGACGCGACGTCTTCAGGTCGCCGGCGGCGGGCTGCTGCGGGCCTGGTGGGTGCGCTCGGGCCGGCCCGAGCGGCGAAGGGTCGGCGCGGCGTGACCGACCGATGGCAATACCTGATCGTGCTCGGCCTGTGCCTGGCCATCACCGCGCCGTTGGAATTCTTCGGCGCCGGTGTCTACCGCCAACCGCGGCGGCTGGTGCGCGCGGTGGTTCCGGTCGCGGTGTTGTTTCTGGCCTGGGACGCGGTGGCCATCGCGGCCGGCGTGTGGAAGTACAACGGCGACTACGTCACCGGAATCCGTCTCCCCTTCCGGCTGCCCCTCGAAGAGGCGCTGTTCTTCGTGGTGATTCCGGTGTGCGCCTTGCTGACCTACAACGCGGTCACCACCATCCTGGATCGGCGGAAACGTCGATGAGCGGCGTGGGCTACACCATGCCGGCGATTGTGGCCGTGCTGGGAGTGTGTGTGCTGGAATTGGCGCTGCTGCGTACCGGGCTCTTCCGGCGGCCCGCCTACTGGCTGTCGATTGTGATCGTCCTGGGTTTTCAGGTGCCGGTCGACGGATGGCTGACGAAACGCAGCGCGCCGATCGTGGTCTACAACGAGTGGCAAACCAGCGGCCTGCGGTTTCCGTTCGACATTCCCATCGAGGACTTCCTGTTCGGCTTCGCTCTGGTCACCGCCGTGCTGCTGCTGTGGGAGCGTGGACATGGATAGAACGGGCCTGCCCCGCCGCGAGGTGCCGGACGCTTTCGACGTCGGCGCTGCGGCATACGACCGGCTGGTCGGCGCGAACCCGTCCTACCACGCCAACCTCGGCTTGTCGGCGCGCCGAATGTGCCTGCCCGAGCGCGGCCGGGGTTTGCGACTGCTCGACGCGGGCTGCGGCACCGGCGCCTCGACGGCCGCGTTGTTGGCGGCGGCTCCCGACGCCGAGATCATTGCCATCGATGCCGCGCGCGGAATGCTCGATGCGGCACAGGCGAAGTCGTGGCCGTCGTCGGTTCGATTCGTACACACCCGCGTCGAGGATCTGGCCGAGCACGGCATCACCGGGCCGTTCGATGCCATCCTGTCCGCCTATCTGCTGCGCAACCTCGGCGACCCGGACCGTCAATTGCGCGACTTTCGCGACCTGCTGCGGCCCGGCGGGACCCTGGCGGTACACGAGTACTCGGTGCGCGACTCGCGTGCGGCGACTTTGCTCTGGCACGCGGTGTGCTGGGGCATCATCATCCCCAGCGGCTGGTGGCGCACCCGTGACACCACGCTGTACCGGCATCTGTGGCGCAGCGTCCTGACCTTCGACGGGGCGGCGCGGTTTCGGCGCCGCATGCGCGACGCCGGATTCGCCGCGGTGCGCAGCGAAACCGTGCCCGGTTGGGAACGCAACGTCGTCCATTTGTTCCTGGGGGAGGCGCCGCGATGACTGACCGCCGGCGCCACGCTCACCCGGCATCACCGGGATTGCCCGACTGCAGCTCGATGTCGCCGCGGCCGCGCGTCGTCGTCGTCGGCGGCGGGATCGCCGGCCTGGCCGCGGCAACCGGGCTCGCCGAACGCGGGGTTGCCGTGGACCTCGTGGAGGCCCAGGACTACCTCGGCGGTCGGGTGGGCGGCTGGACCGAACAATTGAACGGCGCCGAACTGGCGATGAATCGCGGCTTTCACGCCTTCTTTCGCCAGTACTACAACTTGCGCGCCTTGCTGCGACGGGTCGATCCGCAACTGCGGATGCTGGTGCCCGTCGACGACTACCCGCTGATCGACGGCGCGGGCCGCCGCGACAGCTTCCGCGGGCTGCCCCGCACCCCGCCGTGGAACGCGCTGGCGTTCGCGCTGCGCAGCCCCACGTTTCGGCTCGCCGATCTGGCCCGCATCGATGCCCGGGCCGCCGCACCGCTGGCGGCGGTGTCGGTGCCGGCCATCTACCAACTGCTCGACCACATCGATGCCGAAACCTTCTTGAAGAGCATCAATTTCCCGGAGTCGGCGCGCCACCTCGCGTTCGAGGTGTTCTCGCGCAGCTTCTTCGCCGAACCGGCGCAACTGTCCGCCGCTGAGCTGGCGACGATGTTCCACATCTACTTCCTGGGCTCCAGCGAGGGCTTGATCTTCGATGTGGCCGACGCGAATTTCGATGTTGCCCTGTGGGATCCGCTGCGGCAGTACTTGGGCGACCGGGGTGTTCGGGTGCACCTCGGCGCCCAAGTGCGGCAGGTCACCCCCGGCGCCGCGAAGGCATTTCGCGTCCTTACCGAGTCGCGCGACCGGTTCGAGGCGGACGCCGTGGTGTTAGCGCTGGATGTGGACGGCCTGCGGCGGGTGGTGGCCGCATCGCCCGGTCTGGGAGATGACCAGTGGCGCGAGCGGATAAGCCAGTTGCGCACCGCACCGCCATTCGTGGTCGACCGGCTGTGGCTGGACCGGCCGGTGGGCCCGGACCGGTCGGCCTTTCTCGGGACCTCCGGCCATCCGCCGCTCGACAACATCAGCGTGCCCGAACGCTACGAAAAAGAGGCCGCCACATGGGCATCCCTGCACGGTGGATCGGTGGTCGAATTACACTCGTACGCAACGACTTCTGAATGGTCAGGTAGACAGGCGATCGCACAGCTGCACAAGCTCTACCCCGAGATCGCCACGGCGGAGGTGGTGTACGAGCGCGTATTGGTGCGCAGCGATTGCCCGCTGTTCACGCCCGGAACGTACACGCGGCGACCGACGGTGGCCGCGCCGCAGCCCGGCCTGGTGCTGGCCGGCGACGGCATCCGCATCGATCTGCCGGTGGCACTGATGGAACGCGCTGCCACCACTGGCTTCTCGGCCGCCAACCATTTGCTGAAGTCGTGGCAGCTGGCCGGCCACGAGTTGTGCACCGTTCCCACCCGCGGCCGGTCGGCGCTGCTGCGGTCACTGGCCGATCGCCAAGGGCGGCGCCGGCAATGAGCACCGGCGGACGGTTGAGCCGACGGTGGCCGAAAGACTGGCCCGTCGGTGTGATCCCGCGTGTCTCCTGGACGCAGCAGCGCCCGACCTACCGCGACGCGCAGCCGGCGATCATCAACGCCGCGTTGGATCGATCCCAACGGCGACCGACGGGAAACTGGTACGTTTTCGGCGCGAGCAGCGACGTGCGCGTGGGTCGCGCGTTCGGCGTACACGTCGCCGGCGTCGAACTGGTCGCGTGGCGCGACAAGCAGCACCGCCTGCGGGTCGGTCCCCGAAGCTGCCCGCACCTGGGCGCCGACCTTGCCACCGGGGTCGTGCGCGACGGCGTCCTGTACTGCCGGTGGCACGGGCTGGCTTTCGACGGTGACACCTGCGCCCTGCGCTGGCGGCCGTTTCCCAGCCACGACGACGGCGTCCTGGTCTGGGTACGCCTGGACTCCGTCGGGAACGAGGCACCCCTGGACCAGCCGGTGGTCGCGCCGCGGCCCACCGGTGACACCCTGACGGCGGTCACCCGCGTGGTCGGCAACTGCGAACCGTGCGACATCATCGCCAACCGGCTCGACCCCTGGCACGGCGCCTGGTTTCACCCCTATTCGTTCACCCGGCTCGAGGTGCTGACCACGCCCACCGAGGACGACGACCGCTTCCTCGTCTCGGTGACCTTCCGGATGGGTCGCTTCGGCGTACCCGTGATCGCGGAATTCACCACACCCGAACCGCGCACCGTCGTGATGCGCATCGTCGAGGGCGAGGGAACTGGCAGCGTCGTCGAAACCCACGCCACGCCAACGACTTCCGGGACGGACGGACAGCAGCGGGTCACCGTGACCGAAGCGGTCATCGCGTCGTCACCCCGCCCGGGATTCGCGTCCGCGCGCCGCGCGGCCTTCCTGATCACCCCGCTGATGCGCCATGCCGCTGCCCGATTGTGGCGTGACGACCTGGCCTACGCCGAACGCCGTTATCGAATCCGTGCGGACGGCTAGCATGACCAGCAATGAGGAAAGCGTATTTTGCCGTCGTGGTCGTGAGCGTGTGCGCGCACTTCGCCTACCTCGTTTACCTACCCAGCGGCGGCTTCGTGGCGTTGCGCTGGCCGCGCATGACCCGACTGCATGTGGCGAGCGTGTGCTGGGGCGTGCTGGTGGTGATCCTGCCAGTGCCGTGTCCACTGACCGCGCTGGAAGATTGGGCACGTGCGCGGGCCGGAATGGCGCGGCTGCCCGCCACCGGGTTCGTCGACCGCTATGTCGCGGGGGTGCTGTATCCGTCGGGCCGGACCGGGATCGCGCAGGCCTTCGCCTTCGGCGCGGCCGCCGCGTCGTGGGTCGCCCTGGCGAGAAAACATCGCAATGCCCGGCGTGTTTAACGGTTGCCCCGCAGGAAGCGAAGAGAGTTGACCGACAAAAAGTTCCGCAAAGGCGACGAGGTGCGATGGCGAAGCCACGGAACTATCGTCACGGGAACCGTGCAGCGTGAGATCACGTCGGACACCGAGGCGGCCGGGCGCACCGTGCGAGCGTCGCAGGATGAGCCCCAGTACCAGGTCCGCAGCGACAAGACGGGCGCCGACGCCGTGCACAAGCCCGGCGCTCTACGCCCTCACCCCGCGTGACATACCTTGTGCCCTTCGATTCCGACAGCATCTGGAAGCAGTTCAAGCAGATCGTCAACATGACGGCCGGCGGCTTTTGACCGCATCGAGCCCGTCTCCGGTAAGTTCGCTGTGACGCGCGGCGCGGCCAGCCAGGCCTTTCGACGAACGCGCGGATACGTTGGTGTTTTTAATGAAGGGTGCGGGTAGGTGACCAAGCGCCGCGCGAATGATCCAGCACCCAACCGGGCTGAGCTGGAAAGGCAGCTGTCGGCCGACATCCGGTCGATCACGGCGCGATCTGATCGAGTTGGCCGGCATTTCGCCCGGGTAAACGAGGTGAGCAGCAGTGACTTTCACGCTCTGCTGCACATCATGGTCAGCGAGACCGCCGGCGCGCCGTTGACCCTGGCGCAGCTGCGGCAGCGCATGGACGTGTCGCCGGCGGCGATCACCTATCTCGTCGACCGGATGATCGACGCGGGCCATATCCGCCGCGAACCCGATCCCGAGGACAGGCGCAAGTGGTTGCTGCGCTACCAAGAGAGCGGTATGTCGTTGGCACACGCCTTCTTCAAGCCGCTCGGCGCCCACCTCAGCGCGGCCATGGCCGACCTCAGCGACCAGGACCTCGTCGCCGCTCATCGGGTTTTCACGGCGATGATCGACGCGATGACCACATTCGAGGACGAGCTCGCCGAGCAGCCCGCCGAACCGTCAACCAGCCTCGGGCGAAGCGCCGCGGCTCCCCGGCGGCAGAAGCCCCCGCGGTTGCGCCCCGCGCAATAACCGCTGCTCGATCAGGTCGGCACCGCGAGCCACGCCGCCGGTCGCGGCGAACCCGGCCGCCACCCGCCGCGCGCCAGGGCCCATGGTGATCGCCTCACGCACGGCGACGCGCAGCCTGCCAGCGGTCAGCCTCCGTGCCGGCAGACGGGTGCCGCAGCGGGCCATCTGGACGCGACGCGCCACTTCGGCTTGATCGCGGGCGAAAGGCACAGCGCAGACCGGGACACCGCGGTTGAGCGCCTTCACGGTGGTTCCCATCCCCCCGTGGGTGATCGCGCAGACCGCACGGTCGAGAACCTGACCATGATTGACGAATCGGCACACCGTGGCGTTGTTTACCGGCGGCAACCCGTGGGGCACGCCCGCCGCGAACGTCGCAACGACGTGGACCGGCTCATCGGCCAACGCTTGCAGGCCGATACGTCCCAGCCTGGCGTCCGCCTGCGCGATGGAGGACGTGCTGAGCAACACGATGGGCCGATGAATGGCGGCCGGCCAGCCCGGAACTGTCGGGGGCGTCGACATCATCGGCTCGAATTCGCACGCGCCGATGAAGTGCACCGAGTCGTCCCAATCCGGGTGCGGATATTCGAACGGCTCGCCGCCCACCGCCAACAGCAGCGGAGCCCGGCGCATGAGCCCATCCACCGACGTGATTGCCGGCACACCCAGGCCCGCGCGAAGGGCGTTGAGCCGCGGCACTATCCGGCGGTCGAACAGACAACTCACGACCGGCCGCATCGACGCGTCGCGAACAGTTCCGGCGAGACCGGGCAGCGGCCGCAGACCGGGACCGAATGGTGGCGCCGCACGAGATCTCAGGTAGGGGGTGAACGGCGAAAACACCAGCCAACCAACAGCACTCGCCTCGGCCATCGACATGGCCCCCCAGCAGTTGGCGTCCACGATGATCACGTCGGGCCGCACGTGTGCGATCGCACGCCGCAGATCGTCAACTTCGATGACCGCGCGCCGGCACAGCACGTCCAGCGTCGCCCGGAGAACCTCGAACGCGTTACGCGCCAGCCAGTCCCGGCCGGCGATGGCTTCGATCCGCGGGTCGACAGCCTCGGCGTGGAACCCGATGCCGCGCATGGCCACGACTTCGCTCGCCAAGGTACGCAGGTGGATCTGGTGCCCGCGTCCGGCCAGTTCTCGCAGCAGTGCGCCCAGCGGAAACAGATGCCCCAGCGCGGGCGACCCATAGGCCAGGATCACTGCCATGTGCTGTACGCCGTCACGAAATCGGAGTCGCACCAACGTCGCGCAGGGCACGCAGATCGGCGGTGCCGCACCCGTGCAGACAGACGCGAAGCTCGTCGACAAACCGTTGCAGCCAGACCGTTGCCGCGGCCGCGGACTCGATCGCAGCCGCCAACAGCGGCCGGGCGACGGCCACCACGTCGGCGCCCAAGGCCAGCGCTTTGGCCGCGTCCATGCCCGTTCGGATTCCGCCGGAGGCGACCAACGGGATGTCGGGCAGTGCCGCCCGCACCTCGGCTATGGCTTGCGCGGTCGGTATTCCCCAGTCGGCCAGGTCCGGGTAGCGCACTTCGCCGTAGCGGACCAATTGCTCCACCCGAGACCACGACGTGCCCCCGGCGCCGGCCACATCGATGGCGGCCACCGGCGGCTCACCCGTCAACCGCAGCAGTTCGGCGACTGCCGTCGCGCCGATCCCGTGCCCGACTTCCTTCAGCAGGACCGGGTAGCCCAGCATGTCGGTCAGGTCATGCAGTCGGTCCAGTGATCCGGCGAAGTCGGTGTCGCCATTGTGCTGTACGGCCTCTTGCAGCGGATTGGTATGCACGGCAAGCGCATTGGCCCCCACCCGGTCGAGGGCTTCAATGATGTCGGGCACCGCGTCCTTGGTCAACTGGGACAGGCCGATGTTGCCGAAGAGCAGTACGTCGGGTGCCACGTCGCGCACGGTGAAGCTGGCGGCGGCACGCTCCCCGAACACGCTGTTGAGCATGACTCGCTGTGACCCCAACATCATTCCGAGGCCGAGTCGTTGGGCGGCGGCGGCCAGGTTCCGGTTGATGGTGCCCGACAGCTGCGCGCCGCCGGTCATGGCGCCCACCAGAATCGGCGCCCGCAGGCGCGCTCCGAGAAACTCGGTGGACAGGTCGATGTCGTCCAGGTTGGTCTGGGTCAACGCGTTATAGGGCAGCCGGAAGCGTTCCAGGCCGGTGGTCAGGTTTCGATAGCCGACATCGCCGTCGAGGCACACGTCGATGTGGCGGCGTTTGCGGGTGGTCAGCTCGACGCGGTCGGCCGTCATGGCACCTCGATCCTGCGGCGCCGGTTCAACAGCCAGATCTGAACGGAGAGCAGCGGTCGGGCGGCCAGACCACCCACCGTCGCGGTTGCGACCACCGCTGCGGTGCTGGCGATCAACGTGGATGCGCGCATGGTTATCGGGTCGGCTCGACGCGCACGGCAATTTCGTTGCGGCGCAGCGCCGGAATCGTCCACGGCGGATCGTAGAACCAGGCTGCCGGCGTGTCAACGGCTTCGAATCCGACGTCGCGCAACGTGTTCATCAATTCAGTGGTCTGCGACGCGACGGCGCGGCGAGTGGGGCTGCCGGCGAAGCGGCGCACCGCAACCGTCTGGGGCGGCACGCTAACAAGCCTCACTTCGGCGTCGTCCGGCTCGGGCAACGACTCCAGCGACTTGTCGGCGGGCATGAAGAACCGGATCACCCACTGCCCTTCACCTGCGGACTCCTGCGACACGGGAGCCGTCATGGCGATCTTCTCCCCCCGCTTGTTGCCGGACTGCTGGACCACCGGTGCGGTCATTGCGATCTTCTCGTTGGCGTGGTTGGCGCCGAAGATGTAGCGGGCTAGCCGGCGGAAGCCCTTGTTGCGGGCAGCCTCTTCGCCGGCAGCGACCGTCGTCTCCGCGGCGAGCCGTGCACCATAGTGCCGGATCTCGACGGTCCGGGTCAGCTTCTCGGCGCTGTAGTCAGGCTCCTCGGTGCCGCTGCGGTAACCGACCACCGAACCCGCTCCATCAATGATTTGCCCAACTATGGCTCGAATCGACCCGAGCACGGCCACCTCGTTCCTTATCGATCGTTCGTGAGGTGGTACCCGAATCGGCCACGAGCACTCCGGTCATTTCGAGAGCGCGGCGCTGTCGAGTCTTGACAGGTTCCACCACGCGCAAGCCTAGCGCATACCTATAATTTAGTTAAGTCCTTGAATGTTTCAGATACTTAACGTAATCTCGGATCGGACGGTCGGCTGATGTCGCGCACCAGCCACCGACTCAGAGTGCTGGGCAAGATGATTCGCACTCCAGTGCGTAGTCGGACGCCACGACCAACCGCGATCACCCCAAGGGGCTGGCACATGTTAGGGCGAACGGCACGACTCTGCGTCGCAGCGCCACGACGGGTTATCGGGATAGCGATGCTGGTCATGATTGCCGCCGGCGTTTTCGGCATACCTGCTGCGATGAGCTTGTCCGCAGGCGGCTTTGTCGACCCGACATCCGAATCGGCGCGCGCCGCCGCGACGCTCGCCGAGAAGTTCAATCAGGGTGACATGAAATTGGTGCTGCTGGTGAGTTCGCCGAGCGGCGCCTGGGACGGGGCCGCACGAGCCGTCGGCATCGACATTGCCCAACAGCTTGCCCAATCGCCGTTCGTGTCGCGGGTGACATCGCCGTGGGACGCGCAACCGGCCCCGGGCTTGCTCAGTTCCGACGGCAAGACCGCCATGATTCTCGTCGCACTCAGAGGCAACGAAAACAGCGCACCGAAGCAGGCGCAGGCACTGGCGGAGCGCTTCGCGCGTGACCGGCAAGGGGTAACGGTGCGAGCGGGCGGGTCTGCGATGGTCTATGAACAAGTCAACCAGCAGACCGAACGAGATCTGCTCCGAATGGAGATCATCGCGATACCACTGAGTTTCATTGTGCTGGTGTGGGTTTTCGGCGGGTTACTGGCCGCGGCGCTGCCGGTGACGGTAGGTGGATTGGCGATCCTGGGGTCACTTGCGGTGTTGCGTGCGATCGCGTTGGTGACCAACGTGTCGATCTTCGCCCTCAACGTGACGGTGGCATTGGGGTTCGCCCTGGCTATTGACTACACCCTGCTGATCATCAGCCGGTACCGTGACGAATTGGCCGATGGCGCCAGTCGCGACGAGGCCCTGGTGAAAACCGTTATCACCGCGGGCCGCACCGTGCTGTTCTCGTCGATTACCGTGGCGCTGGCGCTGGTCGCGACGGCGCTGTTCCCGATGTATTTCCTCAAGTCCTTCGCCTACGCCGGGACGGCGGTGGTGGCGTTCGCCGCCTTGGCGGCGGTGGTGGTAGCTCCGGCCGCGATCGCGTTGATCGGGCACCGACTCGACGCATTCAACGTTGTGCGACTGTGTCGCCGAGTCTTCCGCCGCCCCGCGCCACCACCGCGGACCATGGAACGCAGCTTTTGGTATCGGACGGCGATACTGGTTATGCGGCGAGCGATCCCGGTTGGCATGGTGGTCACGGCTTTCCTGCTTGCGCTGGGCGCACCGTTTCTCGGCGTCAGATGGGGCTATCCCGACGACCGGGTTCTGCCGACGTCAGCTTCGGCGCGGGTCGTCAGCGACCGCATCCGCAGTGAATTCCGCACGAACGCTGAGACCCGAGTGACGATCGTTCTGCCCGAGACAGGCGGCATGTCAACCACGGACCTGGACAACTACGCCATGCGACTGTCCCTCGTTGCCGACGTCGCGGCAGTGTCCTCGCCGACCGGGACCTTCGCTGCCGGCGAGTTCAGGGGGCCGCCATCGGCTCCCGCCGGAATGGCGGCCGGCAGCGCCTATCTGACCGTAGACAGCACCGCCCCCCTCTACACCCAAGCGTCCGAGGTCCAATTGGCCCGCTTGCACGCGATCGCACCACCGCGACACCAACCGGTCCAGATCACCGGTATGGCGCAGACTAATCGTGATTGCGTGGAGGGCATTACATCGCGATTGCCCGTCGTGTTCGGTTTCATCGCGGTCGTCACGCTGGTGCTGCTCTTCCTTCTTACCGGCAGCGTGTTGCTTCCAATCAAGGCAGTGCTGCTCAACGTCTTGTCGCTGACCGCCGCGTTCGGCGCCCTAGTGTGGATCTTTCAGGACGGGCACCTGGGCGCGGCGGGAACCACGTCAACCGGCACGCTGGCAGCCAACGTCCCGGTGCTGATGTTCTGCATCGCATTCGGATTATCGATGGACTATGAAGTCTTTCTGCTCTCCCGAATCCGTGAATACTGGCTCGGCTCGCCAAGAACACGTGCGAACAACGACGAGAGCATCGCGCTGGGTCTTGCCCGCACGGGCAGGGTGATCACTGCCGCAGCGCTGCTGATGTCGATCTCGTTCGCCGCTCTGATCGCCGCCGGGGTTTCATTCA
>CAWGCI010000023.1:0-70612 GCA_963820985.1 uncultured Actinomycetota bacterium | reverse complement strand
CGGTGGCATCCATCCACCGCGTCTCCTCGGCAAATGCAGTCATGGGTTTCGGTCTATCACGTCGGGTCGACGCCGTCCCGAGTCGCGGTGTGGGCGGAACACCTCTAGGCTCACTATTCGGGGTCTTAGCGGGGGGCTTACTGATGTATGTCACTAAGGGCTGTGCATGTCTAAACGCAGTTTTGCAATATTCGCTTTGGCCGCTTGTCTAACGGCGTCCTGTTCAGCGACGAGTGCGCCGCCGCCCGCGCCCGCGGCCAAACCGACCACCTACGCTCCTCCCACCGCGGCCGCCAGTAAGGTCGTTCCGCCGCCTACCGAGACAAGCCCGCTGGCGAAAGATTGGAAAAGCTACGGCGGGACCGCCGTACTTGGCTGTCCCGAAGAATTTACCGTCAGCAAGTCGGCGCTCGAGGAGATCTCCGCCTGAGTATTCGATCCGAAAACAGGGCAGTTCGCATCACCCATATGCCCATGATTCCCGCTGACGAAATCGTGACCGGCGCCATGTGCGCGCTGTCGAACACCGTAGAAGACATGAAAGTTGTCTATCTGATAACGACTGCGAAACCGGCGCAAGCACCGGCGCCCGAAGTCACCAAGACGACGGCGTATTTGTTCGATCTCAAGTCGAGCCAGCCGTTGGCCACTAAAGAACTGCAACCGCCAACGCCCGACCTGAAGTTGACGGCAGCGAACGAATGGCGGCTCTCTGCGACTCGAAGCGGCGTGGCGTTGGTCAACGCCTTCACCGACGGGCACGGCGCGGAGGCGCCACCACGGACCGTGATTCTGTCCAATACCGACCTGTCGATGATGTGGAACGATCCCCAACCGGGTCAGGTTTGGCAGGATGTTCGTTCCAACGGAATACCACTGTCGGCAAGACGTCGGGAGCGGAGCTGCGACTGCCGACGGGCGAACCGGTATTTCAGGACAACGACATCTGGACCGTCGACGCCGAGCTGTCTGACGGGCCGGACAAACTGGTCAAGCTCACGCGCTGGGATTCTTACAACCCGCCAGTTGCGTCGACAATGTTCTACGACTTGAACTCCAAGTCAGTCATCAAGTTCGGCGATTCCGAGAAGATGTCCGGTGGTGATTTGATGGCCACACTGTCGGACGGGAAATTGTTTGTCGACGGTCGCGGTTCGAATAATTCACCGTTCGGGTTCGGTGTTTGGAACCTGGGCACGAAGCAGTGGGACCTGCTCAAGAACCAAGACGAAGCCGCCAAAATGGCCATCGCCAAACTGAGCTTCTTCGACGACCGTCTCTACGTCACGTACAGCACCGGCACGCTGTCGGTGATCGCCTTGCCGGCGGCCAATCAGGTCTCATCCAGCTGGTCGGTTCGGCCGTTCGGGCGGATAACCGGGTGGACCCTGGTGTGCCGCGGCGAAACGGCGACGTCCAGGAGGTGGCGATTGCAAGCAAATCGTGCTGGTGCAAGACGAGGACGGCCACTACCCGGGCCCTTGGGCCTGAACCGCCCCGATCGTTGACTCCGGTCGCGCTGCGATCGCCGCGCCAGCGGTGTCATTCTCAGACCCGATTCGGCTCAAATTAGCGCACTGCGCGCGGTGATGGAGGTGGTGCTGTGCGACCAAAATAGACGACTCGTGAACGTGATTTCAGCTGCGATATCGCATTTTGTAAATCGCTCGATTACTAGCCGATGGTACTCATGTGGCCCACGTGATTACTGAATCACGTTGCATACCAGGACCTTCCATTCTGGAATCGCGCTTACCACTCGGCGTCCGCCGAGGCGCCAATACCCAAAATCACCCAACCCGCGGCCCAGTGGCCTAGCCCCGGACGTTGACTCCGGGGTGCACACCCCTGGCCAAAGAAGTGGCATTCTCAAAAACGCAATATCATTCTCTAATTTGTGATGGTGCTTCTCTGATAGCGAGAGTACGTTATCGGACTATGGAAACGGTGAGGAGCTTCTGCCGGGTCTGCACTGCCGTCTGCGGGATCCTCGTCGACGTCGACGGCGACGAGGTGAGGCGCGTCCGGGGCGACGCCGACCACCCGTTCTCGAAGGGCTACATCTGCCCGAAGGGTCGCGCACTAGGCCAGGTGCACCATCACCCAGATCGCTCGAACGGCCCGTGGATGCGAGTGGCGGCGGCCTGCAGAACCCACCACCTGGAATGTGTGCCTCGACGACCTGGGCGCGCGGCTGCCGCGACATCATCGACGGCACGGACCAGCATCGATCGGCGTTTACTTCGCCAGCGGCGTCGGCATGGACGGCGCCGGCTTCCGAACGGCCGAAGCCTTACACGCGCGATCGGCACGACGGCGACGTTCAGCCCGCTGACCATCGACGGCACCGCCAAACCGCTGCGTGTCGCACCTGGTGGGTGGCTTCATGGGGCTCGTCCCGCACGTCGACCGCGACACGCCGACTTTGGTGGTCTCGTCGGCGTCAACCCGGTCGTGTCGCATGGCCACGCGATCTCGATGCCCACCCGGATCCGACACCGCGATCCGCGACTCGCCAACCCGCGGCACGTGTGGGTGATCGACCCGCGGCGCACCGAGACCGCGCGCCTCGCCACCCGCCATCTCGCCGCCCGGCCCGGCACCGACGACGCGGTGCTCGCGTATCTGGTACGCGAGCTCCTTCGCGACGGCTGCCGATCGGGAGTGCTCGAGCCAGCACCCATCGACGCGCGGCCCTGGCCGCCGCGGTCGAGCCGTTCACACTCGAGCACCACCGCGGGCTCGCCGACGTGACCGAGAGCCGAGCTGACCCGGCTGTCCTCGCGGCGTTCGCCGCTGCCGGGTGCGTCGCCGATCGTCACCGGGACCGGCGTCACCATGACGGCCGACCGGGCCAACGTGACCCAATGGCTCGCGTGGGCGCTGATGATCCTCACCGGCGCGATGAACCGACCCGGCGGCGACGTGGTTCCATCCCGGATTCGCCTCCCAGCTTCGGAGCCCTTCGGCGACCTGCGGCCGATCACGCCGATCGAGGGCTCGCTTCGGCCCCGGCCGCCCAGCCGCCCCGAGGCGCACGCGTTCATCGGCGAGTGGCCGTGCGCCGCGCTGCCCGACGAGATCGCGGCCGGCAACGTCCGGGCCGTGATCAACGTCGGTGGCAGTCTCGTCACCAGCTTCCCGCAGACGGGGAACGCTCATCCCGGCCCTCCAGTGCCTCGAGGTCCTCGCGACCACCGAGATCATCAACAACGAGACCACCGAGTTGTCCACCCACGTCCTGCCGACCAAGGACCCGCTGGAACGCCCCGACATCACCATTTACGAGTTCCTCATTTCGCGGGCGGCGGCAGCACAGCCCCGCCGTCGTCAAACCGGTCGGCGAGCGGCGATCGACGTGGTGGGTCCTTGCCGAACTCGGCCGACGACTCGGTTACGATCTCGGCAGTCTCGGCAACCCCGACACCAGCACCGACGACGACGTCCTGACCGTGCTGCTGGCCGGCGCCCGAGCCAAGTACGACGAGGTGGCGGCCACCGGTTGGGCGGAGGTCCCCCGTGAGCTACCGGCGCCCTGGGTCGACGATCACGTCGACCGGATGGGCGGCTGGCGACTGGCGCCGCCCCTTTTGGTCGATCAACTCGCCGCCCTCGAGCCACCCGCGCCGCTGGTGATGGTGCCGCGCCGGCAGCGCAAGAAGCTGAACGGACAGCTCGATTTTCTCGGCGAACCCCCCGAGATCTTCATCCATCCCGATGACGGCGCGGCCGCCGGCGTCGTGGACGGCCAACGGGTCACGGTTCGCAGCGCGAACGGGGAATTGACCGGCGTCGCCAAGGTCAACGATTCGATACGGCGCGGAGCGGTGTCGATTCCACACGGTCACCACGAGGCCAACGTCAATCGCCTGACCAGCAAGGACGACATCGACGTGGTGACCGGCATGGTGCGCTATTCCGGCATACCCGTCAGCCTGCACCCGGCGTGAATCAACGGTCCCTGACGTCCAGCATCGGGGTTCTTCACCACCATGACCCACCTGCCGCGCTGGTCGGTCACCCCTGCCGAGGCTCAGGTGTAGCCGAGGCCGGCTCGGGGGTGACATTCTGTGCGGTGATCTCCTCCCCGCAGTATGCACAGGTCAGCCGCGCATCGGCGACGTGGCCGCAGTCATTGTGGCGCAGCACGATTGGCGGTCCGTTGGGGTGCGGCAGATGCTGGTCGCCCCATCGCATGAGTGTGACGATCGCACCGAATAGATCGCGGCCGGCGGGCGGTACCGAGATTCGTGGCGCTCCGGGTCGACGGAGTAGGGCACCCGCTCCAGCAGTTCCGCTTCAACCAGCATCCGCAGCCGCGACGACAGCGTGGGCCGCGGGATGTTCAGGTTGCGGGCCAGCTGACCGAAGCGGCGAACCCCGAAGAAGGTCTCGCGCAGGATCAACAGGGTCCATCGCTCGCCGACTAGCTCGAGAGCCCGGCCCACGGACTCGCCCTCGAAGCGGTGCGACAAATCAGTGGAGGCCGTCATGGTTCAATCACCTTACCGGTTCAATTGCTGAACCAACAGTGGTAACGTCAATGAACCATGACGACTGGCTACGACGACATCGAGGTGACCAGCCGGCGGATCGGCGACGCGGCATCGAAGATGTGGGGCGAGATCGACTCCGGCCGCCGCCTCCCCGACGAGCTGGTGGAACTGCTGCGCGACAGCGGGCTATTGCGTGCCGGCGCGCCGGCGGAAGTCGGCGGATTGGAACTGCCGCCGCAGGTCGGGCTTCGCGCGGCCGAGGAACTGGCGCGCGGCGACGCGTCGACGGGCTGGTGCGTCGCGATCGGGATCACCAGCACCCTGCTCGTCGCGTACCTACCGCAGTCGAGTCGCGACCAATTGTTCGGCGGCGGGCGCGGGCTGGCGGCGGGCGTGTGGGCGCCACGCGGTAAGGGGCGGTCGGTCGACGGCGGCGTCGTGGTATCGGGCCAGTGGCCATTCTGCAGCGGCATCTGCCATGCCGACGTGATGTTCGCCGGATGCATGATCGACGAAGCACCCGTCCCGTCCGTCGTCGCGCTGCCAACGAAAGACCTTCAGCTCCTGGATAACTGGCACACCCTGGGATTGCGCGGCACCGGCAGCCACGACACCGTCGCCGACGAAGTCTTCGTGCCCGCCGACCGGGTCGTGTCGATCTTCGATGGGCCCGTCCTGGACCGGCCCCTGTACCGCTTTCCGCCGTTTGGATTCTTCGCGTTGTCGGTCGCCGCGCCGGCGCTGGGCAACGCGCGCGCGGCCATCGACGACCTCGTGGAATTGGCCGGCGGCAAGAAGGGCCTCGGGTCGACCCGCACACTGGCCGAACGCACCGCCACGCAGGCGGCGGTCGCGGCCGCCGAGTCGGCGCTGGGCGCGGCAAGGGCGCTCTACTACCAGGCGATCGACGACGCCTGGCGGGCCAGCCAAACCGCGACACAGTGCCGGTCTCGGTCGAACTGCGTAATCGATTGCGCCTGGCCGCAACCCACGCCGCGCGAACATCGGCCGACGTGGTTCGCACCATGTACGACCTCGCGGGCGGTAGCGCGATCTATGACACCTCGCCACTGCAGCGACGGTTCCGCGATGCGTTCACCGCCACCGCCCACTTCCAGGTCAACGAGGCGTCACGCGAGCTACCCGGCCGGATCCTGCTGGGCCAGCGCGCCGACGCTTCAATGCTGTGAACGCGCGGGTCGAGGCCGTCCTGCCGTTCTGGCTGGACCGGCCCGATGAGGAAGCCCTCGACATCGCGCGAACCGTCGGCGATGTTGCGTTGGACGCCTTATGGATTGGCGAAATGGTGACCTACGACGCCTTCGCGTTGGCCACCGCGATCGGCCTTCGCGTGCCCGGCTTGCCCCTGCGAGCTCGGGCCGCTGGCGGTCGGTGTGCGCAGCCCGGTCACGCTCGCGCTCGGCGTCAGCTCGGTCGCATCGCTGACCGGGACGACGGTCGATATCGCGCTCGGCGCCTCCAGCCCCATGATCGTGGCCGGCTGGCACGACCGCGAGTGGGCGCACGCCGCGCCGCGCGTGCGTGAGACGATCGAATGCCTGCGCTCGCCTATTCGCCGGCGAGCGCAGCGATTACGACGGCGGCCAGGTTCGCAGTCACGGTTTCCGGCTGCGCCGGCCTCAGCCCGAGACCCGCATTGCGGTCGGGGCCTTCGGGCCCGCGATCACCCGAGTGGCGGCCCGGCATGCCGACGAGGTCGTCCTCAATCTTGTTCCACCCCAACGGGTAGCCCAGGTGCGCGCCGCCATCGACGGCGAGGCCGCCAAGGTTGGCCGCATCCCGCCGAGCCTGACGGTGTGGGTCCCCGCCGCATACGAGCCGGGCGAGGCCGGCGCTACGCCAATTGGCGGCCCAGCTGACGGTCTATCTCGCCCCACCCGGATACGGCGAGATGTTCTGCGAACTCGGCTACGGCGAACTCGTCCAGCGCGCCCGCGCGGGCGCCGGCCGCCGCGAACTGGCCGAACACGTCCCCGCGGACCTGCTCGGGCAGATCTGCCTTGCCGGTTCCACCGAACGCATCGCCGCGAGCCTGCGGGCCTACCACGAGGCGGGCGCCGATTGCGTCGCGGTGGTGCCGTCCACCGCCGAGGACCCCGGCGGCCGGGCCGTCCTCACCGCCGTCGCCGAGGCCAGGACCCGAAACAAACTTGCTGACCAAATTCTGTTCTCAGCTTTCGCTATTTTTCACATTTGTGCCGCTTTGGACCCCCACACTGACGCCACCGCCAAAAGAAAGGAAGGCATGAAATGCCCTCACCCCGCTGGCTGGCCACACTGACCGTCCCCGTAATGGTTGGCGCAGCCCTGGTCACTAACGCCGCAACCGCGACCGCCGACCCCGTCAATGACTCGTACCTCGCTCAACTGCGCGGCGTCGGCATCACTTGGCCGCCGGGCCACGACGAGGCGCTCATCGGGATGGCACACCTCGTCTGCGACGATCTCGGGTGGGGTTGGACGCCACAGCAGATCGCCAACCACGTCCACGCCAATTTGGACCCGGACGGCGTCACGTTGGGCGACGTCGGTTCCATGGTGAACATCGCACGTGCGACCTACTGCCCCAACCAGAGGTGCTGGGCAGCCCACTGCTGACCAAGTTCGGCTCCCTGCCGTCCCATTCTGCGGTCGCCACGACCCGCCGGATCTGCGTAGTTCCGCTTGCGGCGGGCGGGCCGGTCATTACGATTAGTCCCGGTTCCGCTGGAGGGGAACTTGGCATGCACCTGCGCTTCACCTTGCGATCCCCGTGGAGCGCCGTCCGGCGGACGGCGCCCATTGCGGTGGGCCCTGCGCCGTGACGACTCCCGTACTCGATATCGGCGACCGGGTGGTCGACCGACGGCAGGAGTTCACCGAACTCCGAGCCGCGGTGGAAGCGGCTGAGCTCGCCAGCGGAGGATGCGTCCTGCTCAGCGGGGCGCCGGGAGTTGGCAAGTCGACGCTCATTCAGGCCTTCGGCCTGGAGGTGTCCGGGCGCGACTGCGTGTTTGCCTACGGGAGGTGCCGGGACGGCGCGCCCGCACCCTACTCGGCGTTGGGAGAAGCGCTCAGTTCGCTTGTGCGCACCATGGAGGCCACCGGGCCGGCTGAACGGGATCATTGGCGGGCGGACCTCGTCGGCGGGATGTCGTCGCTGTCGGGCATCCTCGCCGAGCTCGTGCCTGACCTGGCGCGAGTGCTCGGCGAGACCTCGCAAGTGGCAGACGTCGATGCGGTGGATGCGCGCCGACGGCTGCACCGCGCCGCCATCCGGCTGCTGTCCGATACGGCGTCCTACCGGCCCGTGGTGCTGGCGATCGACGACCTGCAGTGGGCTGATCGAGACACGCTGCTGCTGTTGTCCGAACTGTTGACGGTATCGCTGCGCAACGTGTTGGTCCTCGGTGCACATCGCGCGGGTGAATTCGAGCCGGTCTCAGCGGGTCTCACCTCTGCGAGCCTGCGCAGCATGGAGCTCAGCCCGCTATCCCGCGAAGACGTCAAGGAGCTACTGGCTGCGGTGTCCGGCCAGGGCGTGGAGCTGGGCGACGTGGCCGCCGAATTCCATCACCGGACCGGGGGCAATCCGCTGCAGGTTCGTCAACTGCTGTACCGCGCTCAACGCGAAGGCGCGCTGACCCCGGTCGGGCCGGGTGGGCGCCCCAGTTGGGACCTGCGCGTCCTTGCGTCGCTCGAGGTCACTGCTACGGCCGCCGAGTTTCTCGGCCGCTACCTCGGCCAGCTGAGTCCGCAGGATCGGGCGGTGTTGAGTTCGCTGTCGTGCTTCGGTGGCGAGTTCGACCTGGACGACGCCACGGCAGCGGCCGCGCAGCCGCCCGACGTGGTGGCCCAGGCGCTCTGGGCGTGCCTCGAGCTTCGTCTGGTTGAGGCCGTCGACAGTGGCGGCAGACGGATCGCCAACGCGATCAGTCGCGACGCCCGATACCGCTTCAGCCATGACCGGGTGGCCGAGGCGGCGCGAGTCGGGCTGTCCGACGAGGCCACCCGCGAGACACATTTGCGAATCGGTCGATGGCTGGTCGAGCAGGGGGACGACCGGTTGTTCGAGGCCGCGCGCCATCTCGGCATCGGCGGACGTGGGCTCGCCGATGACGCCGAGCGCGTTCGGTTCGTCGAGGTGCTGCGGCGTGCGGCACGAAAGGCGAGGGCGCAGGCCTCGTTTCCGTTGGCACTCGAGTACTGCCGCAACGCCCTGGACCTACTCGGTGGACAGCGTTGGACCGCTCACTTCGACCTGACTCGGCAGCTGCAACTCGACGCCGCGGACGCCGCACTGCTGGTCGGCGACGTGACGGCGCTATATGGGCTACTCGACGAGGCCGAGCAGAACCTGCGCGAGCCCGCGGACCGCGCGCGGCTCGCCTACCTGCGGCTCAAGGGGCGCGTCGCGCAGAACCGGCTCCAGGAGGCGCTGGAGATTGGGCTTCAGGCGCTCGAGGAGCTCGGCGAAAAGGTGCCGGCTGAGCCGGGCAAGCCACGCATGGGCAACGCGATGGTCCGGATGCGGCTGACGATGCGCCGCTGGAGCAACGAGCGGCTGCTGCAGCTGCCGCAATGCGACGACCAGCGCGTCATCGAGATCCAGCGGATCCTTGCCGAACTGCGCAACATGTCCTACATCGTCCGGCCCAACCTCTTTCCGCTGCTGGTGCGAAAGCAGCTTGATCTCACTTTGGCGCACGGCCACACACCGTCCTCGCCGCTGGTACTCGCCGGTTATGGGCTGCTGCTCGTGATACTCGGTGATCACGCCGGCAGCCAGCGCTTTGGCGAGGTCGGCATGCTGCTTGCGGAGCGCCCGCAATTCCGGGAGGCCCGGCCGCAGACGGTGTTCATGTACCTGAACTTCATCCGCCACTGGCGCCACCCCACTCCGCGACGGCTTGGGTGAGCTTCGCGACGCCGTCGAGGAGGCACTCGACCAGGGCGACCAGGAATACGCCGGATTCCTGGTCGCGGTCCTGCTCTCCCAGTCGGTGTGGGTCGGTCGCCCGCTCGCGGAGATCGACGCCCTCGCCAGCTCCCTCATCCCCCACATCCGTTCCCAGCCCGTGCCCAGCGCTCTTTGCCAGGGCACGCATCAGTATTGCCTTAATCTGATGGGCCGCAGTGCCGATCCCCTCCTCGTCGCCGGCGAGAGCGGTTACGACGAGCGAGACGTGCTGCCGGCGGCCCGCCGTGAGGGCGACGAGGTTGCCCTGAGCGCGGCCGCGGCCCGGCAGCAGGGCCTGCACTTCTGGTGCGGCGACTACGCCGGCGCGGTCGCCGCCACGCCCGAGTCAATCGAGCATGTCGGCGGTATGGTCGGCACCGCGATCTCACAACTCATCTACCTGATCGGCGCCCTGAGCATGATCCAGCACGCGCCGCGGGACCGCTCGACGGTCCGCTTCGTGCACCAGGCGTTGGCGTTGCATCGCAAGTGGGCGGCGGGCGCACCGGAAAACTACGCCGCATCGCACGCGCTGATCCAGGGGTCGTGGGCGCGAGCGCGCGGGCAAAACACCAAGGCGGAGACGCTACCTTCACCAAGCGATCGAGCTGGCCGAGGAAAGCCAGCTTCCCATGATCAGTGCGTACGCCCACGAGGAGGCCGCCGCCCTCTACGCCGACATGGGGCGAACGACGCTTCGCGAACACATGCTGCGGTCGGCCTACCAGCGCTGGCTGAATCTGGGATTCGCGGTGCGCACGGACTGGCTCGCGCGGGAGCACCCCTGGCTACTCCGACGCGATCTTACGACGGGTTCCGCTGGTATCGACCCGGTCGGCGCGCATCAGCTGCTGCGCGCGCTGTCCGGTGCGCCGACCCCGGACGGCTTGGCCAACATCATTCTGGGTTCGGTCGCGGACACGACGGGCGCGGGACGCGTCCTGCTCCTCACCGGCGAAGCGGAGAATCTGTCGGTCCGGGCCATCCACGATCACGGACACATTTCGATTGTGGACGGGCCGTGGACCGAGGTGTCCTACGACAGGGATATCGTGCGCCGCGTGATGGACGGTGGCTCCCCGGTCATCGTCGCCGCCGACCATCAGGCGCCGTCCGTTCTGGCCGCTCCGATCAGGGTGCACGACAGCACAATTGGCGTGATCTACGCCGAGCAGGACGAGTCCGGCAGAAACTTCGGCGCCGACCACGAGCAGGCGGTCGCCTTCCTGTGCGCCCAGGCTGCCGCGCCCCTGTGGAACTTCCAGCTCGAGGCACGACTACGGGCCGCCGACGAGCACCGACAGTCCCTGATGGACGCGCAATCGAGATTCGTGCCCAACGAATTGCTACGCATCCTCGACATCGACGACCTTCGCCGCGTCCGCAACGGCTACCGGGTCGAGCGCGAGATGACGGTGCTCATCAGCGACATCCGGGGCTACACGACCATGCTCGAGGACATGAACGTCTCCGAGGCGAGCAACCTGGCAATGGGCTTCCTACGCGCTGTCGAGCTCCCGATCATCGGCTACAACGGCATGATCCAAGACGTACGCGGGGACGAGATCGTCGCCGTCTTCGAATCGGAGCCCGACGCCGTCCGGGCGGGATTGGCGATGCTGCGTTCCTTGCGCGCGCACAACCGGGAACGGAAAGCACTCGGTTCCGAGGAACTGCGGGCGGGAATTGGCATCAATACCGGGATGGTCGGAGTCGGGCTCGTCGGTGGGGTGAACCGCATGGTGCTCACCATCATTGGCGATGCAGTGAACCTGGCGGCTCGCGTCGAGAGCACCAACAAGCGTTACGGCTCCGCTTTGCTGATCTCAGATAAAACTTATGCGCGCCTTCCGGATCGGGCCCATTTCGACATCCGTCGCATGGAGCGGGTCATGGTGGTCAACCGGCGCCGACCGGTGACGATTTACGAAGTCTTCAACGAGGATTCGGCTTCAGCTCGCACCGCGAAGCGCTCAGCGCAGCCCGCCTTCGACGAGGCTTTCGCGCTGTTCGACGCCGGCGATGTCGAGGCTGCACGCGCCGCTTTCGAACGATGCCGCCAATTGCTGCCCGACGACCCGATCGCGCCACTGCATCTGGCGCACTGCGACGCGGTAGCCCGCGGGGAGATGTCCCCGGGCCAAGAAATAACTCTTTTGCATAAGTAGTGCACTACTCCAATCTTTAAAATCGCGCCAAAGTGCCGCGCGAATGTTTGACTTATCTGCCATGATTTTGGGCGACAGTCAGGAGCCTCCCATGTACCTGAGTTCTGAGCGGTTGGCCGTTGCCAACCAGGCAGTTAAAGAAGCCTTCGAGCAATGCAGTGTTACCTGGCAAGCCATACCCCATTGGGACACCGGCGATCCGGGTCAGATCACGGTGGCAAATGGCAAATTCGGCGGCGCCGCCGGCTTTCTCCCCGTGCAACAATTAGCAATACCGTTCACTGTGACCCTCGCCGAGGCGAATGCGCCGATGCCCGATCTGCTGCTCACCCAAGTGATGGCGGTGACCAAGGACCTCGCGCAGCAGGTGGACGACGCCCTTCTCCCGCAGATTTTTACGGGCGCCGCAACCAACAACTCGACGGGCGGCACGACTCCGGCCCTCCTACTTGCGTCGCTTATCGGCGCCCGGGCCGACATCGAGACTGCCGGATATCGGGCGCCGTCCTGCGTGATCACCAATACGGCAGGGCTGATAAAGCTCAGTCAGTTGGTCGGTGGGGTTTCCATCCTCAAGCAGCTGACCACAGCGGCGAACATCAACTCGCTATACCGAACGGTGCCGCTCAATCCCCCTTCTGACAATGTTCTCGCATTGGTCATGGTCGGCCGTCGTCGGCGGATCCCCCAAGGCGCGGCGCCGCAGGCGTCACCCGGTGAGGAGCCGGTGGACCTTGCGATCAGCCTGATGCCCAGCCTGGAGGTCGATGGCGAAATCGCGGGCAACATCCAGCTCACCGCCCGGATCCGCTTCACACTTAGGATCACGGATGCCAACGGCCTCGAAGCCCTCCACGCCTAACCGACTTGACGGCGGCACGAACCCGACAGCCTGCAACCTGCTCGACGACTATCTCGCCCTGTGTAAGGACGCTTGTGACGGCGAGATCGACCGGCTGTACGGCCCGGATGAACGCGGCTCGTATGGCCTCTACGACCTGATCCTCGACTACCCGCTGCGCGGCGGGAAGGCGCTGCGCCCGGCGCTGAGCATCGCGACCTGCCTCGGACTGGGCGGCCATCTCGAGGCGATACTGCCGACCGCGGCAACGCTCGAGCTCTACCACAACGCGTTCCTCATCCACGACGACATCGAGGACGAATCGTGGTGGCGGCGAGGCAAACCCACGCTGCACATCGACCACGGTGTGCCGATTGCCGTCAATGTCGGCGACGCCATGCTGTCGTTGTCGCTGCAGCCGCTGCTTGACAACGTCGAACGGGTAGGGCTCGGGCCTGCTCTGCGCATCCTGCGAGCCGTCGCCAAGATGACTCGGTTGACCGTCGACGGCCAGGCGCTTGAGCTCGAGTGGGTGCGATCCAACACCTGGCGGCTCAATGATGCCGACTACCTCAAGATGGTCGAACTCAAAACCAGCTGGTACTCGTTCATCACACCGCTACAGGCCGGTGCGATCGCGGCCGGCGCGGGACCCGAGCGGTTGGCGCCCCTGGAGTCGCTGGGTCGACACCTCGGCGCCGCCTTCCAGATCACCGACGACCTGCTGAACTTGCGGGCGGACCCCGAGGAGTACGGCAAGGAGATCGGCGGTGACCTCTGGGAGGGCAAGCGGACCCTGATGCTGCTGCACACCTTGCGGTGTGCCGAACCCACGGACCAGGATCGTGCTGTGCAGATTCTGGCCAAGCGGCGGCCCAGCGCCGACGGCGAGTTAGGGCTGACCGACCTGCTGGATCGACTCACCGCCCGCGGCGAATTGTCTGAGCCCGGTAGGGCCGAAATCGGGGCTCGGCTGCAGGGTAATCATCCTTCGGAGTCAAAGAGCCTCAACGACATTCGATGGCTCTACGAATTGATGCACCGCGTAGGCTCGCTCAGCCACGCGCGGGATGTCGCCGCCGGCCACGCGCAGGAGGCGGCGATCGTGCTGGCCGGTCTCGACTGGCTGCCGCGCAGCCGCCACCGGGACATGCTGGCCAGCCTCGTGGACTACGTACACGGGCGGACCCGATGAGCCCCGAAGTCCTGATCGGCATGCTGGCGGAGCTCGAGCGGATTCGCGAGCTCACCCTCAACCTGATCGAGCGCGAGACCCCGCGGTTGCTTCCCACCCCTCCCGACGAGGACAGCGGGACGGAGCGGACGGTGTTCGACCTACTTCTCGGCGCACGGCGCGCGGTCCTCGGCAACCCGGCGGCCGCACGCGGGCTGCACGACCTGCTCGTCGCCGAGGGCCGCCGCTACGCGAACACGCCCGACGGGGCGAGGCTGCGCGACGCCTTGGCCACCTCGGAAGCGGTGGAGAACCTTCGGCGCGTCTGGGAAACGGTGAGCCTCAACGTCCTCGACGGTCCCGCCGCGCCCAACGCGGCCCCCGACGCCTGGGCCGAACTGTTGGCCGACGCAGTCATCGGACATGGCCTCGGCGATTCGATCCTGGCCCGGCTGCGGCCCGAGGGGTTCGCGTGACGCTCACCGATCCTCGCGAGGCGCTCGCCGACCAGAGTAGTTTCATCGACTACCTGGTAGGTATAGCCGGGCTGGCCCGGGTGGTTCACACACTGGCCACCGACAGCAACCGCAGATCCGAACCGCCCCGCGACTCAGATGACTTCGTGCACGTGCTGCTCGGGGTCGCGAGCCTCGGCGAGGCGATCGAGGGAATCGGCAATTCTACTTCTGCACAACAGAGTTCAACCGCCGCGACACCCAGCCCAGCGAGCAGGCGGTGGCTGCGATGACCGCAGTGCTCGCAGGCAGCGATTTTCTCCGCGCCCCGGTGCTCGCCGCTGCTAGGCCCGAGGGTTTCAAGGAGTGGCACCACTTCGTGGTGCACGGGCGAGGTGTGCGGCTGTTGATCAACTTCAGCCTCACCAACGAAGTGCACGGCGCCGGCCACACCCGGCTTGCGCCACGCGTCATCGTGATCGCCCACGACGACAAGTGGACCGGAGCCATCGAGCGGTTCGACGACCAGGCTCTGGACATGTCGGCCGATCTCGGCGGACTGGCCATCGGCGACAACAGGATGACCGTGCTGCCCGACGGCTACCGAGTCGCAATCGATTTGCCCGACAGGGATATCCGCGGTGAACTGCACTTCACTTCGGTGAGTCGGCCGTTCGTGGTCAACAACCAACCGGTGGGAGACGGCCGGATGTCCTGGCTCTTCGTACCGAGGTTGCGCGCCCAGGGGTGGCTGCGGATCGGGGACCGGGAGCACCCAATCGAGAATGAGCTCGCCTATCACGACCACAACTGGGGTCGGTTCTGGTGGGGCGACGACTTCGGCTGGACATGGGGAACCTTGCTGCCCAAGGGATCCGACGACCCGTGGTCGATGGTGTTCCTGCAGATGACCGACCGGAATCGGCTGCGCTGTCTGTCCCAGGCGCTGTACGTGTGGCACCACGACGAGCCCGCCGCGATCTTCCGGCACGCCGCGGTTAAGACGCGCTCAGAGGGCGTGCTCGGCCGCGCGGCGGACTGCACCCTGCCGCCGCCCATGAGGCTGCTCCTGGACGGCGAGGTGCCGGGCGCACCGGAGCGGATCGAGTTCACGGCAACACGGGCAGGCGACACGGTGCACGCCGAGTTTCGATCCCAGTCGTATGCCCGCCTGGCCCAGCCAAGCGAGGTGAGTCTGGATCGTTCGACGGTGCTCTGCGAAACTAGCGGCACCGCGCGGGCGAGCGGGACTATCAACGGCGAGGACGTCGACTTCGTCGGCACCGGCGTATTCGAGTTCCTCCATGGCTGAACGGATTTCGTCGCTGTTGCGGCGTTCGGTCGAGCACCTGGAACAAGAGGTGCCCGATAGCTATCGCTTACTACTCGCGCAGCTCGGCCCGATGGTGGTCGAGCTCGACGTCGACGGCGAGGTCTTTTCACTGCGCGGTGGTGACCGGCTTCGGGTATCGGACGGCGCGGCGGATGCCGCCGGTGCCCGGATCGCGACTTCGCGAGTCACCATCCTCGACGTTCTGGACGCCAGGGTGGCGCTTGGCGAGGCCGTGGAGGCGGGCACGGTGAGCGTCCAAGGTTCGCTCGATGACGTTCAGCGTGCACATGATTCGCTGTCGGCCTACGTCCACGCCGCGGTCCGGGCGCCCTCGCAGTCGGCACTGCTGTCCGAGCTCCGGGCGGGGCCGCCATGACCGAGTGCATAATCACGCCGGCGTCCTGCGAACGCCGGCCCACCGCGGCGATCCTCGGGGCCGGCATCGCCGGCCTCACCGCCGCGCACGAACTCGCAGAGCGCGGCTTCATCGTCACGGTGTACGAGCCGAAAGAGGATGAGCGCGTCGGGCTGGGATCCGAGCCAGCGGGCACATTCCCGCCCGTCAAGCTCGGAGGTCTCGCGGCATCTCAGTACTCGACGGTGGGAACGCAGGACGGCAGCCAAGCCGAGCTGCGTCCCTTCCCAGGCCGACGGGGTCAACCGTGTCAGCCCGGGCAAGCGGTTCCGGGCGAACATGGCTTCCGCTTCTTCCCGGCGTACTACCTACACATCTGGGACATGTTCCAGCGCGTCCCGGTCTACGAATTTACGCAAACGGCGCGCGGCACAGGCCGCTGGACAGCGACCTCACGCACTGTCTATGACAACGTCCGGCGGGTGGTCACCCAGGGCATGACGGTTGCCGGCAAGCCGTCCCTGGTGTTTCCTCGCGAAATGCCACGCAGTCCCGCCGAGTTTCTCGGCATCATCAGCCAGCTTGCCGGGATGGGCTTCACGGCCGGCGATATCGCGACCTTCGAGAGCAGGCTGGTGCGCTACCTCGTCACCAGTCCACTGCGTCGCGCAATGGAACTGGAGAACGTGTCCGCCTACGACTTCTTCACCGGCTACGACAGGAAGACCAAAACCAGGCGGTTCGTTTACGCGCCTCCTTTCAACGCGTTGTTGGGCGAAATGCCAAAGGTCCTCGCGGCTTTCGACTCGCGCTGGGGGGATGCGCGTACCAACATCTCCACCTATCTACAGCTGTATCTGAATATGGACCGCCGCGACAACAAGGCCGACGGAGTGCTCAACGGTCCCACCACCGAGGCGTGGTTCGACCACTGGTACCGCCACCTCGTCGCGCTGGGTGTCAGCTTTGTCCGCAATGCGGCGATGCGCCTGGATGCTCCGGCCTTCGACCCGAGTCAGCCGCCCCATCTCAGACCCCGCGTGCAGATCACGTTTGCCGACGGTACCCGGGTGACTCCGGACTACACGGTCGTCGCCGTCGACGCTCCGGCAGCCGAGATCATCACCTCCACGCTGCGTGCGGCGGGCAACACCGGCGGCACCGTGGCCAAGCTGGAGGGTTTCACCACCTTTGCTCCCCCACCCGAGGGCCCCCTGCAGTCCGTGGCGACCCGGCCCCAACAGTTGCGGAATCCCTACAACATGGATGAGCTGGGCCGGGTGCCGTGGGATCGGTTTCAAACGCTGTGCGGCATCCAGTACTACTTCGACACCGAATTCCAGCTGCTGCGAGGACACATGTTGTACGCCCGCACGGAGTGGGCGTTGTCGTCTATCAACCAACAGGGATTTTGGGAGAAGCAACCCATTCTGGACGTCGACGGCTACGTCTCGGTGCTCTCAGTCGACATCGGAGATTTCAATGCGCCCTCCAGTCACCTGGTCGACGAGTCCGGCCAGGGTAAGGCGGCCCGCGACTGCACGCCCGACGAAATCGCCGCGGAGGTTTGGCGCCAGATCGTTTCGGCGCTCACTAGCAACGACCACTCCCTCATCGAGAAGGCGGTGCCGTGGCCCGCGTGGTACGCCCTCGACCGCAACCTGCGCATGGCTCACGGACCCGGTCAGGGTCAGGGCCGCATTGTCCGCAACGAGACGCCGTACCTCGTTCCCATCGTCGGGGATTGGAACAACCGGCCCAGCAGCGACCCGTGGAATCCGCACGGGAGCTCCTGGACTACCGCACCGCCCGAGTACTGGTGGCTCGAAGATCTCGAGCGGCGGAACGTCTGGCAAGCCCGCCACGGCGGTTATCAGGTGCATAACAATTCGGTGGTCTTCGCGGGCACGTGGAACAAGACGTTCACTCGGATGACGTCGATGGAGGCCGCGTGCGAGTCGGGACGCCATGCCGTCAACGCCATCCTCGACCACTTCATCTGGGTTCAATCGGGCGGCCTCGACCGCCGGCAACGGACCACCCTCGGCTGGGAGTATCCATTCGACTTCCTGGATCAAGGGTTTTCGAGTCCAATTCGGCTGCCGACGCCTGCTGGTGACTACTGCTACGTCTTTGACATCGAAAACCGCGAGCCCGCTGACACCCGGCCTCTGCGCACGCTGGACTCGGACTACTGCCAGCGGTCGCTGCCGCCTCCGTGGGACATGCCGGCTCCGCCTTTGGCCGGCGTCCCTACGTCTTTCACCCCACCACCCGTTGGAGGTTAGAAATGTATCCACCTACACCCGACTACAACCAGCACATGTCCGCCTTTCTCCACGCCTGGCGACAGTTTCTGGAGCAATGCACGGCTTCGGCCGGAATGCCATTCCCGACCGTGCCGTCCGCGTGGCCAATGATGCCGTTCATGCCCGCGGGTGGGCAGTACATGCCGCCCACGGTGTCGTTTTTGCCACCCATGCCGCCCATGCCGCCCTTTATGCCTCCCTCCATGCCACCGGCGTCCACCGCTCCGGCGCCGCCCGCGCCGGCCGACTACACCCAGCAATTGTTCAGCTACCTTCAGGCATGGCGGCAGTACCTCGAACAGGCGACCGGCGCAAAGCCGGTGTCGCCTCAGGCGCCGACCGCACAGCAGCCGACCGCGGACAACCGCCCCGCCAGCGACACCGGCGGCAAGACCACTGCGGGGAGCGACGTCACTAAGGGCAGCCCGGCGTGGCCGCCGCTGTTGGACGTACCGCCCGAGAACCCTGGCGGAAGCCAAATCGTAAGCACCACCCTCGGCCAGGCGCCGCCACTGATGAATTTGCCGCCCACCAGCGGCGAATTCGTGAGTCAATACAAGCTCCCCGGAACTGACCAACAGGGCGCGGCCGGCTATGGCCCAGATGAGGCGCAGCTGCTGAATCCACCCGATTACGCATTCGGGTATCGCGATCGCTCAAGTGAGGGAACCTTGCCGGCGGGCGCAGTCGTCTACACAGCCGGGCCCGACGCCTCGAGCGCTACATCGGCGGCAGCCGCCCAGCTTCCAGTGGCTTCGCCATTTTCCGCCATGATGGAGCGCGTCGAGCCCACGGCGGCGCCGCAGGCCGCGCCGAAATCACTTTTCTCCAGTGCGAGCACACAGGTGGCTTCGGCAGGGATTGAGGAAGCCGGTCAAACGCCTTCACCCTGAGCGGAAAGTTGGCCAACTGCTCACGTCGCGGATACCCGGAGATGGGACCGTACCCGTGTGCGAGCCGAACTGCGGGCCGGGCAATCACGTCTGGCCGGCCGATTTCATGATCTGTGTGAGGCGGTCGTTGGTCGGCTTCCGTTCGGGCTCAGATCGGTTATTGCACCGACATTTCTCGGGTTCTGCCTTATCAACGGGCTCACCTTCGCCGTCGATCTGATCATCCTCACTGGCCTGCACAGTGGCCTTCGCCTTCCGGTGCCGATCGCCGTCACGGCCGCTTACGCGTGTGCATTCACGTTGAGCTACGTGCTCAATCGCACCTTCAACTTTCAGTCCCACGCGCCGGTCGGCCCCCAGGTTGCGATCTACGTCGTCGTGGTGGTCGTCAACTACCTGGCTTTCATCCTCGGGGTGACCACCGTGTTGGCAGCGATGGGCGTGCACTATCAGCTGTCGCGGATAGTGGCGGGTATCTGTGAAGCGGTCTACATGTACTGCGCGATGAGGTGGGTGGTCTTCCGCCGCTGACCTCTCGCGCTGACGCCCAAACGTGCGCGCCACGGACTGCCCCGGCACTAAGGGCTTGCGATAAATTAATCTAGGCCGCTGTCGGCGTGTCGCGGTCTGGGGCTGAGGGTGTAGTTCCATTCACCGTGGAAGTCGTGGCGGGTCAGGATATTCGTGGTTTCAAGGGCTTTCATCTGTGTGTCAGGGATCTTGACACCCGTCGGGTAGATGTCTTGGTCGAGTTCGGCGTGGACGGTCAGCCCGGTGCTTGTGGTGGTTGCTGCGATGGTCTCGACGATCACTTCGTGGCTGGTCAATGGTCTACCGCGCCAGTTCATCGAGATGTGGGAGAACAAACGGTGTTCGATCTTGTTCCACTTGGAGGTGCCTGGCGGCAGGTGGCAGACGGTGATCGTCAGGCCGGTGTCGGCGGCGAGGGCGGCGAGTTCGGTCTTCCATTGCCGAGTGCGGTACCCGTTGGAGCCGCCGCCATCGGCGCTGATCAATAGTCGGGAAGCGTTGGGGTGCAGGTTCTTTCCTGCATTGTGCCACCATGCTCGGATGGTGTTGACCGCGAACGCGGCGGTGTCATGGTCGGTGCCCACCGCCACCCACCCGGTGTTCGTCCCCACGTCGTACACCCCGTACGGGTTGGCCTTGCCGAGCGTGGGGTCAATGAAGTCGTGAACCTTGACCTGCTCGGGCTCGCCTTTGGGCTGCCACTCCCGGCCACCGTTCTTGTAAGCCCCGACCAGCTCCTTCTTCTTGGTGTCGACGCTGATCACCGGGTCCCCGCCAGCCAGGTGGGCGGTGGCCTGATCGTTGAGGTAGGCGAACTGGGCGTCGCGGTCGGCGTGTTGGCCGCCCTCGGTGGTCTTGGCGTTGGCCTGCAGGCTGTAGCCCCGTTCCCGCAGCAACCGGCGGACCACGATATCGCTGACGTGGTGACCCTCGTCCCGCAACGCCGCGGTCAGGGCGCGGATCGATTTCGATGTCCACCGCAACGGCGACATCGGATCGCCCCTGGTCACCGGGTCGATCAACGACTCGAACGCGGCCACCAGCTCCTCGTCATGCGCCTCGGCGCGCTTGCGGCCCCCACCCGCCCGACGGGACCGACCGGCACCAGGGCCGCTCCCCTGGTCGGCTTCCTTGCGACCCCGGCGCACCGTGTCCGCGGCGACCCCGGTCGCCTCGGCCACCACAGCCACACCACTGGGCCCCAACTCGGCAGCCTCGGCTCCCAGCCACAATCGCCGTTGGAACTCCGACAAATGCGGTCGCATCACCGCATACCGCCGTGCCACCGAATCCGCCAGCTCCGCCATAGCACAACCGTAACGCCCGAAATCAACAAAACGACGTTATTTCATCACCAGCCCTAAGGCACCTTGCCTTGATGAGACGAATACCTGCCCAACCAGCCATCGCCAGCCGCCACCGGCAACAGCTGGGTTAGCACCAGGCCTTTCTAAAGGGCATCAAACAGGGGACTTATCGCATGGTTATTGCATGGAAACTGTTGAGTCTGCCTAAGCACCATAGTTAACATGCATTAACACTGGTGGCAGGTACAGGATTCGAACCAGCAAACATTGTTCAGCATCTTTGCTAGACTGCTAGCAATGCCGCAATGACCAGCCGATATACCAGAGCGGTGATGTGCGATCAATGGCGTTGACTGGCGTTCATCAGCACTCAAGCGTAGATTGGGATCGCAGGGTCGTTGCAGGTCATCAGCAACTTTTGGGCCTGGCAGACCAAGGCGGGAGAGATCGAAAACTCAAACGCAACTTAGATGGATTTCAAAAAGCGAAAGATTAAGGAAAACGCAATGTCAGCTAAACCACGACAACGACGATGGGGACATATTCGCAAACTTGAATCAGGACGATTTCAGGCAAGTTTCATTGGACCTGATTTGCGTCGTTACAACGGGGCGGTCACTTTCGATTCCAAGCTGCTAGCCGAAGGATGGCTGGCACGAGAACGTGAGCAGATCCAACTTTGCGCCTACAACGGCGAGCAGTGGGTGTCGCCGGATCAGCGAAACATCAAAGCTACGTTGCGTGGCGAAACCATCGCGGAGTATGCGGGTAGGTGGATCGAAAACCGCAACCTCAAGCCCCGCACCAAACTGCTGTATTCGAACAACCTCAAAAACTACATAGCGCCAACGCTGGGGAGCATCGGAATCGGTGCCCTGACCGCAGACGATGTGAACCGCTGGCACTCCAAGCTGCTGATCGACAAACCCACAGCTCGCGCTCATGCCTACGGTTTGTTGCACGCCATCGGTGCCAGCGCGGTCAAAGATGAAGTTCTGACCGTCAACCCGTGCAAAATCAAACGGGCGATGAGCACAAACCGCAAACGTGAGCCGGTGCTACTTTCCGTTGCTGAACTGGCAGCGGTTACCGAAGCGATCCAACCACGTTTCAAAGCTCTCATTCTGCTATCTGCTTGGTGCGCTTTGCGTTTCGGTGAAGCCACCGAACTGCGACGCAAAGATATCGGTGACGGTTGCGAGACTGTGACGGTTTGCCGGGGCGTGACACATCATAGCGGCTGCAAAATCGACACGCCAAAATCTGGAAAATCTAGAACCGTCACGATCCCGTCGCACATCAGAGCCGAAGTCAAGCGTCATCTCGACACGCTGGTTGGACCTGAGCCAGATGCTTTGTTGTTTGTTGCCCGTGGCTCTTGCGGTCATGTGTCCCAACACGTCGTGCGTGAAGCCCTCAACAAAGCCTGTAAAACCGTGGGATGTGAAGGCGTGGACATGGGGGTGGATGACCTTACGTTGGGTGGTGACAGCAGCCTCACCGGCCCTGGGGGGCCGATGAGTGCTTGTGACTCCCATACTAGCTCATGTCAGCGCCCGCAGCAACCACAGCGGGGGAGATTGGGTGTCTCCCCCGCCAAGGCCTGGCGGGGCTGTGAGCAGGGACGATACCCAAAACAAGTTAGGCGTCTAGGTTTCTTTGTTATCTAGTTTAGAACTTAGTAGCAAACTATCTAGATCAAGATATAGGCGTTTGGCGTACAACATATAGGCGTTTGGCGTACAAGCTGGTTTGTGTCGATTTCAGGCCCGAGGCCCGAATATTGCGGCCCTGACCCAGCCCCTCACCCCAGCGATGCGATCCAAGCCCGCACAGGGCAACTGAGGGCCTCTGTCTTAACGGCGGTGTCGGGGCGGTCTACGCCACGGCGAGAGGCAGCAAATGCTAAATGTCAAGACTGACGATTGACCATCGCAGCTAAAACGGCCGCAAGTCTCAAACCTGAGACTTGTCAGCAAACCCATCATGTTAAAACTGACACGCGAACCGCCCTGGCGGGCGACATGACGGTTTCCCACCAGGGCGGCTGGTTCAGTGTCTACCTACCCGCTAACTTGCGACCGTACTTCAACGTTGACCGGGCATCTTTTGTGGCTCTGCGGGCGTTGAACGGTTTACCGGGATTGAGGCGCATGTGTTGTCTCAGAGCCTCTACATGCGCATGATCTGCTCTAGCGCGGTTCACATACTGTTTGCGCAGAGTCGCATTATTGCGCCGGTTGAACTGAGCTATCTTGGCGTTTTGCACGCCCCGATGGACTGCGGGACTGGTAGCTCCCGCGTAAGTTCCATAAGCCCCCGCTACAGTTCCACCGATGACAGCGGTTCCGATCACGGCTCGTTTGACGTTTCTGCGGGTTCTGGCTCGTCGTTGGGTAACTCTTACCGCTTGACGCTGGCGGATCGTTGCCGATCGGTTAGGGGGCCGTTTTCCGCTTCTTTTGCGTTTACGAGCCGAAGCTAGCTGAGCCTTCCGCAACGCTTGACGCCTCGCCACAGTCATCACATGACGTTTAGCCATTTTTCCGCCTTTTGTACTCTGCGATCCGCTCGCGGAATGCCTTGATATCAGCCTTGCGTTTTTCCGCTTTGGCAATCTGGGCGGGAGTTGGTTTAGGCTTTTCAGCCATAACGGCTCACTTGGCGGATCGCCGAGGATTGCGCCTTTTCTTTCGTGGCTTCGGTGCAACCGTAGACTTGGCAGCCTTACCAACCTTGCCTTTGCCTGACGAGCAATGATCAGAACCTGTGGATGAGCCTCGGCGAGGCGGCGTGAGTGGGCGCACCTTCCCGAGGATGATCTGAAAGTCCAGTAGTTCTGATCAAGACCGGCGTTGGCGCGCTGGTTGGGAAGGTACGCCCATGCTCACGGTAGTTCACGACGCGGATTCGGCCAACGATAACGACGGTGGTGCGGTCCGGTCGTTGCTGGATGAGATCGTCCGCGACGGCGCCCGGCAGATGCTGGCGGCGGCGTTGCAGGCCGAGGTCGCCGCCTACATCGACGTCCAGTTGCCGATCAGGTCGACGAGAACGGTCGCCGGCTGGTGGTCCGCAACGGTTATCACCAGCCGCGCGAGGTGCTGACCGCCGCCGGCGCGGTGGCGGTGACGCGCGCCGCGGGTCAACGACAAGCGGGTCGACCCCGATTCCGGTGAGCGGCAGCGGTTTTCCTCGGCGATCCTGCCGGCCTGGGCGCGCAAGTCGCCGCAGATGACCGAGGTGTTGCCGCTGCTGTACCTGCACGGACTGTCCACCGGTGACTTCGGTGCCGGCGCTGGAGCAGTTCCTGGGCTCGGGTGCCGGGCTGTCGGCCGCGACGATCACCCGGCTGACCGCCCAGTGGCAAGACGAGGCCAAGGCCTTCGGCGGCTCGCGATCTGTCGGGCACCGACTACGTCTACCTGTGGGTCGACGGCATCCACCTCAAGGTCCGCCTGGAGCAGGAGAAGCTGTGCCTGCTGGTGATGATCGGGGTGCGTGCTGATGGCCGCAAGGAGCTCGTCGCGCTGGCCGACGGGTACCGGGAGTCCACCGAGTCGTGGGCCGATCTGCTGCGGCGATTGCCGCCGCCGCGGCATGACCGCGCCGGTGCTGGCGGTCGGCGACGGCGCGCTCGGGTTCTGGAAAGCGGTGCGCGAGGTGTTCCCGGCCACCCGCGAGCAGCGGTGCTGGTTCCACAAGCAGGCCAATGTGCTTGCTGCGCTGCCGAAATCGGCGCACCCGGCGCGATCGCGGCGATGCGGGAGATCTACAACGCCGAGGACATCGACAAGGCCCAGGTCGCGATCAAGGCCTTCGAGATCGACTACGGCGCCAAGTACCCCAAGGCGGTCGCCAAGATCGTCGACGACGCCGACGTGCTGCTGGAGTTCTACAAGTACCCGGCCGAGCACTGGATCCACCTGCGCACCACCAACCCGATCGAAAGCACCTTCGCCACCGTGCGGTTGCGGACGAAGGTCACCAAGGGGCCCGGCTCACGCGCGGCCGGAATCGCCATGGCCTACAAGCTCATCGACGCCGCACAAGCCCGCTGGCGAGCCGTCAACGCCCCACACCTGGTCGCCCTCGTCCGTGCCGGCGCGGTCTTCCACAAAGGCAAACTGCTCGAACGCCCCATCGACATCACGCCCACCGAACCGAGCCGAATCAACCGGAACGGAGGTCGCCTGAAACACCCCCGATCCACAGGTCTTGACAATTTCTCTCGGCGGACTTGGCTTTAGCAGTGAACCTGGCCCTTGCAGCGGCTTGCTTTTTAGTTGCCATAGGCGTCTCTCAGTCATCGTAAGGCGTTCGCGGATAATGTTTCGGTGGCGGTATAAGTTCGGTTTCCCCAAATATGTTCGATTATCTGTCCCGTGTTGGGAATCGGTTCTGAAGCTGGCGAGTGGCCACGGTAACGGCCCCCGGCTGCGGGGCTCGCATCTTTGAGTTCTTGTGTTGTCAAACCGGGGCCGTGAGAAAATTCCGAAAACTTGGCTGGTTTACCGTCCCGCATTCTGCCAGCTTGAGGCATATTAGCGATGGCGTTCATTTCCCAACCAACGGGCGGGTCAACAGTACTCTGTTGACCGCTGAGAACGTGGGAGATTATTTGGCATTGTCATTTTATGCCGAACGCTGACTTGGGCGGGGCGGTGTACGTGGGATCGTCGGAAACTTGCAGAACTACGGCGGCAGAACGATGCCTTGTGCCAACGCCAAAAGTTCGCAAACTGTAACTTTCAATAATCGGGTAGTTTTGATAAGTTCCGGCAATTTGACGCAACCCATGATAAGCAGGGTTTTGGTGTTCCCTCACGCCGATTACGTTGTTTTGTGAACCGGGTCCGTTTGTGGCAACTACGGCCACGTACCCGGCTGGAGTAAAGTTCGTTTCAATAAGAAACACAGGGCCGTAGCTTCCGAGAACGTTCAAACCGTTAAAAGTTGCGGGGGCTGGCTGGCCAACGATGAAATCTGGCGAAAGGTACGGCGGTGCCGCGACAGACGGAATAAATGAATGCTTCGCTTTAGGACCGCTAGATCTAGATTCCTGACCAGCCACAAACCCCTGAATCAGTTCGCTTTCCTGTTGATTGGCAAAAATCAGCAGTTGACCGCCGACCTCTTTTGTCCCATAAAGATGTTCGGTGATGTGTTTAAAAGAGTCCTCTAAGTCGGCACTGTCGATAACATCGGCCCCGGTGGTCATCATGTGAGTGTGAGTATTATCGAAAGTTTTTCCCATCGCAGGGGGCGGTGTGGTTCCATCACCGTTCCAGATGCCCAAGCACGGATGCTTCCACTCGTTGTGCTCCACCGCTGGCGAGAACAGACGATGCAAGATGGTTCCCGTGACAAGCCGGTTGTCAGCTTCAGCAATCGCGTTAATGACAGAACGCACCTGATCTGCACTGGCTGATCTAAGAAATTTCCAACTGAACCTCGTAGCCAAATCTAGATCGTTGAGCGTGAATCCAAGCAAAAGCGTATCTACAGTTGGAAGCCCTGCCTTCGGTACACCTAACTCAGATGCTTTTTCGAAGTCGGGACCGGCCACGTTTTGTGGTACCGCGTCTCCCGTGGCAGTGTGCCAATAGCTCAGTAGGGACACCAGGGCGGTGCGCTCAGTCGAAACCAGGGCGAAGACATCTCTCAGTTCATTCCACAACACCGTCAAATCGACGCCATCAGCCGTCTGATTAACCAGTACGTCGCCAACGTTGGCGATACCGTAGTTGGGATTAGGTGCGGTCATCAGAAGCCTCACATTTCCAAGTTCAATGTTGGCACAATTCTACGCGCTTTGACCTGGGATTTAGAACGAAACCTGTTGTGGGACAACGTGTGTCGTGCATTTATGCGCGTTTAGGTTGTCTTTCGTGTCTCTTTCCGTGTGTTCATGGCAGTGCCAGAACGGTGGGTTAGCTGCGCTTGTCGCTATCTTGTCGCTGGCGTGGGGAAGCTGGTCACCGGAAATCGTTTGCTGTCGATTGCTGACCATCGGCCCCGGTCAACGGGACTTTCGCCACTGGCTGTAGGGCTCATACACGCGATTGGCTGCCACCATGCTTCGCAGAATTTTCATCGCAGGTGCGGCTGTGATTCTCATGGCGACGCCGTTTCTGGTTTACCTGATCTGGACACTTGCAGCTACCGCCACCGTTCCTCCGGGCATGGGCTGCGAGACGATCCACTGGGGTTTTCTGCGCAGCCAACTACGCTCGATCTGCGATGGACCGCGACGGCCAGACGGCAGTTGGGACCGCATGCGCGTGGTCTGGATGCCAGAGCATTACGTCCCGTACAGCTGCTATTGGGCCACCTATTCGTATTCGTATAGCTGCTCAGGCGGCTACTACGTGGACACGACGATCGTGGCGAAAGAGAAGTACGTCGTGTTCGACTACAACGTCCTGCCCGACGAGCCGGGTTGGCTCCCTCCGGGCACCGACACCCTGAAACCCTGAAACCCTGAAACCCTGAAACCCTGAAACCCTGAAATGATTGAACGTTTGAGGATGCAGTTCAGCTAGTACGCTGCATCGCCACCATGTTGTCAGTCACGGGGGCGTTCATTGCCGCCAAGGCCGTATGGGGGTGGTCGGGGGTGGCTCGTAGCTAACCGATCCGGCAGGGTTTAGCTGGCCGGGATCGCAGGCTCATCGCAGGTCGTCAGTCAGGGACCGTGAAAATAGCCCCTGAGCTGCTGTTATACTGGTGGCAGGTACAGGATTCGAACCTGTGAAGCTTTCGCGACGGATTTACAGTCCGCTCCCATTGGCCGCTCGGGCAACCTGCCGCCTAGCAGGTTACAACGAACGGGTAGACAGAGCACAAATGGCTATCACCCGAGGAAGGGACGGATCGGATGGCGGATTCATCGTTCGACATCGTCAGCAAGGTCGACCGCCAAGAGGTCGACAACGCGCTCAACCAGGCCGCCAAGGAGCTGTCCACGCGCTTCGACTTCCGCGGCACCGACACCAAGATCGCCTGGAAGGGCGACGAGGCGATCGAGCTGACCTCGTCCACCGAAGAGCGCGTCAAGGCCGCCGTCGACGTCTTCAAGGAAAAGCTGATCCGCCGCGACATCTCGATGAAGGCCTTCGACGCCGGCGAACCGCAGGCCTCCGGCAAGACCTACAAGGTCACCGGCACCCTCAAGCAGGGCATCGACAGCGAGAACGCCAAGAAGATCACCAAACTGATCCGCGACGACGGTCCGAAGAACGTCAAGACCCAGATCCAGGGCGACGAGGTCCGCGTCACCAGCAAGAGCCGCGACGACCTGCAGGCCGTCATCGCCATGCTGAAGAAGGCCGACCTCGAGGTGGCGCTGCAGTTCGTCAACTACCGGTAGTCGCGCATTCGTGCAGTTCTCATAAGCGCATGAAATGCATGTAACATGGTTACCATGACCACCGTCGAGGAACTCGCCATCGCAACGCAGCGGGTACGCGAGAGCGCTCACGCCCTGGGCGCTGCCCTCGCATCGGTTGCGCTGTACGCGGAACCAGCTATTGCCCGAGCCGTCCAAGCCGAACACAACCTTTACGCGCGAATCAAAGCAGAGTTCGGCATGCTGACCAGCACCGAAGCTGGCAAGCGGATGGGGTCGCGGTCAAGTGCTCCCCGCAATCTCGCTACTACGGCACACCGCAACAACCAGCTGCTTGCCGTGCGCCAGGGCAACTATCTCGCATACCCGGGCTTCCAGTTCGGATCGGACGGGCAACCCCTCGCCGTGATCGGCCGCCTGCGCGAGACCGCGGAGGCCAACGAATGGTCGGAGGCGGGGCTCGTGCAATGGTTGTGCGCGCCGACGACTTACTTCGACGGGGATCGACCCGTGGACTACCTCACCAAGGATCCGGACCGTGTGGTCGCAGTGGCGGCGGATGCACTGGCCGTTTCGTGGTGAAACCGCCCCCGAGTCCGTTCAAGCCAGCGATCGAGACCCTATCCGCGGGGCACCTGCTTTACCGCGTCTTCACCTCGAGCCGCACGCCCGTTGAGTTCAACCCCGGCGTAGGCGCCCCGACCCGGTTTGGTTTCTTCGGCCGGCCCGCAGTACCGATCATGTACGCGGCCGACGATGAAGAAGCGGCCGTCGCTGAGACGCTGCTGCACAACATCCCGGCCGAAGGTGGTCTCCTGCCTTACGACGATTACTCCCGCAAAGCACTCGCCCGCCTCAAGGCGACTCGCGACCTGCGCCTCGCCGTCCTTCACGGGCTGAAGTTGCGACGCCTCGGGGTCGGCCCTGAGGATGTCACGTCGAGCCCCGCGTCCACCTACGCGGATACGGTGCGATTGGGCCGAAGCCGCGCACCGGATCGGAGTGGACGGCATGGTGTGGATGTCGCGATTGTGCAATAGCTCTAAGGCGTACGTCTTCTTCGGTGACAGGTGCGGCAGGACAAAGGGGGCTTTCGCCCACGACTTATCCCACGCCCGCATTTTCGCCAGCCCTGCGGACCAGATGTGGCTGATCGACCTGTGCGCGCCGCTGCATGTCGACGTGCTGTTGGCGCCGTCCTAGCCCACCGACCGGTGGGTGCCTAATGTGGTGGGCGTGACTACCCAGCAAGACATCGACATCGACGTCGACGTCATCATCGTCGGCGCCGGCATCTCAGGCCTGGGCGCGGCCTACCGGCTCAGCGAGCGCAACCCGCACCTGACCTACGCCATCTTGGAGCGGCGCGCGCAGATCGGCGGTACGTGGGATTTGTTCCGCTACCCCGGGGTGCGCTCCGACAGCAGCATGTTCACGCTGTCCTTTCCGTGGGAGCCGTGGACCCGCAAAGAAGGCGTCACCGACGGCGAGCATATCCGCGAGTACCTGACAGACACCGCGCACAAGTACGGCATCGACCGCCACATCCAATTCAACAGCTACGTCCGGTCGGCGGACTGGGATTCGGCGACCGACAGCTGGACGGTCACGGTCGAACACAACGGCGCGCGCAGGCTCTACCGCGGCCGGTTCCTGTTCTTCGGCAGCGGCTACTACAACTACGACGAGGGCTACACCCCGGACTTCCCCGGCGTCGAACAGTTCGGCGGCACCGTCATACACCCACAGCACTGGCCGGAAGACCTGGACTACAGCGGCAAGAAGATCGTGGTGATCGGCAGCGGGGCCACCGCGGCCACGCTGATCCCGTCGCTGACCGACCGGGCCGAGAAGGTGACGATGCTGCAGCGCTCACCGACCTACATGGTTGCGGCGTCCAAATACAGCAGGTTGGCCGCCGCCGCACGGAAACTCTTACCCGGCAAGGCTTCCCACTTGGTCATGCGGATGTACACCGCACTAACCGAGACGGTGTTCGTTTTCGTGTCCCACAAGGTGCCATCGTTGGTGAAGTGGGTGCTGCGGCTCAGGGCGATCAAGAAGTTGCCCGACGGCTACGACATCGACACCCACTTCAAGCCGCGGTACAACCCGTGGGACCAACGAATGTGCCTGATCCCCGACGGCGACCTGTACACCGCGATTTGCGACGGTCGCGCCGACGTGGTCACCGACCACATCGACCATTTCGACCCGACCGGTATCGCACTGCAATCCGGCAAGCACCTCGATGCCGACATCATCGTCACCGCCACCGGCCTGCAGTTGCAGGCGCTCGGCGGCGCCAAGATCAGCCTGGACGGCATGGAGATCAACCCCTGCGACCGCTTCGTCTACAAGGCGCACATGCTCGAAGACGTGCCCAACCTGTTCTGGTGCGTGGGTTACACGAAGGCATCCTGGACGCTGCGCGCCGACATCACAGCCCGTGCCACGGTAAAACTGCTGACGCACATGGCGTCTCACGGCTACACACACGCCTACCCACACCGCGACGACGGGCCGATGGCCGAAAAGCCGTCCTGGGACATTCACGCCAACTACGTGAAGCGGTCGTTGCACGCGCTGCCCAAGTCGGGCACCAAACGGCCGTGGAACGTGCGGCAGAACTACCTCGCCGACGCCATCGACTACCGGTTCGACCGCATCGAGGAGTCGATGGTGTTCGGCCGCGCCGCCGACCGCGCGCCTGTGGCGGGGTAGTCGGCCCGCTACGCGGATTCGTCGACGGAGACTTTCTTTCCGCAGTTGGGGCAGAACTTTTCGGCATGATGGTGCTCTGCACCGCAGTTCGCGCAATAGTGGGGTTCGGATGGCGTCAACTGCGCGGGAACTATGCGGATGGGTTTGACCATGCCGGTTTCTTGGCCGGTTTCTTGTTCCTCAGGCGCGAGACGTTGCCGACGGCTTCTGAGCACGGTGAAGGTCATCCAACCGGCGACGGCGAGCACCAGCAATACACCGCTTATCAAGTACCGCAACATGTTCGAGCTTCGGAACACCGAAACGTCGCCGTACTGCTGGCGCAGGTTGACTGCGCTGGTCTTGAGATCGAGCGCTACGGGGTAGTCCGGCGACATCGCCAGAGTCTGGTCGAAATCTTTGATCGCGTCGGTGTAATGGCCGCCGTAGTAACGATCGAGCCCTCTGCGGTAGGACACGTCGGCGGGTCCGAGCGTCGCCTTGACACCGTTGCGCGCCAGCATCGTCGCCAGGCCGTCTGCGGGCGCGACGAAGTTGAACGCCTGCGACTCGCCCGCCGGGCCGAAGCTGTTCACCCCAATCACCTTGCCGCCGAGATCGATAGTCGGGCCACCGCTCATGCCTTCGGAGACGGCGGCGTCGATCTCATACACCGGACTGCCTTGCACGGCCGACTTCTTGCTGACTTTGCCGCTCTTGTTCGTGGGGTCCAGCGAAGGACCGGTAACCCGGATGGTGCTCAGTGGGAAACCCACCGCAAGAATCGACGTGCCGATGCCGACGTCGGCGTCGGTAGCCAGCTCGGACGACGGCATGTTGTGCTTCTCCACCTTGAGGAGAGCGACGTCGCCTTTGTTGAGCGACCGGAACTCCACGACGTTTGCGGGTAGTTTCGCCGCGAGTTTTGTTCCGGTGCCGTACGCCAGCGTGAAGCTGATGTCCAGACCCTGGCCGGAGATGCCTTCGACGCCTGCATTCTTCTGCAGCCACGCCAGTGCCGCGGCTGGGTTCCGGCCCACCGGAGAGTCCGGAAACTGATCCATAAAGTCATTCACGGCATTTTTGAGTACTAATTCCTTGGCGCTCTGCGGATCGACGCAGTGACCGGCGGTCGCCACCCACCCATCGGGATTGACGACGAAACCGGTGCAGTCCCAGTTCGCGATGTAGGGCATAGCCGTGCCTACGCCGAATTGCGAGAGTATCTGGCCGGTGGGCAGCCGGACCCGGCCGTATGTTTCGGCCGCGAGGTAGACCACTGCCGGCCGTATCCGGGCCGCCGCCAATTCCTCCGGGTTGGCCTGTGGACGACCCCCGTCGGCAGATGCGGCCGGCGACCCGGCCAACACCGCAAGAGCAGTTGCGGACAGCAAGGCAAAGGCTCTGTAGCGGCCGGGCATGGATCTCGACCGTGGCGGGCCGGCCCGTCGGGGCATCATTCCTCCTCGTTTTCGAACCTGACGTCAACCCTCCGGCACCCACCGCGGCGGGAGTAGGGACCGAAGTCCCATTGCGCATAGGTCATTGGTTTCCAGGCCGGACACCGGACATGGGGCCCGCACTGGCTGAATTGCTTCTCAACATCAGATGTCCGCAATACGCTGAGTTGCATGCCAGCGGAGATGCGCGAACCTAACGTCGTTGTCCTTGGTGGTGGTTCCTGGGGGACCACCGTGGCGTCAATCTGTGCACGCCGGGGACCGACGCTGCAGTGGGTGCGGTCTGATGCGACCGCAAAGGACATCAACGATCATCACCGCAACAGCCGCTACCTGGGTAACGACGTCGTCCTGAGCGACACGTTGCGCGCCACAACCGACTTCGCCGAAGCCGCAAATTGCGCCGACGTCGTCGTCATGGCAGTGCCCTCACACGGCTTCCGCGGGGTGCTGACCGAGCTGGCCAGGGAAATGAGGCCGTGGGTGCCGGTGGTGTCACTGGTCAAGGGGCTCGAGCAGGGCACCAATCTGCGGATGTCACAGATCGTCGAGGAGGTGCTGCCCGGTCATCCGGCGGGCATCCTGGCCGGGCCGAACATCGCCCGCGAGGTGGGCGAGGGCTACGCCGCCGCGGCGGTGCTGGCGATGCCCGACCAGCACCTGGCGACCCGGCTGTCGGGGTTGTTCCGCACCCGGCGCTTCCGCGTCTACACCACCGACGACGTCGTCGGCGTCGAGATGGCCGGAGCGCTGAAGAACGTGTACGCCATCGCGGTCGGGATGGGCTATTCGCTGGGCATCGGCGAAAACACCCGCGCGCTGGTGATCGCCCGCGCGCTGCGCGAGATGACGAAGCTGGGCGTGGCGATGGGCGGGGATCCCGAGACGTTCCCCGGCTTGGCCGGCCTGGGCGACCTCATCGTCACCTGCACCAGCCAGCGCAGCCGCAACCGCCACGTTGGCGAGCAGCTTGGTGCGGGCAAGTCGATCGACGAGATCATTGCGTCGATGAATCAGGTCGCCGAAGGTGTCAAAGCCGCGAGCGTGATCATGGAATTCGCCAATGAGTTTGGGCTGAACATGCCCATTGCACGCGAAGTGGACGCGGTGATCAATCACGCCTCCAACGTCGAGGAAGCCTATCGGGGCCTGATTGCCGAGGTCCCAGGGCACGAGGTACACGGCTCCGGGTTCTGACCCGGCGCGGGGAGCGCATTTCAAATCTTTGCGTTCCGTATGCACCCCGCCCGTCAGCTTGACCCGTACTGCGCCGCCCCATACCGTCGGACGAAGTAGCCAGGCGCGCCGGGGGCAACAGCTGTGTCGTAATCGCCTGTGCGCCAAGTAGTTACGTCGATGTAACGTCCCCCGCTAGAACCTAACGAGGGAGCCAACCATGCAGCGTCTAGAACAATTCGATCGACTGCGCTCGATTCTCCGATATGACCTGCCCTCATCACTCGTGGTTTTCCTTGTTGCGCTTCCGTTATCGCTGGGGATCGCCATCGCTTCCAACGCCCCGGTGCTCGCCGGTCTCATCGCCGCCACCGTCGGAGGAGTCATCGGCGGTGCCATCGGCGGATCACCGCTGCAGGTCAGCGGACCCGCAGCCGGTCTGACGGTCGTCGTCGCCGAACTGGTTTCGGATTTCGGTTGGGCGGTGACGTGTTTCATCACCGTTGCCGCCGGTGCCCTGCAAGTTGTGTTGGGGCTCAGCCGTGTTGCTCGAGCCGCGCTGGCGATCTCACCCGTCGTCGTGCACGCCATGCTGGCTGGCATTGGAATTACCATCGCCCTGCAACAAACACACGTGCTCCTGGGCGGCAAATCCAAAAGCACGGCCTGGCACAACGTCATTGAGCTTCCCGGGCAGGTCATCGGAGCCCACCGGCCCGGGGTCCTCTTGGGCGTACTGGTGATCGTCATCCTGATCGCCTGGCGGTGGGTTCCGGCCATGGTCCGCCGTATTCCCGGCCCTTTGGTCGCCATTGTTGGCGTCACAGTCATCTCGCTGGTTTTCCCGTTCAATGTACGGCGGATCGACCTCGAGGGTTCGGCGCTGGACGCACTGGAATTTCCCGAGATTCCGCACGGTGACTGGGGCGCGATCGTGGTCGGCGTAGTAACCATCACGCTCATAACCAGTGTGCAGAGCCTGTTGACCGCGGTGTCGATCGACCGAATGCACAACGGGCGACGAACCGACTTCAACCGCGAGCTGATCGGACAAGGCGCAGCCAACATCGTGTCCGGTGCGGTGAGTGGCCTTGCCATCGCCGGCGTAATCGTCCGTAGCGCAGCCAATGTCAGCGCGGGAGCCAAGACCCGCGCCTCGACGATCATGCACGGTTTCTGGATCCTGCTCTTCACCATTCCGTTCGCTGAGTTGGTCGAAGAGATCCCCACCGCCGCGCTTGCCGGCCTACTTATTGTGATCGGCATCGAGCTGTTGAAGCCAGCCCATATCGAAACCGCGCTACGCAACCGCGATTTCGTTGTCTACGCAGTGACGGCTTTCAGCGTCGTCTTCCTCAACCTGTTGCACGGCGTGATGATTGGACTCGCGCTGGCCGTCGCGCTGACCGGATGGCGGGTGATCCGCGCCAGGATTGAGGCCGAGCCCGTGGGTGAGGACTGGCGCGTGACGGTCGAGGGGGCGTGCACGTTTCTCGCACTGCCCCGGCTGACACGTGTGCTGGCGTCGGTCCCCGCCGGCAGGAATGTGGAGGTCGCCATATCGGCGAACTACCTCGATCATGCTGCGCATCAAGCGATTACCGACTGGCAGCAACAGCACCAAGCCACCGGCGGCACCGTTCGGATCCACGGTGTGGTCGAGACCGGACAACTCGCACGCCGGACCGTGAGCGACCTCTTCGAAACCTAACGGCCCGAAGCCGCCTAGATCAAGCGACCCGCGACGCAAGAATTTCGCAAGCGGTCTGCGGCACTCTCGAAAGTGAACCGGTCTTGCGTGGGGTGGCCGGGGGCGGTGTCTAACTGACCTGCCCCCGGCCAACGCCGGGGCAGACAATCACGCCCGCAGAAAAGAAGTTATCGATGAGGATCACAGCTATAGCGATCGCCGGACTGGTGGCCGGCACGCTGATCACGGCCAGTCCCGCACGAGCCGACGCGGCGCGCCCGCTACAGCCGTCATTCACCCTGAGCCCCCAATCCGATGCGGAAGAAGTGCGGCGGGAAATCGCCGACCTGGACGCCTCCTGGGACAGCCTGACCCCGGCCCAGCGAAATCAGCGGTTCACACAGATCCAGCAGGGGCTGACCAATTTGGATTTCGAGACCCGCAACATGCCTCAGGATCAGAAGGCCGGAGTGGATGGGATCCTGTTGCCGTCACTCATCAGCCTCGGGAACCTCTACAGAAAAGTTCGGAATACCCCTTCGTAGGTCTGTGCACGTTAGCCGCGCGCCATGGCCTCCAGCCGGCGAATGCGGTCCTCGATCGGCGGGTGCGTCGAGAACATCGAACCGATCCGCTCCCCCGCACGGAACGGGTTGGCGATCATCAGGTGGGCCTGGCTGGCCAGCTGCGGCTCCGGCGGCAGCGGGGCCGCCTGCACGCCGCCCGAAATCTTGCGCAGCGCCGAAGCCAGCGCGAGCGGATCACCGGTCAGCATCGCGCCCGATTCGTCCGCCTGGTACTCGCGCGACCGGGATACCGCCAGCCGCACCACCGTGGCGGCGATCGGGCCCAGCAACGAAACCAGCAGCAGCGCAAAGGGGTTCTCGCCGTCTCGTTCGCCGCCGAACATTCCCATCCACAGTGCCATGTTGGCCAGCGCGGTGATCACCCCGGCCAGCGCGCCGGCCACGCAGGAGATCAGGATGTCGCGGTTGTAGACGTGTGACAGCTCGTGTCCCAGCACGGCGCGCAGCTCGCGCTCGTTGAGGATGTCCAGGATGCCGGTGGTGCAGCAGACCGCGGCATTGCGCGGGTTGCGGCCCGTGGCGAACGCGTTCGGCGCGTTGGTGTCGCTGATGTACAGCCGCGGCATCGGCTGGTGCGCGGCGGTGGCCAGCTCGCGCACGATCCGGTACATCACCGGTGCCTGCACCTCGGAAACCGGCTGCGCGTGCATCGCCCGCAGCGCCAGCTTGTCGCTGTTGAAGTACGTGTAGACGTTGATTCCGACGGCGAACAGCACCGCAAAAAACAGCGCCGTCCTGCCGAACATCGCACCGACGGCCACGATCACAGTGGACATACCGACCAACAAGACAAACGTCTTCAAGCTGTTGGCGTGGGGATGCCAGGTCATCAGTGTCCTCCTCGGAACACATTGGGTACACGGGTAAAACTGACTACAAATCATTGAACGCTCGGGAGGCCCGCCTGGGTTCCAGGACGCGCGGCGAGGCTATCCCTGGCGGCTGATGGTGTAGTCGACCAGGGCGGCAAGGGCGCGCCGGCCGCGGACGTCGGGCAGCAGGTCCAGCTCGTGACGCGCCTGGGCCGCGTATTGGCCCAGGACATCCTTGGCCTTCGCCATTCCCGGCGACGCGCGCAACAGGGTGAGCGCCTCGAGGACCTCAGCGTCGTCTGTTATCGGTCCGGCTAGCAGCTCGCGCAGCCGGGCGCCATCGGGGCCGGTCTCGGCCCGCGCGTAGAGCATCGGCAGCGTGTGCACGCCTTCGCGCAGATCGGTGCCGGGCACCTTGCCCGACTCCTCGGACTCGCTGTCGATGTCGATGATGTCGTCGGAGATCTGAAACGCGGTTCCGACGAGGCCGCCCAGCCGGTCCAGCCGCTCGACCTGCTCGTCGTCGGCGCCGGAGAACGTCGCGCCGAACCGGCCGGCCGCGCCGATCAGGCAGCCCGTCTTCTCGTGCACCACCTTCAGGTAGTGCTCGACCGAATCCACCCCCTCGGCGGCCCCGCGGGTCTCGCGCATCTGTCCGGTCACCAGCTGAGCGAAGGTCTCGGCGATCAGCCGCACCGCCTCCGGCCCCAGCCGCGAGACCAGCCGCGACGCCGTCGCAAAAAGATAGTCACCGGCCAGGATGGCGACGTTGTTGCCCCAGCGTGCGTTGGCGCTGGGCGCGCCGCGGCGCACGGCCGCCTCGTCCATCACGTCGTCGTGGTACAGCGTCGCCAGGTGCACCATCTCGATGACCGCGGCGGCCGTCGTCACCTCCCAGGAGTCCGGGCGCGGCCCGATCTGGGCAGCTAACACCGTGAACAGCGGCCGGAATCGTTTACCGCCGGCCAAAAACAGGTGCAGCAGCGAATCGGTCATCACCGCGTCGGCACCGCGCAGCTCGGTATCCATCAGCTGTTCGACCCGCGCGACCCCGTCTCGCACGGTCGCGGCGAACTCGGCGTCGCCGAAGTCAACGCCCGCCACCACCGTCGCCGGAGTACCCATTCGACCAAACATACTGGTGTGCATGGAGACGAGAGCGAGCAGAGCCGCCAGCGCCGACCTGGTCGTGGTGGGCGCCGGACCCGCGGGATCGGCCGCGGCCGCCTGGGCAGCCCGCGCCGGCAGCGACGTACTCGTCATCGACTCGGCCGCCTTCCCCCGCGACAAGGCCTGCGGAGACGGGTTGACACCGCGCGCCGTGGCCGAGCTGGAACGGCTGGGGCTAAGCGACTGGCTGGATACCCGCATCCGGCACCGGGGCTTGCGGATGAGCGGGTTCGGCGGCGAGGTCGAAGTGGACTGGCCCGGCCCGTCGTTCCCGTCGACCGGCAGCGCGGTGGCTCGCCTGGAGCTGGACGACCGGATCCGCAAAGTCGCCGAGGAGTCCGGGGCCCGCATGCTGCTCGGCACCAAAGCCGTTGCCGTTCATCATGACTCATCGAGGCGCGTGGTATCGCTGACGCTGGCCGACGGCACCGAGGTGGGCTGCCGCGAGCTGATCGTCGCTGACGGGGCCCGGTCCTCGCTGGGCCGTAAGCTGGGCCGGCGATGGCATCAGGAGACGGCGTACGGCGTGGCCGCTCGCGGGTATCTGAGCACTGACCGCAGCGACGACCCCTGGCTGACGTCGCATCTGGAACTGCGTTCCCCGGACGGCGCCGTGCTGCCCGGCTACGGCTGGATTTTCCCGCTGGGCAACGGCGAGGTGAACATCGGCGTCGGGGCGTTGTCGACGTCGAAGCGGCCGGCGGACCTGGCCCTGCGGCCGCTGATCTCGTATTACACCGACCTGCGCCGCGACGAGTGGGGCTTTACCGGGCAACCGCGCGCGGTGTCCTCGGCGTTGCTGCCGATGGGCGGCGCGGTGTCCGGGGTGGCGGGGCCGAACTGGATGCTGATCGGCGACGCCGCCGCGTGCGTCAATCCGCTCAACGGCGAAGGCATCGACTACGGGCTGGAAACGGGACGGTTGGCCGCTGACATGCTTGGCTTGCGCGACCTGTCGCACGCGTGGCCGGCGCTGCTGCAGCAGCATTACGGCCGCGGGTTTTCGGTCGCGCGTCGGCTCGCGCTGTTGCTGACCTTCCAGCGGTTCCTGCCCGCGACCGGACCCATCGCGATGCGCTCCACCGCGCTGATGACGATCGCCGTGCGGGTGATGGCCAACCTGGTCACCGACGACGACGCCGATTGGGTGGCGCGGCTGTGGCGGGGTGGCGGGCGCATGTCGCGGCTGCTCGATCGCCGACCGCCGTTCAGCTAGGCCAGATTTAATATCAATTTCGTTGACATGTATCAGGCTGGTTGATATATCTGGTGCTATGACTGACACAGATTTCCAATTCGAATCGGCGTATCGCGGTGAATCCGAGCAGTTCGGTGAGGGCGTCCGCCCGCCGTGGAGCATCGGCAAACCACAGCCCGAGCTGGCCGCCCTGATCGAGCAGGGCAAGTTTCATGGCGACGTGCTGGATGTGGGCTGCGGGGAAGCGGCGATTTCGCTGCACCTTGCCGAGCAGGGCTACACCACCGTCGGACTGGACTTGTCGCCGACCGCCATCGACCTGGCCCGGCGCGAGGCCGAGAAGCGAGGCCTGACCAACGCCAGCTTTGCGGTGGCCGACATCAGTGACTTCAGCGGATATGACGGCCAGTTCGGCACGATCGTCGACTCAACGTTGTTCCATTCCATTCCGGTCGAGGCCCGCGAGGGCTACCAGCAATCGATCGTCCGGGCCGCGGCCCCGGGTGCGTCCTACTTCGCCCTGGTCTTCGATAAGGCCGCGGTGCCCGACGGCCCGATCAACGCGGTCACCGAGGATGAGCTGCGCGACGTGGTGTCCAAGTACTGGGTCGTCGACGAGATCAAGCCGGCCCGCCTGCACGCCAAGGCGCCGAGGGACTTTTTCGGCATGGCCGGCGCGCAGGTCCGCGAGGAGGCCGATGGCTTGGTGTCGGTTGGCGGCTGGCTACTGTCGGCGCACCTGGGGTCCTAGAAAAACAAGGTGTATAGTCCGGCTAATGAAGGGGACGAACCTCGCTGCCGGCGTGGCCATGGCAGCAGCCGCTATCGCACTGGCCGCACCTGCGCAGGCGGACGACTACGACGCCCCGTTCAACGCTCAGCTGCACACCTTCGGCATCTACGGCCCGCAGGACCAAACCGCGTGGCTGGCCAAGATCACCTGCGAGCGGATCACCCGGGGCGTGGACCACGACGCGTACAAGTCAGCCATCTTCATCCAGCGCAACCTGGCTCTGGGCACCACGGAAGGCCAGGCATTCCAGTTCCTGGGCGCCGCGATCAACCATTACTGCCCTGATCAGGTCGGCTTCATCCAGTCAGCCGGCGCTCACTAAGTCGGCTTGTATCCGGCGTGCAACGCCACGATGCCGCCGGTGAGGTTGCGCCAGCGCACGGCCGACCAGCCCGCCCTTGAAATCTGGTGCGCCAGCGTCGCCTGGTCGGGCCAGGCCCTGATCGACTCGGCGAGGTAGACGTAGGCGTCGGGATTGCTGGACACTGCCTGCGCCACCCGTGGCAATGCCCGCATCAGATACTCCTTGTACGCGGTGGCGAACAGCGCGTTGGTGGGTGTGGAGAATTCGCACACCACCAGTCGGCCGCCGGGCCTGGTGACGCGGGCCATCTCGCGCAGCCCCGCCTGCGGATCGGCGACATTGCGCAACCCGAAGCTGATCGTGACGGCATCGAACACCCCGTCGGCAAACGGCAGCCGGGTGGCGTCACCGGCAACCTTGGGTACCTTGCGGGCTTCACCGGCCCCGAGCATCCCGACCGAGAAGTCGGCCGCCACACACCACGCCCCGGACTTGGCCAGCTCCACCGTGGACACCGCGGTACCCGCGGCCAGGTCCAGCACCTTGTCGCCCGGCCCGACCCGCAGCGCCGACCGGGTGGCGCGCCGCCAGTGCCGATCCTGGCCCAGCGACAGCACCGTGTTGGTCAGGTCATAGCGGCGGGCGACGCCGTCGAACATCGACGCGACGTCCCGGGGGTCCTTGTCCAGGGCGGCGCGACTCATGCGGTCGACGCTACCGGGTCAGTACTGGCGGTACCTTCGCTGGACGTGTTCTTGGCGGACCCGTATTTGCTCTCGGCGTTCCTCGCTGGAGACGACGCGGGTGGTCGCGGGGAGGTGTTCGCGCAGGCGCGCGATTGGCAGCTTGGTAACCGTTGCTTTCGGCAATTCGGGCGGCGCTGTGGGATAGGTCCACCGCAGGGTGAGAAACCCGGCCGAGTGGCCGACGGTGTCGAGCCAGTTCGGCACTCCAGGGTCGGTCTCGGCGACCACGTAGCGAACCGCACCGTCGGGGTCCGGTTCGGACTGGAATCCGTTGAGGCTGCAGGTGTGGTTGGCGTAGTCCAGTGACTCGCCCCACAGATTGGAGAGGTGGAAGCCCGTATAGGCGGGCTGCACCGGGACGACGACTTCGATGAGCAGGGCCTCGTCGGGTTGGAGGTCGTAGACGCCGCCGGAGAAGACGTTGGTGCTTTGACCGCCGCCCATCGCGAGGTTGGCCAGGGCGGGCTGATTCAGGTCGTTGCGGGGCATCAGGGTGAACCCATCCCCATTCTTATCGCCATGTGCCTCGAGGATGACGTCATAGAACTCGTTCCAGAACCTCATCTGGTTTTCGACGAGCGTGCCGACGCGGCGGATGTTTTTCGCCGCGGTCGTGGGATCGATCGGCGCGGGAGGGGTGCCCTCGCGCCCGATCTGCACGATGTGCAGATCGGGTGATACCTCGTGTTCCCAGTCGTGAAAGAGCATGCGGGCGACCAGGAAACGCGCGGTCGCGGTCCCGTCGGCGCTGGCCGTCGCGATGAAGTTTCCGCTGTAATCGGCCGGCCGCTGGGGAGCCAGCAGGATCTCGAATCGGCCGTCGCCATCGACCGCGAGGTCGGAGGTGTCCAGCAACCCGGTGACGGCCCGCCCCCCGGGCCCGAGTTCGGCGAGACTGCCGGTGTCCCCGGCATACACGCTATGTGCCTCAAAGATGATGTACTGCGGCGCTTTAGGGCCGACGAGCCGGCCACGTACCCGGTAGCTCTTGGCGCCGTCGATCGACGCCGAGAGGTACAGCGCGTCGGCGTTGTCGATGGTCGCTTTGTCCTGCGGTTGGATGGCGCGCCGGAAGTAGGGGTAGTCGGGATCTTCGAAGAAGGCGCGTTCGATGCCGCTGAACACGAAGCCCAGCAGGTATCGGTATCCGTCTGCGAGTCCCTCCGCGGTCACCGGCGGAGCGTGCAACTCGGCGCGGTCGACGGCGTCGCGGGCCCGGTTAAGCGTGTCGATCATGTCGGTCCAGGCCGCCCGGAGATCGGCCTGGCTTGCTTCAGCGGACATCTACGTCCTCCCCTTCGGTGTCCCACTGGTACTGATCAAACAGAGCGGCCAGCCGGGTATGAATTTCGTTGGCGTCCAGACCGAATTCCGCAAGGCTGTAGCGGTGGGCGGATTCATGGCCGCCGCGCGCGGCGGCCGACTCAAATGCGTTGGCGGCCAGCGGGCCAACAGTGAGATCCAGCTCGTGGTAGATCCGGCGCATCGTGGCATCGGGGTGCAGGATCAGCTCGCGATAGTCGACTACGCTCGATCGAACGTCGGGGTGTTTGGCCAACACGTCAAGCGGATGTTGGTAGGAATCGATCGATTGATCGGCCAGCACGCGCAGCGACTTGGTGATCAGGCGCTGGTCCCGGCCGCGCAGGCCCCACTCGGTTTGTAACAGCTTGAGCAGACTCGGGATCGTCTCATAGGGATTACGCATCGGCACAATAAATCTCGCGTCCGGAAACGTCTCGATCAATGCTTCGACGCGACCGCAGAAGGTGGGGTTCTTGCTCAGATGCGTCCCCCCGCCATTGGCCGCGATCTGGCGCCGGACGCATTCCTTGTAGAACTCCATTGCCCGCCGCCGTTTGGGTTCCGGCCACTGGTCGACATAGTAGAAGTCCAGCTCGCCCATGAACGGGAACATGAGGATCCAGAACCCCGAGCACAGCGACCAGGTCAGAAACGCATCGTCTTCTTCCGGAACGAAGAACCCGGTCTTGTGCATGTCGTCGGTCGGCGCGAACCGGCGTTCCTCGATTTCGTCGAGGCGGTGCCGCAGCCGCTTGCCGAACACGGCTGAGTCAACACGAAACAGCAGACGCAGCAAGCGCTTTTCCAACAGTGACGGGAAGAACAGCTCATACATCAGGGCGTAGCTGAACTGCGGGTCGGCGGCCATCAGCCGATGCAGGTAGGTTGTGCCGCTGCGGGCGTGCCCGACACAGAACGTCGGCGCACTCACCTGCGTGCGGCGCAGCGACGGGAAGAGGATCGGGTCGAGCGCGAAGAACACGGCGTGGATCGCGGCGATGACCGGCACGCCGATGAGGAAGCCGAAGTAGCGCGTCCACCGCCTCGATGCCGGTGGGTCCCGGCGCATCAGCCGAAGCATCGTCCGGTAGTTGGCCCAGTCGAAGTAGAAGCGCATTCCCAGCATGAAGTCTCCTCAGCGCAAGCCGGTTTCGGCCGGTGTGCCGTGCTCAAGCTATCCATATTTCCTTGACTATGTCAACTATCTATCGCTACGGTCAGACTCATGCAGGTCTTCGCCGCCATGGCTCCGGAGCTTCCGCTGGCCGCGGTGCCCGGCTACGCGCGCCGCGTCGAGCAGCTGGGATTCGACGGCTTGCACATCGCCGAAACCATCCACGACTCCCTGGCGGCGGCGTTGCTGGCCGTCGAGCACACCACCACCATGACGGTGCGCACCGCGGTGACGTTGGCATTCGTGCGCAGTCCGACGCTCGTTGCCTATACGGCCTGGGACCTGGCGATCTTGTCCGCGGGGCGATTTGAGCTTGGCCTTGGGACGCAGATCAGGCAGAACATCCAGGACCGCTTCGGCATGCCCTGGACCGAGCCGCGGGCGCGCATGGCGGAGTACGTCGCCGTCTTGCAGGCGCTATTCGAGGCGTTCCGCACCGGGGATGCTGTGCATTACGAAGGCGACGCTTACCGGGTTACCCGTCTGCAACCGTACTTCAACCCGGGGCCCAAAGACATTGAGCCGCCGCGGATCTGGTTGGGCGCGGTCAACGCCGGGATGTCCGAGCTGGCCGGCAGGACCGCCCACGGTGTGGTGACCCATTCCACCAACTCCGACCCCGATTATCTGCGCGACGTGGTGCGCCCGGCACTGGGCCGTGGAGCCCAGGACGGCGGACGTGCGGATCAACCACTCATCGTGGTGTCAACGGCGATAGCGACCGGCGATTCCGACGCAGCGGTCGCCCAGGAACGAGAACGACAACGTCGGATGCTTGCTTTTCTGTTGTCCACGCCGGCGTATGCGCCCGCGCTCAAGAGACGGGGCTGGACCGAATTGGCAGGCCAACTCCGCACGCTGACGAGACAGCAGCGATGGAGCGAACTGCCCACGGTGCTCAGCGATCTCGAGCTCGACGAACTGGTGACTTGCGGCCGATACGATGAACTGCCGGAGATCCTTCGAGCGAAGTTCGAGGCCGTCGCCGACGGGATTGTGCTACCTCCCTTGGGTGATGACGGTGATGACCAAGACCGGCTGATCCAGGCGTGCGTCCGTGGTCTTCGGGGCGACTAGGGACGGAGCGAAGGTGGCATCGACACGCAAGCTGGACTCGGTGGACTCCATCAGCGCCACGCTGGCCCGAATCGTGCGGCTCAGCGTGAGTCGGTCGGCCTTCGCCCGGCAGGCTCGGCTGGCATTGGCCGCCGACACCGAATTGTCGCAGCCCTCCTACATTCTGCTTCGCGTCTTGATCGACGAGGGGCCGCAGCCAATGGGGACCCTGGCGAGCATGGCGCACATGGACGTCGGCATGGCCACTCGCCGAGTGCAGGCCCTAGTCGATGCCGGACTCGTCGCGCGACGCGCCGATCCTAGCGACGGACGCGTTTCAGTCATCGACCCAACGGCGGCCGGCGAACGCGCTGCGGCGGCACTGCACGAGGTGCGAAGGGATCACCTGGCGCGGGCGCTGTCGGACTGGTCAGCAGCCGAGCTCCGGCAGTTCGATCGCTTGTTGACAAAGTTCCTCGACGACACACGACAGACACCGATCCACGAAACCTAGTCGGCAGGGGAATGGCACGCCGACGAATGCGTTGCACAACTGCGTGAGCGAAAAAGTTTGGTTTATCACCGGTACGTCGCGCGGATTCGGACGTGAATGGGCGATCGCGGCGCTGCAGCGCGGCGACAAGGTCGCGGCGACGGCGCGCAACCCCGCAGCACTGGACGATCTGGTGGAACGGTACGGCTATGGTGACGGGGCGCTGCTGCCGATTCGCCTGGACGTCACCGATCGAGACGCCGACTTCGCGGCGGTCAAGCAGGCACACGACCATTTTGGTCGGCTCGACGTCGTGGTGAACAACGCCGGTTACGGCCAATTCGGATTCGTCGAGGAGATCTCCGAACAAGAGGCACGCGACCAGATCGAGACCAACGTGTTTGGGGCGCTGTGGATCACCCAGGCCGCGTTGCCCTACCTGCGTGAACAGCGCAGCGGGCACATCATCCAGGTGTCCTCGATCGGCGGCATCACCGCGTTTCCGGACGTCGGCATCTACCACGCCTCGAAGTGGGCGTTGGAGGGCTTCTCCCAGGCGCTGGCCCAGGAGGTCGCACCGTTCGGCGTGCACGTCACGTTGATCGAACCGATTGGTTACTCCACCGACTGGGGCGGCTCGTCGGCAAAACACGCCGAGCGCCTGCCCGCCTATGACGAGGTGCACGCGGCGACCGAAGCCGAACGCGGTCGGCGCTGGTCTCAACCGGGCAACCCCAACGCGTCGGCGGCCGCGCTGCTGAAGGTGGTCGACGCCGAAAAGCCGCCACTGCGGGCCTTCTTCGGCGCTTCGGCGCTGGCTACCGCGAAGGCAGACTACGAAAACCGGTTACGCACCTGGGAGCAGTGGCAGCCGGTCGCGGAACTGGCGCAGGGCTAGTCACCCCCCCTGCGCGTATCGCCTCAGTGACGTACGTGCTCGCGCGTGCGGCGACTGCACCGCCTCGTAATGCCCGAGCAGCTCGTCGCAAATGACCGGCCAGCTGCGGCCGAGCACGCTGCGCCGGGCGGCTTGCGAATAGCGGTGGCGTTCGCCTGCCAGGGCGGCGACGGCCGAGGGCAGCCGCGCCTCGAACTCGTTGACTCCCAACAGCAGTCCGGTGCGGAAGGGGGCTACCAGGTCGCGTGGTCCGCCGGCGTCGGGGGCGATCACCGGCAACCCCGAAGCCAGCGCTTCCTGCACGACTTGGCAAAACGTCTCGTGCTCACCCGTATGCACGAAAACGTCCATGCTGGCATACGCCGCGGCGAGCTCGTTGCCGTACAGCGCACCGGTGAAAACTGCTGTAGGCATTGCTAATTGCAACTTCTGTCGATCGACGCCGTCGCCCACGATGACGACCTGCACGGCGTCGTTGGCGGCCAGCGCCCGCAGCCGCTCGGCATGCTTCTCCGGCGCCAACCGCCCGACAAATCCGACGATCGGTTTGCGATCCGGCGACCATCGCCGCCGAAGCTCCTCGTCACGAGCCGACGGCGCGAACCGTAGGATGTCGACGCCCCGCGCCCATCGGTGTACCCGTGGAAATCGCTGATTAACAAGGGATTCCATCGTCGCGCTGGACGGCGCCAGGGTGCGGTCGGCGAGGCCGTGCAGGTGGCGGAACCATGCCCACGCAGCGCGCGTCGTGATCCCGATGCCGTAGCTGGCCGCGAAACCGGGCACGTCGGTCTGGTACACCGCCACCGTCGGGACGCCCAGGCGACGGGCCGCCCACACACCGCCGTAGCCGAGCAGCGCCGGCGATGCGAGATGGATCACGTGCGGGTCGAATCCGCGTAGCGCGCGCACCATTCCGGGCACGGGCACGCCCAGCGGCAAGGTCGTCACCTTCGGAAACATGCGAGACGGCACCCGATGGATCCGGATGCCGTCGTGAATTCGTTCCGCCCGGGGTTCGCCCGGAGGGTTATCGGGGGCGACAACGAGGGCTTCGTGGCCTGTTCGGCGCAGATGCTCAAGTATCCGCAGAACTGAGTTGCTGACGCCATTGACTTGGGGGAGGAAGGATTCGGCGACGATAGCTACGCGCACGCCATCGATAGTGTCAGCACCGACTGTCGACAAGGTTTCGTGTCGGCATACGGGACGCGAAATTTGCTGGTCAAAGCGTCAGGATGGCGCTTCGCGGCGGTCCAGCCGTCTGTCCAACACCGCCAAACCCACCAGCATGACCGCTGCGGCCAGCCAGCACACCACCGCAATCGACCCAGCCGGGATGATCGACAGCCCGGCGTTGCGGTGCTGCACTCGGACCAGGTTCGGGTCTTTCTTGTTGTATTCGACGTAAATCCGCATGCCGGTGGCCAATTCGGACGGGTACAGCACCCCGAGTTCGGGCCGGTAGGTGACCCGCTCGGGGGTGACGAACTCGATCGTCGAGCGCCGCGGCCCCGCGCTGAGCACCTCGGCTTGCGCGACGCCCATGCTGCGTTGGATTGCCAGGTCGTCGCGCCAGGCGCCGGCCACCAGCAGCACCGACTGCAGGGTGACCAAAGCGGTCACGATCAGAATGGCGATCCGGACCCAGCGCAGCGCAACCCGTGCCTGGGTTTTCGCTGGTTCATCGCTGCGGCCGTGAATAAGCAGGCGCAGCAACGATTTCGGCGATTTCAAAGCGCGGCCTTGATGGCGGCGTGTAGCTGTCGCAGCGTCGAGCGGTCGGCCTTGACTTCCAGCACTCGCATACCGGCACCGGGTTCGTCGAGGGCGGCTTGCAGCTCACCGACTTCGATCTGCCGGCTCTCCACGTGATAGGCGCGACACAGCGCGCCCACGTCGACGTCGTGGGGGGTGCCGAAGATGCGCGCCGACACATCGGAGAACCTCGGGTCGCCCTGCTCGAGTAGTTCGAAGATGCCGCCGCCGTTGTCGTTGGACACCACGATCGTCAGCCGTTGCGGTGTTGGTTCGGTGGGCCCGATCAGCAGCCCGGAGCTGTCGTGGACGAACGTCAGGTCGCCGATCAGCGCGATGGTGCGTCCCTCATGGGCCTTCTCGTGTGCGAGAGCCGCGCCGATCGCGGTGGACACGGTGCCGTCGATGCCGGCCACGCCGCGGTTGGACCGCACCCGGATGCCGTGGGTGTCGAGGCCGACCAGCGCCGCGTCGCGGACCGGGTTGGACGCGCCCAGCACCAGCTGATCACCCGGCCGCAGCGCGTCCGCGACGGCGGCGGCGACGTGCAGGCCGGTCGTCAACGGGTGGGCGGCCAGCTGGCTGCGGACCGCCGCGTTGGCGTGCCGGTGCGCCTCCGCACAGCGCTGCAGCCAGGCCGGGTCCGGTGTCCCGCTGGTGACCGCCCGCGTGCCGGTGGCCTGCGAGTTTCCCGAGACGTCCGGCCAGCGCGGCCCGGTGGTCAGCGCATAAACCGGCACTTGCGGATCGGCCAGCAGCGCCGACACCGGGCGGTGCAGCGTGGGGCGGCCGAGCATGATCACCTGCTGCGGGCGCAGCAGCGGCAGTGCCAGCGGGTGCAACGGATTGGCCCCAGACGGCGGAGGCGGTGCCGTCGGCTCGGCGACGGTCGGCAATCCCGCAAGGTTGGGGTGCACGCCCGCGCCGTGCCCGGCGATGACGACGGTGTCGGGCGTCAGGTCGATGGGCAGCGGCTGGTCGAAGGTGACCGGCGGCGTGTACGTCCACGGCTTTCCGTCGGGCCGGCCCTGCGGAGTCACCGCGCCGTGCGGCTCCGGGTCCGGCACCAGCGGCTCGCGCAGCGGGATGTCGAACTGCACCGGCCCGGCGTTGGCGGAGCGAGCACCCGTGGCGGCCACCAATACTCGGCAGGTCGCCGATCGCCAGGTGGCGTTGAGCGAATCCAGCCGCTCGGGCGCGTCCTCGGCCAGGCCCAGGCTGATGGCGGCGCGAACCTGGGTGCCGAAGTAGCCCAGCTGCTCCATCGTCTGGTTGGCCCCGGTGCCGAGCAACTCGTAGGGCCGGTTGGCCGAGAGCACGATCAGCGGCACCCGGGCGTAGTTGGCCTCGACCACCGCCGGTCCGAGGTTGGCCACGGCGCTGCCCGAGGTCATCGCGACGCACACCGGCGCGTCGGCGGAGATCGCCAGCCCGATGGCCAGATAGCCGGCGGTGCGCTCGTCGATGCGGACATGTAACCGGATCCGGCCGCCACGGTCGGCTTCCTGCAACGCGAAAGCCAGCGGCGCGTTTCGCGACCCCGGGCACAGCACCACGTCGCGAACACCGCCGCGGATCAGCTCGTCAACGACGACGCGAGCCTGTGTCGTCGAGGGGTTCACTCCTACAGACTGTCACAGCCGCGCCGTGGTCCACTGATGCTGGGCGACGATCTCACGCCTTGGTGCTGGCGAAGAACTGCAGCACCGCGGCGTTGACCGCCTCCGGGCGTTCGAAGAACCCCAGATGACCGGCGTCGGGGATTTGCAGGAAGCGACCCTTGGGCAGCGCGTCGGCGACTTCACGTCCGAGGTGAGGTGGGGTCACGATGTCGTCGGAGAAACCGATCACCAGTACCGGTGTGGCGATACTGCGGTAGGCGGGCAACCGGTTGGTCTGCGGGGCAACGTCCAACTGGCAGCGCAGTCCCGGAGTCGACTTGATCGGCCACATGTTGAACATATCGATCCAGTCGGCCACGGCCGCATCGTCATTGAGCGTCTTACGCGAAAAACTTTCCAGTAGACGAGATTTCGTTTCGTATGCGGCCGGCAGCTGGGTGCCGGCCGCATAAAGCTCAGCCTCAGCATTACGGAAAGATTCGCGGGTACGGTCCAGACGGCCACGGGTGGCCATCAACACCGCGGCGGTGACCAGCTCGGGCCGGGCCACCATGAGTTCCTGCGCGATGTACGAGCCCATCGACACACCGACGATGCGCGCCGGGGCGGCGCCCAGGGATTCGATTAGCGCCGCGGTGTCGGCGACCATTGTTTGGGTCGTGAACCCTTCGGCGTTTTCGGTGGCGCCGATCCCCCGGTTGTCGAAGGTGATGCAGCGATATCCAGCCGCCAGGAATGCCGGGACCTGATGGGGCAGCCAGGTGCGGCCCGCGCCGCCGCGACCGGCGATGAAGACGACGGGCTCTCCGGTCCCGCGGTCGTCGTAAGCCAGGTTGGTCACCCGCACGACGGTACAAGCAGCGGATAGCAGTCCTTGACCCGGTCGATCCACCACTGCCGACGTTGGGGCGGGGCGCCCAGCTCCCGAAGGCGCGCCGGGTCGGGCGTCACGGGACCGACCGCCAGGTTGCCGTCCACCGGCGCAGCGGTCTGGACGACATCTTCAACGAACAACCCGCCGGTGCCCAGGCCGCAGGCGTGACCGAGTTGTGGCAGTGCCGCCGCCGCGGTCAACCCCTGGCTGATGCCGACGGCCGAATCGAGCGCGCTGGACACCACGACCGGGATCTCGATCTGCGCGGCGATGGCCAGCAGGGCCGAAACCCCGCCCAGCGGAGCAACTTTCAGCACCGCGATATCGGCGGCGTGGGCGCGGACGACGGCCAGCGGGTCGTCGGCCTTGCGGATGCTTTCGTCGGCGGCGATCGGGACCTCGATCCGCCGGCGCAGCTCGGCAAGTTCGTCGACGGTGGCGCAGGGTTGTTCGAGGTACTCCAGCGGGCCGTCGGCGGTCAGCGCGGCGGCGGCCGCGGCGGCTTCCTCGACGCTCCAGCCGCCGTTGGCGTCCACCCGCACCGTCGGGACCAGCTCGCGTACCGCGTTGACCCGGTCGACGTCGTCGGCCAGCGTCTGCCCCGGCTCGGCGACCTTCACCTTGGCGGTGCGGGTGCCGGGGAACCGGGCCAGCACCTCTGCCACCTGGGCGGCCGCGACGGCCGGGACGGTGGCGTTGATCGGGATGTACTCGCGCAGAGGCGGCGGCGGTGGCCGGTAGGCGGCCTCGATTGCCGACGCCAGCCAGTGCGCGGCCTCGGGCGGCTCGTATTCGACGAATGCCCCGAACTCCCCCCAGCCCGCCGGGCCCTCGATCAGCGCGACCTCACGGGTGGTGATGCCGCGGAATCGCACGCGCATCGGCAGCGCCACCACGTGCAGGCGGTCGAGCAGTTCTTCCAGGGTGGGTGTCACTGGCGGTAAACCTGGCGGCCCGCCAGGTACGTCGCGCGCACATCGAGGTCGGCGATCTGCTCGGGCGGCACCGTGCGCGGGTCGGCGGACAGCACCACCATGTCGGCGTACTTGCCGACCGCCAGCGAGCCGATCACGTCGTCGGCGAACAGCTGATAGGCGGCGTCGATGGTCTGCGCGCGGATCGCCTGCTCGACCGTCAACCGCTCCTCGGGAGCCAGCACCCGCCCGCTCGGGGCCTTACGCGTCGCGGCCACGCTGATATTGCGCAGCGGCTCTTCGGGGGTCACCGGCGGATCGTTGTGCAGCGAGATGCGCATGCCGGTAGCGACCGCGGAACCCGCTGGCATCCAACGGGATCCGCGCTCGGGCCCGAACAAGCCGTCGACGATGACGTCGCCCCAGTAGTGGATTTGGTCGACGAAGATGCTGCACGTGACGCCGAGGGCGGCGGCCCTTTGCAGCTGCTCATCGCGGATTGCGCCGACGTGCTCGAGGCGCAGCCGGTGGTCGTCGCGCGGATTACGTTGCAGCGCAGCCTCATAGACGTCCAGGATGGTGTCCACGCCGGCGTCGCCCTGCACATGGCAGGCCATCTGCCAGCCCAATGGGTAGTAGGCGCCGACGATCTCGGTCAGCTGTTCGGCCGTGTAGTTGGCGCATCCGCAAGATCCGGGCGTCACTCCGATGGTGCGCGTCGCCTCGGTGTCCAGGTAGGGAAAGGACAGCGCGATGTTGCCGATCCACGGCGAGCCGTCGACCCAGATCTTGATGCCGACCTGACGCAGCATGTCGTCGCCTTCGCCGGGTGCGGCGGTGGTGGACATCTGCGGATTGGACACCTCGTAAGTCCGCAGCCGCACCGTGAGCTCATCGCGCAGCTGCTCAACCATGGGCCGGAAATTTGGGTCGAAGGCCATCTCGGAACAAGTGGTGAGCCCGGCGCGGTTGAGCCGGGCGCACTCGGCGAGCAGCATCGCCGGGTAGTTATCGGCCTGGATGGCGCCGGCCAGCAGGGGAAACACCGCGGCGATTTCTTCGGCGGTGCCGTCGAGTTCACCGTTGGCGCCGCGGCCATATTTGGCGCCCTTCGGGTCGGGGGTGTCACGGGTCAGACCGTTGAGCCGCGCGGCGTGCGAATTGAAGAAGGCCTTGTGCCCGGAGTTGTGGATGATCACCAGCGGCCCGTCCGGTGCGATGTCGTCGAGCCAGCGCATCGTCGGGTCCGGAAGTCCGGACTGCAGCAGCGCGTCCCAGCCGTTGAGGTAAGCGCCGTCGGTTCCCCGTTGCGCGACCTCGCGGCGGACGGCGGCAACGACGTCGTCCGCGTCGGGCACCGTCACCGGCCGGATGTCGACGATCCGGTCGGAGAGCGCGACCGCCTCCATCAGCGGATGGCCATGTGCCTCAATGAATCCCGGCATGACGCAGCCGTCACCGATATCGATGGTCTGGGTGCCGGCGCCGATGAGCCCCGCCACGTCGGACCGGTTGCCGACGGCGACGATTCGGCCATCGGCGACCGCGAGCGCCTCGGCCGTGGGCAGCCCTTCGTCGACGGTTAACACGGTTCCGGTGATGACGAGGTCTGCATCGGCCATGGGCAGAAAGCCTAGTGCTGCCATGCTTTGCGAGGGGGCAGCAGACAAGAATTGCAACACGTTCTAGTCTTGCCACATGAGTGACGAGACGCTGCGCCTCCCGACCCACAACGGCCACCTGCTGGTGGGCGCACTCAAGCGCCACAAGAACCGGCCGGTGCTGTTCCTCGGCGACACCACGCTGACCGGTGGTCAGCTCGCCGAGCGGATCAGCCAGTACACCCAGGCGTTCGAGGCGCTCGGCGCCGGCACCGGCGTCACGGTCGGCCTGCTGTCGCTGAACCGCCCCGAGGTGCTGATGATCCTGGGCGCCAGCCAGACCCAGGGTTACCGGCGCACCGCCCTGCATCCGCTCGGTTCGCTGGACGACCACGCCTACGTGCTCTCCGACGCCGGGGCCAGCTCGCTGATCATCGACCCCAATCCGATGTTCGTCGAGCGCGCGTTGGGCCTGCTGGACAAGGTGGGCTCGCTCAAGCAGATCCTGACCATCGGCCCGGTGCCCGAAGAGCTAAAGGATGTGGCTGTCGATGTGTCGGCGGAGGCCGCCAAGTTCACCCCGAAGCCTCTGGTGGTCGCCGACCTGACGCCGGATCACATCGGCGGCCTGACCTACACCGGCGGCACCACGGGCAAACCCAAGGGGGTGATCGGCACCACCGGCAACATCGCCACCATGACGCAGATCCAGCTCGCCGAATGGGAATGGCCCGAGCACCCGCGGTTCTTGATGTGCACACCGCTGTCGCACGCTGGTGCAGCATTCTTCACGCCGACGGTGGTCAAGGGTGGCGAGATGGTGGTGCTGGGCAAGTTCGATCCGGCCGAGGTACTGAGAGTCATTGAGGAGCAACGCATTACGGCCACAATGCTGGTGCCCTCGATGCTGTACGCGCTGATGGATCACCCCGATTCGCACACGCGGGACCTGTCGTCGCTGGAGACCGTCTACTACGGCGCCTCGGCGATGAATCCGGTACGGCTGGCCGAGGCGATTCGGCGGTTCGGTCCGATCTTCGCCCAGTACTACGGGCAATCCGAGGCGCCGATGGCGATCACCTACCTGGCCAAGAGCGATCACGACGAGAAACGCCTCACGTCCTGCGGGCGCCCAACGCTTTTCGCGCGGGTGGCACTCCTGGGCGAGGACGGCAAGCCGGTGCCGCAGGGCGAACCGGGCGAAATCTGTGTCAGCGGAACACTTTTGGCCGGCGGCTACTGGCACCTGCCGGAAGCGACCGCCGACACGTTCAAGGACGGCTGGCTGCACACCGGCGACATGGCCCGCGAGGACGAGGACGGCTTCTACTTCATCGTCGACCGGGTCAAGGACATGATCGTGACCGGCGGCTTCAACGTGTTCCCGCGCGAGGTCGAGGACGTCATCGCCGAGCACGCCGCGGTCGCGCAGGTGTGCGTCGTGGGAGCGCCCGACGAAAAGTGGGGCGAGGCCGTCACCGCCGTGGTGGTGCTGCGCTCCGACGCCCCCCGTGACGACGCCGCGATCGAGGCCATGACCGCCGAGATCCAGGCCGCGGTCAAGGAGCGCAAGGGCTCGGTGCAGTCGCCCAAGCAGGTGATGGTGGTCGACGCGCTGCCGTTGACCGGGCTGGGCAAGCCGGACAAGAAAGCCGTCCGGAAGCAGTTCTGGGAAGGCGCCGGCCGCGCCGTCGGCTGATATTTGGCGCGAGCGTCACGCTGGCGTGACGCTGGGTATCCCCCGTCACTCTGGCGTGACGCTCGGCCCGCGTGGCGCCGCCACGCCGGCCGCTAGCAAGTCGAGCATGCGGGCCGTCTGCTCCGGCGAACCGCTGGCCAGGAAGATGCCGATCAGGCTGGACACCACGTCGTCGGCTTGCACGCCGGAGCGCAGGCTCCCGTCATCAGCGCCCGCGCGCAGCAGCGCGTCCACCGCGCCGACGATGCTGTCACGAGTCTGGCTGGGCTCCATGACGCCGGAGTCGAAGATCGCGTGTAGCGACTCGGCCATCCCGCGCTTGGCGGCCACAAAGCTGGCGTAGCGGTCCATCCAGCGCCGCAGGGCAGTCTGGGGCGGCTGCCGCTTGAGCAGCTGCTCGGCCGCTGCGGCCACCTCGGCGAGCTCGGCCCGGTAAATCGCTTCGACCAGGGCCTCCCGGTTGGGGAAGTGTCGGTACAGCGTGCCGATCCCGACGCCCGCGTCGCGCGCAATGGACTCCAGTGACACCGGCCGCCCCCCTGCGGTGGCGAACGCGGCGGTCGCCACCTCGAGCAGCTTTTCGCGGTTCCGGCGCGCGTCGGACCGGCTCGGCTCGGCGGTATCGGCAACATCGGCACGCACACGGTGGGCCGCGTCGGCTACGGCGCCATGCAGCTGTTCGAAGCCACGTCTGACGGGGATGCGGCCGCGGTCCTGCGCCGCGCCGTCGAACTGGGCGTCAACCACATCGACACCGCGTCGTTCTACGGCCCCGGCGAGGTGAACCGCCGCATCCGCGAGGCTTTGGCCCCCTACCCGGACAACTTCGTCATCGTTAGCAAGGTCGGTGCGCGGTGGACCGGCGAAGAACCCATACCCCTGGCCGCCGCGCAAAAGCCCGCCGAACTTCGCGCGGCGGTCGAGGAAGACCTACGCCAACTCGGGCTCGACCGCGTCCCGGTGGTGAATCTGCGCCGCCTCGACCTGGGGCCTGGCCTTGCCGCCGAGGGCGACCAGATCGTGGACCTCGACGACCAAGAGGCCGAGATGATCGCGCTGCGTGACGAAGGCAAAATCGGCGCTATCGGAATGAGCAACGTGCCACTCGAGATGCTGCAGCGCGCATTGCCCGCAGGCATCGTCTGCGTGCAGAACGCATACAGCGTGCTGGACCGTTCGCAGGAAGAGATGCTCGACGTCTGTGCAGCCCAAGGCGGGGAAGGAATAGCCTGGGTGCCGTTCTTCCCGCTGGGATCGTCGTTGCCGGCGTTCCCCAAGGTCGCCAACAAAACGGTGGTGCAAGAGATCGCCGGCGAACTCGGCGCCACGCCCGCGCAAGTGGGTCTCGCGTGGCTGTTGGCCCACGCGCCCAACACGTTGCTGATTCCGGGTACCCGGTCGATCGCTCACCTCGAGGAAAACGTCGGCGCCGCCGGCATCAGCTTGAGCGCTGACGCGCTGGAACGACTCGACGCGGTCGGTTCAACGCAGCCACACGCCCATGGCGTCGAGGCATTTCGGAGGTAACGTCGCTGCCATGAGCAGTGACAAACAAGGACGGCCGCCAGTCAAACCACCCTGGTGGCTCAAGCCGGCCAACAAGGTCTTCATCCAGATGTCGCGACTGGGAATAAGTTTCGGCGGCGAAAGCCCGGTCGTGTTGACGGTGCCCGGGCGCAAGTCCGGCACTCCGCGGTCGACGCCGGTGACCCCGATGACGGTGGACGGCAAGCGTTATGTGGTCGGCGGCTTCCCCGGTGCGGATTGGGTGCAAAACGTCCGCGCCGCAGGCGAAGTCACGCTACGTCGCGGCCGCACCACCGAGCGCGTGCGCATGGTGGAACTGTCCCCCGAGGACGCCAGGCCGCTCCTGCGGGCGTTTCCCACCGAGGTGCCCACCGGGGTTGGTTTCATGAAGCGCTCCGGGCTGGTCAAGGACGGTCGCCCCGAGGAGTTCGAGGCGCTGGCCGGACGATGCGCCGTCTTCCGCTTCGACTCGATCTAATCTCCGCAAATGCGACGTCTGCTGCTGGTCTCGCTGTTGGTGTCGGCCGCCTGGGTGGGCGTCGCACCGGCGGCCAGGGCAGCGGCGGGCTGCCCGCCGGGCGGCACCCCTCCCCCGGCCGTCGCGGCGCAACGGCAGGTCGCCAATCTCGACGGCGGCGACGGCCCGTCCACGTTGTGGGTCGGGCAGTCTCCGGACGGCCCGCCTAGCCAGGGCCACGTCAGCCGGATCGTGGGCGTCACCACCGCGAGCGGGGCGAACTCCGACGTGCGGATCCTGTCGGCGAGCCCAATACCGTTGACCGCCTTGGCTATTGATGCCCAGGACGACGGCGGCAACCAGATCATCGTGAGCGACGGCCGCAGCGCCCGGCTGTATACGTTCGCCGAATGCCGGCTACAGGCCGTGGTAGACCGCGAGGCCGCACCGTTCGTGTTCGATCTGCAGAACCTGCGTGACCACGGCACCGGCGTCGGTTGTAGCGACCTGGGCCCACCCGCGGCTGGCCGGCGCCTGGTCGGCCTGCAGGCGCTGCAGACCAATGGCCAGTGGACGGTGCGCCGCACCGAGATCGACGTGAACGGCACGCTAGCCACCATCGGGCGGTCCGATACCGTGACAGCGACCTCCGCGCAGGACCCCGCGGTGACCTCGGCGCAGACAATCAGCTGCGGCGACCTCACCATCAGCAAGGATGGAGTTCAACAGCCTTGAGTGACAACCCCTTTGATGCTTCGGCATGGCGGCCCGTCGAGGGTTTCGGCGATCTGACCGACATCACCTACCACCGCCACATCGAGGACGCGACGGTGCGGGTGGCATTCAACCGGCCCGAGGTCCGCAACGCGTTTCGGCCGCACACGGTCGACGAGCTGTACCGGGTGCTCGACCACGCCCGGATGTCCCCCGATGTGGGCGTGGTCCTGGTAACCGGCAACGGGCCCTCGCCGAAAGACGGCGGTTGGGCGTTTTGCTCCGGCGGCGATCAGCGCATCCGCGGCCGCTCCGGCTATCAATACGCATCCGGCGAGACCGCGGACACGGTTGATGCCGCCCGCGCCGGGCGTTTGCACATCCTCGAGGTGCAGCGCTTGATCCGGTTCATGCCAAAGGTGGTCATCTGCCTGGTCAACGGGTGGGCGGCCGGCGGCGGACACAGCCTGCATGTGGTCTGCGACTTGACCCTGGCCAGCCGCGAGCACGCCCGCTTCAAGCAGACCGACGCCGACGTCGGCAGCTTTGACGGCGGTTACGGCAGCGCGTATCTGGCCCGGCAGGTGGGCCAGAAGTTCGCCCGCGAAATCTTCTTCCTGGGCCGCGCGTACACCGCCGAACAGATGCACCACATGGGCGCGGTCAACGAGGTCGTCGACCACGCCGAACTGGAGACGGTGGGTATGCAGTGGGCGGCCGAGATCAACGCGAAATCGCCTCAGGCACAACGGATGCTGAAGTACGCATTCAATCTGCTCGACGACGGCCTGGTGGGTCAGCAGCTGTTCGCCGGCGAGGCGACCCGGCTGGCCTACATGACCGACGAGGCCGTCGAGGGCCGCGACGCCTTCTTGGAGAAGCGGCCCCCGGACTGGAGTCAGTTCCCGCGGTATTTTTAGAGCGCCTGGATCACGGACCACCAACCCCACGCCGTCAACATCGACAACGGAACGCCGACACCAATCAATAGGGCTATCAGGTCCGGCTCGAGGTCGTGGTCCATGCCGATGATGCTCGCACCGAGCATGGGAGGCATCGCCATCTCCAGCATCGCCACCTTCGCGACGGGATCGCTTGCCTGGTTGAGCGCGCAATACATGAGCACAAGCCCCAGCGGGGCTTGCTTTCTCTGGCGGTCCGGGCCGTGGATTTCGGATCGTCGCGGATCGTATCGAAACCGCGCTCAGCAACCCGTGGGCGCAACAGGCCGGCTAAACCACACCCCTAGACTCCCCAAGTGTGAGCAAGAGTCCGCTGCGCCGGTTCACCGAGCAGATCGCACTGGCGAGCATGCGACCGCCCGCCGCCCCGCAACTGCTCAGCAACCGGCCCGCGATCAAACCGGTCGACCTAAACGGCAAGCGCGTCCTGCTCACCGGCGCATCGTCGGGCATCGGCGAGGCCGCGGCCGAGCAGTTCGCCCGGCGCGGCGCGACCGTGGTGGTCGTGGCCCGCCGCCAGGATCTGCTGGACGCGCTGGCGGACCGGATCACGACGGCCGGCGGCAAGGCGTTGTCCATGCCCTGCGACCTCTCGGACATGGAGGCCATCGACGCACTGGTGGCCGACGTCGAAAAGTGTGTCGGCGGCATCGACATCCTGATCAATAACGCCGCCCGGTCGATCCGGCGACCCCTGGCCGCCTCTCTGGAACGCTGGCACGACGTCGAGCGAATCATGGCGCTCAACTACTACGGCCCGCTGCGGCTGATCCGCGGACTTGCGCCCGGAATGCTCGAGCGCGGCGACGGCCACATCATCAATGTCTCGACCTGGGGCGTGATGTCGGAGGCCTCGCCGATGTTCGGGGTGTACAACGCGTCGAAGGCCGCGCTGGGGTCGATCAGCCGGGTCGTCGAAACCGAGTGGGGCCGTAAGGGGGTGCATTCGACGACGCTCTACTACCCGTTGGTGGCGACTCCTATGATCAAACCGACGAAGGCGTACGACGGGATGCCCGCTTTGAGCCCGGAAGAAGCCGCCGAATGGATGGTCACCGCCGCCCGCACCCGGCCGGTGCGGATCGCACCGCGGATGGCCGTCGCCCTCAACGCGTTGAATACCGTCGGCCCCCGTTGGGTCAATGCACTCATGCAACGACGGTCCGACCACCTCGACGAACCCCAATAACTCCCGGAGGTTGCCATGTCTGACATCTGGAGAACCATCGCGGCCGAGCGCGGCGCACTCGCCGAGGACCTGGCCGGCCTGACGCCCTCGCAATGGGACACACCGTCCCTGTGCACGGGATGGACGGTCCGCGACATCGTCGCGCATCTGTCGGCGACCGCCTCGCTGAACCCGGCGACCTTCTTTGTCGGCATGCTGAAGGCCGGATTCAACTTCGACAGATTCGCCAACGGTCAGATCGCCAAGCACCGCGGCACCGACCCGGCGGCCACCCTGGGCGACTTCCGCGGTCTGCAGAATTCCACCTCCGCGCCGCCGGGCCCGAAAACCTCCTGGCTTGGTGAGGTAGTGATTCACGGCACCGACGTCCGTCGTCCGCTGGGCATCTCGCACACCTACCCGCCGGACGCGGTCCGCCAAGTGATCGACTTCTACAAGGGCTCCAACATGCTGATCGGCTCCAAGAACCGCGTCGACGGGCTCGCGCTGGCCGCCACCGACGACGACTGGCAGCACGGTCAAGGCGAACGAGTCGAGGGCCCGCTGCTGTCGCTGCTGTTGGCCATGACCGGGCGAGGCGCCGCCTGCGACGACCTCACCGGCCCCGGCGTGCAGACCCTCCGCAGCAGGTGTACGACGAGTTGACCCAGGCGTGGTAGACACGAGGCCATGGAGATCCTGGCCAGCCGGATGCTGCTCCGGCCGGCGGACTATGAGCGGTCGTTGAGCTTCTACCGTGACCAAATCGGGCTGGCGATCGCCCGGGAATATGGTGCGGGCACAGTGTTTTTCGCCGGCCAGTCGCTGCTCGAACTGGCCGGCTACGGCTCGCCCGACCATTCCCGGGGACCGTTTCCCGGGGCGCTGTGGCTTCAGGTCCGCGACCTGCTCGCGACCCAGGCCGAGCTGCAGGGCCGCGGGGTGACGATCGCCCGCGAGGCGCGCCGCGAATCATGGGGTCTGCATGAGATGCATGTGACGGATCCGGATGGAATAACTTTAATTTTCGTCGAGGTTCCGAGTGACCATCCGTTGCGCCGAGACACGCGAAGTGCGTCTCGGGGAACGGCCGGTTAACTGGAAGGTAACATCTGGCGACGACTCGCGGTCTACCTGCGATTTACCTACTTCTCTATTCGACAAGCGAATATTCCTACTACGAGAATCATGGCCTGTGAACATCAACTTGTTCCTCTTGGTCATTGTCGTAATCACGGCACTGGCATTCGACTTCACCAACGGATTCCATGACACCGGCAACGCGATGGCGACCTCCATCGCCAGCGGCGCATTGGCGCCCAAGGCAGCGGTCGCTCTGTCCGCGGTCCTCAACCTGGTAGGCGCATTCATGTCCACGGCCGTGGCGGCCACGATCGCCAAAGGCCTCATCGAATCGAGCATCGTCACACTGGAACTAGTGTTCGCCGGCCTCGTCGGCGGCATCGTCTGGAACCTGCTCACGTGGCTGCTCGGTATCCCGTCGAGTTCCTCGCACGCACTGATCGGGGGCATCGTGGGCGCCACCATCGCCGCCGTGGGCGCACACGGGGTGATCTGGAAGAACATCGTCTCCAAGGTGCTCATCCCGGCCGTCGTCGCCGCGATCCTGGCCGTCCTCGTCGGGGCGATCGCCACCTGGCTGGTCTACCGGATTACCCGCGGCGTCCCGGAAAAGCGCTCCGAGTCCGGGTTCCGGTACGGCCAGTGGGGCTCGGCCTCGCTGGTTTCGCTGGCGCACGGCACCGGCGACGCCCAGAAGACGATGGGCATCATCTTCTTGGCGCTGATGTCCTACGGGTCGATCAGCAAGACCGCCTCGATGCCGCCGTTCTGGGTCATCCTGTGTTGCGCCATAGCGATGGCCATGGGCACCTACCTGGGCGGCTGGCGGATCATCCGCACCCTGGGCAAGGGACTCGTCGAGATCAAGTCGCCGCAAGGCATGGCCGCCGAATCGTCCTCGGCCGCAGTCATTCTGCTGTCTACCCACTTCGGGTACGCGCTGTCGACGACACAGGTCTGCACCGGCTCGGTGCTGGGCAGCGGACTGGGCAAGCCCGGCGGCGAGGTGCGGTGGGGCGTGGCCAGCCGGATGGTGACCGCGTGGCTGATTACGCTTCCGGCGGCTGGTCTGGTCGGCGCGATCACCTACTGGATCGTGCACCTGATCGGTGGATACCCCGGCGCGATCATCGGCTTCTCGCTGTTGGTCGCGGTCTCGGCCGCCATCTACATCCGGTCGCGCAGGGTCAAGGTCGACCACAAGAACGTCAACGAAGATTGGGAAGGCAGCCTCACGGCCGGGCTCGAAGGAGACGACGGCAGGCCGTCCGAAAAGGGTCCTCAGGACGCCGTTAGCGCAGGGAGCGCCTAATGCATCACGGTTTTACCGACTGGTTCAACTACCAGGCCAGCCTGAAGATCCTGGTCTTTTCCATGCTGGCCGGGGCCGCGCTGCCGGGGCTGTTCGCACTCGGACTGCGGCTGCAAGCCGTCGGCTCCGGGTACGTCGGCGCCACCGAAGGCAGCACACCCCAGCGCAACCCCCTGCTGATTGGGATCGCCTGGGTGATCTACGCGGTGGTCGTCCTGGTGATTCTCTTCGCCCTGCTCTACATCTCCCGCGACTTCATTGCGCATCACACGCACTCGCCATTTTTGGGAGCCAAAGCCACGTAGCATCCGAAGCGTGCTGGTACACCCGATTGCCGATCCTCCTCGTGGAGGGAGCGCATAGTGAACGGATTCCTCAGCTCAGTTATCTCGTGGTTGCGCGCCGGATATCCGGAGGGCATTCCGCCGACCGACACCTTCGCGGTGCTGGCCCTGCTGACCCGCCGGCTGGGCAACGACGAGGTCAAGATCGTGGCCCACGAGCTGATGCAGCGCGGCGAGTTCGACGATGTCGACATCGGGGTGATGATCAACAAGATCACCGACGGGATGCCATCGGAGGAGGACATCGAGCGGGTGCGCGCCCGGTTGGCCGCCAAGGGTTGGCCGCTCGATAACGAGCGCGAAGCCGGAGACCAGGCATAGCCTTCCTGCGTGCGCTCGGCATCCCGCCGGGCTCCGCCACCGCGGTGCTGTTGCCAGCCGTGGAACGGGTGCTGGATGGCCGTGATCCCGCGCTGATCCCGGTACCGGCCGGCCAGGATGGCGAAGCCACGCTGCGTGCCTTGCGCGTGGGTTCCGATATCGACGACGACGTGGCCCTGGTGGTGACGACATCGGGGACCACCGGCGCACCCAAGGGCGCGATGCTGACCGCCGCCGCCCTGACTGCCAGCGCGTCGGCCACCCACGAGCGTCTCGGCGGACCGGGCAGCTGGCTGCTGGCTCTGCCGCCGTATCACATCGCCGGCCTGCAGGTGCTGGTGCGCAGCGTGCTCGCCGGCACCGTGCCCGTCGAGCTGGATGTCTCCACCGGATTCGATGTCTCCGAATTGGCCGGCGCCGTAAGCCGATTGGGCTCCGGCCGACGCTACACGTCGCTGGTCGCCGCCCAGCTCGCCAAGGCGCTCACCGACCCTTCGGCCGCGGCCGCGCTGGCCGAATTGGATGCCGTACTGATCGGCGGCGGCCCCGCTCCCCGGCCGATCCTCGACGCCGCCGCAGCGGCCGGGATCGCGGTGGTGCGCACCTACGGGATGAGCGAAACCGCGGGAGGCTGCGTCTACGACGGTGTGCCGCTCGACGGCGTCGCGCTGCGCGTGCTGTCCGATGGCCGCATCGCGGTCGGTGGCGCGACGCTGGCCAAGGGTTATCGCAACCCCGTCGTCCCGGACCCGTTCGCCGAACCCGGCTGGTTTTTCACCGACGACCTCGGCACCTTGGATGATTCGGGCGTGCTGACGGTGCTGGGCCGCGCCGACGACGCGATCAGCACGGGCGGGTTGACCGTGCTGCCGCAGCCCGTCGAGGCCGCGCTGTGCGCTCACCCGTCCGTCAGTGACTGCGCGGTGTTCGGACTCGACGACGACCGGCTGGGTCAGCGGGTGGTCGCCGCGGTTGTGGTAACCGACGGCTGTGCCCCGCCGACGCTGGACACGCTGCGCGCCGCGGTGACCCACACGCTGGACGCCACCGCCGCGCCCCGCGAGTTGCACATCGTCGATGCGCTGCCACGGCGCGGCATCGGCAAGGTCGACCGGGCCGCTTTGGCGCGCCGATTCGCCGGCGATCAATAAGCTGGTCGATCGTGCGGGTTGGTCGGCGGGAGAGCTTCTCGGTTGCCGTCGGCGTCGTCCTGGTGGCGGCCGCGTTCGTCCTGCCCCGGCTGAACTGGGGCATCAACCCCCGAAGCGATATCGGGCTGGAGCGCTTCGGCACGCATGCCGGCGCCGCACCGATCTTCGGCTACTGGGACATCCACGCCGGCTGGGGAACCCTGCCGGCGCTTCTCATCGCGGTGGCCGCGGTGGTGTGGGGACCCGCTGCGGCACACCGGCTTTCGTGGCGATTGCTGACACTGGGTACCTGGGCCACTGCCTGCGGGTGGGCCTTTTCGCTGGCGATGATCGACGGCTGGAAGCGCGGCTTCGCCGGCCGGTTGACCACCCGCGACGAGTATCTGTCGCAGGTGCCGGGCATCACCGACATTGCGGCCACAGTGCGGACGTTCGCCAGCCGGATCCTCGACTTCCAGCCGGACTCCTGGACCACGCACGTCTCGGGCCATCCGCCGGGCGCGCTGCTGACGTTCGTGTGGCTGGACCGCATCGGCCTGCACGGCGGTGCCTGGGCCGGGCTGCTGTGCCTGCTGGTCGGCTCCAGCGCGGCGGCCGCCGTGGTGATCGCGGTCCGGGCGCTGGCCGACGAACAGACCGCGCGCCGGGCCGCGCCGTTCGTCGCGGTGGCACCGACGGCGATCTGGGTGGCGGTGTCGGCCGACGGATACTTCGCCGGGGTCGCGGCGTGGGGTATCGCGCTGCTGGCGGTGGCGGTGCACCGCCCGATTCGGTTCCCCGCACTGGTCGCCGCGGGCGCGGGTCTGTTGCTCGGCTGGGGGGTCTTCCTCAGCTACGGCCTGATGCTGATGGGGCTTCCGGCGCTGGCCGTGCTGGTGGCCGCCTCCGATTGGCGAGCGGCCCTACGGGCGATCGGCCCAGCCGCCCTGAGTGCGGTAGCGGTGGCGGTGGCCTTCGCCGTCGCCGGGTTTTACTGGTTCGACGGCTACACCCTTGTGCAGCAACGCTACTGGCAGGGCGTCGCCAAGGACCGACCGTTCCAATATTGGAGTTGGGCGAATCTGGCGTGCGTGGTGTGCGCGATCGGGCTGGGCAGCGTCGCCGGAATCGGCAGGGCGTTCGATCGGGCCGCCATCCGCCGCCGATCCGGTTTTCACCTGCTGCTGCTGGCAATGCTGGCCGTCATCGTGTGCGCCGATTTGAGCATGCTGAGCAAGGCCGAGACGGAACGGATCTGGCTGCCCTTCACCATCTGGCTCACCGCGGCGCCGGCGCTGCTGCCGGTGCGCTCACACCGGGTGTGGCTTGCGGTCAATTCCGCCGGCGCCCTGCTACTAAACAGCATCATCTTCACGAATTGGTGATCACAAATGGATGAACCTGCCCTAAAACGTCGGCTCGGCACGGCCGACGCCGTGGTGATCGGACTGGGATCGATGATCGGCGCCGGGGTGTTCTCGGCGTTCGGCCCGGCGGCCCGGGCGGCCGGCGCCGGGCTGCTGATCGGTCTGGTGCTGGCCGCGGCGATCGCGTACTGCAACGCCACCGCCTCGGCGCAACTGGCCGCCGTCTACCCCACCTCGGGCGGCACCTACATCTACGGGCGTGAACGCCTGGGCCCGTGGTGGGGCTTCATCGCCGGCTGGGGATTTGTGATCGGTAAGACCGCCTCCTGTGCGGCCATGGCGTTGACCTTCGCCAGCTACGCGATCCCCGGCCCCTGGTGGTTGCAGCGAATCGCCGCCATCGCCGCCGTGGTGGCGCTGGCCGCGCTGAACTACCGGGGGGTCACCAAGACCGCGGTACTGGCCCGAATATTGGTGGCGTGCACGCTGATTGCGCTGACCGCATTCGTGATCGGCATTGCGCTGGCCAGGCCGTCGCACGTGAGCCTCGGCGTCTGGCCGACCGCTCCGCTGTACGGCGTGCTGCAGTCGGCCGGTCTGCTATTTTTCGCGTTCGCCGGGTATGCGCGGATCGCGACGATGGGCGAAGAGGTCCGCGACCCGGCTCGCACCATCCCCAGGGCGATCACGCTGGCGCTGGGGATCTCGGTGGCCATCTATCTCGTCGTCGCGGTGGCCGCGCTGCTGGCCGCCGGCCCGGACCGGCTCGCCCGCGCCGCGGCGCCACTGACCGAGGCGGTGCGCGCCGTCGGTGCGACAGCGCTGGTTCCCGTGCTGGCGGCCGGGGGTGCGCTGGCAAGCCTCGGTGCGCTGCTGGCCCTGATCGCCGGGCTTGGGCGCACCACCCTGGCGATGGCCCGCAATCGGGACCTGCCATCCTGGCTGGCGGCTGTTCACCCGCGCCACCGGGTGCCGCACCACGCCGAGATCGCGCTGGGCGTGGTCGTCTGCGTTTTGGTGGCCACCGTCGACCTGCGCGGGGTGATCGGCTTCTCGTCATTCGGGGTGTTGATTTACTACGCGATCGCCAACGCGGCCGCCTACACGCTGCCCGACGCGGGGCGCTGGGCCCGGGTTCGGGACGTGTCCGGGGTCGCGGGTTGTCTGCTGCTGGTCGCCACCTTGCCGTGGCAATCGGCGGTCGCCGGGCTGGGGATGTTCGCTATCGGGATCGTCGGGCGCGCGTTCGTGGGGCGATCGAATGTGCGTTGACGGATTCGAGTGTGCGTCAGAGCCCGGCCGCGCGGGTGACCCGCGCGAACCGACTGTCGGGCCGACAAGCGTCGCGAACCGCGACGACGTCATCGACGACGTCGAAGTCGGCCAGCTGCTGCACGGGTGTCACGTCGATGCCGTTGTCCCGCAAGGCTTTTAACGTGAGCTCTCCGGTGTCAGGCCGCGACATCGGGACGGTGCGCAGGCAGTCGGCGGCAGCTGGAGTCCGCACCCCGAGCACCCACCAACCGCCGTCGTGGGCCAACCCGAGCACGGCCGGCGACTCGAGTAGCCGGCCCGCGCAACTGGCCAGCAGTTCGGCGGTCACCTGCGGGGTGTCCATCCCGATCTGCAGCACCGGATACCCGTCCGCCGCGTCGGCGTGCGCATTGGCGAGCCGATCGGCGAAGCTGCCGCCGCGCTGTTCGATCACCGTGAACGCCTCGAGGCGATGCCGGAGCTCGGCGGCGCCGGCGGCGGCGTCCAGGTCGCCGGCGAGCGCCACCACCCGCGCCGCGGCCGGCGCGGCGGCCACCGCGTCCAGCGTGTCCAGCAGCGCGGCGGCGGCGATCTCAGCGGCGACCCGATCGCCCACGGTGGCGGCCAGCCGCGTCTTGGCAAGGCCGGGTTCCGGCGCCTTGGCAACCACCAGCAGGGAAACCGGCAACCCGCTCACGAAATCACCTTCCAGAAGTCCAGAATCGCGATGACGCTGCCCCGCAACGAACCGCTGACCTTCGACTTGCCGCCCGTCCTGGGGCCGTAACTGACATCCAGCTCGACCACGCGCCAACCGGCGGCCGCGGCGCGGATCAGCAACTCCAGCGGATACCCCGACCGTCGATCCTCGACGCCGAGATTCAGCAACGCCTCACGCCGGGCCACCCGCATCGGCGCGATGTCGTGCACCGGCAGGCCGTGGCGGGTGCGCAGGCGCCAGCTCATCACCACGGTGCCCACCCGGGCGACCCACGGCCAGTGCAGACCGGGCACCGGCCGCCGCCGCCCGATCACCAGGTCGGCGCCCTCGTCGAGTGCATCGACCAGCCGCGGCAGGTCAGCGGCATCCATCGACCCGTCGGCATCGATGACCGCCACGATCGGCGTCGTCGCGGCGACAACACCCGCGTGCACCGCCGAGCCGTAGCCCGGCCGCGGTTCGGCGACGACGTGGGCGCCGCGCCTGCGGGCGACCGCGGCCGTGTCATCGGTGCTGTTGTTGTCGACTACCAGCGCGCGATAGCCGTCGGGTATGGCCGCCAACACCGCCGGCAGCGACTCCTCCTCGTTCAGGCACGGCAGCACCACGGTGACGGCATCGGGCATGCGAGGTGCCCGCTACTGGTGGCCGCTGTGCGGCGGGGTCACCGGCTGCGGGCTCACCGGCTTCGGGGTCACGGTCTGCTGCGTCTGGACGTGCGGCGGCGCCGCCGACGTGTGCGGCGAGCTCGGCGGGGCGGCACTCGTTTGCGGCGCTTGCGACGACGTGTATGGCGCCTTCGAGCTCGACGGCGGCGTCGTCGTTACGTGCGGCTGCGTTGTTGTCGGCGTCGTGGTGGTGACCGGCGTCGTCGTGGTGGTGACCGGCGTCGTCGTGGTGGTGACCGGCGTCGTCGTCGTGGTGACCGGTGTCGTCGTCGTGGTGACCGGCGTCGTCGTCGTGGTGACCGGCGTCGTCGTCGTGGTGACCGACGTCGTCGTGACCGTCGTCGTGGTCGTCCCGTACGGCGGCCGCCACGGCGGATAGGGCGGCCGCCAGCCTGGGTACGGAACGATGATCGGGACAGGGGGAGTGCCGGGCGATACGGGAGCAGGAGCCTCCCCACCAGACACCAGCTGCGGCGGAATGTAGCCGTTGGTGTCCGGAATGATGCCGCCCTGGTATCCGGCGTTCGGCTGATCGACCGGAGGCGCCGGTACCGGAGCCTGCTGCTGGGTCGGCAACAGCGGCATGAACTTTCCCGGGGCGGCGTTCTGATGTCCCACCACGGGCTCTGCGGCCGCGGTGGGCCGGACCGTGACCGCCACCGCGACGGCCAGCGACGCAAACCCGATCACCGCAAACGCGACAACAGCGTTGCTGATCAGCAAGGACCGGCCGCTGAGCCGCTGTGCCGTGGTCTGGGCTTCCTCGTCGTCGTACTCGTCGCCGAATTCGTTCTCGACCGGAAGCGATTCGCCATCGTCGGTCATCGAGTACGCCAGCTGCGGCTCCTCTGCCTGCAATTCCTCGGTGCCGGCCGTCGGGGACACCGTTGTCGAGTCGCCGACGGGCCCCACCGCGGGGGCCATCGCCGTCGCGTCTATCGCGTCTAAGGCCGGCGCCACCGCGGGGGCGACCGCCGCACCGTTCGCGATCGCGAATTCGGGATTGTCTAAAAGCTCGGCCCGCAACGGCGTGCGGGCGCGAAGTTGCTCGACCACCCTGTCGAGGTCTTCGAAGGTGCCCATCACAAATGCCGTTTGCGAGGCGGCAGCCACCTCGAACGGCGCGGTGCGCAGAAAATCCAGCACCATGTCGACCGCCGCCGCGGCGGCCTGAGTGTTTGGGACGACATCCTCCAGTGCCACGGCGGCCAAGACGGTCGCCAACGCATCCGCGCCCAGCCCCAACAGCGTCGCCACCTCGGCGGTGACCTGAAGCACGAGCGAGCCGGGTCCCGCGCCGATGCCGAGGATGCCCCGCAGCAGCGCCGTCACCGCCTCCGCCTCCGAGATCACCGCGACGTTTCCGAATCCCGCACCGGCCAACGCTTGGGAAAACGCTTGCGCCTGAGCCGGATCCGGCGAGTACACCCGGGTGGCGACCAGCCGGCGGCTCTCACCCGCCAGCAAATGCTGGGCGTCGCCCACCGCCCGGATCAACGTCTCGAACGGGTCTACGGCCAGGTCGACCACGGAGTGCTCGATCGCCGCATAACCGCCGGCGGCGGGCCCGACCAGCGCCAAACGCGCGATCGAGCCGGCGACGGCTATCCCCATTACTACGTCCGCGGCGGCCAGCCTTCGTATCGGCCCGGTCTCGGCCTCTTCGTCGTCTTCGGGCTCGGCTACAGATTCGGCTGCAGGTTCAGCTTCGGAGGCCGAGTACGCCCACTGCGATCCGACCTGCCCGGTCGATTCCGTTCCCGCGGCCGCGGGGGCCATCGCGGTCGCCTCCCCATCGAGGCCGGCCGCGGGAGCCATCGCGGTCGCCTCCCCGTCGAGCCCGGCCGCGGGAGCCATCGCCGTCGCGGCCTCCGACTCGTCCAGCACGACGACGTTCTGTACGCCGGAGTCTTCCAGCGCCCGCCGCAGCTCGCCGATTCTCTGCGGATCCGACCACGACAGCCGGGTGGCGAGCAGCCGATGGTTTTCGTCAGCCAACAATCGATTGGTACCGACGACGGTTTCGGTCAGTGTCTGGATGGGGTTGTCCGCCAAATCGATGACGGATTCGTCGATCACATCCTGGCCCTGCGCAGCCGCCCCAACGAGCGTCAGGCGCGCGATCCGGTCTGCGACCGCCACCCCCAAAACGACGTCCACCGCGGCTCTCCTTCGGCTGGTCAACCCCAACCAGCAGCCAACCAGCAACAGTCCCAGCAATCATTACACTGCGATATGGACGGCAGTATCCACCATTTGGATTAGATTCGCCTATGAGCGCAGGGTAACCGAAACCGCAACCGCCGCGACGGGTGCCAGGTCCACTAGCGGGCCACCACCTCCGCGAAATTGCCTGCTCCCAGCCATTGCCGCGCCGTCCGAACGGAGAATATGTTCGCAAGCGAGCAACGCACTCCGTACCACTTTTTCTTTGAATTCCGGGGGGCACCGTGAGCCAAGGCACCGACGACGCGCTTACCGGCCCCATCAGGCCGCAGGGCCAGCCGGGGGCGCCGCCGGCGACCGGGGACCCGCTGCGCCGGTGGAACATAATTCGCAATCTGACCGCCGGAGTCCTGCTCGTCGTTGCGCTGTTCCTGCCGTGGAACCTGTATTTCGGCGTCGGCATCCCGGACAGCCGGACCGCGCTGTTCGCGATCCAGGGGGTGGTGACGGTGCTGTCCCTGTTTTCCCTCGCCCTGACCCGGCTGCGCGTGCCGCTGAACATCCCCTACCAGTTGCTGGTGCTCGCATTCATCGTGTTCGACGTGGTCCAAACGATTCGATCCGGCGGCGGCGTGCACGTGCCAGGCGGTGTCGGGCCCGGGGCATGGCTGGGGGTCGCCGGCTCACTGCTGGCCGCGCAGCCGATGACTAGCGCAGACGGTGACCGGTTCCGGTCCGCCCAGATCATCGGCTACGCCTCGATGGTCGTCGCGTCGCTGAGCACCGTCTTCCATCTGTGCTGGCGGGTGCGCTACGCCTTGCAGGGCTCGGACGGTTTCGGCAAACAGAACATCGCGGTCATCGCGACCGCCGTGGTGTACGGCGCGGTGGCGTTGGCCGCCGTGCTCGTCGCGTCCAGGTGGCTGGTGCGCAGCACCAAGGCTTCCCGGCTCGCGACCATCGCGCTCGGGGCCTCGACGCTGGTAGCCGGGATCCTGGTGTGGGGCCTGCCCGTCGGCCGCGACATCGACGCGTTCCACGGCATCGCGCAGAACACCTCGACGGCCGGTGTCGGGTACGAGGGTTATCTGGCCTGGGCCGCGGGCGCGGCGATCTTCGCGCCAGGGACGCTGTTGGGCTACCGCAGCACCGCACCGGACGCCGAGAGTCCCTGGCGGGCGGTGGCCCGAAAAGCGTTGCTGCTCATAGCCG
>CAWGCI010000022.1:0-79975 GCA_963820985.1 uncultured Actinomycetota bacterium | reverse complement strand
CGGTAACCCCTTGACGGGTGGCGGTGGTGATGTCCAGCGTGTCGCCGGTGTACCAGCCACCCGCGCAGTAGATGCGGGTGGCCATCTCGGCGGATTCCACGATGCTCTGGATGAGCCCGGCCGCGCCTACGCACTCGAAAACTACTGCTGGGCCGGGCAATCCGTGTTGGGCGCGAGCTTCGCGGAACGCGTCGAAAACCGGCTTCTCGGCCGGATCGACCACGATGTGCGCGCCGAAGCGGTCGCGGGCCAGCTCGCGGCGATCGGACTTGAAGTCCGCCACGATAATCGGCTCAAAGCCGCGGCTGACCAGGGCCGCGACGGCCGAGAGGCCGATCGCACCGGCGCCGATGACAATGGGGATCTCGCCCGGTTGGATCTGCGCCGAGCGGACGTAGAACTCGCCGACAGCGAACGCATCGGTCAGTGCGGCAGCGTCGCTGGAGACATCGCCCGATACGGGCTTGGCCGCCGCTTCCGACACCACCAGCAGCTCACCGAAACTCCCCTGCGCCTCCGGGTGCTGACCGATGATCCGCATACCGCCGGCCCCGCCGTCCACGAGGCGTATCGGCATCGCCGCTACCCGTGCGCCGAGGGCGAACTGGTCGGTGCAGCCCGGTCCGTGCCCGATGACCTCGCCGACGAATTCGTGGCCGAGCACGATGTCACGGTCGGCGTCGTAGAGCGAGCGGCCGGTCGGGTCGTCGATGGCGAGCTCGGGGTGGTCCATGAAGTGCACGTCGGACGCACAGATCGCGGTGCTCAGCGTTCGCAGCAGCAGTTCACCCGTGCCGGGTTCCGGGTCGGATGTCTCGCGGACCTCTAGTCGGCCATTCCTCAACACCACAGCGCGCAATGCGTCAGCCTCGTTTTTCTCGAATAATCGATATAAGATCTCGAATGTTCGGTATTACTGTAGGAATCTCGTCGTAAAGGAGTCAAGCCATTCGCGGTTCGCCGTCGGCGCCGACCGCCCGGGTACTTGACGTCGTGGAGCTCCTGGCGCGGTCCGGGAACATGCCGCTGCGATTCTCTGACGTCGTGCGCGAGCTCGAGCTCACGCAGGCGACGGCACACGCGATCCTGAAGACGCTGTGTGATCGTGGCTGGGCCAGTCGCGACCCGGTCGCGAAGACCTTTTCTCTTGGCCCCGCGCTCGCCGTCGTGGCTGCGCGGACGGATACCGCTCGCCCGCTCGCGCATGCCGCTCGTGACGCCGCGCTGCGACTCTCCCGCGACGTCGGTTACGCCGGCTCCGTGGTCGAGCGATTCGGGGATTCGTTGGTGGTCACAGCATTCGAGGGTGACGCCGCCACCCAGCCGTCAGGAATACCGGGTGATCGCATCCCATATGCCCCACCGTTCGGCGTTGCACTGGCCGCCTGGGATACCGAGGAGGAACAGCGGGCATGGGTCCGCCGCGGTGCGGGCAGCAACAGTGATCGCACGGAGCGCCTCGAACGCGTACTGGAACACACACGCGCGCGCGGATACGACGTCGACTGGACAACGCCCGCGCTGGCGCAGGCCGTCCAGGTGGTCGGTACGTTGGACAGCAACGAGATGCCGACGCCGGTGCGCCACATCATGGACCAGCTACTTGTCGAGTTCACCACCATCGGCTTCCTCTCCGACGACAACCCCGGTCGCCGAAAGCAGCCCGTGGTCACCATCGCCGCACCGGTTTTCGACCAGCATCAGCGCGCTGCCCTCATGGTGGCCGTGCATCCGCTGTGCGCCCTCAACTCGCGGCAGATCAGGGTCATCGGGAAAAAGCTCACCGATGAAACGAATGCGATCAGCGAGCGAAGCCATGTCGCATAACTACATTGTGGACGACCTCGGGGACTTCGTCGCCGGCGCCGGGCACGCGGATCTGACCGGGCGGGCCCGGGCGATGTTGAAACGCAATGTGCTGGACAGCATTGCGTGCGCCGTCGGATCGCTGGATGGTGAGCTGATCGCGACGCTGCGTGGGCACACCGAGCAGTTCGGCGGCCGTCGCAGCGCGACACTTGTCGGTGGCGGACGGGCATCGGTGGATCAGGCCGCGTTCTTCAACGCGGTGCTGGTGCGCTACCCCGATCTGCTCGACACCTTTCTGACGGTGGGAGGACTGTGCCATCCCGCCGACAACTTCGGCGCGGTCCTGGCCGTAGCCGAGCACGTCGACGCCACCGGAGCGGATTTTCTGCTGGCCCTCGCGGTGGCCTACGAGGTCCAATGCCGGTTCAGCGCACAGGTTCCCGTCATGGCGCGCGGGCTCAATCACGCACTGCAACTGGCGATGTCGGTGGCGGCGGGGTCGGCGAAGCTGCTCGGGCTCGACTCCGAACAGACCGCCAATGCGATCGCGGCGTCCGCGGCCGACAATGTGTCGCTTGCCGGCGTGCATGCAGAACCGGTGTCGAATTGGAAGGGCATCTCGCCCGCCACCACCGGCATGCGCGCGGTCTACACAACGATGTTGGCCGGGCGCGGCGTCACAGGACCCAAGTCGCTGTTCGAAGGCCCGCAGGGCTTGGTGCAGCTCTTCGGTCAGCCCATCGATTTCCACACCGCCGACCGCGGACTCACCGCCGTCGAACAGACCTACCTCAAGCAATACTGCTCACTCATTCACGGGCAGGTCATCATCGACGCGGTGTTGGCGATCCGCACCGAGCACGAACTGGTCGGCGACGATGTCGCCTGGGTGAAACTCGAGGTCTTTCAGGGCGCTTACGACTTTGCCGGCGGGGGAGCGTACGGCGAAAAGGACCACCCGTGGACCAAGGAGCAGGCCGACTACAACCTCAAGTACCTCAGTGCGGTCGCGCTTCTCGACGGCGGCGTGGGTCCCGAACAGCTTGAAACCGAACGCGTCCGGCGCGCCGACGTCCAGGACCTGCTGGCGCGGGTCGACATCGAGCCCGCTGCCGACCTGACCGCGGACTACCCGCAACGCACCGCGGCCCGGGTGCACGTGGTCACTCGCGACGGGCGGGAATTCAGCCGCGAGCAGTCCGATTACGAGGGATCGCCCACCCGGCCGATGTCCTGGGAACGTGTCGTGGAGAAGTTCAACTGGCTCGCCGAGCCGTTCTGCGACGGCGCGTTGCGCGCCGACATCGTCGCCGCGGTCGACAACATCGACGCGATTCCCGTCGCAGAGCTGGCCGGCCTGCTGGGCGCGGCGAACCGTGTCGCCCAGCGCCCCCGTGGCAGGGTGCGGCTGTAGAGTCGCGCAGCGCGTCCCCTTGCGTGGTTTGCTGCCCGCACTGAATGATCGGCTGGTGGCAAGTGAGAAAAAAGGCGGCATCGACCGGTGGGAATTGGTCATCTGCGCCCTCGGCGGGCACGTCACCTACGCGCCCGATGAGGAGGCACTCGCTAACCGGCTGAGCGGCAAAACCGGGCTGGGCGAGGTCTGGCGCTGCCTGCGCTGCGGCGAGTTCACCCTCGGCGAACCCCACGCACGCGGCCACGCCGACCATGCACCGATGATCATGCGCGGCAAGGCTTTGCGCCAGGCAATCATCATTCGTGCGCTGGCGGTCGAACGCTTGTTCCGGGCGGTGATCATCGCGCTCGCGGCCTACGCGGTCTGGAAGTTTCGCGGTGCGCGCGGTGCCATCCAGGCCACGCTGGACCGCGATCTGCCGATCTTTCGCGCCGCCGGATTCAAGGTCGACCAGATGACGATTGTCCACGAGCTGGAAAAGGCGGTGGCCGCCAAGCCATCCACATTGGCCCTGCTGACCCTGATGCTCGCTGCCTACGCGCTACTGGAGGTAGTCGAAGGCGTCGGCCTGTGGCTGCTGAAACGCTGGGGCGAGTACTTCGCCGTGGTAGCCACCTCGGTCTTCCTGCCGCTGGAAATCCATGACTTGGCAAAGGGCATCACGATGACTCGCCTGGTGACCTTCACGATCAATGTGGCCGCGGTGATCTATCTGCTGGTGTCGAAGCGATTGTTCGGTCTGCGAGGTGGCCGGAAAGCCTACGACGAAGAACGACGTGGCGAGCAGCTGCTGGACGTTGAGCGCGCCGCCATGACTAACTGACGCCCTAGTTCGTCAAGCGGGCGGCAGCTTGGGGTGGATGAAGATGCCCTCCGCTTCGACCGTGGGACCGTCTTCGTCGGCGATGAGGCCGGTGGAGAATGTTTTCGCGCCATCCACGCGCTCGACGTAAGCCTCCGCGCGCAACGGCCGTCCGAGCTCTGTCTTGCGCAGATAACGCAGGATCAGCGTGCCGGTGTAGGCGGGTCGATGCGGCTGGTGTGCCGTCGCGCCCAGCACGTGGTCGAGGATCAGCGCGCACACGCCGCCGTGGACGTGGCCGGGCGGGCCCTCGTAGGGTGCGCGGAGGACGAATTCCGACCACACCCGTCCCTCGGCCTCGCGGTGTATCACCAGGGGCGGCGCGACCGGATTGCGCAGGCCGACCACGGCGTTGCCCCAGGCAATGGTGCTGCCGTCGGGGGCACCCTGCACGCCAAACGGTCCGGGCTGCGCGGAAGCGCTCAATTCATCTGCAGCACTGTCGATTTTGAGCCTCGCTGTTGCAACCGTCGCGGGGTCGGCTGCGGTGCGGATGCTGACGTCGACGAGTCGGCGGACTGATTCGGCCAACGGCCCGTACAACATCGCAAGCCGGCTGAAGTCGTTAGTCGGCCATTCGTCAGACATATAGACAATCTAACAGTGCGCTTCCTATCGCTGGTTGGCACCCGCGTCGACGGGCAGGGTCACCGCGGTGATGTAGCGGGCCTCATCGGAGGCCAGGAACAGTGCGGCATTGGCGACATCCACCGCATCCACCCACGGCGCCCCGAGCATGTTCATGCGGCGGGCCGCCCCGGCAAACTCGGCTTGGGTGGGTGGCCGGTCCAAGTCGGGGCGAAACGCGCCGCTGACCGCGTCGTTCTGGATCATCGGGGTATCGACGTTGGTCGGATGAACGCAGTTCACCCGAATATTTTGGGGCGCAAGCTCATTGGCAAGGGTGCGCATCAGGCCCACCACGCCGTGTTTGGCGGCGGTGTAATGCGCGACGCCGACGAGCCCGCGTAACCCGGCGATGGAGTTGGTCAGGATCATGGCGCCGCCGCCGTGCGCGATCAGGTGTGGCGCGCCGGCCCGGCACGTGTGCCAGACACCGGTGAGGTTGACATCGAGCATGGTGCGCCAGGCATTTTCGTGCAGGTCGATTGCCATGCCCCGCGAGGTGATTCCGGCCGTCGCGCACACCGCGTCGAGCCCGCCGAATCGCTCGACGCCGCGGTCGGTGGCGGCCGCGACGCCCGCAAGGTCACGCACGTCCACGATCTCGGGGTGCCCTCCTGGGCGAACCGCACGGCCTGCGCGCGTCCAATCCCGCGCGCCGCGCCGGTGATCAACGCGACCTTTCCGGTGAGCCGCCCGCTCATGTCGTCTTCTGGGTCAGGCCCGCGTCGACCACGAGCTGAGTGCCCGTGATGTAGCGAGCCTGATCGGAAGCCAGGAACACCACCGCGTTGGCGATATCGACGGGCTCCACCCACGGGACCGGAAGCAGGTTGCGCGCCATGAGAACTTCCGCGGCGTCGGCGGCCGTCGGGTTGTCCAGATCGGGCCGCAGCCGTCGGAACGTCGCCTCGTTGAGCACCATCGGCGTCGCGACCGGCCCGGGGTGCACGGTATTGACCCGAATGCGTCGCGGTCCCAGCTCGTTGGCCAGCGTGCGTGCCAGCCCCACCACGGCGTGCTTGCTGGCAGTGTAGTGAGCGGTGTTGGGCAACCCGCGAATACCACTGGTGGAGCTGATGATAATGACGGACCCGCCGTCGTCGGCGATGTGTGGCACACCCGCCTTCACCGTGTGCCAGACCCCGGTCAGGTTGATATCAAGCGTGCGTTGCCAGAGCTGCGGATCGAGTTCCCATGAGGGCGCACCCGGCAGGTGGACTCCGGCGTTGGCGACGACGACGTCCAAGCGCCCCAGTTGCGCGACGCCGGCATCGACCGCGGCTGTTACGGCGTTGAGGTCGCTGACGTCGGCCAGGCCCGTCGCGCAGCGCCGGCCGCGCTTTTCGATTTCGGTTGCGAGATTGCGCAATTCGTTGGCGGCGTCGGCGAAGTCGAGCGCGATCACGTCGGCCCCTTCGTCGGCGAACCGCGTGCAGTGCGTGCGCCCGGTGCCGCGGGCGGCGCCGGTGACCACGACGACCTTGTCGACTAGTCCGGTCAATCCCGTCATGAAAGGGTTTTGATCAGATCGAAGCCCTTGTAACCGGCGTCGGCGATCTCCGCGCAAATGTCGTTGTACGTGGCGAAGCCACCGATGAACAGCATGAAAACCCGAGGCTTCCCAGGAACATTGGCGCCTAGATACCACGAGTTGGCTTTGATGAACAGCGACGCATCGGCACGCCGGGCCAATTCGGCGACCCAGCCGTCCACGGCGTCGCGAGTCGGTTCCATTGCGGCGTAACCGTGGTCGTCGAGATGTGCGATGGCATCGGCGATCCAGTTCACGTGCGCCTCGGCGTGCAGCACCATGTTCGCCAACACCGCCGGTGCTCCCGGACCAGAAATCAGGAACAGGTTGGGAAACCCGTCGACACCCAATCCCAGGTACGTGCGCGGGCCGTGCTCCCAGTAGTCGCGCAGCACCGCGCCGTCGCGGCCGACGATGTCGATCTTCGCCAGTGCGCCAGTCAGCGCGTCGAAACCGGTTGCCAGCACGATCGCGTCGAGGTCGTAATGCGCGTCGGTAGTGTTGATTCCCGCGGCGTCGACGGATTCGATTGGCGTGGCCCGCACGCTGATCAGCGACACATTGGGCCGGTTGAAGGTCTGAAAGTAGTTGCTGTCTGTGCAGATTCGCTTGGTGCCGATGGGGTGGTCGTTGGGAATCAACAACTCGGCGGTCGCCGGGTCGTCGATGATGGCCCGGATCTTTTCCTCGTAGAACTTGCGGGCCTCGTCGTTAGCCGTCATGTCGGTGGTCTGGTCCGGGAAGGTCTTGGAGTACAGCACACCGCCCAGCTGCCAACGCTTTTCGTAGGCGGCGCGGCGCTCCTCGGGAGTGAACTCCATGGTCGGTTTGGATGCGGTGATGTGCGGCGACCCGCCGCCGCTGCGCCACGCCAGCCGACGGCGCTCCGCGTAGTCCGCTTTGATTTCATCCATTTCGTCGGCGGATAACGGCCTATTACCCGCCGGGATGCTGTAGTTGGGCGTGCGCTGGAAGACGTAGAGGTGCGCGGCCTGCTCGGCGATGATCGGAATCGATTGAATGCCAGAGGATCCAGTGCCGATGACGGCGACCTGCTTACCGGTGAAGTCGACGTTGTGGTGGGGCCATTGCGCGGTGTGGTAGATCTCGCCGGCGAAGGTGTCCAGACCGGTGATGTTCGGGGTCAGCGCTGCGGAGAGTGGCCCGGTCGCCATCAGGCAGAACCGCGCCGTGAGGACCTCGCCGTCGTCGGTGGTGACCGTCCAGCGCAGCGTCGCCTCGTCGAGTTTCGCCGAGACGACCCGGGTGTTGAAGGCGATGTCGCGGCGCAGGTCGAGTTTGTCGGTGACCCAGTTCAGGTAACGCAGTATCTCGGCCTGGGTGGCGTACTTCTCGGTCCAGTTCCACTCCTGCTGCAGCTCGTCGGAGAACGAGTAGCAGTAGTCGACGCTCTCGACGTCGCAGCGCGCACCCGGATACCGGTTGTAGTACCACGTGCCGCCCACCTCGGGCGCGGCCTCGAGCACCCGCACCGAGAGCCCCTGGCTGCGCAGCTTGTGCAGCGCGTAGAGGCCGGCGAATCCGGCGCCCACCACGAGTGCGTCCAGATGCTGATCACCGGCGTTGTTCACAAGAGTCACCGTAGGTGTTCGGTCATCCGGGGCCCAGCCCCGTCCCGGTCACCGGGCGATGTGGTCGAAAGGTCCCGGCTATCGGGCATGCAGGTGAGCCGCCCGGCGCCGATCGCAGACCGTCGGTTCATGACAGAAGTGGCCCACCTCGAAGTCGACGTCGGCGGTCAACGCCATCGGCTGAGCTGGCCATGCCACCAAACCCTGGTCGACACCTTGCTCGATGCAGGTGTCGATGTGCCGCACTCCTGCCGCGAGGGGCGCTGCGGTTCCTGCGTGGCGACCTTGGTCGACGGCGAGGTCGAGATGGCTGCATGCGACATTCTCGGGCCCGACGACCTGCGGGAAGGCCTGATCCTCGCATGCCAGGCCCGGCCGGTGAGCAGCGATGTGCGCGTCGAGTTTTGAGCGCAATTTTCGTCCATTCACCGGGATCACCGGTGAGTCGCCACGCGGACTGCGGTAGACCATATCTACGCCCACAGACGTAAGGACGGCAGTATGAGCGAGCGCGTTATCGACCAGGTGATGGCCTTGGCCGATCAGTTGCGGGAACAGGCGGCCGAAGCCGAGCAGATCGGCCGGCTCACCGACGACACCGTCAAGCTCATGAAGGGGGCCGGACTGATCCGGCTGCTGCAGACCAAGCAGTACCGCGGGTTCGAAGCCCACCCCCGCGAGTTCGCCGAGACGGTGATGGCCACCGCGGCACTGGACCCGGCCGCCGGCTGGATCGTCGGCGTGGTGGGTGTGCACCCCTACCAGTTGGCGTACGCGGACCCGAGGGTGCCCGCCGAGATCTGGGCCGACGACGTCGACACCTGGATGGCCTCCCCGTACGCGCCACAGGGCGTGGCCAAGCCCGTCGATGGTGGCTATATCTTCAACGGCCGCTGGCAGTTCAGCTCCGGCACCGACCACTGCGACTGGATCATCCTGGGCGCGATGCTCGGCGACGAGAAGGGCATCCCGCTGATGCCGCCACAGATGTTGCACATGATCCTGCCCCGCAAAGACTACGAGATCGTCGAAGACTCGTGGAACGTCGTGGGGCTGCGGGGAACCGGGTCCAAAGACGTCATCGTCAAGGATGCGTTCGTCCCGGCCTACCGGACCATGGATGCGACGAAGGTGATGGACGGCACCGCCCAGCGCGAGGCCGGCATGACCGAGCCGCTGTATCTGATGCCGTGGTCGACGATGTTCCCGCTGGGCATCTCCGCGGCGACCATCGGCATCGCCGAGGGCGCGTTGGCCGCGCACCTGGACTATCAGCGCGAGCGGGTCGGCGCCACCGGAACGGCGATCAAGGACGACCCCTACGTCATGTACGCCATCGGCGAGGCGGCGGCCGACATCAACGCCGCCCGCCAGGAGCTGCTGGCCAACGCCGACCGCATCTACGACATGGTCGCCGCCGGCAAGGAGGTGTCGTTCGCAGACCGCGCGGCCGGTCGCCGCACCCAGGTCCGCGCGGTGTGGCGAGCGGTGTCAGCGGTCGACGAGATCTTCGCCCGCTCGGGCGGCAACGCATCGCGGATGGACAAACCGCTGCAGCGATATTGGCGCGATGTGCATGTCGGACAAATGCATGCCATCCACGTCCCCGGCACTACCTACCACGCGTCGGCACTGAGCTCGCTCGGGGTCGAGCCGCCGGAAGGTCCGCTAAGGGCCCTGATCTAGCGAGGAGCTGCCGTGTCTGACTTGAAAAGCCTTGGCTACATCACCATTTCGACCAACAACATCGACCGTTGGCGGCAGTTCGCCTTCGGCGTCCTGGGCTTCGCCGAAGGCAAAGGACCCGACCCGTCGGCGCTGTATCTACGGATGGACGAGCGCCCGGCGCGGCTGATCGTGGAGCCCGGCGAGACCGACCGGGTACTCACGGTGGGGTGGGAGGTGCGCGACCACCCGGGGCTGCAGCGCGTCAAAGCCGCCCTCGACGGCGCGGGGGTGCAGTTCAAACAGCTGTCCACCGAAGAGACCGAGACCCGCCGCGTCGAGGAGGCGATCACCTTCGAGGACCCGGCCGGCACCACACTCGAGGTGTTTCATGGTGCGGTGCTCGACCACAGTCCGGTGATCACCCCATTCGGCGCCAAGTTCGTCACGGGCGATCAGGGCATGGGTCACGTCGTCGTACCTGCGACAGATCCCAACGGGCTTTTCGACTTCTACACCGAGGTGCTCGGCTTCCGCTCCCGCGGTGCGTTCCGGGTGCCGCTGCCCAAGGAGTTCGGCCCGGTGCGGGTCCGCTTCCTCGGCATCAACGAACGTCACCACAGCCTGGCGATCGTCCCGGCCGCACATCTGCGCGACCCGCGCCTGGTCCACATCATGGTGGAGGTCGACACCCTCGACGCCGTCGGTCAGGCCCTGGATCGCATCAACACCGAGGGCTTCCAATTGTCCTCCACGCTGGGCCGGCACACCAACGACAAGATGGTCTCCTTCTACGTCCGCGCACCCGGCGATTGGGACATCGAGTTCGGCACCGACGGCATGCGGGTCGACGAAAACTATTACACCGCAGAGGAAATCACCGCCGACAGCTACTGGGGCCACCAGTGGGTCGGTGAGATGCCCGCGGCAATGCGGTTATGACGCCCGACAGAGACGTCAAACCCGTTGCGGCGGCATCGATCACCTCCTGGGACGACGAGGCCGACGTCGTCATCGCCGGATACGGGGTCGCGGGCGCCGCCGCGGCGGTCGAAGCCGCCCGCGCCGGCGCCGACGTGCTGGTGGTCGAACGGACCGGGTCGTGGGGCGGCGCGGCGGCGATGGCGGGCGGATTCATCTACCTCGGCGGTGGCACCGCGCTGCAAAAGGCCTGTGGCTTCAGCGATTCCGTCGACAACATGGCGGCGTTCCTCAACGTCGCGATGGGGCCCGGTGCCGACGAGGACCGGATCGCCGACTACTGCGCCGGCAGCGTCGCACACTTCGACTGGCTGGTCGGCTGCGGCGTGCCGTTCAAGGCGGAGTTCTTCTCCGAGCCGGGCTGGGAACCCATGGGCGACCAGGGCCTGATGTACAGCGGCGGCGAAAACTCGTTCCCGTTCAACACAATCGCCACGCCCGCCCCGCGCGGGCATGTCCCGCAGATGCAGAACAAGAAGCAGGGCGAAGCCAGCGCCGGCTACATGCTGATGAAGCCGCTCGTCGAGACGGCCACCGCGGCCGGCGCCCGGGCGCTCTACGACGTGCGCGTGCAGTCGCTGATCGTGGACTCCGACGGCAGGGTGGTTGGGCTACGCGCCCGCCGTTACGGCACCGAGCTGGCTATTCGGGCACGCACCGGCGTTGTGCTCGCGACGGGCAGCTTCGCCTACAACGACGCGATGGTCGCGCAGTACGCCCCGCGGATCGCCGGACGCCCGGCCGCGTCCATCGAGCAACACGACGGGCAGGCGATCCGGATGGCGCAGGCGCTGGGAGCCGACCTGGCCCACATGGACGCCACCGAGGTCGCCATCTTCATCGATCCTCAGCAATTGGTGCGCGGCATCCTGGTCAACGGCCGCGGCCAGCGCTACGTCGCAGAGGACACCTATCCGGGCCGTATCGGTCAGCTCACGCTCTACCACCAGGACAACACCGCGTACCTGATCATCGACAGCGACGCCCAGGACGAGGCGATGAACTCGTGGTCGCCCAAGTTCATGCTGCGGCCGGCGACCTGGGTGGCCGACACCGTCGCCGACCTGGAACGTGACATGGGCCTGGCACCCGGCTCGCTGCAGGCGACCGTTGCCGCCTACAACGAGGGCGCCGCGCGCGGTGAGGACCCACTGCTGCACAAGAAGCCGGAGTGGCTCAAGCCGATCGGCTCCCCGGTCGGGGCGATCGATCTGCGCGAGAACACCGGCGGGTTCACCCTCGGCGGACTGCGCACCTCGTTGGATGCCGAGGTCCTGCATGTCAGCGGCGAGCCGATTCCCGGGCTCTTCGCCGCGGGCCGGTCCACGGCCGGATTGGCAGCGTGGGGTTACGCCAGCGGGGTCTCGCTCGGCGACGGCAGCTTCTACGGTCGCCGCGCGGGCCGCTCCGCGGCCAAAGGCTGATTCGCCGAACAGTCACAAGAAAGCCCCCCCGAGCGGCGCGTCGGGGGCTTTTGCGCCTGCTCGGCCGCTGCTATATTCCTAATAGGAATATAGCAGCCAGATATACTTCAGGTGGAGGACCAATGACCGTCGCGCCCGTCGAAACCCCCAGCGCCGTCATCGACCGCATCTCGCTGGTCCTCGACGCATTCGAAGGACCGGGACGGCTCACGCTGGCCCAGATCGTGCGCCGCACCGGCCTGCCGCGCTCATCGGCGCACCGCATGCTCGAGCGCCTGGTGCAGCTGCGCTGGCTACGCCGCAGCGGTCGCGATTATGAGCTGGGCATGCGGCTGGTGGAGCTGGGCTCACTGGCCGTCCACCAGGATCGCCTGGTGCGGGCGGCTGCTCCGCTGCTGGGCGAATTGCATCGCGCCACCGGGCTGGTCGTCCACCTGGCGGTGCTGGACGGTCCCGACGTCGTGTACCTGGACAAGATCGGCGACCGCACGATCGGAGCGATTCCGACTCGGGTCGGCGGGCGTCAGCCCGCGCACTGCACCGCGGTCGGTAAGGCGATCCTCGCGTACTGCGACCAGGACGCCGGGGTCGACCTTCGGGTCCGTAAGACCAAGTATTCGATATCGACCAGCTCCCAGTTGGCCGCCGAGTTGGCCAAGGTACGAGCCCACGGCGTCGCGTTCGAGCGCGAGGAGTCGCTGCTCGGGTTCGGCTGCGTCGCGGCCCCGATCGGCAATCAGCATCCGGGTGAGGCCACAGAAGCGGTGGCCGCGGTATCGGTGTGTGGTCCAATGAACCGCATGACGTTCGATCAGCGGCTCGCCGCGCCGGTACGCATGACCGCGATGGGCATCTGGCGCAACGTCGAAGACGGCCCGCCGCGGGTCGCGCCGACGCTGCAACCGCTGCGGCCCCTTCGTTCAGTGCGGCCCGCGGGCGCGACGCTGCAGTACGCGTGAACCTCGATCCGCAGCTCGCTCCGCTGATCGCGGAGCTGGATGCCGGCTTTCCCCCGGTCCACACCATGACCGGCGCACAGGCAAGGGCCGCGATCCAGGCGCGCTCCATGCCGATGGTCCGGCCCGAGCCCGTCGCCGAGGTGTGGAACCAAACCATCCCGGGGCCAGGCGGCGACATCCCGGTGCGGATCTACCGGCCCGACGGCTCGGACCTCCCGGTTCTCGTCTACGCGCACGGCGGTGGTTTCGTGTTCTGCGATTTGGACAGTCACGACGGACTGTGCCGCGAGATCGCCAATCGCATTCCCGCCGTCGTTGTTTCGGTGGCCTACCGGCTGGCCCCCGAGCACCGGTGGCCGGCAGCGGCCGACGACTTCTACGCGGCCACCCAGTGGGCGGCGCACAACGCCTCGAGCCTGGGCGGTGACCCGGGCCGCGTCCTCGTCGGCGGGGACAGCGCCGGCGGAAATCTGGCCGCCGTCACCACGCTGATGGCGAGGGACCGTGGCGGCCCGACTCTGGCCGCCCAACTCCTGCTTTATCCCGTGTTAGCAGCCGATTTCGACACCGAGTCCTACCGACTCTTCGGCCGCGGCTACTACAATCCCAAGCCGGCCATGCAGTGGTATTGGGACCAGTACGTGCCGTCCAAGGCGGACCGCGTTCATCCCTACGCCGTGCCGCTGCACGGCGAGTTGCACGATCTGCCGCCCGCCGTGGTGGTGATCGCCGGACACGATCCGCTGCGCGACGAGGCGCTGGCCTATGCCGCCGAGCTTGACGCAGCCGGCGTGCGCGTGGTTCGCGCCCACTTCGACGGCGCCATACACGGTTTCATGACGATGGCCAGCCTGGGCCTGTCGCGGGAAGCGCGGCAGCGGGTGAGCGGCGAGCTGAGCTGGTTGCTCGGAAGCCGATAGGTCCATGGGTGCTGGCGAGACGTTCTCCGGCGGCGTCGCCGTCATCACCGGTGCGGGCGCAGGCATTGGCGCCGGACTGGCCCGCCATGCCGTGGCACTGGGCATGACGGCGGTTCTCGCCGACGTCGACGCCGAGGCCGTCGCGGCGCTGCGCGACGAACTCCGCGCGGCGGGAGGCGCGGCGATGGACGTCGTGTGCGACGTGCGTGACCCAGTAGCGGTGCAGGACCTCGCCGACCGGACGTACCGTGATGTCGGTCCGGTGCGGCTGTTGGTGAACAACGCCGGGGTCGAACAGTTCGGCTATCTGTGGGACACGCCGATAGCCAATTGGCGGCGCGTCGTCGACATCAACGTCAGCGGAGTCTTCCACGGTGTGCGGGCGTTCCTGCCGAAGATGATGGCCACCGGTGATCGGGCGTGGGTGTGGAACCTGTCGTCGGTCGGTGGGGTGTTGGCGATTCCGCTGCAGGGGCCCTACATCATGAGCAAGCACGCGGTGCTCGCGCTGACCGAGTGCCTTTACCTCGATGTTCAGTCGGCCGGGCATGGTCACCACATTCACGTGCAGGCGGTGTTGCCAGGCGCGGTGGTATCCAACATCTTCGAGTCGGCGGGTGGGGTGGACGCCGATGCTACCGACGCAGTGGTCGCCGAGCAGCAGCGTTCGGCGATGCTCGACGTCAAGGCCGCCGCCATGGATCCGTCGACGGCCGCGGCAACGATTTTCGAGCAGGCCGCCAAGGGCCGCTTTTACCTGCTCACCGAACCGTCCATCGGCACAGCCATGGCGGAGCGGGCGAATGTGCTTGCCACGCAGAAGCCGCCGGCGGTGGGAAGACGACTGGTCTGAAATTCTCAAGTTGCGCTACCTCTTTCCCGGGCCGACTGCGTGTAGCCTCCCCATTACCGGGTGAAAGGGTTTATTTGCGGGGAATCCGCGGGCATCGAACGCCGACAAGGACTCCCCGCCCGTGCCGTTGCGGGAGGACGAGAGTGCCAAAAGTAGCGCAGAGGCTGCGGCCACACTTCGAGGACGTGCAGGCTCATTACGACCTGTCCGATGACTTCTTCGCGTTGTTCTTGGACCCGACGCGGACCTACACCTGCGCTTACTTCGAGCGCGATGACATGACCCTGGAAGAGGCCCAGATCGCCAAGATCGACCTGGCGCTGGGCAAGCTTGGCCTGCGGCCGGGCATGACGCTGCTCGACATCGGCTGCGGTTGGGGCCCGGCGATGCTGCGCGCGTTGGAGAAGTACGACGTCAATGTCGTCGGCCTGACGCTGAGCAAGAATCAGGTTGCCTACGTCGAGCAGCAGCTCGCGGCTTTGGATAGCCCGCGTTCCAAGCGGGTGCTGCTCGAGGGCTGGGAGGAGTTTTTTGAGCCGGTGGACCGCATCGTGGCGATCGGCCCGCTCGAGCATTTCGGCTACGACCGCCACGCGCCTTTCTTCCAGAGGGCGTATGACCTGTTGCCGGCCGACGGCACGATGCTGCTGCACACGATCGTGGCGTTGAGCCGCACGGAGATCGAGGAGCGCAAACTGCCGCTGACCATGCGGCATGCGCGTTTCCTCAAGTTCATCGTGGAGGAGATCTTCCCCGGCGGCCGGCTGCCAACCGTGGCGATGGTCGAGGAGCACGCTACGAGGGTCGGGTTCACGGTAACCCGGATCCACCGGCTGCAGCTGCACTACGCGAGGACCCTCGACATGTGGGCGGCGGCGCTGGAGGCTCATAGGGACGAGGCGATCGCGATCCAGTCGGAAGAGGTGTACGAGCGGTACATGAAGTACTTGACCGGCTGTGCCGAGCGGTTCCGCGACGGGTACCTCGATTTGTGCCAGTTCACGCTGGAAAAGAAATAGCGACGCTTCGCATACTCCGAATTACCTTGTGAGGCCCACTATTTCGTCGACAACAGCCAAGTCGTCGCCGTGTCGCACCGCTTCGAGGATCGACTCGCTGAGCGCCGAACAACCCAGGAACAGACACCGCCCGCCGGGCCCCGTCAGTTTTTGCGCCTCGGCGCGCTCGGCGCACCGTGCCGTCGCGTCGGCGTTCCATTGCACGCTGGTTTGATTCCAGCTGCTCTTGCGGGCCAGCACCCGCGCACCGCAAGTGCGGCACGCCACCGCCACCATGGGCATCTCGTCGAGACGGTTGTCGACCCTGGCCGACGAATCGAACGCCATCACACCGAGCCCGCAGCCTGGGCCGCCATATTCACCTCGATCTGTTTCATCCACGCCTCGTAGGGCCGAGTGGTATCCAGCTCGAACTCGAAGCGGTCCACCATGTCCGGCTGTACGTCGGCTGCGTCGACGTAGAACTGCTGGTACCAGCGCCGCAGCTGGTAGACCGGGCCGTCCTCCTCGACCAGCAGCGGGTTGTCGATGCGCGCCTTGTGCCGCCAGATCTCGACGTCCTGCTCGAAACCCAGCTTGACGTAGTCGCCGAGATTGATCGCGGTCTGCATCGCCTCTTCGTCGGACAGCGCCGCCGACTTCTTGACGATGATGCCGTATTGCAGGACAAAGGAATTCGCGTCGATCGGGTAGTGGCAGTTGATGAGGATCGTCTTGGCGTCGCCGTATTCGTAGTGATAGGTCAGATCGTCGATCATGAAAGACGGCCCGAAGTAGGACGCCACCGAGGTCGTCCCAAGCATCTTCGCGCCCTCACTTCCCATGTCGGGCCGGCCTTCGCCATTCATGTACTGCGTGGCCACGTGCCCTTCGAAGATGTTCTTGAAGTAGGTCGGCAGCGAGCCGTGGATGTAGAAGAAGTGCGCCATGTCCACGACGTTGTCGATGATTTCGCGGCAATTGCTGTTGACGACTGTGGTGTACCAGTGCCAGTCGGTCCAGTCGTCGCTGGTGGCTCCCTCGATGCGCGGGATGGTGGCTTCCGGCGCAGGGGGATTGCCTTCGGGGTCGTTCCAGACGAACAACATGCCGTCCTGCTCCAGCGTCGTCCAGGTCGCCGTACGGGCCAGGCGGGGCGTGCGCCGCGAGTAGGGCACCTGCTTGCATCGCCCGTCGCCGCCCCAGCGCCAGTCGTGGAACGGGCAGGCGATCTCATTGCCTTTGACCTCGCCCTGCGACAGGTCACCGCCCATGTGCCGGCAGTAGCCGTCGAGCACATTGACCTTGCCGTCCCCGCTGCGGAAGACGACGAGCTTCTGGCCGAACGCGTTGATCGCGTGCGGCTTTCCGTCACCGAAATCTCTGATCAGGCCCACGCAATGCCATCCGCGGGCGAACCGGGTCGGCGCGGCCTGGGCTTCAATGAGCCGAATTTCGTCGGCGACATGCGAGGTCATAGCCCCGATTTAACCCCCTATGAGCGGGTCAATGGGGTGATTGTTCCGCTCATCAGGACGGCTCTTCCTTAAGCGCACCGTGGCGGCCTAGCGTTTCCGACGTGACTCCGCACAACACCACGGTGGACCTGCTGGTAATCGGCTCGGGCACCGGCATGGCCGCGGCGCTGACCGCCCACGAGCTCGGCCTATCGGTGCTGATTGTGGAGAAGTCGCCGTACGTCGGCGGCTCGACCGCCCGTTCCGGCGGGGCGCTGTGGTTTCCGGCCAGCCCGGTGCTGGCCGAGGACGGCGCCAACGACACCGCCGAGCGTGCCGCCACCTACCTGGACGCGGTGGTCGCCGGATCGGCGCCCCGAGCGCGATCGACCGGGTTTGTGAACCACGTATCGGCGACAGTCGAAATGCTGGGCCGAATGACTCCGCTGCGATTCTTCTGGGCGCGGGACTACTCCGACTACCACCCGGAGGAGCCGGGCGGCAGCGCGGCGGGTCGCACCTGCGAATGCCACCCCTTCGACACCTCGATCCTCGGCGAGTACCGCAGTAAGCTGCAGCCCGGCGTGATGGAGGCCAGCGTGCCGGTGCCGACGACGGGTGCCGACTACCGCTGGATGAATCTGGTAGCCCGGGTGCCGCGCAAGGGAATCCCGGTGTTCGCCAAGCGGATAGCGCAAGGCGTGGGCGGCCTGCTGCTGGGTCGGCGTTACGCCGCGGGCGGTCAGGGTTTGATGGCCGGTCTGTTCGCGGGTGTGCTGCGCGCCGGCATTCCGGTGTGGACCGACACCGCGCTGCTGCGACTCGACAGCGCACGGCAACCGCGTGTGCGGGGCGGTCGTGCAGCACGGCGACCGCGAGGTGACGATCACCGCGCGGCGCGGGGTGGTGTTGGCCACGGGCGGTTTCGACCACAGCATGGACATGCGGTGGAAATTTCAATCCGAGTCGCTGGGTGCCAATCTCAGCCTGGGTGCCGCGGCCAATACCGGCGACGGGATCCGCGCGGGGCAGGAATTGGGTGCCGACATCGGTTTAATGGACCAGGCCTGGTGGTTTCCGGCCGTGGCGCCGCTGCCCGGCAAGGAGCCGGCGGTGATGCTGGCCGAGCGGTCGCTGCCCGGCTGCCTGATCGTGGATCACAACGGCCGGCGGTTCGCCAACGAGTCGGCGGACTACATGTCGTTCGGACAGCGGTTGCTCGAACTGGAACGCTCCGGTAGTCCCGTCGAAGCGATGTGGATCATCTTCGACCAGCAGTACCGCAACAGTTATGTCTTTGGCGCCACCCTGTTTCCGCGGATGAAGATTCCGCCGGCCTGGTACGACGAGGGCATCGCGAAGCGGGCCGACAGCCTCGCCGAGTTGGGCGCACAGATCGGCGTCCCGGTGCCGGAATTCACCCAGACAATGACCCGTTTCAACGAAAATGCTTCTGCCGGGGAGGATCCCGATTTCGGCAGGGGCCGCAGCGCCTACGACCGCTATTACGGTGACCCGACGATAACCCCCAGCCCCAACTTGCGTCCGCTACTCAAAGGCCCGTTCTACGCGGTGAGGATGGTGCTCAGTGACTTGGGTACCTGCGGCGGGCTCAAGGCCGACGAACGGGCGCGGGTACTGCGCGAGGACGGCAGCGTCATCGCCGGCTTGTACGCAATTGGCAATACCGCGGCCAACGCGTTCGGCGCAACGTACCCGGGCGCGGGGGCGACGATCGCACAAGGCCTGGTATACGGCTACATCGCGGCCCGGGATGCGGCTGGCGCCGGCGTGGCGATCGCGAGCGCGGCGGAGCCGGGCGAAGCGGGTCGCCACCATCAGGACTAGTCTGCTCGCGCTACAAACGCTTGGCCTCGACCTGCTTCTCGATCTCGCGCCAGTAACCAGGCTTCGGGCGCGGCTTCCCGAAACCACCCTTGTCGGCCTTGTGCACGGTGGCATCCGCCTCGTCGATGTCCTTCATCAGCTCCAGGGCGAACTCGCGCTCGGCGGCGTAGTACTTGGCCGCCCAGCGCAACGCGATCACCGAGTACGCCCAGGCCGGTTCGCCCTCGGCCCCGTCGGCGTCCTCGACCGCCTTGCGGTGGCGGGTTTCGGCGTACGCCGCATACTCCTGCAACACTTCCTTGAGCCGAGCCGGATTGGTGAGGTGGCCGAACGTCACCCGCAACAGCACACTGTGCTTGAGTACGGGCGGGTCCACCGGCGCATCGTTGACCCATTCGATGGCGGCGTCCATCCCGGCCCGAGTGATCTTGTAGAGCCGGCGGCTGCGGGTGCCCTCGTCACGCTCGACGCGCGAGGTCACTAGACCGAGACTCTCCAGCTTCTTCAGCTCGGTGTAGATCTGGCTGTACGAAGGGCTCCAGTAGTACAGGTCGACGCTCCAGTCGATCCACTTCTTGAGGTCGTAGCCGGAGATCTCCTCCTCGTAGGACATCATGCACAGCAGCGCCCGACTGGTGGCGGCAAGTGCCGCGTTGGTCGGCTTCTTGCTGGCTGGGTCCATATCGCCAGATTAACAACACAGAGCGAGAACATGCGTGTCGCGGACCGCTGACCGGGACACCGCGTTGCGGGTAAGTGCCGCAACGCTTTTAACGCTGCAAATAAGCCAGCACGGTCGATTCGAACGCTTCCTTGGCCTCGATCATCGCCCAATGCCCGCAGTTGGGGAACACGTGCAGTTCGGCATTGGGGATGGTGCGCATCGGAATGATCGCCATGTCCAGCGGGCTCACCCGGTCGTCACGTCCCCACGTCAACAAGGTGGGGGCCACAACCTTGTGCATGGTCGCCCACGGCAGCGGGGCGTCCGACTTGGCCATCATCGCCGTCATCTTGGCGAAGGCGGCCTTGCTGTACATCCGCCGGGCGGACTCCAAGGCCTGCGGATCGCTGGCCAGGCCCCAGCGCTCCTCGATCAGCTCGTCGGTGATCAGCGCGGGGTCGTACACCATGCAATTCAGCCAGTCGATCAGCCGCTGGCGGGTGGGGTCCTCGGTGAATTCCTGCAGCAGCCGGATGCCCTCACTGGGCCCGGGGGTGAACAGATTCGTGCCGATGCCGCCGATGGTGACCAACCGGCGCACCCGTTGTGGGTGTTGTATCGCCAGGTTGATTCCGACACCGCCACCCATCGAGTTGCCGATGATGTCGAAGCGATCGAGCGAGAGCGCGTCGATGAACGACATGGCCGCTCCGTGCGCGGCGATCATCGGATGACCGCCCAGGTCGGGACTCACGCCGAAGCCGGGAAATTCCAGGACCAGACAACGGAAGTGCTTGCTGAACGTGGGCAAGATCCCGCGGAAATTACGGTGGCCCGTGACGCCGGGTCCCGAGCCGTGCAGGAACAACAGCGGCGGTCCGTCACCGGTGTCGTAATAGCGCAACACCCCGGCCGGAGTGCGGATTTCATGCAGGCCCTCATCAAGGCCGGCTGTCAGATCAGGAGAGTGCGCCACGGATCCTCCATCAGTGCAGGGTGCAACCCACGAGCCTGCCATGCCGTCGTCCGCGCAACTGCGGCGGTTCCGGCCACTGGGCACATGCTCGGTCATGCCGCACCTTGATGGCATGCAGGACAAGGCGTTTCGCATGCCGTCGGGAACGTCCTGCTAGCGAAGGGCGCCGATTACGCAACGGCGTCAGCCCTGTGACGATCCAGCCCCAGCAGCGGTGCTGTGCCGCAGGCCACAACATGGTTTTCGTGCCGTTTACCCCAGCGCGGTCATCCCGTAAAAGAGTCGCGATGAAATGTTGGTGCGGCGCCGCTGGCCGCAACAACCGAAGGAAAAAGCTGTGCCAACACGACAGAGCTCGACGAACTTCGATGATCTAGTCGCTCCGATCAAGGCGCGCGCGTGCGACGCCCTGTCCGTCGTGGTGCGAAGCAAGCCACGCAAGCCCGTCACCGACCCGCAGATCATGCGCAAGGGCGCTGAGCGCTGCTGATAGCGCTAACCACTTTCCGCTGAACGTTCGCGTTCGCGCCGGCGGGCCCGGGAAGCACGTAGATTCGCGGCGTTGCCACACGTCTTGACGTCGCACCACACACCGCTGTTGTTCTTCGAGCGGTCGTAAAACGCCGAGCCGCACTGGTGGTTATGGCAGGTCTTGATCCGTCGCCAGGTGTCGTGCTGCTGGCTCAGCAGGATCTCACCCCATAGGGCCGAGGCCACCCAGCGCCAGCCGCTGCCCGCGGGTTCCAGTCGTACCTCGCCGGTATCTGACAGCGCGAAGGACCCGGAAACGGAGCGGATCGAGCCGATGCCTCGCTCGTCGGGTGTTTCCCCGGCGACCATCGTGGCGATCGTGGTGCGCAAGGCACGAAGCTTCGCTAGGTCCGCGTCGTCGAGTGCCGGCGGGTGCGCTTCGACTCCGCGCAACGCCGACCACGTCCGCACCGCGCTCTCCGCCCAATCACGCGCCAGCGCGGTGTCGGCGAGCAGATCCGGGCCGTAGCTCCCGATGCCGACCGTGTTGAGGAAATCGTGCACCAGCCCCAGACCGCCGGGCGCCGGCACCTTGCGGTACCGGTGTGATGCAGACCATTCGGCAGACATAGTCAAAGACTACTTGACTATGTCGATGCGGTCAACTAATCTGACAGAGGCAAAGCTACTTCACCTAAGTCAAGGAGAGCCGGTCATGGTCAACATCAAGGGAGCGACAGTAGTGGTCACCGGCGGGCAGCGCGGACTCGGGAAGGCCATCGTGGACGAGTTCGTGGCGCGCGGCGCGGCCAAGGTGTACGCCACGGCGCGGGCGCCGAAGCCCAGTGACGATCCGCGTATCGTGAGCGTCGGGCTCGACGTTACGAAGGCGGATTCGGTTGCAGCGCTGGCTGTTACGGCCGCCGACGCCGAGATCGTGGTCAATAACGCCGGTGTCCTCGGCGCGTCGAAGCTGCTCGACAGCGACATCGAGGAAATCCGGGAGGTGTTCGAGACCAACTACTTCGGCGCACTTCGGGTCGCCAAGGCATTCGCCCCGATCCTGGCCGACAATGGCGGCGGCGCCCTGGTCGACATTGCTTCGGTGTTGTCGTGGGTGGGCGGTTTCGGTGGCTACGGAGACTCCAAGGCAGCGCTGTGGTCCGCCACCAACTCGCTGCGCATCGAGCTCGAGAAGCAGGGCACGCTGGTCACGGCGGCGCACCTGGGCTACACCGACACCGAGATGACCTCGGAGTTCGACGTGCCGAAGAACGACCCGCGGGACGTCGCACGCCAGATCGTCGACGCCGTCGACCACGGCGACGCGGAGGTGCTGGCCGACGACCTCACCCGCCACATCAAGGCGGCGCTGTCCGGACCGGTCGAGGCGCTGCGGGTGGCCTGACCGCAGAACTTTGAACCAAGTGCGGGGCCGGCAACGAGACGGCCCCGCACATTGGTGTTTGGATTGCTTCATGGAACCCGAACCACCTGAAGGAATCGTGATTGCGACCCGCGTGGTCTCTGCCAGCGCCGAGAGGATCTTCGATCTGATCGCCGATCCGTCGATCCAGCCGAGCTGGGACGGCAACAACAATCTCGCGTCGGCCGCTCCGCGGCAGCGCGTCCGTCAGGTCGGTGACGTGTTCAAGACGACGTTGACCAACGGCGCTGTCCGGGAGAACCACGTGGTGGAATTCATCGAGGGCAGCAAGATCGCCTGGCGTCCAGCGGAGCCCGGGAAGCCGCCGCCCGGCCACCTCTGGCGTTGGGAGGTCAGCGAGATCAACCCGACACTCACCAGCGTGACCCACACCTACGACTGGACCGCGCTGACCGACAAGACGCGGCTGGAGAAGGCTCGTTCGACGACGCCCGAAATGCTGCGCGAATCGATGGACCGTCTGGCGACGCTGGCCCAGAGCGCCGGAGGGTAGAGCCGGTACGGTCACCCTATGGCTCTCCCTCCACCAGGAAAAGACCGCGCGGCCGTCGTCACCGGTGCCTCTTCGGGCATCGGTGAGGAATTCGCCCAGATACTTGCCCGGCGCGGCTACCAGGTCGTGCTGGTGGCCCGCAACGTTGACCGCCTCGAAGAGCTCGCCGGGCGGCTGGGTGCGCAGGCGCACCCGCTGCCCGCCGATCTGTCCGACCGAACCGATCGGGCGGCCCTGCTGGACCGGGTCACCGCGCTGGGACTTGTCCCCGACATCCTGGTGAACAACGCCGGGCTGTCGACGCTCGGACTCGTCGCGAAATCGATTCCCGAGAAAGAACTTAACCTGGTCGAGGTCGACGTGGCCGCCGTCGTCGACCTGTGCAGCAGGTTCCTGCCGGGCATGGTCGAGCGGAAGCGCGGCGCCGTGCTGAACGTCGCGTCGATAGCGGCCTTCGGTCCGCTGCCGGGCCAAGCGGCCTACGGCGCCGCCAAGGCGTTCGTGCTGTCCTACACCCACAGCCTGCGTGGTGAGCTGCGCGGCACCGGGGTCAGCGCGACCGCGCTGTGTCCAGGACCGGTCGACACCGGATTCGGTGAGGCGGCCGGGTTCAGCAAGGAAGAGGCCGAATCGGCGTTGCCGCGGATCATGTGGATTCCCGCCGATCAGGTGGCACAGGCCGGGATCGACGGCCTTGCCGCCGGCAAGGGCGTCGTCGTGCCCGGGCGCGTGAACCGGGTTGCTTCGGCCGTCTTCCGGGTCGCGCCGCCCGGGCTGCTGCTGCCGGTGCTAGCCGCAACCACCCCGCCATGAAACGTGACTAACAAGAAACGTCAAGGAAAACCCGGCCCCGGAACGCCTCGCGGTCGGTAACGTCTTCGCCATGCTGTTCGCGGCCTTGCGGGACATGCAGTGGCGAAGACGGCGGCTCGTGATTGCGATCGTCAGCACCGGACTGGTCTTCGCGATGACGCTCGTCATGATCGGGCTGGCCAACGGCTTTCGAGTCGAGGCCGAGCGCGCGGTCGATTCGATGGGTGTCGACACATTCGTGATCAAGGCAGGCGCCGCAGGACCGCTCTTGGGGGCCACACCATTCGCCGAAGCCGAGGTGGCTCAGGTGGCCGCCACGCCCGGGATCACCGCTGCGGCACCACTGGCCTGTGCCGCGACGACGGTCGTCGAGGGCACGTCGCGGCGAAGCGTCACCGCGTTCGGGGCGCCGGAGCGCGGACCGGGCATGCCGCAGGTGTCGCAGGGTCGTCCCCCGTCGACGCCGGACGAGGTCGCGGTGTCGAGCACGCTGGGCCGGGCGGTGGGCGACGATCTGGGGGTGGGTGCGCGCACGCTGCGGATCGTCGGCATCGTGCCCAACTCCACCGCACTGGCCAAGACGCCCAACATCTTCCTGACCACCGAGGGCCTGCAGCGCTTGTCATACAACGGGCAGCCAACGGTCACGTCGATCGCGATCAAGGGCACCCCGCAGCAAATCCCGGCCGGCTACCAGCTCGTCGACCGGACGGCCGGTGTCAATGACCTGCTGCGCCCAGAGCACGTCGCCGTGGGCGCGATCTCGATCGTGGCCGCGATGATGTCGATCGTGGCGGTGCTGATCGTCGGGTCGGTGGTGTACCTCTCCGCGCTCGAGCGGCTCCGCGACTTCGCGGTGTTCAAGGCGATCGGCGTGCCGACGCGGTCGATCCTGGCGGGGCTCGCGCTGCAGGCGGTCGTCGTTGCGCTGCTCGCGGCGGCGCTGGGCGTCGTGTTTTCGTTGCTGCTCGGCGCCGGTGTTCCCGATGATCGTCGTGGTCCCGGCCATTGCTTATGTCGCGCTGCCGCTCGCTGCGGTGCTGATCGGATTGCTGGCCAGCCTGGCCGGATTCCGGCGCGCGGTCGCCGTCGACCCGGCGCTCGCATTCGGGGGTCCCTGAGCGATGGGCGATCTGAGCATCAAAGACCTTGTCGTCGAATACTCCAGCGGTGGGTACGCGGTCCGCCCGATCAACGGGTTGAACCTCGACGTGGCGGCCGGGTCGCTGGTGATCCTGCTGGGGCCCAGCGGCTGCGGGAAGACGACGCTGTTGTCCTGCCTCGGCGGCATCCTGCGGCCCAAGTCCGGGGCGATCGAATTCGACGGCGTCGACATCACCAAGCTCGAGGGCGGCGCGCTGGCGCAGTACCGGCGCAACAAGGTGGGCATCGTGTTCCAGGCGTTCAACCTGGTGCCGAGCCTCACCGCGTTGGAGAACGTGATGGTTCCGCTGCGCGCGGCCGGTAACTCCCGCGCAGTCGCGCGTGAGCGCGCCGAGGAACTGCTGACGCGGGTCAATCTCGCGGAGCGAATGAAACACCGCCCGGGCGACCTGAGCGGCGGCCAGCAGCAACGCGTCGCGGTCGCCCGCGCGATCGCCCTGGATCCGCTGCTGATCCTCGCCGACGAACCGACCGCGCACCTCGACTTCATCCAGGTGGAGGAGGTGCTACGGCTGATCCGCTCGCTGGCGCAGGGTGAACGCGTGGTGGTGGTGGCCACCCACGACAGCCGGATGCTGCCGCTGGCCGATCGCGTCGTCGAGCTCACACCGGCAATCTCATCAACGAACCGGCCGCCCGAAACTGTGCATCTGAAGGCCGGCGAGATGTTGTTCGAGCAATCCACGATGGGCGAGCTGATCTATCTGGTGTCCGAGGGTGAGCTCGATATTGTGCGTGAATTAGCCGATGGCGGTGAGGAATTGGTGAAGGTAGCCAAGCCGGGCGACTACTTCGGCGAAATCGGTGTGCTGTTTCACATGCCGCGTTCGGCGACCGTGCGCGCTCGCACCGACGCGACCGTCATCGGCTATACCGCCCAGGCGTTCCGTGAGCGGCTCGGGGTGTCGGGACTGGGTGAGCTGATCGACCACTCGAGCGTGCCAACGACTGATCGGCCGTGATTTAACGTTTTCCGCGCACAAACTGAATCGTGCCGTAGCTCTTGACCCGCACGCTGGCAAAACCGTTGTCCTCCAAGATGTCAGCGATTTCGTCGTCGTCGAACAGATGGGCCCCGCCGTTGGGCAACCTTCTCCAGAGCCGGGCGGCGCCGCCGGCGGTGGGGACCGCAATCGCCAGTTTTCCGCCCTTGCCGCAGCACGCGCGCCATCTCGGCCAGGGCGGCTGCCGGATCCGGAATCAGCTGGAGCACAAAGAATGAGGTAATCGCATCAACACTGTTGTCGCGCAACGGAAGTCGTTGCGCGTCTGCCCGTAGGAAACCCACTTGTGGTCCCGATTCCGCGCGGACCGCGCGGGCTAGCATCGGCTCGGAGATGTCGACGCCCAAGGCCAGCCCGTCGGGGCCGGCGGCGCGCGCCAGCGACGCGGTGACGTTGCCCGGACCCGAGCCGACGTCCAGCGCCGTACCGCCGGGCGGAATGTTCAACCACTCGACGGGGTGTTGCCATGCGCTGATCAGCCGTCGCGAGATGGCCTGCGCGTTGTCGTAGAGCATCGACCCGATCGGCGATGCCCAGGCCGCTTGGATCGCACCGGTGTTCTTCGCGACGGCCTCGTCGCCGCCCGCACCCAGCAGATCGAGATACCCCTTGCTCACGTCGGGATCCGCGGGCGGATCCGCAAGCAGGTCCAGCGCTCGGCGCAACGCCGGGGGCAGCGAGATGTGCACGTCGGTCATGCGTACTCCTTTGATCGGATGAGCGGTTATCTCCTGACGACCGCGTGCTCGCGCACCAACGCGCACAGCTGCCAGTGGCCCGGCACGCCCTTGAGCGCGTACTCGCCGCGGTCGGCGAACCGGTGCCGTGACCCGGTCACGATGTCGCGCACCGTTGAGGACACCAGCACTTCGCTGGGGCCGGCCAGCGCCGCCACCCGCGCGCCGATGTGCACCGCCATGCCGGCGACGTCACTTTTCCGGGCGCCACGGACCTCGACCTCGCCGGCGTGGATGCCCACCCGCACCTCGATGCCCAAAACCTTTACCGCGTCGACGATTTCGTCGGCGCACGCCAGCGCGGCGCTGGGGCCGGTGAACGTCGCGACGAATCCGTCCCCGGCGGTGTTGACTTCACGGCCCGCGAAGCGCTGCAGCTGGTGGCGCACGATTCTGTCGTGGTTGTCCAGCAGGTCGCGCCAGCGGTCGTCGCCGAGCAGGGCTGCGCGCTCGGTGGAGCCGACGATGTCTGTGAACACGATCGTGGTGAGTACGCGCTCGGCATCGGAGGCGCCCCGCACGCCGGTGATGAACTCTTCGATCTCGTCGAGCATTGGCCCCGTGTCGCCGACCCAGTACAGCGAATCTTCGCCCGGGAGTTCCACGAAGCGGGACCCGGCGATGTGCTCGGCAAGGTAGGCACCGTGCCCGATCGGGGCGAACTCCGGGTTGTCGCGATGCAGGATCAGCGTCGGCACGGTGATGCGGTCGAGGGTGTCGCGGACGTCGCCTTCCCTGATCTTGTTGATGAAGGCACGAGCCATGCTGGGCGACGCGGCACGGTTGCCCGCGTGATCCCACCAGGCGCGAAACGCGTCGTCGACGCTCACGGACGGCGCGATGATGCTGAGAATGTCAAAGCCCTGCTCGACGGCATCGGGCTGGATCCCGACCGTCGTGAAGGGATCGGTGTCGATCACCTCGCTGCCGATCGGGTAATCGGGTGCGCGCAGCGTCCGCGCGGCGCCGTTGAAGATCACCAGGTTGTTCACCCGGTCGGGGTGATTGGCCGCGAGGACCAGGCCGGCCAGCGACGTGAAACCCGGGGCGAAGATCGTGGCCCGCTCACATCCGACCGCGTTCATGACCGCAATCGCGTCCTGGGCCCACGAGTGCGGCCCGATCATGTCGTCCGAGGGGACCCGCGACGACAGACCGATTCCGCGCTGGTCGAACCGGATGACCCGGCCGAAAGAGGCCAGTCGTCGATGAAAGCGGTACATCGACGGCTCTTGATCGACGCAGTCGATCGGGATCAATGGACCCGGCAACACGAGCAAGTCGGACGGGCCATCGCCGAAGACCTGATAGGCGATGTCGACCTCGCCGCAACTGGCGTACCGGGTCCGCGGAACCCCGGAAAGCTGGGCCACGGTTACAGGCTAGTGCAGGGTACCGACAGCTTCTCGGCTCGACTTATCGCTCTGCCGGGACCGGCTAACGGCCGATGATCTGTACCAGGTAGCGGGCGGCGTACTCCCGCACGGCCGCGGGATCCGATGTGTCGAGGCGGTCGGTGGGAAACACGATGATCCCGAGGGCGACGCGCAGCAGGATGTCGGCCACGTTGGCCAGGTCGGGCTCGGGGATGTCGGCCCCGCATCGGCGCAGGGTATGGGCGATGCCGTCGGCGAATTGGCCAATCGGAAAGACGTGCGATCGCGAAAACAGCCCGAACAACTCGGGCTCGCTTTCCACGATCCGCGAATACAGCGGCGAGTCCTGCACGAGGCGCACACCGAGCGCGAACGCCTCGATCACGGCCTCTTGCGGAGTCCGGCCGGTGGTGGCCTGATCCAGCGTGGTGAAGAAAATTTCGGCCTCGCGCCGCACCACCTTCTCGAACAGGTCATCTTTGGTGGGAAAGCGCCGGTAGATGGTGCTGCGGCTGACCCCGGCGCGGGCGGCGACGTCTTCGATGTTCGCGCGACGCACGCCGTAGGTCTCGAAGACCATCCGCGCGGTGTCCATGATCATTCGGTCGAGTTCGGTGACCGACTCGGTTTCCGACTGAATCATGGGCCGCCTCACCCCCTTTTGCGGTCACAGCGATCGATTGCTACGGTTTGGAACAAAGATACGATTTTGTTTCAGTGAATCACAAGTGGGAGTCGCATGACCGCCCAGAACGACCGGCTTGCCGAGCCCGGTGCCCGCTTCGACGCCGGTGTGCGCGAAGCAATGCCGATGCCGATCGACGACAGACATCGCCGACACAGCCCCGCGGCTGGGGCCCGACTCGCTGATCTGGAAGTTCTACGGGGATCACCGCACCCAATTCTTCGGTTTCCAGCGCGTCGCCGGTGTCGAGAACTGCATCGAACAACTCGGCCAAGGGGTGCTCGATCACTCGGTGGTTTTCAGCGACACGTTGGGTCGGGCCAAGCGGACCGCGCCGCCGCTGATGGAGACCGTCTACTCCGATGATCCGCACACGTGGGGCCGCAAGGTGCGCGACTTCCACAAGCCCATCAAGGGCACCATCAGCGACGGCTCCAGGTATCACGCGCTGAATCCGGAGTTGTTCTATTGGGCGCACGCCACTTTCGTGGATCAGGTCATCTACATCACCGACACCTTCATCCGCCGGCTGTCCGATGCCGAAAAGGAACAGATCTTCAACGAGGGCAAGGCCTGGTACAGCCTCTATGGGGTCAGTGACCGCGGCCAGCCGCAGACCTACGCCGACTTCGTGGCCTACTGGGACGACATGCTGGAGCGGTTCGTCCCGCACAAGACCGTCCTCTACGGCACCGGCTACATCCGAAAGGGAATCCCGGCCCCGCGCCGAGTTCCCAAGCCGCTCTGGCGAATTCTGTCTGCACCGCTCAACGCCTACACCCGGCTGGTCCTCGTCGGAACCATGCCGCCGGAGATGCGCGACGTATGCGGGCTGGACTGGGATGACAAGCGGGAGAAGCGATTCCAGCGGTTCGCCGCCGTCGTGCGTGCGCTGAACCCGCTCATCAACCGGCTTCCCGTCTGGTTCATCTACACGCCCTGGGCGGCCAAGGCGTGGCGCCGCGCGGGTGTAGACCCGCGCGGCCTGCACAACCGAGCGCCTAACTGATCCGCAGCAGCCGCTCGGCGTTGCCGTGGGCGACCTTCTCCCGGTCCCAAGTTTGCTGACTCGAGCCGTGTCCGCGTCCTCGACGCCCCTCGTGACCGCTGGGCACCGTGCAGTTCCACGCCGTGTGGCACCCGCGCGTCGACGACGATCCGTCGCACCTGTGGCTTCGCGGGATCGTGCGCAGTGTCGCCGCGGGGACACCGCCACGAAAGTGAGCAGCCGCAGGGACGAGAATCGGTGTTTTGCGGCTTGCTCACCGGGCACCCCGCTACGTCGAGCGGAGGAGAACGCGATGCAGATGGCGGGCAACACCATCCTGGTCACCGGTGGCGGCACCGGAATCGGTCGCGGCCTGGCCGAGGCATTTCATCGATTAGGCAACCAGGTCATCATCGCGGCTCGCCGCCGCGAGCCGCTGCGGGCCGTCGCGGAGGCCAACCCGGGCATGCAGGCCATGTCGCTGGATCAGTCGGACCCCGCCGACATCCGGCGATTCGCTACCGAGGTGACCGACCACTACCCGGAACTGAACGTCGTGGTCAACAACGCCGGCATCCAGCGGGTGGAGGACCTCACCACCGGCGGCCCCGGCACGGCCGAGCTGACCATCGGAATCAATCTGCTGGGGCCGATCCGGCTCACGGCGGCGTTGCTGCCGTCGCTGCGGGCCAAGCCGCACGCAACGATCATCAACGTCACGTCGGCCCTGGCGTTCATGCCCAGCGCGCTCACACCCACGTATTGCGCTACCAAAGCCGCGCTGCACTCCTACACCCAGTCGCTGCGCTTTCAGCTCCGCGATACCGCGGTTGCGGTGATAGAAATCATCCCGCCACATGTGCAGACCGCGTTGCAGGGCGAGCGCGGATTCGACCCCAGGGCGATGCCGCTGGATGAGTACATCACCGAGACGATGACGTTGTTGCAGACGCAGCCGCCCGCCAACGAGATCGTTGTCGAGAATGCCAAGCGGTGGCGGTTCGCCGAGCGGGACGGCGAGTACGACGGCATCTACCCCGCCTTCAACCAGGCGATGACATCTGGTCGTTAATGGACTATTGCGCCGAACTTGCTGCCGGCTGAACGGCGCGCAATCACATTGCTTGTCCGGTCCGGGATGCGACAGGATCGGGGCATGGCCGATATCGACTTCTCGCTGTTGGACGTCCCGCGATCGGTACCGATCGACGACCCCGAGGCCTACCTGCGCGCCGCGATGGCCTGGCACTTCGGCGAGGACACCGGATCGCCGTTCTGGCTGCGCGCAGCCCAGACGCTGGACTTCAACCCGCTGACCGACATCACCACCTTTGCGGATCTTCGTTTGTTTCCCAACCTGCTCAGCGAGCTGCGGAGTGTTCCGGTCGACGACCTGATACCGCGCGGGTATGGATCGCCGGCGCCCGTGCCCCAGATATTCGAATCCGGTGGCACCACCGGGGCTCCGAAACGCACTGTGCAACTGCCGGATTGGGTCGCGCAAGTTGTCGAATGGCAAACAGAAGACTTCGCCGCGGGTGGCTTTCTGCGCGGGCAGGGCTTCCTGTGCCTGATGCCCAGCGGCCCGCACGGTGTGGGCTACTTCTCCCGCTTGGTCTCCGAGCGACTCGGCTCGGTGTTCCACGCGATCGACATCGACCCGCGTTGGGTGAAAAAGCTCGCCGCCCGCAACGCCGCCTCGGAGGTGGCGGCCTACATCGACCACGTCATCGAGCAGGCGGTGTTCGTGCTGCAGACGCAGCATGTCGCGAATTTGCACACCACGCCGCCGCTGCTGGAGGCGATCGCCCGCGACGACCACGTGGTGGACCTGGTGAACGCCAAGATCCGCTACCTGTTGCTCAGCGGCGCCCATGTGGACGTCGACACCCTCGACCTGTTGCGCGACATCTTCCCGCACACGACGATCACCATGGCCTTCGGTAGCACCATGGTTCTTTCGCAAGCGGTCACCCGCACCACCGACGGCGATTCGTTCGTCTTCGACCCGCGGACCCCCTACGTCGTCTTCTGGGTGATCGATCCCGACACCGGCGAACACGTGCCCTACGGTCAGCGTGGCCAGGTGGTGATGAACCACATCAGCAAGGGCATGTTCATCCCGAACAACCTGGAACGCGACGAGGCGATCCGGATGCCCGGTCCCGCAGGGCAACTCAGCGACTCGGTGAGCGCGGTGCGGCCGGTCGCCAGCTTCGAGGGCGAGGCCGTCATCGAAGGCGTGTACTAGCCGTGACGCTCACTGCGGATCTGGTGTGCATCGACGCGCTCGGGCCCAACGGGGAGTACCGGACCCGCAACCGCGAAGTCATCGCGACGACGGGCGGCGTGCCGGTGGTCGAGCTGAGTATCGTTCCACCGCTGTATGTTTCGCGCACCATCGGTGCGCAACGCAAGGTCCGCCCGCTGCCGGCCGCGCAGCGCGAAGCGGCACTGGTCGAAGCGGCCGATGTCTTCGCGACCGCGGTCATCGCCGGGCTCGATTTCGAGGCCTATGTCGGCCTGGCCAGCCGGATTTCGGGGCTGCCGATCGCGATCACCCGCGCCGGAGCCCGCAGCGTCGCCGACGCCGTCGCCTCGGCGGTCGACGCGGTGCGGCCGGCCCGGCCGGTGGGCGCGGTCGCCGACTGGCGCGAGGAGCGCACCCGCAACGGCGGCGCGGTGTGGGCGCGGCGCGGCGAGGTGTTCGCGGTGCACGCCGCCGGCAACGGCCCGGGCGTGCACGGCCTGTGGCCGCAGGCGCTCGCGCTGGGCTACCGGGTCGCGGTGCGCCCGTCGCGCCGCGAGCCGTTGACCGCCCACCGGCTGGTTAGCGTCCTGCGCCAGGCCGGATTTCGCGCCGAGGACGCGGTGTATCTGCCCACCGACCATGACGGGGCCGACGAGATCATTCGGTCGGCCGACATCGCCATGGTGTACGGCGGCCAGGACGTCGTGGACAAGTACGCGCACGATCCGACGGTGGTGGTCAACGGACCGGGACGCGCGAAGATCCTGATCACCGCCGACCGGGATTGGCGCGACTACATCGATATCATCGTCGACTCGATCGCCAACTTGGGCGGCATGGCGTGCGTCAACGCCACCGCGGTGCTTTACGAGGGCGATCCCGCCCCGCTCGCACAGGCGATCGCCGAGCGGTTGGCGGCGATCGAGCCGCTGCCGACCGAAGACGAGCGCGCGATTCTGCCCACCCAATCCCTCTGACAAGGCAAGGGCTTTGGCGAGTTACCTGGCGACCAAGGCCGCGGGGACGACCCCGCTGCTCGGCGCCGATCAGGTCGTCGCGCCGGTGGGTGACGGGTATGCCGCGCTGCGTCCGGCCGTGCATGTGTTGGCCGAGCCCGATATCGACAAGCTCAACATCGAGCTGCCCTTCCCGTGCGTCTGGGTGTCGCCGTGGTCGCGTGGTGCCGGCATGGAGCCACTGCGACGTTCGCTGGTGTTGACCGCGATCACCGGCGACCAAGACCTGATCGACGATCTGCTCGCCGAACCGACAATCACCAACGTTTACTGCGGCCACCACCCGACGTTCTACGGAGCACCGCACATCCCGCACGACGGGTTCCTGGCCGACGTCCTGATGCGCAACAAGGGCTTCATCCGCGACTGACTGAGTCTGCCCGGGCCGGAAGTTGCATGTAGGTTTAGGGGTCGAGGGAGCACGGTTAAGCCAGAGCCGCACCTCGGTGTGTGATTGCCAACGCGGCAGTGAAGGTGGACGTGATAACACAGGCCTTAACCGGGGCCTTGATCAAGGCTTTGACAAGGCCTCCAACAGGCTGGCCAACCCCGCGCGGGTAACCGATCCCGACAAGTTGCGCGCCGCCGTCTCCGGCAAGACCGTCTTGGTGACCGGGGCGTCCTACGGAATCGGCGAGGCCACCGCGCGCAAGCTGTCCGCGGCAGGAGCGACCGTGCTGGTGGTCGCCAGGTCGGCCGAGCGGCTCGACAACCTGGCGGCCGCGATCAACGCGGGCGGTGGACGAGCGGTCGCCTACCCGACCGATCTCACCGACGAGGCCGCCGTCAACGTGCTGACCAAGCAGATCACCGAAAACCACGGCCCGCTGGACATCGTGGTGAGCAACGCCGGCAAGTCGTTGCGCCGGTCCCTGCATGACCAGTACGACCGGCCGCACGACTTTCAGCGCACCATCGACATCAACTACCTGGGCCCGATCTGGCTGCTGCTCGGACTGCTGCCGGCGATGCGCGACAGCGGCGGCGGACACATCGTGAACGTTTCGAGCGTCGGCGTTCGCGTCGTGCCCGGCCCGCAGTGGGGTGCCTACCAGGCGTCCAAAGGTGCCTTCGATCGCTGGCTGCGCAGCGTGTCACCGGAACTGCACGGCGACGGGGTGGACGTGACGTCGGTCTACTTCGCGTTGGTCCGCACCCGCATGATCGAGCCCACGCCGATGCTGGGCAAGCTTCCCGGCATGTATCCGGATGAGGCCGCCGACGCGATCGCCAAAGCGATCATCGAGCGGCCCCGCACCATCGAACCACCGTGGATGTGGCCGGCCGAACTGGCGTCAGTGCTGCTGGCCGGGCCCGCCGATCGCGCGGCCCGGCTGTGGCATCGCCGGTTTTTCGCCGAACTCCGGCGGCGCAGCGCTGGCGAGAACCACAATGACCGACGAGGTGGTCGCCACGGCGGCGCGAGCGCTGGTGTCGTCCGGACTGCTCGGTCCGCCCGCACCGGCCGCCGTGTTGCGGCTGATCCGCGAGGTGTATCGGGGCGGCACGAATCTGTACACCCTGTTCGCGATTGCGGCGGCTCGATGGCCGGACCGGACCGCGATCATCGACGACGACGGCGCACTCAGCTATCGCGAGCTGCAGTCGAAGATCGAATCGCTGGCTCGCGAGCTCTACCGTGACGATCTCGACGCACGGCAAGCGGTTGGCGTCATGTGCCGCAACGGACGTGACTTCGTCGCGGCGGTGTTCGCCACCGGGTTGGTGGGTGCCGACATCGTGCTGGTGAATACCGAGTTTCGCTCCGACGCGCTCTGCGGTGCATTGAGCTCGCACCAAGTCACGACGGTGTTCTGCGACAACGAATTTGCCGAACGGATACGCGACGCGCACGAGTCGGTCCGGATCATCGATCCGGCAACCGTGCAGAACCCAGCACGGCGACCCGCGGCCCAAAGTCGCGCCGTCGGGCCGGCTCGTGCTGCTGACCTCGGGCACCACCGGCGTACCCAAGGGCGTGCCGCGTGTTCCTCGATGGAGTTCGGGTGTCGGCGTCGGCGTGACACTCATCGAGCGCACCCGCCTACGCGTTGGATCGCGAATCGCGGTGGCGGTGCCGATGTTTCACGGGCTGGGGCTCGGCATGCTGATGCTGACTGTGAGCCTGGGCGGCACGGTGCTGACCCATCGCCGCTTTGACGCCGAAACCACTCTCGCGCAGGCTTCGTTGCAGCGCGCCGACGCGATGAGCGTGGTGCCGATCATGCTGGCGCGCCTCCTGGATCTGCCCGCTCCGGTGCGGGCGCGAAACCCGGTGCCGTCGCTGCGGGCGGTGATATCCAGCGGTGACCGGCTCGATCCCAGCTTGGGTCGGCGGTTCATGGACGCCTACGGCGACATCCTGTACAACGGATACGGCTCCACCGAGGTCGGAATCGGTTCGCTGGCAACACCACTCGAATTGCGACGTGCCCCGGAAACCGTGGGCAGACCGGTCGCGGGATGCCCGGTGCGCATCTACAGCAGAAGCGGCAGGCCCGTCGGGCCGCGGGTGACCGGACGCATCTTCGTCGGCGGTGAACTGGGCGCGGGCTACACCGGCGGCTCGGCCGCCGGGGAGAGCAGAGCCGTCATCGACGGGTTCACCAGCACCGGCGACATGGGATACCTCGACAACTCCGGCCGGCTGTACATCGTTGGCCGCGAGGACGACATGATCGTCTCGGGCGGCGAGAACGTCTATCCGCGCGCGCTGGAGAACGCGCTCGCCGAACACGCCGGCATCGCCGAGACCGCGGTCGTCGGCGTGCCCGACGAGCAGTTCGGCCGACGGCTGGCCGCGTTCATCGTGCTCCGGTCGCAAAGCGGCCTCGACGAGCAAGCGATACGAGAGTACTTGAAGGGCAAGGTGTCTCGCTTCGAGCAGCCCCGGGACATCCGCATCGTCGACAGCATTCCACGCAATCCCGCCGGGAAGGTGCTGCGCAAGGAGCTGGCCACCTGACGCCGCATGCGCACTGAAGTTTGTCGCTGATAGCCGGACAAATAGTCATATGCCCTCCACCAGTGACCCATGTGACAGAGGGATTACCTCACTCGTCGGCCTCGTCCTCTCCGGGCACCACCATCCCGATTGTCTTGTTCAGCCACTTCGGTGCCAGCACGGAGATCGCGGTGGCTCCCCCCGTGGCGCCCAACACGCCCGTCCAGGCCACCGGTCCCAGCGGTGTGCACCCGAAAAACTGGCTGACGACCGGGGTTTGAACGATGCCCACCAACACGCCCGCGCTGCCCAGCGCCGTCGCCACCACCAGCGGGCTGTGGCTGCGGGTGAGCAGGGTCTGCGCCAGCTGCGTGGTCACCAATGCGGTCAATCCCATTGTCGACGTTCGGCGTTCGGTGCCCGGTGTCCAGCGCCCGATGGCCCACGCCGCCGTCGCGCCGGCGGCCGTGACGGCGCCGCGGTTGATGATCTGGCGCATCAGCGGCGCGTCGAGCGAGGGCGTCGGCGCGGTCAGCACCTCGCGCTGATATGCGCGACGCGCCTCTCTGGCCTCTTCGTCGGTTTCGAATTCGTCGTCGTCGGGCTCGTCGAATTGCGAGGTGACGGCGACCGCGAGTGCGGGGAACATGTCGGTGAGCAGGTTCACCAACAGCAGTTGACGGGTTCCCACCGGCGCCCGTCCGGTGCCCAGCGCCGTCCCGATGATGGTGAAGAGCACCTCGCCGACGTTGCCGCCGACCAGGATCGTCACCGCATCGCGAACGCCCGACCACATGCTGCGGCCCTCGACCAGCGCGTCGAGCAGCACGCCCAGATCCTCGTCGGTCAACACGATGTCGGCGGCCCCACGGGCGGCCGAAGAACCGCGACCGCTCACCCCGATGCCCACGTCGGCCATCCGGATGGCGGCGGCGTCGTTGGCGCCGTCACCGACCATCGCCGTCACTCGCCCGCAGCGCTGCAGCGCCGCCACGATCTGCACCTTCTGTTCCGGACTGACCCGGGCGAAGACCTGCACGTTGGCAACGAGTTTGGCGGACGCGTCCTCGTCGAGTCCGACAAGTTCCGCTCCGGTCACCACGCGCACATCCGACGGCAGGCCCAACTGGCGCGCGATCGCCCGAGCGGTGACCGGGTGGTCCCCGGTGATCAGCACGACGTTGCGCTCGGCCTCCACCAGCGCCTCGATCAACGGGCGCGAGGAGGGCCGTGCGGTGTCCGCCAATCCGACATAGCCGATCAGCTCGAGGTCATGCGCGGCGGCGTCGACGGCGTCGGCATCGGTGTCGTCGTCGTCATCGGTGTCGTGGTCCCAGGAGCGCTGCGCCACCGCGAGCACGCGCAAGCCCTGCTCGGCGAGGCTGTGCACCAACGACTCTGCGTGCGCACGGTCGGCGTCGGGGTCGGCGAACCGGCAGCGCGGCAGGATCTGCTCCGGTGCGCCCTTCAGCATCAGCGTCGGCGCTTTGCCGTTGCCGCCGATGATGCCGATCGCGGCGGCGTAGCCGCGACTGGACTCGAACGGCACCTCGGCGAGTAGGTCCCAGTCCGAATCGCCTTGGCCGTTAAGCGAACTCGCCGCGGTGAGGATCGCCTCGTCGGTGGCATGCGCGTGGCCCTGCCCGTCGTGCGGCTGCGTCGACGCCCGCGCGGCGTCGCGCAGCACCGCCGCGGAATGCGGATCGGTGGCGTCGGGAAACGGATCGCCGGGCTTGGCGGTGGCCGGCACGGCGCACACCACGCGCAGCCGGTTCTCGGTGAGGGTGCCGGTCTTGTCGAAGCACACGGTGTCGACGCGGCCCAGGGCTTCGATGGTTCGGGGAGCGCGGACCAGCGCTCCGCGCGCCGTCAGGCGCTGGGCGGCGGAAAGCTGGGAGAGGGTGGCCACCAGCGGCAAGCCCTCCGGGACGGCGGCCACCGCGATCGCGACGCCGTCGGCGACCGCTTGGCGCAGCGTCGCGCGGCGCAGCAATGCCAGCCCGGTCACCGCGGCGCCACCGGTCAGCGTCAGCGGAAGGACCTTGCTGGTCAGCTCGCGCAGCCGGGCCTGCACCCCGGCCGCCGTCTCGACGTCGGCGACCGCCGAGATCGCGCGTTGCGCGGCGGTGCCGACCCCGGTGGCCACCACGATCGCGCGGGCCCGTCCCGCCACGATCGTGCTGCCCTCGAACAGCATGCTGGCGCGGTCGGCGTCGTTGACCGCGACTGGCTCCACCTGCTTGTCCACCGGCAGCGACTCGCCGGTGAGCAACGACTCGTCGACCTCGAGGTCCTCGGCGACCAAGATGCGGGCATCCGCCGGCACCACCTCCGGCGCGGCCAGGTCGATGACATCGCCGGGCCGCAGCGACTTCGCCGACACCGTGGCCGTGCGCGTGGCGTGCTGAGCCGCCTCCAAGCGGCGCCGCGTGGTCGCCACCGCCGGCACCACGACGCGCCGCACCATCTGGTCCTGCTCGGCGAACAACTCGGCGGCTGCCGCCTCGGCCCGCAACCGTTGCGCCCCACCGGTTATCGCGTTGACGGTCATCACACCCGCGACCAGAAGCGCGTCGACATTGCTGCCGACGATCGCCGACGCCGCCGCCCCGACCGCCAGGATCGGAGTCAGCGGATCGGCGAGCTCATGCCGGGTGGCGGTCGCCAGCTTCGCCAGGTTGCTTGCCGGCTTGCGCAGCGGCGCGAGCACCGGGGTGTAGGACAGGTCGTCGAGACGACGCCGCCAGTCCGACGTGCCGCGCTCGACGGCCAGCTGTCGCGCTGCCGCCGGCCAGGCGGGAGTACACGATCTCCGGGTCCAGCGCGTGCCAGGCGGTCAGCGGTTGCGGAGTGGGATCAGCCAGCCGCATCACCTTGCCGGCCGAGTAAGCGCCGGTCAGCAACGCCGTCGCTGCGGCCGCATTGACCGGATTGAACCAGCGCCGCAAGGTAATTGGGTTCGAGGAACTGGTGGTGGGCTCACCGGTGACCAGCAGCAGCCCGGCCAGGGTGGTGCCGCCCTGGGCAAGGCGCACCGAGGATTCGCTGGCCGACCGTGCCACGGGCAACGCCGACAGGATCCGCACCGCAGCGGCCAGATCGGTGCCGGTGATGATGTCCGCGGACCACGGGGTCGCCGCGCGGGGATCGTCGAGCGCGACACCCACGTCGGCGATGGCGAGCGCGGCCAGCGTGTCGGTCGAGGCGAAGTCCCGGTGCAAGGCGGTGATCAGCAGCACCGGTCCGCGATCCACCCGCAGATCACGCACCAACGTCAGCAGCGGCGTGCCGGGCGGATGTGTCGCGCCAACACTGGCGGAAAGATCCTCGGTGCCGGCGACATGACGTAAGACCACCCGCGCGCCGGTGCGGTTCGCGGTCTGCAGCAGCGGGATCGCGTAGGGGTCGACCTCCCACCCGACGTCGACGGCGCCGACGCATTCGCCATCGACCACCAGGTCCGCGTGTCTCGAGGCCTTGGGCGGGCGTCGCCGACGGCCCTTGCACCGGAACCCATCTCAGTCGCGCACCGGTGGCCGGCAACTCATCCGGGTCCGGCTCGGGTGCCTCCTCGCCGTGCAGCAGCGCGTCGGCGACCTCATAGACGCGGTCGTCGTCCCAGCCGGGCGCATCTCCGCGGGCGAGCAACACGGCGCGGTGGTCACCGCGCAGCGCGGCGCCGTCGATGACGACCACCTGCACCCGATCCAGGCGGCGCAGAGCGCCCGGGTCGAGCACCAGGAGCCCGGCGTCGGCGAGCCCACGACCCAGCACCGCCGCGAACGCCTGACGGCCCATGTGCGCCGCTCTGGGCACCCCGGCCTCGATCGCGCCGGCCGCGTCTTCGGTGCCACCGCCGGCCACCAACGCGCTCACCGCGGCAATCAACGAACCGTTCGCCGCCGAATCGACGTAGCTCTCCACGGGTCCTTTCATCGACCCCTTTTCGGTGTCGAGTGCGGAGTCGATGGATCCGCCGACCACCACGTGCGAAGCCTCACCCGCCGCTGCGGCTGCCCAGCTGTGCCGCGCCGCCTGCGACTTTGCCCCGGCCGACGAGATGACGGGGACCACCGGCGCTTGCGGCCGCTTGGGCGAGGCCAGCTGGGGCTCTCGGTCTCGCCACACCCGCCGGTGCGCCGTCGCCTCGGAGAGCTGAAGGCTGCGTTGCGTGAAATCCAGCAGCGGTGTGCCGACCGCTTGGGTCAGCCCGTTGGCCGCCGCCGTCGCCGCGGCGAGCGCAATGTCGGTGCCCACTCGACCCAGTCGTGACTCCAGGAGCGAAACCATCCGCGGTTGGTGATTGATGAGAGCGGCCGCCGCCCGGGTGGTTTTCGGTGCCGCGGGCAGCCGGGTGACCCAGCCGGTCACGGCGGCAGTGATCGCGACCACATCCATCGCCGCGGCGGTGAGCGGCACCAGAATTGCCAACGGGTTACCGGGGTCGGCGAAGGGCGCAGTCTTCGGTCCCCCTGTCGCTCCCGCCAAGGTCAAGTCGACGGCCACGGCACCGACAACGTCGCGCACCTCGTCCAACACGGCGTCGGCGGTCGGCATCCTCCTCGATTTCGAAAACCAGCCGGCCGAGCGAGCGCTCGACGTGGGCCTCGGCCACGCCTTCAATCCTGCGAACCGGCTCCTCGACGACCGCCGCATGCTCGTCCCAGCGCGGGAACGGCAGCAGCGGATCCAGGTCTAGATGCACCCGCCGGCCGCTCTGCCAGCGCACCGGCGGCTCGACGTGGGCGGCGGTGCCCCCAAAGTACCCGAAGAATTGCCGAGCACCCGGCCCGTCGATTGCGCCACCGACTGCACCACCGGGCCGGCCAGCTCCGCACCGTGGCCCGCGACTGCACCGTGCCGCGGCTTCTGCACGCGGCGCGGACCCCGGCGCGCACCACCTGTGCCGCGCCACCGGTCACGCCACCGGCCAAACTGCCCACCAGGCCGGGCACGCCCGGAATCTTCATTCCGTCACCTTCCAAGTACGAATACGCGCCTAATCCTGATGGCGTCTTAGCCACATGTCTACCGACATGCGCACGGATATGCAGGAAGCGATGGACTTCTCGGATCCGAAACTGACGAGGGCGCCGATCGCTGCGATCTTGAGGCTTACCGGGTAGGCGGCAAACCAAACGCGGTAAACAGCGCCGGATCGAGAAAGACGGTCAAAGCGGCGATCCCCATGGTGCCGTTGGCAACGCCCGCCGTCAGGACATGTATCGAATGCGCCCGCATCACGCCGTCGTCGGTACGCCGGTATTCGGCGACGGCGGGTTGCCCGTTCGCGGCGGTCGGGAGTAGCACCACATCGCCCGGCGTGGTGAACGCGCGCGCGACCAGGAAGCGCACCACCGTGTCCCGTCCGGTGAACCATATTGGCAGAGGAGGCATTTCGAGCTTGACGTCGGCTTGCAGTAACGCGGTGAGGGCGGCCATGTCCGCGTTTTCGAATGCCGCGCAGTAGCGGTCAAGCAGGTCGCGTCTTTCGGCGTCATCGGGTTCGACCAAGTTTTCCTCGGCGGGGGAGACCTCGGCGAGATGGGCGCGGGCCCGCTGCAGTGAGCTGTTGACCGCGGCGGGTGTGGTCTCCAGCAACTCCGCCACCTCGGCGGCGCTGAATTGCACGACATCGCGCAAAATCAACACGGCCCGCTGACGTACCGGAAGTTCCTGTAGGGCCGTCATCACTGCCAGCCGGACACTGTGCCTTACGGTCACGGCGTCTTCCGGGGTTTGAAATAGCAACGCGTCGGGGATTGGCTCAAGCCAGTCATGGGCGCCCCCGGTTCCGCCGAGGCTGGTGTCCGGATCGACCGAAGCGCCACCCACGCCGGCCGGAAGCACGCGGCGGGCGCGATTCTGCAGCGCCCGCAGGCATGCTGTCGTGGCGATCCGGTACAGCCACGTCCGCAACGCTGCGCGCTCTTCAAAAGCCGCATACCCGCGCCAAGCGCGCAGATACGTCTCCTGGACCAGATCCTCGGCGTCATGCACGGAACCGAGCATGCGATAGCAGTGCGCAATCAGCTCGGCGCGAAATGGCGCCGCCTGCTCCATGAAATTCTCCTGAGCCGGCACGGTCAGGCTCCTTCCGACCTTCATATAGATACGACCGGCGGCCCGAACTCATCGGGTGACGTGGGCGGCGATGAATCGTCGCGTCCCGCCGTATCTGAATTAGTGGACACCGACCCGCATCATCTGAAAGTGAGTACGAGCATGACAACCTTCCCGCAGTCTCGAGCCGACGGCCTCGTCGGCTCGACAGCGATTGTGACCGGGGCCAGCCGCGGATTCGGCCGCGCCATCGCCACGGCGCTGTCGGCGGCCGGCGCACACGTCGTCGGTGTCGCGCGCGGCGCCTCCGCGCTCGACGAGGTGCGCGACGAATTGGGTGACACCTTTACCGCGGTAGCCGCGGACGCCGCCGATCCCGCGACGGCCAGCCGGTTGCTCGACGAGTATCGGCCGCGCACGCTTGTGCTGTGCGCCGGGGCCGCTCCGCAGATGGCCCCACTGCAAGACCAGACCTGGGAGAGCTTCAGTCAGAACTGGAATATGGACGTCGCGCAGGCTTTTCACTGGACCCGTGACGCGCTGCGGCTTCCGCTGGCGCCGGGCAGCGCGGTGATCGCGATCTCCAGCGGCGCCGCCGTCAAAGGGTCGCCACTGTCCGGCGGCTACGCCGGGGCCAAGTCCACCGTCAGGTTCATCACCAGTTATGCCGCCATGGAATCGCAACGGGCCGGGCTGGGCATCGACTTCGTCTCCGTTCTTCCGCAGCTGACGCCGGCCACCGACCTGGGTGCCAAGGCGGTGGCCGCGTACGCCGAGCGGCAAGGCCTTGATGTCGACACATTCGTGGCGTCGTCGGGACCCGCGTTGAGTGCGGAACAAGTCGGCAAGTCGGTACTGCAGATCGCCGACGGTGACCGCGGTGAACATCTCGCGTACCTGCTGACAGCGTCAGGCTTGGCGGGCCTGGCCTGACGTTCAGGCGAAACCAAAAGGAGGACAACGCAAATGGATACACCCCCGATCGTGTCGGCGCAGGAGTGGGAGGCCGCGCGCCAGCAACTGCTCGTGACGGAGAAGGAGGTGATGCGCGCCCACGACGCGCTGGCGGCCATGCGTCGGCGGATGCCCTGGGTGGCCGTGGACAAGGAATACGAGTTCGACGGGCCCGACGGCAAGCTGAACCTGCTGGATCTGTTCGATGGGCGGCGCCAGCTGGTGGTCTACCGCGCCTTCTTCGAGCCCGGCGTGCACGGCTGGCCGGACCACGCGTGCCCGGGCTGCTCGATGATCGCCGACCACATCGGCCATCTGGCCCATCTCAACGCCCGCGACACCACGCTGGTGTTTGCTTCACCCGCGCAGCAGGCCGACATTCAGCGACTCAAGGCACGGATGGGGTGGCAAATGCCGTGGTACACGATCACCGACGGTTTCGACGTCGACTTCGGCGTGGACGAATGGCACGGCACCAACGCGTTCATCCACGACGGCCCCCGCGTGTTCCGCACCTACTTCATCAACAACCGCGGCGACGAGGTGCTGGGCAACACCTGGAGCTTCCTGGACATGACTGCGCTTGGGCGCCAAGAGGATTGGGAGGACTCGCCGCCGGGCTACCCGCAGACCAAGCCGTACGAGTGGTGGGCCTGGCACGACGAGTACCCCGAACACCTGGCCTCCCGATGGTTTGGTGAGCCCGACTCGGACGACCCGAACGACCCGCGTCCGCCGCGCAGCTAAGAGGTTTACAAGTCTCGCGCCGATTCTCCGACATTCCCGTAGCTCGGCTGTTACCGTTCGCTGGCGTCGGGGGAGTTTAGGATCTGCCATGCCGGTGCTGGGTGATCACGCGGTCGTTCTCGGGGCGAGCATGGGCGGGCTGCTCGCCGCCCGGGTGCTGGCCGACTTCTATCGAACCGTCACGGTGATCGAGCGGGACGAGTTGCCCGACGATCCGGTCACCAGGAAGGGCGTACCGCAGGGCCGGCACCGCACGCTCTTCTGGCGCGTGGCGCGCACATCCTGGACGAGTTCTTTCCCGGGTTGCTCGACGAGCTGGTTGCCGCCGGCGCGCCGGTTTTGGACGACGGCGATCTGTCCAGGTTGCATATGTCCTATAGCGGCCACCTGATAGTGCGGTCCGGAAAGATAGCCGGCGATCCCAAGGCGCTGGCACTGTATACGCCCAGCCGAGCGCTGCTGGAGCGCCATGTCCGCGGGCGCCTGCAGGCAATGGACAACGTGACGATTCACGACGCCCATGATGTCGCCGAACTGATTTCGAATGCGGACGCGGACTCGCGTAATCGGAGTTCGCGTGAACGAACCGCGACGGAGAAGCGCCCCAGGAGTTGGCGGCCGACCTGGTCGTCGACGCCATGGGCCGCGGTGCCCATACGCCCGCCTTTCTCGAGAGCCTCGGATATGGCCGGCCCGCCGAGGACCGCATCGTCATGCACACGGTCTATGTCAGCCAACGGCTGCGAATCCCGCCCGGGACGCTGACGGAGGTGCTGGCCCTCATCAGTCCCGCGCCTGGCTCGGCCGACCGGGATGTTTCTGGCCCGCAACGAGCACGACACCTGCATATTCACGGTGTTCGGGATGGCCGGGCACGAACCGCCGCCCAACCTCGACGGCATGCTGTCGTTCGCCGCGGATTACGTTCCGGCTCGCTTGCTGGCGGCGGTGCGCGCCGGTGAACCGCTCGGCCCGGTGGTGCAACACCGCATGCCGTGCAGCCAGTGGCGCCGTTACGACAAAATGCGGCGGCTGCCCGCGGCGCTGCGGACTGCCTGCGTCGGGACTGACCGACCTGCCGCGCCGATACTTTCGCGCCGCGGCCAAAGCGATCGGCGTGGCCTGGCAGACCGGAGCCACGTCCGACCTGGCATTCCCGCAGGTGGAGGGGCGGCGGACAGCTTCGATGCGCGTTTTCAATCGACTCCTGGATTCGGTGCTGGCCGCCTGCGAGTCCGACACCGTGGTCACCACCCAGTTCTTCAGAGTCACCGGGCTTCTCGACGCACCGCCCCGCCTGCTCCGCCCCGCGTTCCTCTACCGGGTCGCCAGGGTCAACCTGCAACGCAGGCAACGCAATTCGGCGCCCCGACAACTGCGCGCGGTCGCCGACGCGACGGGAGGCTCGATCATGACGATCGTGCTGGTGCACGGCAATCCGGAGACCGACGCGATCTGGGGCCCGCTGGTCGATGCGCTGGCGCGCGACGACCGCGACGACATAGTGCGGCTGTCCCCGCCAGGTTTCGGCGCTCCACTGCCCGACGGGTTTGCGGCGACCATGCTCGGCTACCGAGACTGGCTCGAAGAACAGCTAGAGGGTTTCGACGAACCGATCGACTTGGTCGGGCACGACTGGGGCGGCGGCCACGTGATGAATGTCGTGATGCATCGGCCGGAGTTGGTGCGCAGCTGGGTCAGTGATGTTGTGGGGTTGTTCGATGCCGACTACGTGTGGCACGACCTCGCGCAGGTCTGGCAGACGCCGGGCGAGGGCGAGCAGCTGGTGGACACCCTGCTGGCCGGCACGATCGAGGATCGCAGCGGAACGGATGGCGTCCATGGGCATACCCAGGGCCCGTCGCGACCTCGATCGCCGCCGCTCAGGGTCCTGAGATGGGTCAAGCGATCCTGACGTTGTACCGCTCGGCGCGCCAGCCCGCGCTGGCCGAGGCCGGCCGCGCCCTCGAGAACGCCGCGGCCCGACCGGGCCTTTCGCTACTCGCCACCGACGACCCCTATGTCGGCTCGGACGAACTCCGCCGTCGCGCCGCGGACCGTGCCGGAGCCCGCACGGAAGTGCTCGACCAGCTGGGACATTGGTGGATGCTGCAGGACCCGGCGCGCGGCGCGGCAGCGCTCACCCGCTTCTGGGACGCGATCGGTTAGTTCCGCGCCGGAATGCTCGCCGGTCAGCCTGACCTCGAGATATAAACCTGGCACACTCGCGACGTGTCGTGTGCGTAGGTTAGTGTCGCGGAGCCGACGGCGACCGACGCGTCAGTCTCCCGCCTCGGGTTCGCGCGCCGTCGGTGAGTCGGCGCCCCAGGTGCCCGGAATCATCGGCATGCGGGGCGGCCGCCGAAGGCGTCGTCGGCGAGTGTGGTCAACCCCGCCGCCCGCCCGGCGCCGGTCTTGGTGACGGTTCCGGCGAACCCCCGGATCCCCGCGCCGGTAGCCGAGGCCGTCACCGCGTCAGCGCCTTCGTCATCTCCCAATCCAGGTATTCGTAGCCGCGCCCGAGCATCTGCGCCTTCGTCCGCCGTCGCCGCTTTGTTTCGTCCTTCTCCTGTGGGTGTCGCCGCGGCCGCCGGGGTCGCCACGCTCTCGGGTTCCGGCGCCTTCTTTCGGGCCCTGCCGGCCGCCGCCGCTCCGGCGACCGCGCTCAGATCGCCCACCAGATAGGCGAAGTTCGCGAAGTTGTTCATGCCTGCCGCCATGCTCGCGCCCTGCTCATGCTCATGCCCGCGCCGGTCAGCGTTGGTGGTGTACCCGACGGTGGTGGCGTCCCGGGCGTGGCGGCCGCCGCGGTCGCCTTCCATGGCTGCCGGCGTCGGAGACGAGGTGGCAGTCGGGACACTCGGGGGCAGCGCCAGCACGGGCGGCGTGATGGGCGGCGCGACGGGCGGTGCCGCGGGCAGGGCCGCCAGCCCTGCCAAGCCGGCCAGGCCAACCGGCGCCACCGCGCCGGCAGCCAGCGTCACCAACGGCGCGGTCACCAGCGGCGCGAACACCGTGAGCAGCACGACAGTCTGCTCGAGCAGCGTCTTCAGCAACGCGATGGTATCGGTGATGATCGTGCCGACGGCTTCGACAGTGGTGAACAGGATGGTGAAACCGATCGTCGTCGGGGTTACCTCCGAAGCGAACGCCGCTGTCAGATCCAGTCCGATGTAGAAGAAGGTCTGCGACAGGTACGCGACATACGAACCGATGTCCATCGGGTAGCCGAGGGCGAACGCGACGTTGTACGGGCTGAGGAAGATCAGCGGATTGCCGAGCAGGGGCAGGTAAGGATCGAAACCCGAAAACATCGCCGCGAAGAAGGGGTTGTTGTATAGCGCGTTGCTCAACGGTTCTAAGACGTTGTTCCAGTAGTTGACGAAACCGATCTTCGTCCAGCCAGGCGTACACCTGGTTCTCCGTGTCGGGGGGCAACGGGAATGCCTTGTAGAACGCTTGCTATCAGCGAGTGCAGGTTCACGATCTTTGGCGCCGTTGTCGACTTCGGTGACGAGGTCACCGCCGCGGTCGAGACCGCGTGGTAGGTGCCCATCACTGTCGCGGCCTGGATCCACATCCGGACGTAGTCGGCTTCATTGAGCTGCGATCGGAATGGTGTTGAGGCCGAAGAAATTCGTCGCCAGCAACACCGCGTGGGTGGCGTGGTTGGCGGTCAGCTCGGCCAGGGTCGGCATCGCGGCCAGGGCGGCGGTGTAGGCGGTGGCCGCGGTTTCCTGCCGGACGGCCGTCGCCGCGCTGTCTGCGGCGGCTTGCGTGAGCCAGGCGATGTACGGGCCGTGACCGGCCACATATGCCGCCGCGCTCGGGCCTTCCCACGCCCCGGCCTGCACTCCGGCCAGCAGCGCGGTCAGCTCCTCGGCCGTCTCGGTGTACACGGTGCTCAACGAGGTCCACGACTCGGCCGCGGCCAGCAGCGGACCGGGCCCCGGCCCGCTGCTCAGCAGTGTCGAATGCACTTCCGGCGGTGAAGCCATCCAGATCGGGGCGGTCATCGCCGATGACCGGATTCGACGAGGCCGAATTGCAGCGCCATGACGGGCCAGCTCTCTCCGAGGTACTCCGCCCCGAGCTAGCAGGACACGATGACGCGAGTCTCCTGGCTCTCGGATCGCTGCTCGCCTCGCCTTCCGACCAATGGCCGTGGCTTTGTGAGGGTCGCTCCCCGATGACAGTGGCGGGACCGCGCCGGATTTGCACCGGCTTCCTGCGTCGTCATCGCCTTACGGGCGATATTGTCGCATCCCGACCGCGGGTACTTGGGAGAATCGTGCAAACCGAAAGCCCCCCGATCGTCGAAACCGAAGACGGTGGACGCGAACAGCGTTGGCCGCTGCCCGCCGACGAGCAAAGCCTGCTGGATTTGATCCACGTCTGCTTCGACGAGTACTGGGACGAAATCTGGTTCGGCATCCTCATCGAGGGCGCCGCCTGGGAAGTGGCGGCGCCGAACCCTCCGACGCGTATCTCGATGTACGACGGTTACGCGACGGTGGACTTCGGACGGTGGCATTTCCACCTGTGCATCGGAGAGCACCTGGCCAGCGGGCCCGAACTCGGCCGGATCCGCCGGTGCACGCGGGCCGAGCTTTACCGCCGGATCGGCGATGACGGGTCCCCGACCTCCTGGGGCGTGCGCCTCTACAACGGGCGCGACGAACAGATGATGACGCTCATGCTGCCGAACCCGTTTCTCACCAACACCCAACAGTTCCGCGACGAGCCCGCATGGGAACAGCTGGAGTTATGGGACCGACTGCGGGCCACCTATTTGGGGCTGGATCCCGACCCACATGATCGGAGTGGCACGGGTTTTCAGCACGGCTGACGCGCAGTTTAGCAGATGAATATTCGGTAGCCGTCGATTCGGCTACTCGCGGATATTAGGGCTAGGAAATCAGATCTATAAAATCCGATGGTTTGCCCTGCCAACCTGGTACCCGGCTGGGAAGGACTTCTCGATGACCTGCAACTGGTGGTCCACTCTGGACTCCAGCTCGAGAACTACGCAGCTATCGCCGACGGCTTTTGATTCGAGGACTATGTAGCGCTGACCACAATCGGTGATCGGGTCGCCCGAGTGCAATTTCTCGACCGCTACCGACTCCGTGGTTCCGTCTGACTCCATCCTCACACGTTAGGTCAATTCCGCGAGTGAGGGAATAGAGCGCTACCGGGTGTCGGCGTGTCGTTGCTTGAAGAACACGCTGACGTGAGATATCAGGCCGTCGTCGTTCTGCTCGAACAGCAGGCATTCGGGCCACGCGGCCGGTGCGCCGTCGATCTCAAAGGATTCGGTCAGCTCGACGAACGAGACGCGGCTGTCGACGTGTGAGACCCGCTTAACGTCGAGTCGGTGGCCCTTGAGTGTGGTGCAAACCTTGCGCAGGTAGGCGACGTAGTGCTCTTTGCCCTCGACGACGTCGCAGAACGGTCCCTCTCGAACTAAGCCTTTGTCGGCGATGGTGGTGGCCAGGCCGTCCCAATCGTGGGCGGCAAGGAACTCTAGGTAGCGCTCGATCACGCCGCCCGACTGTGTCTGCACGGAAATCACAGTAAGACAACTCAACGGACGAGGGAACAGGCAAGATTGGTGCCGTGACCGGTCCCAGCACACCGCAGTCGCAGGCCGCCGCGCCGACCTGCTATCGGCATCCTGGTCGCCCGACCTACCTGCGCTGCAACCGATGCGAGCGGTACATCTGTCCGGACTGCATGCGCGCAGCCGCGGTCGGTCACCAATGCGTGGAGTGCGTGCAGGAGGGTGCCCGGAGCATTCGACAGCCCCGCACGCAATTCGGCGGGCGGGAACGGTCGGGCACGCCGGTGATCACCTACGCGCTGATCGCGATCAACGTGCTGACGTTCGCACTGCAGATTTCGATGAGGGGCTTGCAAAGTCAGCTCATTTTGTGGCCACCCGCCGTCGCCGACGGCCAGCTGTACCGTCTGGTGACCTCGGCGTTCGTGCACTACGGCGCGGCTCATCTGCTGCTGAACATGTGGGCGCTGTACGTCGTGGGTCCACCGCTGGAGATGCTGCTGGGGCGGCTGCGATTCGGCGCGTTGTATGCGTTGAGCCTGCTGGGTGGGTCGGTGCTGGTCTACCTACTCACACTGAACACGGCGACGGCGGGCGCATCGGGCGCGGTGTTCGGTCTTTTCGGCGCCACTTTCGTGGTCGCGAAGCGGCTTAACCTGGACGTTGCGCTGGGTTGTCGCCGTTATCGTGATCAACCTGGTCTACACGTTCGTTGCACCGCGGTCAGTTCGCAGCGGATCAGCTGGCAGGGGCACGTGGGCGGGCTGGTCACCGGCGGGTTGGTCGCTGCGGTCTATGTTTACGCGCCGAGGGAACGCCGAAACCTGATCCAAGCCGTGGTGAGCGTCCTCGCGTTGGGTCTCTTTGCCGCGTTGATCTGGTGGCGCACGGGTGTTCTCGCGGCGGAGCTGTACGCTATGAGCTGGTGGATCGCGCACGCCGAAACGGAGCTGTCCGAAGACGTTCCCGCGCCGCCGGAGGAGGTCCGCGCCTTCTACGTCGACCTGGACAACATCAAACTCGTGCACCCGCTGATAGTGTCCGTGCAAACGACGTCGCGCACCCAAACCCCGGACGGATACCGGCAGAGCTATCGCGTGATAGACCGAATTCCGTTGGGGCCGTTGACCATAAAGATCGCCTACCAGGCGCGGCTAGCACGTCCCGCGCGACGGTGACGTGCTCACCGAAGCCGATCAGTCCCCGGGGGTCCGCCTCCGTGGCAGGGTGAGCTTCGAGCCGATCGACGGTGGCACCCGCGTCACCGAGCGCATACGGATAGCTGCGCCACGGCCGCTGGCCGCGATGACGACGCGCGAGGGGATCAAGGCGCACATCGAGATGTTGGCCGGCATCCGGCGTCACTTCGAATCCGCCTGATGCCGTAGCTTTTTCGCATTGATCACGTGGGCAACATAGGTACCATCGGCCGACCATAACGCGATCACGAAAGGCGATATCGCATGTGCTATCGCCTTTAACAAACGTCTATTGGTCGGTCGCGCACCACCGGGTTCAGACGCCGGCGAAATCGATAATGCCGCGAATGTTGCGTCCCTCCCGCAGGTCCGCGAACGCCTCGTTGATCTGGTCGAGCTGATAGTGCCGGGTGACCAGCTCGTCGAGTTTCAGCACGCCGGCCTGATACATCGACAACAGCATCGGCACGCTGGTGCGCGGATTCATCCCGCCGTAAAGCACGCCCTTGAGTTGTTTGGCCGAGAGCACCATCTCCTGCAGGATCAGCGGAACCAGGGGCTCACTGTAGGGGGTGATGCCGGTGGCCACGCACGTCCCGCCCTTGCGAAGCAGCGTCATCGCCAACGCGATCAAGTCCACGTGCAGAACACCAGGAGTCAAGACGACGCGGTCGGCCATCACGCCGGCGGTGATGTCCTTCACCAGCGGTATCGCTTCTTCTGCGGAGGCGGCGGCATGCGTGGCGCCGAAGATCTTGGCCGAATCCCGTTTGTACTCAACCGGATCCACCGCGACGATATAGGTCGCGCCGGCCGCGCGCGCTCCTTGCAGGGCGTTCATTCCGACACCGCCGGTTCCGATGACGACGACGGTGTCGCCGGGCTCGGTGCCGGCCGAGACCGTCGCCGAGCCCCAGCCGGTGCTGACACCGCACGACACCAGTGAGGCGGCATGGAACGGGATCGCGTCGTCGATCTTGATGACGGACCTTTCCGATAGCACCGCATATTCCGCGAACGTGCCGAGTTGGCCATAGGCCAAGAGGTTTTCGTCGCCGAGATGCCGGCGGCACGTTCCGTCGGTCGGCATCTCCCGCCTGAACAGGCTCGCGCCGGAATCGCAGATGTAGCTCTGGCCGTTGACACAAAACCGGCAGTTACCGCACGCGGGAATGAACGACATCGCCACGTGATCCCCGGGCTGCACCGTCGTCACGCCCGGTCCGATCTGTTCGACGACACCAGCGCCCTCGTGACCACCGAGCAGCGGGAACCAGTCGGGTGCGGGCATGCCGGTCGCGGCCAGCACCTCGGGGGTCGGCACCACGTCGCCGGTGATCAGGTGGTCATCGGAGTGGCAAACGCCGGCAACGGCCATGCGCACCAGGACTTCACCGTTGCGTGGCGGGTCGAGCTCCGACCTCGCGGATCTCCCAGTCCTCGCCGACCCCGCGCAGCACAGCGGCACGACACTTCATGGCAACCTCCTAGTGGTGGTGTGAGGCTTGCCGTCATCCAGTGATCGCGACCTCGCGCGCGGCTCAATTGCCGGCCAGCCGCTTGGCCGCGAGGTCCCGAAGTTCGCCGGCCTTGATCTTGGCATTGCCCGTCAGCGCCACTTCGTCCTCGCCGAAGAACAGCACATGGCGCGGCACCTTGTAACTCGCCAATCGTTGCCGCAGAAACGCCAGAAGCTGCTCGGTGTCAAGGATCACGTCATCGTGCGGCACGACGCAGGACACCACGACCTCTCCGAGCGTGTGGTGCGGAACGCCGACGGTCTGTGCCACCTTGACGCCGGAATGCGCGATGAGGGCCTCGTCAACCTCGCGCGGCGAGACATTGGCACCGCCGGTCTTGATGATGTCGGTGAGTCTGCCTTGCCAGTAGAGTCGGCCGGCGTCGTCGAGATACCCACCGTCGCCCGTGGGGAAAAACCCCTCGGCGTCGAGAGTCTCGTCGAGTGGAGTGCCGATATAGCCGAGCATCAGTGTGGGTCCCTTGACGCTGATCTCGCCCGCCTCTCCGCGCGCAACGATGTCCGCCGGTTAGCGGATCGGTGATCTTGAGCGTCACGCCGGGCAGTGCCACTCCGAAGCTGTCCGCATGCACGTCGGGCGCGGTGTTGGCCGGGTAACCGGTTGTGATCGTGAATGTTTCGGTATTGCCGTAGGCATGGCCCGGTTCGTACCACTCGCCCGAAACCGTGGGATGGTGCGCGATCGGGGTCTTGAAATCGGCGAATCTCACACTGCTCAAATCCACCTGCCCCCAGTTGGGTGCGCCTTCCAATTGGGTCCACTGGTGGGGCCAGGCGAACGGAAAGTTCACCCGCTCGGCCTGTATGAGCTCGAGCGCCTCCGCGGCGTCGAACGTCGATTGCAGGACGAGCGACCCGCCGCTGGCCAACGTCGATCCGAGCACCATGGTGAAATTTCCGGACCAGAAAAAGCCGTTGGCGGTCCAGCCGCGAACGTGATCGTCGGGGCTGAACCCGTACATCCGCCGGAATCGCCACAGCTGAATGCACACCCCGCGATTCGCGCCGAGGACGCCCTTCGGCTTGCTGGTGGAGCCAGACGAGAAGAACAACACCGCGGCATCGCTCGGCAACACCGCGGCGGCGGTCGCCTCGACCACCGCGCGGGGCTCCGAATGACCGTGACGCCAGGAACTCGTCCCAGGCCTGGATGCCCGGAACCGGTTCGCCCAGCACGGCGAGTCGGCGCAGAAAGGGGTATTTCGCCGATTCGAGTGTGCCCGGCCGCGACGTGCCGATCGCTGGTTCCAGCTCACCCAGAATGGCCGCGAAGTCCTTCGTCAGCACCGTGCGCTCGAACAACAACACCGAAACGGCGGAGGCCCGGACCAGATAATCCAATTCCGGCAGTGTGGAAAACGTACTGAGGGTGACGGCCACCCCGCCGGCCAGCGACGTACCGAACACTGCGGCAAGCCATTCCGGCCGGTTTGTCATCAGAACACCGACGCGGCCGTCCTTACCGAGGCCACACGCGCGCAACGCACGCGCCACCTCGATCGCACGTTCCCAAAGCTGCGCATACGTCCAACGTGTGACGCCGTCCGCGTTGCGCCACACCAGGGCTTCGCGCTCGCCGTACTCCTGCGTCACCTCGCGCAGAAAGCCCGGCAGCGTGAGCGACCCCAGTCCCGGCTCGTCCGCATAGGGGCGGCCCAGATACGATCGAGAAGTCGTTGTGAGGCTTGCGAACCCGTCTTGTCGACCATGGCTACAACGGCAGTTCGACCTCGGCTGTGCAGCCCACCAGCATTTCGCCGTTCTGGTTTGTCAGGCGCAGCTTCACCTGTACGAGAGGCACACCCCAGGTCGACTCCGCTTGCTTGTCGACGATCTCGGCGTCGAAATAGGTCACATCGCCCTCGAAGGCGGGTGTACGGAAGTCTGCCTTGGAATGGCGCACCATCCCGTCATGGCCGGCCCAATACGCGAGATAGTCGGTGCACCACGCGCCCATCGTTGCCCCGTAGCCATAGGCGCGCGCCATGCCGACTTCGCTGGCCCGTTCGGCGTCGATATGCCCGCGCGATGGACCGACGTAGAGCCCGTCGCGCTTGCGTGGATCGATCTTGGCGTCTTCTTCGTCGAACGCAAAGTCCTTGCCCCAGCCCGGATCCTGATAGACCCACGGATCCTCGATACCCGGCGGTGCCACCCATCCGAAGGTGCCCCAGATGTTGAACAGGAACGCCCGGTATTCGGTGGTGAAGCTGGCGATGCTGTGCGGGCCGATCACCCGACGAGGCAGCGTGTCACCAATCTTCACCTCGTCAAAGCGCGGCGAGACGCCCATGCGGTTGGACTCGAGCCACTCACGCCGCAGCCGCTCGACTTCCTCGAGCTCGGTTTGCGTCCAACGTTTGATTTCGCCAAGCTGATTCTCGAACATCCCGCGCTTGGTCGCTTCCTCGTAGAGATAGCGGATCGCGGTGGAACGTTCGCGCGCCACCAGGGTGCCGTGCTGGTTGGTGTGGATGGTGTCACCGCGGGAGAACATCGTCTGGGCCGGCGAATTTCGTCTCTGTCACTTTGTAGTCGTGGAACCGGCGCTCCTGGAACAGCTTGTCGCCGGGCCGCACCGGAGCAGCCGTAGAACCACCATTCCTCACCACCGAAGATCAAGTGGCTGTTCGGAATATGGCCCACGCACGCGGGCGCCGCGCCGTGTCCGTAGTCAAGGGCCACCGCGATGGACTGCGGTGCGACTATGCCGCCGTACCTCGAGTCACCGGCGAACTGCTCGTCCCAGTGCAGCGGATTGGGGTAGTCCATCGCCATCACCCAGCGCCGGATGTCGGATGAACTACACGGATCCCACAACTGCCCGCCACCGACCGGCTTGCCCACCCGGTGATCGACGTCGGTCAAATCGAGTCGGATGCTCGGCGAACCGCTCGTGTCTGTGTCCGTTTCCCTGTCTGTCTCCTTGGCCATCATTGCTCCCGTCAGCGGTTGACGTCGACGACGACGCGGCCGCGCACCTTGCCGTCCATGAGTTCTGCCGCCGAAGCGATCGCCTCCCCGAGCGCGACCTCCTTGGCGATCGAATCCAGCGCGCCGGCGTTCAGATCGCGGGCTAGGCGTTCCCACGCGGTGATGCGCCGCTGCTTGGGCGCCATCACGCTGTCGATGCCAAGCAGCGAAACGCCGCGCAGGATAAACGGCGCAACCGTCGCCGGAAAGTCCATGCCCCCAGCCAGGCCGCATGCGGTAACCGCGCCGCCATAGCGGGTCTGCGCGCAGGCGTTGACCAGCGTATGGCTGCCGACGGTGTCGACGACGCCCGCCCAGCGCTCCTTCTGCAACGGCTTGCCGGCCTCGCTGAATTCGGCGCGGTCCAACACCGTCACGGCGCCGAGTTGCTGCAGAAACTGCTCTTCCGACGACTTTCCAGTCGCGGCAGCCACTTTGAACCCGGCCGCGGTCAATAACGCGATCGCGACGGTGCCCACACCGCCGGTCGCGCCGGTCACCAGGATCTCGCCCTGATCAGGAGACACCCCGTGCTGCAGCAGGGCGTCCACGCAAAGGCTGGCGGTGTAGCCCGCGGTGCCGATCGCCATCGCCTGGCGGGTCGTGAAAGCGGAGGGCAGGGGTATCAGCCAGTCGCCGTCGAGGCGGGCGCGCTGAGCGAGGCCGCCCCAATGCGTCTCGCCGACGCCCCAACCGTTGAGCACCACGCGGTCGCCCTTGCTCCAGTCGGCGTGGCTGCTCTCGGTCACCACGCCGGCGAGATCGATACCCGGGACCATCGGAAATTTCCGCACGACGGGCGATTTGCCCGTAATCGCCAGGCCGTCCTTGTAATTCAGCGTGGAGTACTCGACGTCGATGCTGACCGTGCCATCCGAGCCCTCGGGCAGCTGCGTCTCGTCCAGGTCGGTCAGCCCAACCGTCTGTCCCGCCTCGCCTTTTTCGATCAGAACTGCTGAAAACATCTGTGTCTCATTCCTTTGCGATCGACTGAAGCTATTGCGTGGCCTTTCGGGCGCGTAGCCCAAGGTGCTCTTGACCTCTAAATACTCGTGGAACCCGAACTCGCTCCACTCCCGACCGTTGCCGCTGTGCTTGTAGCCGCCGAACGCCGCGTTCATGTCGAAGGCGTGATTGATCGTCACCCACCCGGCCCGGATCTTGCGGGCCACCTCTCGCGCCTTGTCGTAGTCGGCCCCCGAGACATAGCCGGCCAAGCCGTAATCGGTGTCGTTGGCGATCTGCACGGCCTGGTCGATGTCGTCATAGCCGAGGACGCACAGCACCGGCCCGAAGATCTCCTCGCGCGCGATCGTCATGTCGTTGGTGACGTCGGCGAAGACGGTCGGCTTGACGTAGTAACCCTTGTCCAGCCCTGCCGGGCGACCCGGGCCGCCGGCCACGACGGTCGCGCCCTCGTCGATGCCTTTCTGGATCAGGCCCTGGACCTTGTCGAACTGTGCCCTCGACGCCACCGGCCCGATCGCCGTTTTATCGCCGGGGCTGCCCACCTTCACCTGCTCGGCGGTCTCACGCGCGATGGTGATCGCCTCGGCCATACGCGAATTCGGGACCAGCATGCGCGACGGCGCGTTACAGCTCTGCCCGGAATTCGGCATCATGTTGACCACGCCGGCGCGGACGCTGTCGGCGAAGCCCGCGTCGTCGAGGACGATGTTGGGGCTCTTGCCGCCGAGTTCCTGTGTCACCCGCTTCACGGTCGGAGCGGCATTCGTGGCCACCTCGACACCGGCGCGGGTGGATCCGGTGAACGACACCATGTCGACGTCGGGGTGGCTCGCCAGCGCGACGCCGACGCCGGGGCCATCGCCGTTGACCAGGTTGTAGACACCGGCCGGCACGCCCGCGGCATCGAGGATCTCGGTGAAGATGTAGGCCGAGAACGGCGCCACCTCAGACGGTTTCAGGACCATCGTGCACCCGGTCGCCAACGCCGGGTACACCTTGACCGCGATCTGGTTGAGCGGCCAGTTCCACGGCGTGATCAGCCCGCACACGCCGATCGGCTCCTTGGCGATCAGCGTTGGCCCGTGCTGCTCCTCGAATCCGAAGTTCTTCAGCACGTCGATCGCGGTCACCAGGTGACCGATCCCGAGTTGGACCTGCGGGCCGGCGGCCAGCGACGGCGGCGCACCCATTTCCTCGGTGACTGCGTCGGCGAGGTCGCCCGCACGCTTCTGGTATTCGGCGAGGATGGCCTCCAGCAGATCGAGGCGCTGTTCGCGACTGGTCTGCGACCAGCCGGTGAAAGCGCGTCGGGCGGCCTTGACCGCCACGTCGACGTCGGCGGCCGAGCCGAGCGAGATCTGCCCGGACACCTGCTCGGTCGCCGGGTTTTCGACGTCAAAAGCTATTGGGCCGCAACGGGTCGACCCAGGCCCCGTCGATGTAGAACTTCAGGTATTCGCGCATGGCTCCTCCTTTTCTTACTGGGTTCCTTCGGCGTACCAAGTACGGAATTCGTCGTATTTGGGCATCTCCTCGGAGTTGGCCTTCGGATCGATACAGACGTGCACGACGGCGGTCTTGCCGCTAGCGTAGGCCCGCTCGATCGCCGGGCCGATCTCGTCCTCCTTCTCGACGTACTCGCCGTGGCAGCCGAAGCCCTCGGCGACCTTGTCGAGGCGAACGTCCTTGCTCCAGTGCACGCCGGGCTGCGGCGACGGCTGCTCGAAGGTGCGCTTGTAGACGCCCACCTCGAGACCCCACTGGTGGTCGACACCCACCACGCACACCAGCGGAAGATTTCTGCCGTGCAGCGGTTTCCAGTTCGGCGATGTGGAAGAGGAACGCTGAATCACTGGTCAGCAGCATCACCGGGCGCTTGCCGCCCTCGGCGACGGATGCTCCGACGGCGTAGGGCAAGCCGGTGCCGAGATGGCCGAAGTTCTGATTCCAGATGACGTCGTGCGGTTTGGCCTGTGAGTAGGTCCACTGGAAGATGACGGTCGCGCCGCCGTCGCGGACCAAGATGCCGTCTGCGGCGAACGCCGTGCTCGAGTGGCCTCGACGACGAACCGCGCCGGGTGTACCGGCGTCCGGCCGGTCGGCGCGTTCTCGGCGAGCTGCGCCAGCTCCGCCGCGTCCTCCTTGATCCAGCGATCGAGATCGGCCGACGCCTTTCGCGGAGTGTCGCGGAGCGCTTCCACCAGCTGGGGCACGACACCGCGAAGGTCACCGACCAGGGGTACGTCGATGGGACGGTTGACGCCGATGGCCACCGGATCTTGTTCGACCATAACCCATTTGCGCGTTGCGTCGTTCTCCGCCCAGTGACGGGTCCGGCCGTAGTGGCTCGGTTCGCCGAGCTCCGTGCCGAGCGCGACGCACAGATCGGACTTCACCACCGCCTCGACGGCCGCCGGCGAGAACCCGTAGGCGAAGGTGCGGTCCTCCAGACCGTCGATGAACGACGTGCCGCCGGAGGTCTGAATCACCGGGCACTGCATGAGGTCGGCCAGCTCCCTGACCGCCGCACCGGTGCGCGAGGTGTGAACACCGTGTCCGACCAATAGGATTGGGCTGTCTGCCGCACGGATCAACTTCGCCGCTTCGCCGACCTCGCGCGCACCCGCGGTCTGGTTGACGAGCCGGTACCTGTTGGGCGGAAGCGGATCCGGCACGTCAAGCTCCTCGAGGATGACGTGCGACGGGTATTCGATGTAGGCCGGGCCGGGTGTGCCGGACATGGCCCGGCGGATCGCCTCGTGGATGATCTCATCGGTCTGGTCGGCATACTCGATGGAGGCGCTGTACTTGACCGACGGCGCGAAGAGCGGTTCCTGCCGCACGAACTGGATGCGACCGCGCCGGACCCGGCGCTCGGTGATGCGGGCCCGCTGACCGCCGAGGAAGATCACCGGCGAGTTCTCCACCTTCGCGCACTGAATGGCCCCCGCGATGTTGGCCATACCTGGGCCCAGCGTACCAATGCACAGGCCGGGCTTACCCGTCATCCGCGATGCCGCCTCGGCCATGAATCCCGCGCTCAGCTCGTGATGCGGTGCGACCACCGACCACCCGCGCGCGTCGGCCTCTGCGAACATGTGCACGAAGTTCGGGTCCGGGATACCGAACAACGTATTCACGCCCTCCGCCTCGAACAGGTCGAGAATGCGTTTGTAAACGGGCACAGCCATGGTGGAAAACTCCTTAGGGATAGATATCGTTGAGCGAGTCGTTTTCGGCGCCGGACTTGGGTTTCACGTCGACGGCCAGATCTAGCTCGTCGAGGATCTCGGCGGTGTCGGCGCCCAGCTCTGGCGCCGGCCCCGCAACGCGACCCGGTGTCCGAGAGAACCAGGCGGGCACGCCGGGGAAGCGCACCGGCCCGTGCGGGGTGTCCACGGTCTCGAACATCCCGACGGCGTTGAGATGCGGATCATCGAACAAGGCGCCTGGCGTGTTGAGCGGCGCGGCCGGTATCTCGAGTTCGCCGAGCAGCGTCAGCCACTCCTGCGTCGAGCGCTGCTTCATCGTCTCGGCCACCAACCCGTACACCGTGTCAATCTGGTGGGCACGCTGTTCCAGCGTCGAATACAGGTCGCTGGCCCACGGCGGCTGCACTGCGTTGATGAACGCGTTCCAGTGCTTGTCGTTGTAGATCAATGCGGCGATGTGGCCGTCGCTGGTGCGATACGGGCGACGGTTGGGCGCCACGGCACGCGGATACACCGCCGGCCCCAGGGGAGGGTCGAACAGGGCGCCGTTGGCGTGTTCGACGAGCATGAACGTGGCCATGGTTTCGAACATGGCCACCTCGACTTCCTGCCCCTCCCCGGTACGCTCGCGGTGAAACAACGCCATGGTCGTCGCGTACAGCGCGGTCAGCCCGGCGACCTTGTCGGCCATGATCGTTCCGACATAGTCGGCCTCGCCGGTCAGTTGCTCTTGTACCGCCGGCAGACCGCATTCGGCCTGGATCGTGTCGTCATAGGCGGGGCGGTCGCGGTCGGGTCCGCGCCGCCCGTATCCGTAGCAATTGGTGTAGACGATCGCCGGATTGATCGCGGCGACGTCCTCGTAGGCGAAGCCGAGCTTGGCGATCGCCTTGGCGCGCATCGAGTGGATGAAAACGTCCGCGGTCTCAAGGAGCGCGCGCAGCGCCGCTGTTCCGGCGTCGGTTTGCAGGTCCAACACGATGCTGCGTTTGCCGCGGTTGACGTTGACGAACACCCCGCTCATGCCCGGTGCCGGACCGACCGAGATGTAGCGAGTGTTATCACCTTGTGGCGGTTCGACTTTGATCACGTCAGCGCCCATGTCGGCCATGATCTGCGTGCAGTACGGGCCCATCACCATGGCGGTCAGGTCGATGACCCGCACACCCGTCAGCGGTCCGCTAGGCATGGTGTGCCTCCTGGGCGGCTTGGGCGGCCATTCGAGAAGCTGTACCGGATGTGCTGGCCATGACCGTCGGGCACGACCGGAAAAACCAGCGGCGCCTCCACCTTTCGAATCGCCTCCAGGTACTCGCCGACGTCCTCAACCGTCCATGACGGCCGGCACACACCGGGCGCCTCGGCGATAACCGCCCGTGCCACCCGACCTGCCAGCGCGATGAACATCTCCCCGGTCACCGAACAAGATTCGTGCGCCAGCCAACCCACCACGGGCGCAACGAGATCCGCGCCCATCGGCGGGTAGGCCGAGGTGTCGATCCCGTCCGCCATTCGAGTCACCGCGGCCGGAACGATCACGTTGCATGTCACTCCGTCGTCGGCGCCCTCGATGGCCGCGACGTTGGACAGCCCGATCACGCCGGCCTTGGCTGCCGCGTAGTTGGCCACGTCGCGGTTGCCATACAAGCCGCCGATTGAGGAGGTCAGCACGATGCGCCCGTAGCCGGCCTGACACATCACCGGAAACGCCGGCCGCACAACGTTGAACGCACCACGCAAGTGCACGTCGAGCACCGCATCGAAATCCTCGTAGCTCATCTCCTTCAGCGAGCCGCGACGGACGTTGCCCGCGTTGTGAATAACGATGTCGAGGCGACCGTAGTGTTCGAGCGCGGTCTGAATGATGGCCTCGCCGCCGTCGCGGGTCGTCACCGACTCGGCACACGCGACGGCTTGCCCTCCGGCCGCAGCGATGGCGCTAACCACCTGCTCGGCCGGCCCGACGTCCACTCCCTCGCCGGCGAGGCTGCCGCCGGAGTCGTTGACCACGACCTTGGCTCCGCGCGATGCCAGTAGCTCCGCGTATGCGCGGCCCAACCCGCGCCCGGCACCGGTCACGACGGCGACGCGGCCGTCGAATCTGAGTTGCTGCAGAGGATTTCCGCTCAAGTGAACGGTTCCTCACCGGCGAGTTTGGTTCGGTTCAGTAACCGCCCGGAGTCCGGATCGTAGGGCCGCGCGCGATGCATCGTGCCGGTGTTGTCCCACATCACCAGATCGCCGACGGACCACTTGTGGCGATACACGAATTCGGGACGGGTCGCCCAATCACGCAAGCACACCAGCGTTTTAGTGCTCGTTCGGACGTCCATGCCCAGAATGCGACCGGCGGTGCAACCCAGGATCAGCGACTTGCGCCCAGACCGATGCGTCCAGACCAAGGGCAGCTCCCGCTCGCCGAGGGCCATCATCTGCCCCAACGTCGTGATGTCGGGTTCGGGGTCGTAGTACAGCAGCGTATTCCACGTTGAATGCATCACCCGCAGCGACTCCAGCGGCCGCTTCTCCTCGTCGGGCAGATCCTCGTAGGCCGCATACGTGTTGCAAAACTCGGTGTCGCCGCCACCGTTTCGGGGAAGCACTTTGCTGTTCAGCAGCGACGCGAAGATGGGCACCTCGTTCATCGTCCCGTCGATGTGCCAGTACAGGGATCCCTTCAGGTAGTCGGCCTGCTTATTGACGGCGGTGTCCAGGGTGACGTTGTAGACCTGCTCTCCGCTCCGTTCGGTCGCCAGTGTGCCCAGCGTCTCGGTGAACGCGACCTGTTCCTCGTCGGTGAAGCCGATCTGCGGAAAGACCAACACCCCTCGCCGCTCGAGCAGCTCTCGGAGGATGCCGGCGTGCACACCGCTGAGCAGATCCCGCTTGTCGGCGCGGATTTCGGTGGCGATGCGCGGCGTGAGGTCGCGGGTTGACAATGTCGTGACTGTCATGCGCCCAAGACCAGACCGTCGAGGTCGCCCTTTGCGCGCCATTCCTTGAGCAAGTCGTCGAACACGTAGAAGCCCGGCATGTAGGGATCGCCGATGGCCGAGCGGATGCCTTCGCCTCCACCGCCGCCCTCATTGTTGTAATAGCCGGGCGTGCAGGAGACCGCGAATTCAGTGGCATCTATTGAGGTTTCGCGGATCGTCTTGACCCAGTCGTCTTGAGCTTCCTGGCTCGGCTCGACGGTCGTCGCGCGCCGCGCTATCGCCTCGGAAATGATGTAGGCAATGTGCTCGGCCTGTTGCTCGAGCATCGCGGTGGTGTTGCCCGCCACGCCGCCCTGGATGAAGCCGGTGAAGAACTGGTTGGGGAAGCCTCGGCTGGTCATCCCATGGAGTGATTTGTAGCTGTCCCGCCAGTGATCGAAGAGCGACAGGCCGTCGCGACCCTCGATCACATCGATCGCGTACCTACGGCTGATGTCCGTGGTGATCTCGAAACCGCTGGCGAAGATGACGCAGTCGACTTCGTACTCAACGCCGTTGGCGACGATCCCCTTCTCGGTGAGCCGTTCCACGCCTTTGGATTCCGACACGTCTACCAGCGTGACGTTCGGACGGTTGAACGTCGGCAGGTATTCGTCATTGCTGCAGGGACGCTTGCACATGAACCGGTAGTACGGTTTGAGCGCTTCGGCGGTCTCCGGATCGTCGACGACCTCCTCGACGCGCCGCCGCAACCGCTCCATGACCTTGTAGTCCTCTTCCTCACGCATGGCCATGATCTGCTCGATGGTCAGTGCCGTGGGATCGTCGGTGGCCGCGATCCGCGCGGTCAGGTTGCGCCCGAGTTCGGTCCAGAAATCGCAGACCAAATCCGGCTCGTCGAACACCGCACCTTCACCCAACGGTGACCAGCGGTGGAAGTTGCGCTTGCGGTTCTCCTGCCAGCCCGGCTGCAGCGACGCCGCCCACTGCGGGTCGGTCGGCTCGTTGCCGCGCAAGTCCACCGACGATGGCGTCCGCTGAAACACGAAGAGGTGCTGGGCGTCTCGGCCCAGGTGCGGAACCAGCTGCACTCCGGTCGCACCGGTACCGACCAGCGCCACACGCTTGTCATGCAGCTTGTCCAGTCCGCCGTCGGCATCCCCGCCCGTGTAGTCGTAATCCCAACGGGCGGAATGGAACATGTGGCCTTTGAAGTCCTTCAGGCCGGGGATGCCGGGCAGCTTGGGCCGGTTGAACGAGCCCTGTGCCATCACCACGAACCGGGCACGGATGTCGTCACCGCGGTTGGTGCTCAACCGCCAGCGCTTGATCGTTTCATCCCAGCGCGCCGTGCGGACCTGGGTGGAGAAGATCGCGCCGTCGTAGAGCCCGAAATGCTTTGCGATGCGACGGCAGTGCTCGTAGATCTCGGCACCGTCGGCGAACTTCTTCGACGGAAGGTAGTTGAGTTCTTCCAGCATCGGGATGTAGCAGTACGCGTCGTTGTCGCACTGGATGCCCGGGAAGCGGTTCCAGTACCAGACGCCGCCGAAGTCGCCACCCATCTCGATGATGTGCACGTCTTCGACGCCGGCCTTCTTCAGGTACGCGCCCGCCAGCAGTCCGGTGATGCCGCCGCCGAGCACCGCCACGTCGATGTCCTGGTCGAGCGGCGTGCGCGGCGTCACCGGCGTGTGCGGATCGACCTCGGCGAATTCGGCGAAGTCGTCCTTGAGTTCCAAGTACTGTTTCGAGCCCTCCGGACGCAGTCGCTTATCGCGCTCGAATAGGTACTTCTTTCGTAGCGCGGGGATGTCGATGTCGTCCGGCGTCTGCGTCGGTCCGCAGTTATCGAACATGGTCATCTATCTCAAAGCTCCTGCGGTTCGCCGGTACCCATGTACTTCGACAGTTGGTAATGAAGGTTGACGGTGCTGCGTTCGCGGTACGGGTTGGGCTTGGTGCCTGGGAAGCCCAGGGACTTCATGCCCTGCTGCACAGCGGCCATGTTGGAGAAGTCTTGTGGCAGAACCGACCGCCACCGCGGGTCGCCGACCGGTGTGTACTCCCACTCTGTCTCGGGCTCTTGGCCTTTCGGGTACAGCTCGAACACCGACACCTCGAAAATGCACTTGTCGGGGTTGTAGCTGGGGTGCGGCCGCGCGCCGTAGCACAGCGCGCTGGTGAGGCCTTGCCCGATCTGGAAGTTCGGGAAGATCTGCCATGCGGTGCCGGCCTGGCCGAGGATGTCGGACGGAATCACCGGCCAAATCACGCCGCGGGCTTCGTCGTCTCGGCGCGCCGACGCCAGCCAGTGCTCGAGAACTTTGTCGGCCGCTGTCCCGTCGGGCAATTCGTCGACCAATCGCTTGGCGGCGTTCACCAGCGTCTGGGTGGTGGTGGCGTTGGTCTCCTCCATCGTGTACACCTGCATCTCCGCGGTGGACACCCGCGGGTCGGCCCCGATGCCGAGCCGGATCTTGGACTTGGTGGCCTCCATGTCCGCCGGGGCGTCATAGCCGATGTTGCTGTGTTTGCCCTGTGCCTTGGCCCAGCCCTTGAACTCGCCGAACTTGTTGAACTCCGGATGGGTTGTGAAGACGTGGTAGGTCTCGTTGAACGCCTCCAGCGCGACCTTCCAGTTGCAATCGAAGGACAGCCACTTGCGCCATTTGCAGCGCATGTTTTCCAGGCCGAACGGGTCGAGAATCTTCGCGGCGGGGAACAGGTAGTCGGCCAGCGGCTCGCTGTCGGGGTCCATGTTGATCCACAACCAACCGCCCCAGGTGTCGACCTTGACCGGCCGAAGGTGGGTGTTGTCGGGCGTCAGTGTTCCCTGCCAGTCCTGCTGTTCGCGGATGTGCGTGCACGCGCCGTCCAGGCCGTAGGTCCAGCCGTGGAAACCGCAGACAAACGACTTGCGGGCGCGTCCGCGGGCGTTCTTCGCGCCCTCGGGCGTATCGATCAGCCGGCGGCCGCGGTGCATACAGACGTTGTGGTGGGCGTGAAATTCATTCTCGTCGCTGCGCACCACGATGATCGAGTCGTCGAGGATGTCGTAGGTCAGGTAACTGCCCACCTCGGGCAGCTCTTCGACACGGCCAACCTGCTGCCAGACTTTGCGCCACAGCCTGTCGCGCTCGGCGCGCGCGTAGTCCTCGCTGATGTACGCCTCGACGCTGATCGTCGTCGGGTTCGAAAGTTCCTCGGCCGCCGGGGATTTCACATCTTTGGCCAGATCCGTCATCAGATCCTCCTAATCGCCGCGCGGAAGGATTCGTCTTTGAGAAACAACGAGGTGTTGTCGGTGCCCAGATGGCTCCATTTGAGGTCGAGCCCGCCGTCGACGAGCAGCGTCTGGCCGGTGATGTAGCTCGACAACTCCGAGAGCAGGAACAAGATGGCGCCGGCCTGCTCCTCGGGCCGCCCGCGCCGGCCCATCGCGATCGCCTGCCGGTCCCGCTCCGGGTCCTCGTCGACGTAGGTGCGTGAGGCCGCCGTCTCGGTGACGCCCGGGGCCACGGCATTGACCCGGATTCCGGCCAGCGCCAGCTCGAGCGCCATGGTGCGCGTCATCGCCGCGATCGCGGCCTTGGCGGTCCCGTAGGCGATGTGGAACGGCGCGGTGTTCATGCCGCTGATCGAAGAGATCGACACGATCGATCCCGGAAGCTGTTGCGCGACGAGTTCGGCCGCGACGGCCCGGCTCATGAAAAACGCGGTCTCGAGGTTGTCGGTGAAGATGTCGCGCCAGTCGCTGCGCGTCACCCGGGTAGCCGGCATCCATGTCGACGGCGCCGCGCCACCGGCGACGTTGACCAGACCGTAGAGGCTGCCGTCCGCGCGCCGCGCCTGCTCGATGACCGCAGCTATGCCCTCGTCGGTCGACGCGTCGGCCGCGACGGGCACGACCGCCAGACCCTCTTGCGTCAAGGGCACGATGTGCTCGTCGAGGTTCTCCTTCGACCGGCTCACCGCGATCACCGTGGCCCCGGCCCGGGCGGCCATCGCCGTCACGGTCGTGCCGATGCCGCCACCGCCGGCACCGGAAACCACCACGATGCGACCATCAAGCCTGAGGTGTTTGAGGTAATCCTGCATAGCCTACTTTGTCCGGACAATATACGCTGTTCTGCGTATCGGAGAATACTATTCCGAAGCGTGGACAGGCCTGTCAAGGAGGTACCTAGCCTGTTGACAGCTATTGTCTGGACTAGGACAACGTTGATAACGTCCAGCCCAATCAGGCACGTCCCTTCAGAAGGGAAGGACCTCGGCGAGACATGTCCATCTCGGCGTCAATCTCAGCGCAGCCATCGCGGTATGGACTGTCCCATCCCGTCGAGGTGGCGCAGGATTGGCGACTCGAGCGGGTCACCGCGCCGAGTCGGTTGTTCGGCGCCAACGGTTTGCGCACCGGCCCAGACGGTCGGGTTTACATCGCGCAGGTGACCGGCAGCCAGATCAGCGCGCTGGATCCCCGCACCGGCCACCTGGAGGCCGTCAGTGCCAAGGGGGGCGAGATCGTGGCGCCCGACGACGTCGCCTTCGACGCGAGCGGCAACCTATTCGCGACCGAGGTCATGGACGGTCGGGTCAGCATGCTCGACACCGCGGGCCGCACCCGGGTGCTGCGCGACGACGTTCCGTCGGCCAACGGCATCACCGTTCACCAAGGCCGGTTGTTCATCGGTGAATGCCGCGAGGGTGGGCGCCTGCTGGAGTTCGACCTAAGCGGCGGGCCGTCGCGGGTGCTACTGGACAGCGTGCCGTCGCCGAATGCGATGGAAGTCGGCCCGGACGGCCTGCTGTATTTCCCGGTGATGGGCGCCAACGAGATCTGGCGCGTCGACCTCGATGGCGGCCAACCGCAATGCGTCGCAGGCGATCTCGGTGTGCCCGATTCGGTCAAATTCGATCCGCAGGGCTACATCGTCTCGACCCAGGTGGCCAGTGGACAAGTGCTGCGCATTGATCCTCGCAGCGGCGAACAGCGGCTGCTGGCCCAGCTGAGTCCCGGGCTGGACAACTGCACCTTCGTCGGCGACCGGGTGCTGGTATCCAACTTCACCGGCGAGATCACCGAGATAGCGCCCGACGGCGAGACGCGAACCGTGTTGCCCGGTGGGCTGAACTGGCCGCTGGATTTGGCCGTGGGCCACGACGGGCGGCTCTATATCGCCGACGGCACCTATTTCTACACGGCCCTGCCGGACGGCTCGTTGCAGACGGTGGGGATGCTGTTCAGTCCCGGCTATCCCGGGTTCCTGCGCGGCGTCGTATCGAGTGGGCCCGGCGAGTTCGTCGGTGACGACGTCGGGTGGCCAGGTCAGCCGATACCGTCCGGCCGCGAGCGAAACCGAGGTGCTGGCAGACGGTTTCGACCAGCTCTACGGCGTCGCGCTCAGCGCTGACGGTGTGGTCTTTGCCGAGTTGGGCACGGGACGGGTGTTGTCGTTGCGGCCGGGTGGTGTCTTGGGTGGTGTCGACGTGCTGGCCGCCGACCTGCGCGATCCGGTGGGCGTCGCGATCGGCGCAGACGGGGCGTGCCTGGTGGCAGAGGCCGGTGCCGGTCGGGTGGTCAAGGTGAACGGCTCGCGAATCGAGACCGTGGTGGCCGACCTGCAGCGCCCGCAAGGCATTTGCGTACGCGACGGTGTGCTCTACATCGTCGATGCCGGTGCCAAGGAGTTGATCGCTGTTGACCTGAACAACCGGGAAAAAAATGCCCGGCACACCATCGCGTCGGGGTTACCCGTCGGCCCGCCGCCGGGCGTGGTGGCCAAGCCGCTGAAAGGAATGCCACCGTTTTCCGGGCCGCAGGGCCCCTTCGCCGGCATCGCCGCCGCGCCCGACGGGACGCTCTACATCTCGGCCGACGGTGACGGCAGCATCCTGGCAGTGCGCCCGTCACGGGAAAACCGCCTGGGAAACAGCTAATGTCCCAGGCCATCTCCACCGAGCACCGCTACCTACAGATCGCGCGGACCCTGCGCAAAGAGATCGTCGACGGGGTGTATCCGGTGGGCTCGCAGCTGCCCACCGAACACCAACTGTGCGAGCGGTTCGCGGTCAGCCGCTACACCGTCCGCGAAGCCCTACGCCGATTGCGCGAGGATAACCTCGTCGCATCGCGACCACGAGCGGGCACCCGGGTGGTGCCCCGGCCGGCATCCAGTTCGTATGCGCAGGACGCGATGTCGATCGACGACCTGCTCGAGTTCGCCGCCGGCGCACAGCTGAACATCGAGTCCAACGAGATGGTGACCATCGACGACGACCTCGCCGCCCGGACCGGGCTGGAACCCGGCAGCCAGTGGCTATCGGTGCGCGGCTACCGCCAAGCCGACGGTGCGCCGGCACCCCTGTGCCGGACCGAGTACTACATCAGCCGCACTTTCGCCGCGGTCGGCAGGCTGCTGCAACGCCACACCGGCCCGATCTTCCCGTTGATCGAGGACCTGTTCGGTGTAAGCATCTCCGAGTTGCATCAGGAAATCGCCGCGGTCGTGCTTTCCCCCGAACTGGCCGACGGCCTCGGCGTCGAGGCGGGCACGGCAGCGCTGCAGATGCGGCGCAGCTACAAGACCTCTGACGGTGAGGTGGCCCAGTTGACGATCAACACCCATCTGTCGCCAAATTTCCGCTACGCGATGACCATGCGTCGCGTGAACGGTCAGGCGGCCGGCTGACGTGATCGTCCGGGCCCGCCACGACACGGCACGCGCGGAGCAGGCATACCGTCGCGGGCTGTGGGTGCACGCCACGCTGGCCGATTCGCTGCGCGTGGCCGCCGAAACCACGCCCCGGCGAACAGTGTTGGTGGACAAGGACACTCGGCTCGACTGCGCCACTCTCTACACTCAGGCCGCCGGGCTGGCGAATGCCCTGATGGAGCGCATGCCCACCGGCAGCACCGTGTCATTCATGCTGCCGAACTGGCACGAGGCCGCCGTCATCTATCTGGCCGCGACGCTGGCCGGGATGGTGGTGAACCCGATCCTGCCCTCGCTGCGCGACCACGACCTGCGCTTCATCCTCGAAGACGTCGAAACGGCGATGATCTTCATCCCGCACCATTTCGGCGGCCATGACTACGCGGCGATGCTCGAACGCGTGACCGCCGCGATGAGCCCGCTGACACCGATGCCCGAAGTGGTGGTGCTGCGCGGCGAGTCCGGTTCGCGCACAACGTATCCGTCGCTGCTGGGGCTCGAACCGGATGCCGGCAGGCTACCGGCCCTGAATCCCGACGCCGTGCGGATGGTGCTGTACACATCCGGCACCACCGGGCGTCCAAAAGGCGTTCTGCACAGCCATAATTCGATACACGCGCTGATCCGTCAGATCCGCGACCAGTGGAACGTCGAGCCGGGCGACACGTTCCTGGTTCCCTCGCCCATTGCCCACATCGGCGGCTCGATATACGCCTTCGAATGCCCGCTGCTATTAGGCACGACCGCGGTGCTCATGGATCGGTGGGATCCGTCGGCGGCGGTGGCGCTGATGGACAGTGAGCGCTGCACCCACATGGCCGGGGCGACACCGTTTCTGCAGCAGCTGCTGTCGGCCGCCGAAAGCGCCGGCACCCGTCTGCCCGACCTGAAGGTGTTCATCTGCGGTGGCGCCTCGGTGTCGCCGTCGCTGATCCGCCGCGCCGCAAAATATTTCGACCGGGCGGCGGTCACCCGCGTGTACGGCTGCACGGAAGTGCCGGTCGCCACCGTCGGCGCACCCCGGCCAGACGAAGCCGGCCCGGCCGCAGACACCGACGGACGGGCCGGCATCGCCGAAATCAAACTCGTCGCCCACGAATCCGCGCCGGCCGGTGACGGCGAAATCTGTGTGCGTGGCCCGCAGATGCTGCTGGGCTACCGGCATCCCGAAGATGACGCCGACTCCTTCGATGCCGCAGGGTTTTTCCGCACCGGAGACCTCGGCCGCTGGGACCAACACCCGCAGGACCAGTACCTCGTCGTCACGGGCCGGGCCAAGGACGTCATCATCCGCAACGGCGAGAACATCTCGGCCAAGGAAGTCGAGGACCTGCTCGCCGACCACCCCGGCATCGCCGAAATCGCGATCGTCGGACTGCCGGACGACCGAACCGGGGAACGGGCGTGCGCGGTGATCGTGCCGGCAGGCGAGCCGAGGCCAGACGTCGCCAACCTGCTCGCGCTGTTGCAGAGCAAGGGCGTCGCGAAATTCAAGGCCCCCGAACAGGTCGTCATCTGGGATGCGCTGCCCAAGAACGACGCGGGCAAAATCCTCAAACATCAGATCCGAGCGGAACTGGCACAGGATGGGTGAGATGCAGGTCGCAATCGTCACGGGCGCAACCAGCGGCATCGGTTTGGGCTGCGCGAAAAAACTCGCCGAGATGGGGATGGCCATCCTCGGCACGGGCCGCGACGGGGACCGACTGGGCGAGTTGGAACAAGCCATCGACGACCCGGCGCGGGTGGCGACCCTGGCCATCGACTTGACCCGTGACGACGCGCCGCGACGCATCGTCGACCTCGCCGTGCAGCGGTGGGGCCACATCGACTTCCTGATCAACAACGCCGGGGTCGGTGGCCCCAAACCGCTACACGAAACAGACGACGAAACCCTGGACTACTTCCTGGGTTTGATGCTGCGCGCACCGTTCAGGCTGGCGCGCGACGTGCTGCCACACATGGGACCCGGCTCGGCGATCATCAACATCACGTCGACTTTCGCCGTCGTGGGCGGGCTGCGCGGCGGTGCCTACTCCGCGGCCAAAGGCGGGCTGACCGCGCTGACCACCCACATCGCCTGCCAGTACGGCGCCTCCGGCATCCGCTGTAACGCCGTCGCGCCCGGTGTGACGGTGACACCGATGGTCGAGAAGCGCCTGGAGGACGATCGGTTCCGCAAGATCAACACGGAGATGACGCCGCATCAGCGGTTGGGCACCGTCGATGACATCGCCAGCACCGTCGCCTTCTTGTGCTCGCCGGGTGCGAGCTTCATCAATGGGCAGACGATCGTCGTCGACGGCGGCTGGAGCTCGACCAGGTATTTGTCGGATTTCGCGTTGAACTCGGAGTGGATCGCGCGGTGAAAGTTTCGCCCGCCGCGTTTGTGCGCACGACGCTCCCGCTGAACCTGTCGGCCCTGGCTGACCTGGACACCGGTCGATACCACTCGATCTGGCTGCCCGATCACATGGTGAGCTTTTGGCCCGACGCACTGTGGACGCCCGAATTCACCGACCTTGCAACGGCATCGCCATCGCCGCACCGCAACCTGGACGGCATGGCGGTCGCTGCGGCCGCGGCCGTGTTGACCAATACCGTGCCACTGGCCACCAGCGTCGTGGACACGGTGCGACGCCACCCCGCCTCGCTGGCGCAAAGCGCGCTGACCATCGACCATCTGTCCCGGGGGCGATTCATCCTCGGCCTGGGCAGCGGTGAGAGCGAAAACATCGTGCCGTACGGATTCGATTTCAGCCGGCCCGTCGGCCGCTTCGAGGAGGCTTTGAAGGTCATCCGTCTGCTCTGGGACAGCGACGGGCCGGTGGACTTCGATGGCCGGTTTTTCCAACTGAAGCACGCTCGGCTGGACACCGAGCCCTACGACGGGCGCTTCCCGCCGATCTGGATCGGCGCCAGCGGGCCGCGGATGCTCGATATCGTCGGGCGCTACGCCGACGGCTGGTGGCCGGCCGGAGCATGGACTCCCGAACACTACGCTGAGATGCTCAGCACCATAAGGCAATCGGCCGAACGGGCCGGCCGCGACCCGATGGCGATCACACCGTGTTTTGTCCAGGTATGCCTGATCGGCGAGGACGACGATGCGCTCGACCGGATCATCGACGCCCCCTTGGTACGTTCCTTCCTGCTTCAGATTTCGGCGGAAGTATTGCGTCGCTTCGGCTTCGACCACCCGATGGGCGATGACTGGGGCGGATTCCATGACATCGATCCGACGGCGCTGACGCGCGAACGGATCATCGACTTCCTGGACCGCGTCGAGCCCGAAGCGATTCTGGCGGTCGTGCCGCACGGCACACCGCAACAAGTCGCCGGAATCATCAAGTCGTATGTGGATGCGGGGCTTCGCGTGCCCAAGATCCTGGACTACGGCGCGATGGCCGGACTGGAGTTCAGCGCGGCGTCGGCAGCCAATGTGCGCAAGACGGAGGACGCATTGTTGACCTTGTGTGGAGCTCAGTGTGGAGCTCGGTCATGAGCGCGGCACTCGATGCGTCCGCGATGCTTGCCCGTGCGCAGGCCGAGACGGGACTGGACGACTACGGCGATCCGACGTTGCCGGAGCGGTTCGCCTTAGCCGTGGACCACTTGAACGGCATCGGCATGGACTCCAACGGCATTGAACGAGCAGAAGCTGTCTGCCATTGGTTGCTGACGTCACGGCTGGAGTTCATCGAGGACCGCAACCGCTATCCGATCGCCGCCGAGGTGATCGACCAGCCGATGTTCGTGACGGGCGAGCCGCGCTCGGGTACCACGCTCATGCACGCGCTGATGGCGGTGGACCCGGATGCGCGGGCGCTGCGCTTCTGGGAAGTGATGTACCCGTCGCCGCCGCCCGGCGTCACTGACCCCGACGATCCCCGCCGGGCCCGGGCCGATGCCGACTGGCGCGAGATCAACGCGAAGATGCCCAAATGGCTACTGAGCCACCCCTACAACGACATGCTCGGCGACGGCCTTCCCGAGGACGAGCGCTCCTGGGCCTTCGACTTTCGGGTGATGACCCCGACGGCGTGGTGGCGGGTGCCGATACAGACGCTGGTGGGTGGGTTGCCGACGGATGCGGTCGCACAATACCGGCTGCACAAGGCGATGCTGCAACAATTCCAATACAACCGCCCCCGAAAGTACTGGGTACTGAAGGGGTTTCACGGCTTCCGTCTGCAAGAGTTCTTCGACGCCTATCCCGACGCGAATCTGCTGTGGTTGCATCGTGACCCGGTGCAGGTCGCGGCTTCGCGCACGATGATGATGGCCGACATCCTCGACGGCATCGTCGGTCCGATCGACCTTGCGGTCGAGGCGAAGAAACACCTCGAGATGACCCGCGCCAGCATTGCCAACACCATGACCAACCCGATGGTGGACGATCCACGTATCCTGCACATCCCGTATACCGACTTCATCGCCGACCCGGTCGCAACCGTGGGCCGCTATTACGCCTTTTGCGGGCGGGCCCTCACCAGCGAGGCGGCGGCGTTAATGCGGGATTACCTGGCCTACAACCGCGGCGACCGCTACGGGAAGTTCCGCTACTCCACCAGCTTGCTGACCGACATCGGGGAGAACCTCGACGATCTGCACGCGGAATTCGCGCCCTTCCGTGCGCGGTTCGGAGTCAGCATCGAAAAGCGCGACTGAAATGCTTGCGCACAAACGGATCTCGGTCCACAACGTGACGTTTCTCGGCGCGGATGCTGCAGAGTTACACAGCAATTGGACAACCCTTGGCCTGCGACAGCTGAGCGTCCTCGACACGCAACTTCTCGACCCCGGCTTCGTTCGCCTGCTTCGAGCCGAAGAGTACGCGGTCGAGGCGGTCACCCACCTGTTCGGCGCCGCTGCGGACTTGTCCCGGCTGATCGACGCCGCCGCCGACACGGGCGCGCGGTGCATCTACATGCTCACCGGCGGCCGAAATGGACTCCCCTGGGAACAGGCAGCCGAGCGGTTTTGTCGCACGATCGAGCCGTGCGTGCACGAGGCCGAGCAGGCCGGCGTCAGCCTGGCCATCGAGAACGCGTCCAGCCTCTACGCCGACATCCATCTCGCACACACCCTGCGTGACACCATCACCCTCGCCGAGCTGGCGGGAATTGGCATCTGTATCGACCTGTTTCACTGCTGGGCCGAAGCCGATCTCGCGGGTCTGCTGCGGCGGGCGCTCCCGCGGACACAACTGATCCAGTTGAGTGACTACGTGCTCGGAGACCGGGCGCTACCGGCACGCGCGGTGCCCGGCGACGGTGCGATTCCGATCGAGACCTTCGTGGCTCAGGCTTTGTCCTACGGCTATCGGTTCGGTTTCGACCTGGAATTGCTCGGGCCGCGCATCGATGCGGAGGGCAGGTTGGCGGCTGCCGGGCGGGCGTGCGCGGCGGTGAGCGCGATGCTCGACAGGCTTGGCGGCTGAGAAAGGCAGGGGTGCAGTGGCTTTCGGTGACGGGGCAGACGACGCGGCACTCGACGGCGCGTGGAGCGAGTTCTGCGAGCGATTGAAAGCCGCTGGACGGCAAGCCTTCAAGGATTTGAATGCGACCTCCGGCTCGCAGCGCGCCGACGCGTTTCGCTTTCTTACCCAGAACCTCGGGCAGGCCTTCGATCTGGCCCTGGAAACCCGCGACACCCGCTATCCGGTGATGCACGCCTTCTGCAACCCGACTCGCAAACTGGGCGGCGACTGCGCCGATTTCACCTACCAACAGGTCTGGATCGACGGCGAATCGACCTACCGCATCACCGGAAATCGGGGCACCGCACCGTTTTTCAATGTCACCGTGCAGGGGCCGCGTCCGGACGGCCGGCACATCCTGCACGAGCCCTTCGGCGACGTGCCGGAGGTGAACCTGTTCGGCCACCAGCTCCACGTTGAGCCGGACGGCAGTTTCGAGCTGTTCATCGGTGGCCCCGAGCGCGGGCCGAACTGGCTACCGACCACCGCGGGTTCACGCAAGCTGTTCATTCGCCAAGGCTTCGACCGCTGGGATGAGCTTCCCGCACGGATGCGGATCGAGCGCGTCGGCATGAGCTCACCCAAGCCGCTGCCTACTCCCGACACGATGGTCGACGCGATGCGCTGGGCCGGTGACTTCGTCACCGGGCTGATGAACGACTGGCCGGAATTTCCGTTCACCTACGGCGGTGTCGACAGCGCACATCCCAATCGGTTCCCTCGTCTGGACGCATCCGAAGCGGACGGCAGACGTGGCCGAGCCGCCGCCAACATGTACTGGGAACTGGGCCCAGACGAGGCCCTCATCGTCGAGTTCGCCGCCCACCAGGGCCTTTGGATGCTCACCAACATGGGCGCGTATTTCACCAGCATGGACTTCCTCTACCGGCCGGTGAGCTATACGCCCAGCCGCGCATCGGTCGACGACGACGGCAAAGTCAGACTGATCTTGGCCCACCATGACCCGGGCTTCCACAACTGGATCGACACCCAAGGATTCGAGCGTGGGAACCTCACCTACCGACACATGCTCGCGGGCCAGCCCGCGGCATTGACCACCCGGCTCGTCAAGCATGCGGAACTCGCGCACGCGCTACCCCCCGAAACCGCACAGGTCACCACTGCCGAACGCACCGCGTTGATGTGGGAGCGCTTCAACGGCGTCCGCAGCCGGTTTCCGCTGTGATGCGCATTGACCCCGACGAGCAAGTAATGCTAAGCAGGTGCTCAGCACCACGCCGCCGTGATGAGAGGAATCGACGATGACGCTGCAGACGATCCTGGATGACATCCAGAAGCGACCCGGCAAGGGGGAGGTGATCCCGATCATCGACCCGGTGACCGAAGAGCAGCTCACCGAGTTCACCGACTGCGGCCAAGAGGCCGTCGACGATGCGGTGGCGCGGGCCAAGGCGTCGTACGAGGCCGGCGTCTGGGCCGGGCTACCCGGCCGGGAACGGGCCAAGGTCATGTGGCGCATCGCCGATCTCATCGAGGAACACGCCGAGGAACTGGCCGAGATCGACGCGACGAACACCGGTATGCCGTTGATGCAGGCACAGCTGATCGTGCCCACCTGTGCGGAGTTCTTCCGCTATTACGCGGGCTGGTGTACCAAACTGAACGGCTCCGCCTACGACGTCAAGACCAGCGGCATCGCCTCGAACACCTACGTCGACCAACACGCGTACACGCTCAACGAGCCCTATGGCGTTGTCGGCCTGATCTTTCCGTGGAACGGCCCGATCTTCAACGCCAGCGCCAAGCTGGCGCCCGCCCTGGCCGCGGGCTGCAGCAGCGTGGTCAAGCCCGCGGAGGAAACCCCGCTGTCGGCGCTCCTACTGGACCGCATCATCGCCGAGGCCGGCGTGCCCGATGGCGTCGTCAACCTGTTGACCGGTTACGGCCACACCGCGGGCGCAGCCATCACGGCGCATCCCGACGTGGAGAAGGTCGCCTTCACCGGGTCGACCGAGGTCGGCAAGGAGATCGTGCGGGCATCGGCGGGCAACCTGAAGAAGGTCATGCTCGAACTCGGTGGTAAGTCGCCGGTGCTGATCTACGCCGACGCCGACTTGGACAAGGCCATCTTCATGGCGGCCATGGGGATCTTCGTGCACTCGGGTCAGGGTTGTGTGTGCGGCTCACGGATCTTCGTCGAGCGCAGCGTCTACGACCGGGTTGTCGAGGGCATAGCGGCGGTGGCGAACAGCATGAAGCTGGGCGGCCCGAAGGAAGAGGGCTGCATGAGCGGCCCGTTGATCAGCGCCAAGCAACTCACCCGCGTGATGGGCTTCCTCGACGAGGGCAAGCGCGACGGCGTCGAGGTGGTCACCGGCGGCCACCGGCTCGACCGCAAGGGTTATTTCGTTCACCCGACCGTGCTGACCAACGTGGACCGCGGGATGCGACTGTTCCAGCAGGAGATCTTCGGTCCGGTGGTGACGATCCTGCCGTTCGACGACGACGACGACGCCGTCGCGATGGCCAACGACACCACCTACGGGTTGGCGTCCACCGTGTGGACCAATAACCTCAGCCGCGCCCACACGCTGGCCAAGCGGTTGGAGGCCGGAACGGTCACGATCAACTGCCAGTTGGTCTTCGATCACTCTGTGCCGTTCGGCGGGTACAAGCAGTCCGGCTGGGGCCATGAGTTCGGCCGCGAGGGCGTCGAGGCCTACCTGAAGAAGAAGTCGGTGTGGGCCCAGCTCTGACAGGACCGTAGGCGCGCGTGTCCTCCCGTGATCCCGGCTTTTTCGCCTCTAAGCTTGCTGAGATCACGAGGAGGGGCAGCGACGTATCGGCAGCAACTACGGCGCCGGGCGACGAGGTCAAGGCGCGCTAACAGCGAGCGCTGAACCGGCCGGGATGTGTCCCGCGCCGGGTTCTTCTGCTGGGCGGCGGCGGTGGGTCGCGCCGGTGCGCCGCGTCGGTCGGCTGGCGATTTGGGACGAACCGGAACGGCGGGCCGGCATCCCCGCGCTGGACGGCCTGCGCGCGATCGCCGTTGCCCTGGTGCTCGTCGGGCACGGCGGCATCCCCGGCGTGGGCGGCGGGTTCATCGGGGTGGACATCTTCTTCGTCCTCAGCGGATTCCTGATCACCTCGCTGCTACTCGACGAGCTGGGGCGCACCGGTCGCATCGAGCTGACCGGCTTCTGGATTCGCCGTGCGCGGCGGCTGCTGCCGGCACTGGTGTTGATGGTGCTCACCGTTGCCGTGGCACGCGAACTACTGCCCAACCAATCCCTTACCGGGCTGCGCAGCGACGCGCTCGCCGCCTTCTTGTGGATGGCGAACTGGCGGTTCGTGGCTCAGAAGACCGACTACTTCACCCAGGGCGCCCCGCCCTCACCTCTGCAGCACACCTGGTCACTGGGGGTTGAGGAGCAGTACTACGTGCTCTGGCCAGTCCTGCTGATCGCGATGACGCTGCTGCTGGCGGCGCGGGCCAGGCGCTACTTCGCCAAGGCCACCGTGGGTGCTGCGCGGTTCGCGACCTTCATGCTGGCCACCCTGGGCGCGCTGGCGTCGGCCGCGGTGGCGATCGTCGTTGTCTCCGACGCCACTCGTGACCGGGTGTATTTCGGCACCGATACCCGCGCGCAGGCGTTGCTCATCGGCTCCGCGGCGTCGGCTCTGCTGGTCCGCGACTGGCCCTCGTTGAACCGCGGCTGGTGCCTGATCCGGACGCGGGGCGGCCGGCGCATGGCGCGTCTTCTGCCGTTCGTCGGTGTGGCGGGGCTGGCGGCTGCGGCCCATTACGCAACGGGCAGCGTCGTCGAGTTCCGGCACGGGTTGCTGATCGCGGTCGCGGTCGCGGCCGTCCTGGTGGTGGCCCCGGTCGCGCTGGAGCAGCGTGGGGCCGTCGCCCGCGTTCTGGCCTGGCGCCCGTTGGTGTGGCTGGGCACCATTTCCTACGGCGTCTACCTGTGGCACTGGCCGATCTTCCTGGCGCTCAACGGCGAACGCACCGGATGGTCGGGCGTCCCGTTGTTCGCCGCTCGGTGTGCCGGCACGGTGGCGGTGGCCGCCGCGTCGTGGTGGCTGATCGAACAGCCGATCCGGCGCTGGCGACCGTCGCGGGTGCCGTTGTTGCCGCTGGCGGCGGCCGCGGTGGCCAGTGCCGCGGCGGTGACGTTGCTTGTGGTTCCGGTAGGAACCGGGCCGGGCCTACGCGAGGGCCTGCCGCCCGGCGTGTCGGCGGTCGCGGCGGTCTCGCCGTCGCCGCCGGGGGGCAATCACCCGGCAGGGCCGCGAGATCCCAACCGGCCGTTCACTGTTTCGGTGTTCGGCGATTCGATCGGCTGGACCTGGATGCATTATCTTCCGCCGACACCCGGCTTCGCGTTCCTCGACCACACCGTCGTCGGCTGCAGCCTGGTGCGCGGCACACCGTACCGGTACATCGGCAAAACGTTGGAGCAGAAACCTGAATGCGACGCCTGGCCACTGCGATGGTCGACGCAGATCAGCCAGGACCAGCCCGACGTCGCGCTGCTGATCATCGGCCGCTGGGAAACCGTCGACCGGGTCAACGAAGGCAAATGGACCCATATCGGTGACACAGCCTTTGACGCATACCTCAACGCGGAACTGGAGCGAGCGCTGAATATCGTGAGCTCTACCGGTGTTCGCGTGGTAGTCGCCACCGTGCCCTACAGCCGCGGTGGTGAGAGGGCGGACGGCAAGCTGTATCCGGAGGATCAGCCGGATCGGGTCAACCAATGGAATACCATGCTGCGCAACACGGTTGCCCACCACCCGAATGCTCAGATTCTCGACCTCAACAAAAAGCTATGCCCGGACGGCGTTTACACCGCCAAGGTCGACGGCATCAAGGTCCGCAGCGACGGCGTCCACCTCACCCCGGAAGGTGTGAAATGGCTGACACCGTGGCTCGAGGATTCGGTGCGAAGCCGCTAATCGCCAGTGCGGCAACTGACTTCCATGCTGTCGCTTTCCCGGACGAGGAAGTTGAAGCTCACGTAGCCGTTGTCGGGGTTGCGCACGTGATCGAGATAGGGCTTCATGTCCGGTGCGCTGGCGTTGTCGGCGACGACCAGCACACCGCCCGACAGCCGCGGTTCGAGTAGCTTTATCACCGGCAGGTAGAGGTCTTTCCACCCGTCGAGCAGCACGAAATCGACCGGACCGTCCAGGTCCGCCAGCGTGGAAAGCGCATCGCCTTCGAGAATGGTGATCACGCCATCCAATCCGGTCTTCGCGAAGGTCTGCTTTGCGGCGGCGATCTTGGTGTCGCTGAGTTCGGTGGTCACCACGCGGCCGGAGGCGTTGTCGCGCACCGCGGACGCCAAGTGGATGGCGGAGATACCGAAGGACATACCGAATTCGACCACCGTCGCCGGACGGGTCGCCCGCACCAACGCGTAAAGCAGCTGACCGGATTCGGGTGTCACCGGGATGTAGAACTCGCTCATCGCCTCGGTGCGTTCCTGGAGGGTCATGGGGCGACCGAGTTCGTCGTGCATGTCGCGCAGCTTCGACATCTGGTTTTTGGACTCGGTGTACATCCGGTCGAGCTCGGCCGCGACTCTGGGATCCTGCAACGTGTTGGGCATACCCGCGAGCGTAGGCCTCGCGTGATGTCGGTCACCCGCCGTCGTAAGCATTGCGTAAACAGGT
>CAWGCI010000021.1:0-81407 GCA_963820985.1 uncultured Actinomycetota bacterium | reverse complement strand
GCACACCTGGCGCTGCTCGGGACCAGCCTCGAGGCCGCGGTCGGCGACTTGGGGGTCGCGCTCGACTATGCCGTCGTCGCGATCCGTCATTTTCACGACTCCGGCAGCCCGATGCACGCGCCCCTCGCCATGCTTGCGGCCACTTTCGACCGCCTGAGTCGCTTCGAACCGGCAGCCATCGTTGCGGGCTTCGCCCTGAGTCCGTTCACCACGGTCGTATCTGACCTCACCACTGCGATGGGCCACTTGCGCGAAGTGCTCGGCGACCAAACCTATGAGTCGCTTGCCAATAACGGTGCGACGATGACCACCGCAGCCATCGTGGCCTACGCACACGACCAAATCGACCAGGCCCGAATAGAACTGAACGCGGTCTCGAAATAGACCACATACGAGACACCGATCGGCGGACGGCTGAACGTCGCATCTCTCCCGTTCGCAACGTCTCAAAAGTGTGTCTCACCGGTCCCGATGGCAAGACGGGCGGCGGCTGTCAATACTGCAACGGTGACCGAGGTGCGAGCGGCTGTCCCGGAGGATGCGCACGACGTGGCTCGTGTGCAGGTCCGGTCTTGGCAGTGGGCGTACCGCGGACTCATCGCCCAGACCTACCTCGACGGCCTCGAACCGGAGACCTGGGCCGGCCAGTACACGTTCGGCCGCGTGGGCATTGGGCTGCCGTGCACGTTGGTCGCAGTCGACGGCTCGACGATTTGCGGCATGGTTACCACCGGCCTGTGCCGCGACGAAGACCTCCCGAATTTCGGTGAGCTCCTGGCGATCTACGTCGATCCCGCACACGTGGGCACCGGTGTTGGGCGTTTGCTGATCGCCGCCGCCCGGGAGCGGCTGGCCGCGGTTTCCACACAAGCTGCGCTGTGGGTGCTGGACGGCAACGTCCGCGCCCGGCGGTTCTACGAACGCGACGGGTGGGAGTTCGACGGGACCCGCCGCACCCGGACGTATGGCAACGCGCCAGTGCAAGAAGTGCGCTACCGGCGCACTCATCTAGCGCAGGGTCAGCCAGGCCAGGCTGCCCGCCCCCGCCAGCGCGCAGTAGATCGCGAAGGGCGTCAGGGTGCGGGTTTGGAAATAGCGGGTCAGATAGCGCACGGCGAGGTAGGCGCAGACGAATGAGGCGACGCTGCCGGCCAGGACCTGGCCGCCGATGCCGGCTCCAAGCGGCCCGAACAGCTCCGGGATTTTGTACACCCCGGCGGCCAGGATGATCGGCGTCGCCAGCAGGAAGGAGAACCGCGCCGCGTCCTCGTGCGACAGGCCGCGCCACAGGCCGGCCACAATTGCAATGCCGGAGCGGCTGATACCGGGAAGCAGCGCCAGGATTTGCGCGGAGCCGATCAGCACGCCCCGGCGCATGGGCAGTTCGGCGAGCCGGTTGTCGACGGCCTCGCCGCTGTGTTCGGTTTCGCCGTCGGCGGTGCGCTTGCGCAGGACCTCGCCCGCATACAGCACGATGCCGTTGAGGATCAGAAACACCGCCGCCGGGATGGGTTTGCCCAGCGTGGTACGGAAGGTCTTTTCCAGGGCCAGGCCGGCCAAACCCACCGGGATGGTGCCCGCCACGAGCAGCCAGGCCAACCGCTCCCCGGACGTCTGGATTCGGTGATGCCGCACCGAGGACACGAAGCCGCCCGCGACGCGCACCCAGTCCCGCCGAAGAACACCAGCAGGGCCGCGGCGGTGGCGACGTGCAAGCCCACGAGGAACGCCAGATAGGGCGACTGGGGTGCGGAAACGTTCAGGTCTTGGGCCCATTGCCCGTCGGCCAGCGCCGGCACCAGCACCGAGTGCCCGAGGCTGGAGACCGGGAACAATTCGGTGACGCCCTGGGCGGCGCCCACGATAACGGCTTCGAGGTAGCTCAAGTGCGCACTCATCCGGGCGAGCGTAGCCGATCCGGATTTCCTGTCGAACAGGCTTGGGCTGCTGGGCATTTGGCAGCCCAACCAATACGGTGAGCAAATGGCCGCCAGGTTGCTCGACGCCGTGCGTGTGCTCGACCTGTCGAGTGGGGTCACCGACGCGGTGACCCGCCTGTTCGCCGACCTGGGTGCGGACGTGCTCAAAGTCGACCCCCGGCGGTAGCCCGGCCCGCCGCGACCTGCCCGCGCTCGCCGGCGCCAGCATCCCGTTCGCCGTGCACAACGCCAACAAGCGCAGCACCATCCTGGACCCGCGCGACCACAACGACCGCCAAAGGTTCTTCGAACTCGTCGGGGGAGCCGACATCGTCGTCAACAGCGGCAGGCAGGCCGACGCGTTCGGAACGTCGTGTGCCGAGTTGGCCGACCGCTACCCACACCTGGTGGCGCTGTCGATCACCGACTTCGGCACCACGGGGCCACGGTCGTCGTGGTGCGCGACGGATCCCGTGCTGTTCGCGATGTCGGGCTCGCTGTCGCGCTCGGGCCCACCCACCGGCACCCCGGTGTTGCCGCCCGACGGCATCGCCACGGCCACCGCCACCGTGCAGGCCGCCTGGGCCACACTCATCGCCTATTACAACCGATTACGTTGTGGCACAGGCGAATACATTGACTTCTCTCGCTTCGACGCCGTCGTGATGGCGCTCGACCCGGCGTTCGGCGCGCATGGGCAGGCCAGTGCCGGGCAGCGCACCAGTGGCTGGCGGGGCCGCCCGAAGAACCAGGATCCCTACCCGATTTGCCCGTGCAAGGACGGCTACGTCCGGTTATGCGTGATGGCGCCGCGGCAGTGGCGCGGCCTCGCCGCTGGCTGGGGGAGCCGGAAGAATTCCAGGACCCCGCCCTCGACGCGCTCGGCCCGCGTTTCGCCGCGTGGCCGCAGCTCAGCGTGCGGGTCGACGCGTTGTTCGCCGACAAGACGATGAAGGAGCTGGTGGCGGAGGGCAGGCGCACGGGGTGCCGATCGCGGCGGTGCTGACGCCGTCGCGGATCTTGGCCTCCGAACACTTCCAGGCCGTGGGCGCGATCACCAGCGCCGAACTCGTTCCCGGGGTGCGCACGGAGGTGCCGACCGGATATTTCGTCGTCGACGACGAACGCTGCGGCTTCCGCACCCCGGCCCCGGCCGCCGGACAAGACCAACCGCGCTGGCTGGCCGATCCGGTGGCGCTGTCGACGCCCAAGCCGGGCCACCTCGGCGACTATCCGTTCGCCGGCCTGCGGATCCTCGATCTGGGCGTCATCGTCGCCGGCGGTGAGCTGAGCCGGCTCTTTGGCGACATGGGCGCCCAGGTCATCAAAGTTGAAAGCGCCGACTACCCCGACGGGCTGCGGCAGTCCCGCTTCGGCGCCGTGATGAGCGAGTCATTCGCCTGGACGCACCGCAACCACCTCGCGCTGGGCCTCGACCTGCGCAACGCAGAGGGCAAGGAGATCTTCGGCCGCCTGGTCGCCGACGCCGACGCGATATTCGCCAACTTCAAGCCGGGAACCCTTACCGCGCTTGGGTTTTCCTTCGACACGTTGCGCACCTTGAATCCCCGGATCGTGCTCGCGGGCAGCAGCGCCCTCGGCGACCGCGGGCCTTGGAGCAAACGGATGGGCTACGGCCCGCTGGTGCGCGCCGCCACCGGCGTCACCCGGCTGTGGACGTCCGACGAGGCCGCCGCGGAGGCTCGGGCCGCCGGGTCCCGGCATCGCGTTCTACGACGCGACGACGATCTTCCCCGATCACGTGGTGGGGCGGGTCACCGCTCTGGTGGCGCTGGCCGCGCTGATCCGCCGCGACCGCACCGGCGACGCGGCCCACGTCCACATCTCGCAGGCCGAGGTCGTCGTCAACCAACTGGACACGCTCTACGTCGAAGAGGCGGCGCGTGCGGCGGGTGTCGGCGAGATCCGCGACGACACCAGCGTGCACGCGGTGTATCCGTGTGCCGGTGACGACGAGTGGTGCGTCATCTCGATCCGCTCGGATAGCGACTGGCACTGCGCCGCAGCGGTTTTCGGACTGCCTGCAGACGATCCGCGGTTCGCCACCGGTGCGGCGAGGGTGGCGCACCGCCGGGAGCTGATGGCGCTGGTGTCGGACTGGACTCGCGGCCACAGCCCGATAGAGGCCGCCGAAGCGTTGCAATCGGCGGGGATTCCCGCGGGCCCGATGAACAGGCCGGCGGACGTCCTCGTGGACCCGCAATTGATCGAGCGAAAAGCGTTGAGCGATATGGCACATCCCCTGATCGACCACCCGATGCCCGCGGAAACGGGTCCGGCGCCCTTCCGCCACATCCCGCCCGCACCGCAGCGTCCGGCGCCGCTGCCCGGTCGGGACACCCGGGAGATCTGCCGAGACGTGCTCGGAATGAGCGCCGAGCAGACCGAACGGCTGATCGCCGACCGCGTGCTGTTCGCGGGCGGTCCGGCCTGAGGCTCGGCGTGCCTCGGCGCGCTGCGATAGGTTCGACGAATGCCCGTCGACCCCAGGACCCCGGTGTTGATCGGCCACGGCCAGGTCAACCACCGCGACGAGATCGATCCGGACAAGCGGTCCGTCGAACCCGTCGACCTGATGGTCGCCGCGGCCCAGAAGGCCACAGAAGCCACCGGCGCCAAGGTGCTCGAGGCCGTGGATTCCGTCCGCGTGGTGAACATCCTGTCGGCCCAATACCGCGATCCCGGCCTGCTGGTGGGCCAGCGGATCGGCGCCACCGAGTTCAGCACGCTGTACAGCCCGATGGGCGGCAACGTGCCGCAATCGCTGGTCAACCAGGCGTGCCTGGACATCCAAAACGGCCGGGCCGGCGTCGTGCTGCTCACCGGCGCCGAAACCTGGCGCACGCGGCGGGGGCTGCGGGCCAAGGGCAGCCGGCTCGAGTGGACGGTTCAGGACGACTCGGTGCCGATGGCGCAGGTCGCCGGCGACGACGTCCCGATGGCCGGTGACGCGGAGATCAGGATCGGGCTGGACCGGCCGGCGTACGTGTATCCGCTGTTCGAGCAGGCGCTGCGCATCGCCAATGACGAGCCGATCGAGGATCACGCCAAGCGGGTCGGCGAGCTGTGGGCGCGCTTCAACGCCGTCGCGGTCGACAATCCGCATGCGTGGATCCGCGAACCGGCAACCGCCGAGGAGATCACGCACCCCGGCCCGCGTAACCGGATGATCAGCTGGCCTTACACCAAGCTGATGAACTCCAACAACATGGTCGACCAGGGCGCCGCATTGCTTCTGACATCGGTTGAACAGGCGAAACGCCTGCAGATCCCGGCCGAATGCTGGGTCTATCCGCAGGCGGGCACCGACGCCCACGACACGTCGGCGATCGCCGAGCGCGACGAGCTGCATCGGTCCACGGCCATCCGGATCGCCGGGGCGCGGGTGCTGGAGCTGGCCGGCCTGCGGCTCGACGACCTCGACTACGTGGACCTGTACTCCTGCTTCCCGTCCGCCGTGCAGGTCGCGGCGGCCGAACTCGGCGCTGGCCGTCGACGACCCCGCGCGCCCGCTAACCGTCACCGGCGGCCTGACCTTCGCGGGCGGCCCGTGGAGCAACTACGTTATGCATTCCATCGCCACCCTGGCCGAGTTGCTGGTGGCCAACCCCGGGCGGCGCGGCCTGATCACCGCCAACGGCGGCTACCTGACCAAACACAGCTTCGGTGTGTACGGCACCGAGCCGCCGGCAGAGTTTCGCTGGGAAGACATGCAACCAGCGGTGGATCGAGAGCCCACCCGCGACGGCTTGGTCGAGTGGGAAGGCGTCGGTACCGTCGAAGCATGGACGACCCCGTTCAACCGGGACGGACAACCGGAGCGGGCCTTCCTGGCCGTTCGTACCCCCGATGGGTCGCGGGCGCTGGCGCAGATCGCCGACCCTGCGGCGGCCGAAGTAACCGTGCGTGAAGACATCGGCGGCGCCAAGGTTGCCGTCGCCGCCGACGGCAGCGCGACCCTGTAGGCCCAAGCCCTGCAAATAGCTAACGGTCGCGCAAGTCACACCGACACGCCTATTGTCAGAGGTGGACGTTGGGGGAGGTGAGCCCAGGTGCAGATCCTGGTTACCGCCGCCACCGGCACACTCGGCCGGATGGTCGCTCGGCAGTTGATCGCGGCCGGACATTCGGTCAGCGGCCTCGCTGAGCATCCACACGCCTGCCTGGACCCCGCCGTCGAGTTCGTCTGTGCGCGGCTGTCCGACCCCGTCCTGCAAGATCTCGCCGACGAGGCCGACGCGGTCATCCATCTCGCCCCGTCGACGCGACAGCGCCCGGCCACGCCGGCATCAACGGCGTTGCCCAGGTAACCCATGCGGCCGCGCGCGCCGGTGCCCGACTGCTTCACTTGTCGCAGGCCGCTGGGCAGCCCGACACATATCAGCCCGCCGAGGCGCTGGTGTCCACCAGTTGGGGGCCGAGCCTGGTGGTCCGAATCGCGCCGCCGGTCGGCCGCCAGCTGGATTGGATGGTGTGCCGCACCGTGGCCACATTGTTGCGCAGCAAAACCTCGGCGCAGCCGATGCGGGTGCTGCACCTCGACGACCTGGTCCGCTTCCTGCTGGTCGCGGTCGATACCGACCGCACCGGTGTCGTGGACCTGGCCACCCCGGACACCACCAACATGATTACCGCGTGGCGGCTCCTGCGATCCGTCGATCCGCGTTCGCGGGCGCATCGAGTGCAACGCTGGCCGCAGTTAGTGCCCGAGATGGATCTCACTGCGGTGCAAGAGGATTGGCAGTTCGAGTTTGGCTGGCGTGCGATCGACGCGGTCGCTGACACCGGGCGCGGACTTGTCGGCCGCAGGCTCGATGCCGCCGGCGCGGTCAGCCAGGGCGCTCAACTGGAGCTTCCGGTGGAAGCACTGCCCCGATTCGAACCAACCGAAGGGTTGCACTCCGCGGCACCAGACGGCCTGGAGGGCGAGTTCGACGACCGGATCGATCCGAGGTTTCCGATCTTCAGTGCGAAGGGCCTCGCCGAGGCGTTGCCCGGTCCCTTGACCCCGATAACGCTGGACGTCCAGCTGACTGGTCTGCGCATGGCCAGCCGGGTGATGGGTCAGCTCCTCGCGCTCGGCGGCGCGGTGGCCGACGAATGGTGGAGCAGATCCATCGCGGTGTTCGGTCACCGCCCCTACGTCGGGGTGTCGGCCAACGTCGTCGCCGCGGGCCAGCTGCTCGGCTGGGACAAGCGCGCCGTTGCCCAGCGTGCCCTCGGCGAGCCGCCGCCGGCAGCCGAGCTGCTGCCGTTCGGTCAGCCCCAACTGGCCGGCGGAGCACGGGGGTCGGTCGCCAAAGCGGTCGTCGCGGCGCGGTCAGTGGCCCTGTTGCGCCACCTGAGGAGCGACACCCGCGCCTACAGTGCCGCCGCCTCTTCGGAGCACTTGGACGCCGAACAGCTGGCCTCGCTGCCAGATGCCGGCCTGGAAGTTCGAATCCCACTGTTGCGCGACCGTATTCACCAAGGCTGGATCCTCACCGCGATGTGGGTGATCGACACCGGCGTCACCGCCGCGGCATTGGAATACACCCGCGCGGGCTCCAGCGTGTCCGGGGTCGACGCAATCGTGGAGAGCAACCGTATCGCAACGGAAACCGCCTCCCTGGCAACGGTATTGCGCGGCGATCGGCTCATGCGGGCGCTGGCCAGGGCAGGCGACGTCGTGAGCGTGCGCACCTTGTCTCCGAACGGCGCCGCCGCCCTTTCCACGGCCCTCGCCCAACTCGGGCACCGCGGGCCGGGGGAGGCCGAGTTGGCCAACCCCACATTCGGCGACGATCCGGCGATGCTGCTGCTGGCGGCCTCCCAAATCGTCGAGGCCGATGAGCCACCCAGTGAGCCGACGCCCGCACCCACGCTGCCTCAGCGGTTGGCCGCCGGCGCGCACGATTCGCGGGAGTTGGCATACGACACCACCATCCGTTACACGCACGAGCTTCGAATGGCATTGCGTGAGTTGGGTTCTCGTCGGCTCGCGGCGGACTTGATCGATGTCGCCGACGACGTGTACTACCTGACCTGCGACGAACTGGTGACCATGCCGGCCGATGCCCGGTTGCGGATCAAGCGACGGCGCGCGGAGCGGGAGCGCCTGCAAGCCCAGCGCCCGCCCGATGTGATCGACAAGACGTGGCTTCCGGTGGACCCGGACCCCGGTTGCCCAGTGCCCGACTAACGATCACTCAGCAAGTCGGGCAACGGCGACTGCGGATCGGCCAGCCTGTCGGCGTCGACGGGAGTCCTCGACTTGATCAGCGCTTTGACGTCATCGAGCACGTCCCAAACATTCACGTTCATCCCGGCCAGCACCCGGCTTTCGGCGTCGAGCCAGAAGGCGACGAATTCACGGCCGCCGACATCGCCGCGGAACACCACCCGGTCGAAGCTGGGAGAGTGCCCTACGTACTCCATTCCGAGGTCGTACTGATCGGTCAAAAATTAGGGCAGCTCGGCGTATTCGCCCGGCTTGCCCAGCATCCCGGCCACCGCCACCGCGGGTTGCTTGAGCGCGTTGGCCCAGTGCTCGGTGCGAATCCGGGTGGCGAACAGCGGGTGTTCGGCAGCTGCGATATCTCCGACCGCGTAGATGTCGGGGTCGCCGGCGCGCAGCGATGCGTCGACCAGCACGCCGCCCTCGCCCATCGACAACCCGGACTGTTCGGCGAGTTCAATGTTGGGCTTCGCGCCGACAGCCACCAGCACGGCGTCGGCGGCAACTGTCGAGCCGTCGCGCATCTTGAGCCCGGTGGCTTTCCCATCGCTGGTCGAGATCTCCTCGACCTGAGCCTGTAGCCGCAGGTCGACGCCATGGTCGCGGTGCAGGGTGGCAAACACTTCGCCGACCGTTTCGCCAAGTGCGGCCATCAGGGGTTGCTTGGCAGTTTCGACGACGGAGACGTCGACGCCCCGTTGCCGGGCACCTGCGGCCACCTCCAGGCCGATCCACCCCGCTCCCACGACAGCGAGCGAAGATCCCTCGACCAGAACGGAATTCAGCGCCTCGGCGTCGTCGTAGGTGCGCAGATAGTGGACCCCGGGCGCGTCGGATCCAGGTATCGGTGGGCGCTTGGACGCCGATCCGGTGGCCAGCAGCAGCTTGTCGTAGTGCACCGTGGCGCCGTCGGGAAGCCCCACGGTGTGTGCGGTGGCGTCGGCCGCCGACACCCGCGTGCCGAGTCTCAAATCGATGTTGTGTTCGTGGTACCAGTCCGAGTTCTGCACGGTGAACTCGCCCAGCGCCTTCTTTCCGGCCAGATACTCCTTGGAAAGCGGGGGCCGCTCGTAGGGCAGGTGCTCCTCGTCGGCGAACAGCACGATCTCGCCGTCGAAGTCACTGTTGCGCAACGCTTCTGCCGCTTTGGCCCCGGCGAGTCCGCCGCCAACGATGACGAATGTTTGTCAACTCCCGATAATTGCACCCTACCTCGTCTCGGCTTAACTCAAGAGGCCGTGTGAACGGAGCGCAGCACGTCGTCGTCGAGTGACGCCCTGACCAGCGCGGCGGCCAGTCGCGCGTTGGCGCGCGGCGCGAGATCGCCCAGCTTCGCCGGGTCGGCGGGCAGGCCCAGCCGCTTGGCGGCGGCCTTGGCTCGGTCGTCGAAGTACGGTCGCACCCAGGTCCAGACGTCCTGGACTTCACGTAGAAAGATGTCGGCGCCGGTGTCGCCAATACCTTTGAACTGCTTCAAGTTTCGCCTGACCGCCGCGACGTCGTGTTGGTCACCGCGGGCGAGTTCGCGCAGGTCACCGGCGTACTGATCGCGGACGCGCTCCGCCATGTCGGTGAGCCGGGTCGCCGAGCTTTCGTCGTAGCGCACGTAGTGCGCGCGGCCGAACGCGCTGATCATGGTGGGCCGATCGGATGCCAGCACGGCCTTCGGCGTCCGCAAGCCCGCCTTGAACAGTTCACGCGCGGCGCGCATCGCGGTGGTGGCGTTAATGGGCTTGCTGGCCAGCATGGCCAGCACCAGCAACTCAAACAGCGGCATCGGCTTGTCGTTCATGCGGATCCCGGCCTCAGCCGCGTAGGTCGTGCCGGCGACCTTGAGCAGCCGCCGCACCACCTGCTCCGAGTTGTCCATATCCCGCCGCGTACCCGCACCACGCCCGGACAAACCGGCGCACTATTTGGCGGGCAGGCTGCGCGCGTAGCCCACGCCTTTGGTGACCCAACCCTGAAGCTGCCGTTTGGTCTGCACTCCGGCGGCCTCAACGCGTAACCAGCCTCGGGCTTCTCGTCCCGCCATCACCATCGGGTTGACGTGGACACGCTGCAGCAGCTTGTCGGTTTCGTCCGGCGGCACCCGCACCAGTAGGCCGCCCTGGCCGCTGACGGCCACGGACATGTTGCCGTTGATCAGAAACGCCAGGCCGCCGAACATGCGTTTCTCGTCGAGGCCCTTCTCGGAACCCAGCAGCTCGCGGATCCGGTTGGCCAGATCTTCGTCATAGGCCATGACGAAATTCAGTCCAAGTCCACCCGAATACTCAGCAGGTCGCTACCCATCAGGCGCACGACGGCGCTGTTGAGCCGGGGGAGGTTGCCGAGCCGCTGCACCGGATCATCGTCGGGCAGCAGGTGGGCGGTCCCGTTACGCCACTTGCCGCCGATGCGTACCCGAACAGCCGGATCGGCCTTGATATTGCGGACGTAATCCGAATGGTCACCGTGTTCGGACACCATCCAGAACTGGTTGTCCACCACGCGGCCGCCGACCGGGGTGTGTCGTGGCTGCCCGCTCTTGCGGCCAGTCGTTTCGAGCATGGTCACCGGCAATTGCCGGCCGATCGGATTCACCGCGAGTCGTTGAACGCGGTGCACTACTTCCCGTTTGAGACTCACGGCTCCATTCAACCCCCATTCCATGCCAAGGGCCACGCCCATGTCACGGGCGTGGCCCTTGCTGCAGGTCAGGCGGCGACGGTCACCGCATCGGCGGGCGCCAAGGCCTGAGCGACGATCTCGGCGACGTCGGTCATCGGCTTCACGGTCAGCGCGTCGAGCACCTCGGCGGGCACGTCGTCCAGATCCGGCTCGTTGCGCGACGGGATGAAAACCGTTGACAGGCCAGCGCGTTGGGCGGCCAACAGCTTCTGCTTGACGCCGCCGATCGGCAGCACCCGGCCGTTCAGCGTGACCTCGCCGGTCATGCCGACATCGGCGCGGACCTGACGTCCGGTGGCCATCGACACCAGCGCCGTGACCATGGTGACCCCCGCCGACGGACCGTCCTTGGGGATCGCGCCCGCGGGCACGTGCACGTGGATGCGCCGGTCGAGCGCCTTCGGGTCGACGCCCAGCTCCGATGCATGCGAGCGCACGTAGGACAGCGCGATCTGCGCCGACTCCTTCATCACGTCACCCAATTGACCGGTCAGCTGCAGGCTCGGCTCGCCCTCGGTCGCCCCGGCTTCGATGTAGAGCACATCGCCGCCCAGGCCGGTGACGGCCAGGCCGGTGGCCACACCGGGCACCGCGGTGCGTTCGGCCGACTCGGGGGTGAACCGCGGCCGACCCAGGTAACCAACCAGGTCGGGCTCGTCGATAACCTTCGGCGACTCGTCCTCGGCTAGCTTGGTCGTCACCTTGCGCATCGCCTTGGCCAGCAGCCGCTCGAACTGGCGAACCCCCGGCTCACGGGTGTAGTCCGCGGCGATCTTGCGCAGCGCCGCGTCGGTCACCGTGACTTCGTCGTCGTTCAACGCCGCCCGCTCCCGCTGCCTGGGCAGCAGGTAGTCGCGGGCAATGGCGACCTTGTCGTCCTCGGTGTAGCCGTCGATCTGCACCAACTCCATGCGGTCCAGCAACGCCGACGGGATGTTCTCAATCACGTTGGCGGTGGCCAGGAATACCACATCGGACAGGTCGAGGTCCAGGTCCAGGTAGTGGTCGCGGAACGTGTGGTTCTGCGCCGGGTCGAGCACCTCGAGCAACGCCGCGCTCGGGTCACCGCGATAGTCGGACCCGACCTTGTCGATCTCGTCCAGCAGCACAACGGGATTCATCGAACCCGCCTCGCCGATCGCACGCACGATGCGGCCCGGCAGCGCGCCCACGTAGGTGCGCCGGTGCCCGCGGATCTCGGCCTCGTCGCGCACACCGCCCAGGGCGACGCGCACGAACTTGCGGCCCAGCGCCCGCGCCACGCTCTCACCCAGCGACGTCTTGCCGACGCCGGGCGGACCGGCCAGCACCATCACCGCGCCCGAGCCGCGGCCGCCCACGACCTGCAGCCCGCGCTGCGCGCGCCGGGTACGCACGGCCAGGTACTCGACGATGCGGTCCTTGACGTCGTCCAGGCCGTGGTGGTCGGCGTCCAGGATCTCCCGGGCGGCGCCCAGGTCGGTCGAGTCCTCGGTCCGCACGTTCCACGGCAGGTCGAGCACGGTGTCCAGCCAGGTGCGGATCCAGCCGCTCTCCGGGCTTTGGTCACTGGCGCGTTCCAGCTTGCCAACCTCGCGCAACGCGGCCTCGCGGACCTTCTCGGGCAGCTCGGCGGCCTCGACGCGGGCCCGGTAGTCATCGGAGCCGTCGGGCTCGCCCTCGCCCAACTCCTTGCGGATGGCGGCGAGCTGTTGGCGCAGCAGGAACTCCTTCTGCGTCTTCTCCATGCCGTCGCGCACGTCCTCGGCGATCTTGTCGCTGACCTCGACCTCGGCCAGATGCGAACTGGTCCAGTCGATCAGCACGCGCAGCCGCTCGGCGACGTCCACGGTCTCCAGCAGCTGTCGCTTCTGCACATCGGTCAGGTAGGACGCGTACCCGGACGTGTCCGCCAGGGCCGATGGATCGGTCAGGCTGTTGACGTAGTCGACGATCTGCCACGCCTCGCGGCGTTGCAGCATGGCCAGTAGCAGCTTCTTGTATTCCGCCGCCAGGGCCTTGACCTCGTCGGTCGGCTCGACGTCGGGGACGTCGGTCACCTCGACCCACAGCGCGGCGCCCGGGCCGGTAGCCCCCGCCCCGATGTGCGCCCTGCGCTCGCCGCGCACGACGGCGGCGGTGCCGCCGCCTGGCATGCGTCCGACCTGCAGGATCTTCGCGATCACGCCGTGGGTCGGATAGCGGTCTTCCAGTCGCGGGGCGATCAGCAGCTGCCCCGATTCGCTGGCCTGCGCGGCGTCGATGGCCGCGCGTGCGGCGTCATCCAGTCCGATGGGCACGACCATCCCGGGCAACACAATGTTGTCGGTGACGAACAGCACCGGAACTGATTTGGCTTCAGACATCAATCCTCCAAAGTTAAGCCTGTTGCGCTCAACCCCGTGGGGAGGTGGTTTGTTCCCGGGGACTTTTCGCCGTGAGGGTCACGCTGGCGTGACGCTGGACACCCAGCGCAACGCTGGCGTGACGCTCGGCGTCAATTCTGCGCGGAAGCGGCGCGCTGACGGGCCCGGAAGGCCTGCACCTTCACCTTGTTGCCGCAGGTGCCCATCCCGCACCAATGCCGGTTCTTTGCCCGCGACGAGTCGAGGTAAAGGCGCGTGCAGTTGACGTGGGCACACCCTTTGACGTTGTCGATGTCACCCCCGACTAGCAGGTCCAGCAGGTCCGCGGCCAGGCTGGCGAGCAGCTGCGATGGTGTGCCGTCGCGACTGGTCGATCCGGCTGTGTCCAATCGTGGCGTCAGCCGGGGTTGCGACGCGCGGTCGTTGATCAGGTCGACGTCGGCGACCTTGAGCGGGCGGTGCTCGAGTCGGGCGGTAACCACCCGATAGATGGCTTCGCGAAGCTCGATTGCGGCAGCGAGATCGTCCTCGGTGACGGCGATGGCCGCATCCACCAGTTCCGCCTGGACCGCCCACGCCGACAGCCGATCGGGCTCCGTCAGCAGTTCCTCGCGGGCTGACGTGCGGTATTTCAGGGTGCCGGCGAAGTCGAGGCACCGGCGACCGCTCACGTAGACGAACTTCATGTAACCACCTTGACAGGTTTCATCAATTCGGACAAGATGTAACTTGCTAAGGCGGTTACATCAGTGGAGGGTTGCACTCTCGTCGCAATGGAGCGGTAGCGCGAACGAGAAGGGCGTCTCGACCGTCTAAGGAAGTGACCATCGGTCTTAGCCATTACAAAAATGGAAGGAAATTCCGAAAATGATCGCGAAATTGCTTGTCAGCGGAGCTATCGTCCTGGGCGCCATGGTGGGAGTTGCGGGAGCGGCACCGGCCAGCGCCGACAATCCCAGCCAGCCCGGCTCCGACCCCAACCCGTTCGCCGCCCTCACCGCGGGCGCCCCGAGGACAGCTCCCGTAGGCCCCGGTGTGACGCAGGAACTCAACCAGGGAATCTGGGCGGGTCTCGCCCGCTAGCCATCCCGAGCGTGACGCCAGCTTCACGGTGGGCATCGAACATGAAGCTGGCGTCACGCTGAGCGTCAATCCGGCACGGGGACAGGACCCAGCCGCCGCAACTGCGTCACATGCTTGGGCGACAGCTCTTCCAGGCAGGTCACACCCAGCAGCCCCATGGTGCGGATTACCCCGGTCCGCAGGATCTCGATCGCGCGGCGCACGCCCGCCTCGCCGCCGGCCATCAACCCATAGAGGTAGGCCCGCCCGACCAGGGTGCACCGGGCCCCCAGCGCGATCGCGGCGACGATGTCGGCGCCCGACATGATGCCGGTGTCGACCAAGATCTCGGTGTCCTTGCCGAGCTCACGCGACGCCGCGGGCAGCAGGTGAAACGGCACCGGGGCCCGGTCCAGTTGGCGGCCACCGTGATTGGACAGCACGATGCCATCGACGCCGCGATCCACGACCGCGCGGGCGTCGTCGAGCGTTTGAATCCCCTTCACGACGAGCTTGCCCGGCCATTGGGCCTTGATCCACTCCAAATCATCGAAGGTGAGGCTGGGGTCGAACATTGTGCTCAGATATTCGCCGACGGTGCCCGACCAACGATCCAGCGACGCGAAGGCCAGCGGCTCGGTGGTCAACAGATCGAACCACCAGCGCGGGTGCGGCACGGCGTCGAGAACGGTTCGCAGCGTCAGCGCGGGCGGGATCGTCATCCCGTTGCGGTTATCGCGCAGCCGTGCGCCCGCGACCGGAACGTCGACGGTGGCCAGCAGCGTGTCGAATCCCGCGTCGGCCGCGCGCTTGACCAACGCCATCGAACGGTCGCGATCACGCCACATGTACAGCTGAAACCATTTGCGGCCCTGTGGAACAGCGGTCACCACGTCTTCGATCGCAGCGGTGCCCAGGGTAGATAACGAGAACGGGATCCCGGCGGCGGCCGCCGCCCGCGCGCCGGCGATCTCGCCCTCGGTGTGCATCAGTCGGGTGAATCCGGTCGGCGCGATCCCGAACGGCAAGGCCACCGGGTGACCCAGCACGTCCCATCCGGTGACCACGTTGCTCACATCACGCAGGATCATCGGGTGAAACTCTATGTCGCGGAAGGCTTGTCGGGCGCGCTCGATCGACAGCTCGTCCTCGGCTGCACCGTCGGTGTAGTCGAAGGCCGCCTTGGGGGTGCGCCGCTTGGCGATGCGGCGCAAATCCTGGATGGTCAGTGCGGCGTCGAGGCGGCGCTTGGTGCGGTCGAACTCGGGTCGTTTGAACTGGATCAGCGGCGCGAGGTCATGGATCTTGGGCACTCGTCGTTTGACCGCCATGTGTGCCACCGTAGTCCTATGGAATCGCCGGGCGACCCCTTCGATCTGAAGCGTTTCGTCGACGCGCAGGCTTCCGTCTACCGCGGCGTCGTCGAGGAATTGCGCGATGGGCGAAAGCGCAGTCACTGGATGTGGTTCGTCTTTCCGCAACTGCTGGGCCTGGGCAGCAGCCCGATGGCTGTCCGCTACGGCATTTCATCGCTGGATGAAGCCCGCGCGTATCTACGGCACGAGCTGCTCGGGCCGCGACTGCATGAGTGCACCCGGTTGGTCAACCAGGTTCAAGGACGCTCCATCGGCGAAATCTTCGGCTCGCCCGACGATCTCAAGCTGCGCTCGTCGATGACGCTGTTCGCCCGCGCCACCCACGACAATCAGGACTTCGTAACGCTGCTCGACGAGTACTACGACGGCCGCCAAGACCAACTGACGCTGGCGCGACTGATCAGCTAACGGGCTTGAGTATCCGCCAGCCGTGCGGTTCCACGACCACGGCATCGACGACCTCCTGGGGCGGCGCCGCCGATCCGGCGAGCACCTCGGCCCGGTTGACGCCCAGGTCCTTGCACGCCAGCCGTAACGGCTCGTCGTCGATGTTGAGCGCGACCAGCAACGCGTCATCACCGTGGCTGGCCCGATAGACGTAATGGCGGTTGTCCAGCCGCAACGCGGTGGTCGATGCGGCGTGTAGCCATGGGTGACGGCGACGCAGCCCGACGAGGTACTGGTGCAGGCCCCAGACGCGGGCGCCGTATGCATCCAGTTGTAATGGGGGAGGGCCGAATTCGGGGCGCACGGCGTCGTCACCCCCGTAGCGCTCTTCCTTGACGCCGCGAAAGCCGAACTCGTCGCCGGCGTACACGCTGGGCACCCCGCCGACCGTCAGCTGGATCACCAGCGCGTGGGCGAGATGGTCCGGGTTCTGCAGCCGGCTGGCGATGCGGGTGACGTCGTGGTTGCCGATGAAGGTCAGCGGCGCGAAGTCGGCAAGGAACTCGTTGTGCCGTTGCAGCGCCCAGTCCAGCTCGAAAAAGTTTCCGTCGTTGAGGCTGCTCCAGGTGGCCTTCCACAACTCGTACTGGGTCGCCGAGTCGAAGCCGGCGGCATCGACCACCGCCGCGTAGTCGCCGTGGATGAGCTCGCCGACGAACCACGCCTGCGGATGCCGCTCACGTACCCTCGGCAGCACAGTCGCCCAGAACTGTTGTGGCACGGCGTACGCCGCGTCCAAACGCCAGCCATCGGCGCCGCGTCCCAACCAATGCGACATGACGTCGACGGTGTAGTCGGCGACCTCGGGGCTGTCATGGTTTAGGGTGACCAGCTCGGAGTGGCCCTCGAACGTACCGCCGCTGAACCAGCCGGGCGCCGCCTCGCGACGGCGCGCGAAGTCCTTGCCGACATGATTGAAGACACCGTCGAGCAGGATGCGCAGACCGCGACCGCGCGCCTCGGCGACGACGTAGTCGAAGTCGGCGTCGTCACCGAGCCGGGGATCGATGCGGAAGTGGTTGGTGGTGTCGTAGCCGTGGGTGCGCGAGGCGAAGATCGGGCCCAGGGCGATGCCGGATGCCCCCAATTCGATGGCGTGATCGAACCATGCAACCAGCCGCCTGAGCCGGTGCTCGTCCGGCCCAGGGGGCTGATCCGCGGGATAGGCACCGACAAAGCCCAATGGATAGACCTGCCACCAGATCGCGTGCGCCACCCACGATGCGGTCAATGGTCAGCCGACGGTAGCCAGTGTCTGGGACGCGGTAAGCGCTTGTGCCACACCGGAAACGATAGCCGCGACCTTCAACGCCTCCAGTATGGCCTCCCGGCTGACCCCCGCCTCGCGCAGCGTGTGCTCGTGGGCGACCACGCAGTGCGAGCACCCGTTGATCGCCGACACCGCGAAGGACCAGAGCTCGAAATTCGCTTTGTCCACACCGGGATTGGCGATGACGTTCATGCGCAGCCCTGCGCGCAAATCGTCGTAGGAGCCTTCGAGAAAGCCACGGCCGCGGTAGAACACGTTGTTCATGCCCATGATGGACGCCGCGGCCAGCGCGGCGTGGTATGCCTCGGCCGACAGATTGTCGGCCGCTTCGGCGCCGATCTCGGCCAGCACCTGGGTGTTTCGCGTTGCCGCGGCGCCCGCCAGCAGGGTGCCCCACAGCTGCTCCTCGTTGAGCGTCGTGCTGCGGGCGATCGAGCCCAGGTTGAGCTTCAGGTCCTTGGCGTACTCGGGCAGCGCTTCCTTGAGATTGTCGATGCTCATCATTTCCTCCGGATCACGCCGACTTCTTGAGCAGTTCGCCGGCGTTCAACGTCGGGTCGCCCTTGCGCCAGTTGCAGGCACACAGCTCGTCGGATTGCAGTGCGTCCAGCACTCGCAGCACCTCATCGACGTTACGCCCCACGGATCCGGCGGTCGCCGAGACGAATTGGATCTCGTTGTTGGGGTCGACGATGAAAGTCACCCGGTCCGCGACGCCGTCGGCATTGAGCACGCCGGTGGCATCGACCAGTTCCCGCTTGATGTCCGAAAGCATCGGGAAGGGCAGCTTCTTGAGGTCCTCGTGCTGTGCGCGCCATTGGAAGTGCACGAACTCGCTGTCGATCGACACGCCGAGGATTTGCGCGTCGCGGTCGGAGAACTCGTCGTTGAGCTTGCCGAACGCAGCGATCTCGGTCGGGCACACGAACGTAAAGTCCTTGGGCCAGAAGAACACCACGCGCCACTTGCCCGCGTGGTCGTCGCTGGTGATTGTGGTGAAGTAGTCCTCGGGTTGCTGCGCGTCGACCTTCGACAGGTCGCCACCGATCAGCGCGGTGAGCCGGTAGGCGGGGAACTGCTCGCCCGATGGTGAGCAAAGACATCTGCACTCCTTATCTGGATTAATTCAAGATTAGTTGCCTGTTCCCATGGTGGCCTCAGGTTACTGAGAAGTAAAGGTGATATTTGCCACTACACTAATAGGTATGACCGATAAGAGTTTTCAGCCGACCCTCGCCGGGCTGCGGGCGTTCGTCGCGGTGGCGGAGAAGCGGCATTTCGGCAGTGCGGCAACAACTCTCGGCGTAAGCCAATCGACTCTGTCGCAAGCGCTGGCGGCGCTGGAAACCGGCCTCGGCAGCCACCTCCTCGAGCGTTCCACCCGTCGGGTCCGTGTAACGCCCGAGGGCGTGCAGCTGCTGCCGCTCGCCCGGGCCGTGATCGACGCGGCGGAGGCGTTCACCGCCGCGGCCGCGGGCGCATCGGATCCGCTGCAGGGGAGTATGCGGTTGGGTCTGATCCCCACCGTGGCGCCCTACGTTCTGCCGGCTGTGCTCGCCGGCCTCGCGCAGCGACTGCCCGCGCTGACCCTGCGAGTGGTCGAGGACCAAACCGAGCGGCTGCTGGCGTCCCTGCGCGACGGGGCGCTCGATGCCGCATTGATTTCGCTGCCCGCCAATACCGGCGGGCTCACGGAGGTCCCGATCTACGACGAGGACTTCGTGCTCGCGCTACCACCCGGGCATCCGCTGTCGGGCAAGCACCGGGTGCCGGTAGCGGTGTTGGCGGAGTTGCCGTTGCTGTTGCTCGACGAGGGCCATTGCCTGCGCGATCAGGCCCTGGACCTCTGCCAGAAGGCGGGGGTGCAGGCCGACCTTGCCGACACCCGGGCGGCCTCCCTGTCCACGGCCGTGCAATGCGTGGCGGGCGGACTGGGGGCAACGCTGCTCCCGCAGAGCGCGGCGCCCATCGAGGCCGCGCGCAGCCGGCTTGGGCTCGCGGAGTTTGCGGCTCCCCGCCCGGGTAGGCAGGTCGGCCTGGTTTTCCGCTCCTCGAGTGGTCGCGACGAACCCTATCGACGGCTCGCGGCGATCATCGGGGAGCTGGTCAGCGCCGAGCAGAAGGTACGCCTAATCAAATCGGCACGTTAAGTTCGGCGTATGGAGAAGGTAATCGCGGTGTTGATGCGCGCCGAGCCCGATGACGACTGGTGCGATCGCCAACGGGGCCCTGTCGCCGACGCGCTGTTGGGGCTGGGCATCGCCGGGCTATCGGTCAACGTGCGCGACAGCGCGGTAGCCCACTCGCTGATGACGCTGACGACGCTGGATCCGCCGGTGGCCGCGGTGGTGAGCCTGTGGACCCAGCAGTGCTACGGCGAGCAGACGACGGCGGCGCTGAACCTGCTCGCCGCCGAGTGTGAGCAGTTCGGTGCGTACCTGGTGACCGAGTCGGTCCCGCTCAAAGCACCGTCGGTCGAGTTGGGTTCTCGCACACCTGGTTTAGCCAACATCGCACTGCTGCGCCGGCCCGCCGACATGGACCAGGCGCCCTGGCTGAACCGGTGGCAGCTCAACCACACCAGCGTCGCCATCGAGACCCAGTCGACCTTCGGCTACACCCAGAACTGGGTGGTGCGAACACTCATTGAAGGCGCACCGGGAATCGCGGGCATCGTCGAAGAGTTGTTCCCCGCGGAGGCGATCACCGATTTGAAGGCGTTTTTCGGTGCCGCCGACGACCACGACCTGCAGGACCGGCTGGGCCGAATGGTCGCCAGTACAACTGCATTCGGTGCCAACGAGAACATCGACACCGTCCCGACCAGCCGCTACGTGTTCAAGACACCATTCGAAATGTGAGGGCCCGACATGACCACACTCGACGAGGCCGTGGCGCTGGCGGCCGCGGAAAGCGGCCTAGCTGTGATCTCTACCGTTCGCGCCGACGGGTCCGTGCAGGCTTCACTGGTCAACGTGGGACTGTTGCCCCACCCCGACGGCGGGCAACCTTCGCTGGGCTTTACCACCTACGGCAAGGTCAAACTGAACAACCTGCGGGCGCGGCCGCAGCTGGCCATTACTTTCCGCAACGGATGGCAATGGGCGACCGTCGAGGGCCGCGCGGAACTGGTCGGCCCCGATGACGCGGCGCCCTGGCTCGCCGAGGCCGACCAGTTGCGACTGCTGCTGCGCGAGGTGTTCACCGCGGCGGGTGGCACCCATGACAACTGGCCGGAATACGACCGAGTGATGGCCGAGGAGCGCCGTGCTGTGGTGCTGATCGAGCCGACCCGCGTCTACAGCAACGGCTAGGCTGCAGCGGTGCTGCAGATCGACGATGAAAAGCATGTCCGCACCCTCACGCTGAACCGGCCCGAGGCGCTCAACGCGTTCAACGAGGCCCTCTACGACGCCACCACGGAAGCGCTGTTGGCCGCCGCCGAGGATCCAGAGGTCGCCGTGGTCTTGCTCACCGGCACCGGGCGTGGCTTTTCCGCCGGTACCGACCTAGCCGAGATGCAGGCCATGGTGACCGACCCGGACTTCAAGCCCGGAAAGTACGGCTTCCGCGGCCTGATCGACGCGCTCAGCAGTTTTCCCAAGCCGCTGATCTGCGCCGTGAACGGCGTCGGGGTGGGCATCGGCGCCACCATCCTCGGCTATGCCGACCTGGCGTTCATGTCGTCGACGGCGCGGTTGAAATGCCCGTTCACCAGCCTGGGTGTGGCGCCCGAAGCGGCGTCGTCATACCTGTTGCCTCAGTTGGTGGGCCGGCAGAACGCCGCCTGGCTGCTGATGTCCTCGGAATGGGTCGACGCCGCCGACGCGCTGCGGATGGGGCTGGTCTGGCGGGTGTGCGAGCCGGACGAGTTGCTGCCGGAAGCCCGTCGTCATGCCGAAATCCTTGCCTCGCGGCCGATTTCGAGCCTGATGGCGGTCAAGCACACCATGCTCGAACCGGTCCGTCCAGAGATCGCGGCCGCGACCGCGCGAGAAAACGCTCACTTCGCCGAGCTGATGGGAACGCAGGCCAACGCGGCGGCCCTCGCGGATTTCACCCAGCGGCGCGCCACCTGAGCGAGCCCCAAGCGCGCTTAGCGAGCGGGGACGGCGTCGAGTTCGGGTTCGCTTTGCTTTGATGCGGCGATGATCGCCCGCAGCGTGCGCCGGCAGCGTCCGCAGTCGCCGCCCGCCCCGCACACGGCGGCAACCTCTTTGGACGTCGACGCGCCACTGGCGACCGCGTCGGAAACCGTCTGGTTGGTGGCCCCCACACAAAGGCAGACGTACATCAGACCTCCACCGCCGAAAGCACAGCCCGCATGTTAGTGGAGTCTAACCTAAGTAGGTTAGTGGAGTCTAACCTAAGTCACTCGCGCCACACTGAGCACAGCCAAACCTTGCTAGAAGATTCGAAATCGGCGTGGCAGAGTGCTGCTACGGCCCCGGCGCGGTGTGCTCCAGCCCAGCCCACCCTCAGCGGTCCGACATGCCAGCCTTCCTACGCCTTGAGAGAGGAGCGTGTGATCATGCAAGGTGATCCCGACGTTCTGCGCCTGCTCAACGAGCAACTCACCAGCGAGCTCACCGCGATCAATCAATATTTCCTGCATTCGAAGATGCAGGACAACTGGGGTTTTACCGAGTTGGCGGAGAAAACCCGCGAAGAGTCCTTCGACGAAATGCGGCACGCCGAGTCGATCACCGATCGCATCCTGATCCTCGATGGCCTCCCGAACTACCAGCGCCTGTTCTCCCTGCGCATCGGCCAGACGCTACGCGAGCAGTTCGAGGCCGACCTCGCTCTCGAATACGACGTGCTGAACCGCCTCAAGCCCGGAATCATCATGTGCCGGGAGAAGGAGGACAGCACCACCGCCATTCTGTTCGAGAAGATCGTGGCCGACGAAGAACTGCACGTCGACTACCTCGAAACGCAGCTGGAGCTGATGAACAAACTCGGCGAGGAGCTGTACTCGGCGCAGTGCGTTTCGCGCCCGCCTAGCTGACGTCCCCCGACGCTGGGTACCCGTTAGCATCCGATGCCGACGGGAAAGGCAGGCATGACAGGCCCGAGAGCAGCAGCGGTGGCCCCGGCAACCCGACCGCGGACCCCGGATCCGGCAGCGCACTGATCGGCCCGCACCGGCGCAACCTCATCTTCGTGGCGATCGTGCTGGGCATGCTGCTCGCGGCGCTGGACCAGACCATCGTCGCGACCGCGCTGCCGACCACCGTCGCCGACTTGGGCGACGCCGGCCATCAGTCATGGGTCGTCACTAGCTACCTGCTGGCCTCAACGATCGTCACCGCGCTGGTCGGCAAGCTCGGTGACCTGTTCGGCCGCAGGCGGGTGTTTCAGGCCGGGGTGGTGTTCTTCGTCGTCGCATCGGTGCTGTGCGGGCTGGCGCAGTCGATGGCCATGTTGGTCGGAGCGCGGGCGCTGCAGCGCGCCCGACAACTGGGTGCGGTGGTACGCCAGGCATGCGCCTCAAGATCCAAACCCCATCAAAGATGGCGGCCCGATAAGCATGCTCGTGGCCTATGAACACGGGCTGCCGGTGCCGCCGCCGCCCGCTATTTGCTACACCAACGACGGGACGCCTCTGGCGGTAGCAGTGTTCGACGCGGCGATATACGGCAGCTACGCGGCGCACTGCGGTCCGACGCCGGGTGCGCTCGCCGGTCACTAACCCCACCTACGACACGGGTTTCGTCCGGTTGAGCGCCAGTGGCGTTGCTTGCATGCCCGCAGTCGGCGATCTGGTCCACTGCACTGACGGAACACTAATCGTTCGCGCACCCGAATGTTGTTCGCGCGGGCACTAATTCGGCCCGAACCGTGTACTGGTAGGCCACCAGCCGTGTAGTTGTGGCCAGCGCGGTGGCCACACCACCTGGACATGCCGAGAGTGCGACGCCGTGATTTACGCGCCACCAATCGGCGGGGATTATCAGCCCCTGGCCCGTGCAGCCCGAGTCCGGCGAAGCCCGCACCGCTCAAGCCGAACAGCAACCGCCGCCCACCGCCGATCCCCTAATCGGGGGACGCGCGATTCAACCCACGCACCGGCTACTCGGCGGACAGACACCGCTGCACCCCGCTGCAATAGTCATAGCCAGGCTGGCGAACCCTCTTGTTATTCCAGGGATGGCCCGCCTGAGGCCGGGCCGCACGCGGCGCTCCAATGGGCGTGGCCGTGGGAGATCCTTCAGACAGATACACCCAAAGCGAGCGACCCGGCCCCCTCAACGGGCGGAAGGATCGAAGTCCCGATGAAGAAATGGCGCAGCCAACTCGCGGCACTCATCGTGGCGCTCGCGGCAGGGCTTTCTGTTGACGCGATCGCCTGCCGTCTGCTCCGAGCCTTGGACGACGACGACCCGTGGGGTGCCGGCGCGCTGAACCCGGACGCACTGGCCAGCTATCGGCCCACTTTCGCGGCCGCCATGACCTCAGAGCAGATCGATAACGAGCGCCCAGGCAGCGGCTAACAACGAGCGACAACAATGATGTATGACAACGACCATCGACCACCAACGCCATGAAATCAACCCAACCGACGCTCGGCGTCGACAAATCCGTCTGATGCAAGTGATTTTCGCCGGGGCCGCGACCATCGCGACGCTCGCGCTATTCAGCGCTGCGCAGCCCGGTCACGCCGAAAGCGCTGTCGCATCGGGGGCTTCGGTGCGCCTGGTAGACCACGGCGGCTTCGCCACCGACGACAACACCAGCACCTCCAACGGCGGCGGCGACGACTACACCCCCGGCAACTACAGCGGCGGTTGGGTCAACAACGATTTTCCTACGAATGACCCCCCGCCTCCCCCGCCGGCGCCGTAGCCGGGAAACGTCAAAACGCGTGAAGCGCGGGCGTACCATCACGCCATGAGTCGAATCGGATCGTTCGCTGACGATGACGTCTACGGCTGGGCATCGAAGTCCCCCGTCCTCGGCACGGCGATCGCCAATTTCAGCCAGGCGGTCTACAACAAGAACCGCCTGCCGATGCGCACCCGCGAGCTCGCACGGGCGGTGATCGCCCACGACAACCAATGCATCGTCTGCGTCAACACCCGCGATGCCGACGGGCCCGCCGCCGGTGTCGACGAAGAGCTCTATTTCCACGCCCACGAGTGGCGCACCTGGCCCGGATACAGCGCCCAGGAGCGCCTGGCCGCGGAATTCGCGTACCGGTTCGCCACTGAGCACAACGTGCTGCGCGACGATGAAGACTTCTGGAACCGGTGCAGGGAACACTTCTCCGAGGAGTTGCTCGCCGACCTGGCCTTGTCCTGCGCGCTGTGGATCGGTATGGGACGGGTTCTGCGGACCCTGGACATCGGCCAGTCCTGCGTGCTGACGTTGCCCAGCCGCGCCTGACGGCAATTCAGCCACCACGATGACCGCCACGCCCCTGGCCACGGCGGCGATCGCCCAACTCGAGGCCGAGGGCGTCGACACCGTCATCGGCACCGCCGTGAACCCCGCCGGGCTCACCCAAGCCAAGACCGTGCCGATCCGCCGGACCGACACGTTCGCCGATCCCGGCCTGGGGGCCAGTCCGTCGTGGCATGCCTTCGCCATCGACCAGACCGGCATCGCCTTCACCGACGACGTCGGCGTGGTCGGCGATCAGCGGCTGCGCATCGACCTCTCCGCGTTGCGGCTCATCGGTGACGGGTTGGCCTGGGCGCCGGCCGCGTTCTTCGAGCAGGACGGCACACCCGTAGCCGCTTGCAGCCGCGGGACGCTGAGCCGGATCGAGACCGCGCTCGCCGCAGCCGGCATCGAGGCGATGATGGGTCACGAAATCGAGTTCCTGCTGGTCGATCCCGACGGTGGCCGGCTGCCGTCGGCGCTGTGGGCGCAGTACGGCCTCGCCGGCGTGCTCGAGCACGAGGCCTTCGTCCGCGACGTCAACGCCGCGGCAGCGGCGGCGGGTGTCGCGATCGAGCAGTTCCATCCCGAGTACGGGGTGAACCAGTTCGAGATCTCGCTGCCGCCGCTGACACCGGTGGCCGCCGCCGATCAGCTCGCACTGACGCGGCTCATCATCGGCCGTGCCGCCCGCCACCACGGCATGCGTGTCAGCTTGTCGCCGGTGCCGTTCGCCGGCAGCGTGGGATCGGGTGCGCATCAGCATTTCTCGTTGACCCGGCGGGAAGTGGGCCCGCTGTTTTCCGGTGGAACCGGCGCGGCGGGCATGACGGCAGCGGGGGAAGCGGCCGTGGCCGGCGTGCTGCGTGGGCTGCGGGAAGCTCAGGGCATCCTGTGCGGATCGATCGTGTCCGGGCTGCGGACTCGGCCGGGCAACTGGGCGGGGGCCTATGTCTGCTGGGGCACCGAGAACCGGGAAGCGGCAGTGCGATTCGTCAAGGGCGGCCCCGGCAACCCGAACGGCAGCAACGTCGAAGTCAAAGTCGTCGATCCGTCCGCCAACCCGTATCTCGCGTCGGCGGCCATCCTCGGGCTGGCGCTCGACGGAATCACGCACAACCTGTCACTACCACCAGAAACGACGATCGATCCGGCCAAGCTCTCCGACTCGGGCCGCGCTCAGGCCGGCATCGCCCTGCTTCCCGAAGCGCAGGCTGAAGCCATTGCTGCACTGGATAACTCGCGGCTATTGCGCAGCATCCTGGGCGATCCGGCGGTCGACATGGTGGTGGCGGTGCGCCGCCTGGAGCAGGACCGCTATGCCGACCTCGGCCCCGAGGAGCTGGCGGACAAGTTCCGGATGGCCTGGAGCTTGTGAGTGCTTGTGAGTGGTTCCTCCGCGCTGGCGCAACACATCGACACGGTCGCGCTGATCGACCAGCACGTGCATGGCTGCTGGTTGACGGCGGGGGATAGGCGCCGGTTCGAAAACGCGCTGAACGAGGCCAACACCGAACCTCTGGCGGACTTCGACTCCGCGTTCGATTCCCAACTCGGCTTCGCCGTGCGGACCCACTGCGTCCCCATCCTCGGACTAGCTAAACATGTTGAGCCGCAGCAATATTGGGAGCGCCGCAGCCAATTCAGCGAAGCCGAGCTGGCCCGCATGTTTCTGCCGGCCGCTCACGTGTCCGACTGGCTGGTGGACACCGGCGTCGGCGCGGACGTAACGGACGTGTCGGCTTTGGCTGACCTGTCCGGCGGCCGGGCGCACGAGGTCATCCGGCTTGAGCAGGTCGCCGAGCAGGCCGCGCGGGTGTCGGGAGATTACGCGACGGCATTCTGCGAAATCCTGGACGAGCGCGCGGCCACCGCGGTCGGCACCAAGTCCATCCTGGCCTACCGCGGCGGGTTCGACGGCGACCTCAGCGAGCCGTCGGCGGTGCAGGTCGCCGAGGCCGCCGGCCGATGGCGCGACCGCGGCGGTGTCCGGTTGGACGATCGGGTTCTGCTGCGTTTCGGGCTGCACCAAGCGCTGCGGCTGGGCAAGCCGGTGCAATTCCACGTGGGCTTCGGCGACCGGGACTGTGATCTACACAAGACCAATCCGCTTCATCTGCTTGACTTCTTGCGGCTCTCCGGCGATACCCCGATCATTTTGCTGCATTGCTATCCCTACGAACGTGAAGCGGGCTACTTGGCGCAGGCCTTCAACAACGTCTATCTCGACGGCGGGTTGAGCGTGAACTACCTCGGGGCTCGCGCGCCCGCATTCATCGGTCGGCTGCTGGAATTGGCGCCGTTTCGCAAAATCCTCTACTCGTCGGACGGCTACGGTCCGGCGGAACTGCACTACCTCGGTGCCGCGTTGTGGCGCAACGGTATTCACCGAGTGTTGCGCGGCTTTGTCGAGGGCGGCGACTGGAGCGAAGCTGACGCGATGCGGGTGGTCGACCTGATCGCCCACGACAACGCCGCCCGCCTCTATCGCGTTTGACGACTCCGGTCACGTGGTACATGGCGCGTTATGTGCGCCCTGGGCGATGTCATGAATTGGACCCGCGAGCAAGTCGTGTCATGCGCCAGGTGGGTCGCACACTCTGGCCGGCACCCTGAAATGCCTCCAGGGGCTTGCCGAGTCTTAACGCTAGAGCGGAATGAACCGTCGCAGCTTGCCGCTGCCCTGGTGGCGCCGCAGGCTGTCGGTGACCCGGATCCGGATCGTGGGCTCGGACAACCCGTACCTGCGCAGCGCCGCGATCAGCGACGAGGTCAGCGCGTCGGTGTCCACGGCCTCTAGGGCACTGGGAGCACCCACCACCACGATGTCGGCCCCGGTGGCGGTCTGGGTGACCTGATACTCCGACACGCGCGGATGGGTGCCGAGCACATGACGAAACGCGATCGGCGGAACCGTCGTCGCTCCGTAACGGAAGTCGTCATCGCGTCGCCCACCGATGTCGGCCACCCGCGCGAACACGCCGCCGCACGCGCACTCCCCGGCCAGCGATGTGACCTGGTCGCCGAGGTCGTAGCGAATGAACGGAAAGGTCCAATTGCCCAGCCCGGTAGCCAGCGTCCGCGCCGCCGGCACGTCGGGGCCGACCGGGGTGCCGCTGTCGTCGACGCGCTCGATGATGACCTCGTCCTCGCAGACATGCAGCCCCTGACCGTACCCGCAGCCGACGGCCTGCACCCCGATTTCGGTTGAGCCCCAGACGTTGTGGATCGGCGTCCCCCAGGCCTCACGGATCGCCTGCCGATCCTCGTCGAGCAGCGGCTCGGAGTTGGTGCTTACCCGCACCGGCTCGATGCGGAGATCACCGGCCAGGGCCGCGCGTGCAAGCCGTCCGATCACCGACGAATAGCCCACCAGGTGTGTGGGTTGGGCGGTCGCCACCGCGGCCAGCACTTCGTCGAACGGCGCACCCGCGGCGATCACGACCGTCTCCATGCCCGGGGCCGTCGGGATGTCGAACAGCGGCGTGCTGGCGTGCGGCGGGACACCGGCCTGCAGCACCGCGAGCCGGCTCGCAGCCCCCGGTTCGAGGCGCTCTTCTCGCGCCTGGATGCGCCAGGCCAGGCACGCTGCCGAGACGAAGAACTGCCAATCCCACACGTACACACCGCGCACCCCGCTGGAGCCACCCGAGCTGAACAGCTGCTGACCGTCCGGCGTGTACGAAAACCATTGCTGTTCAACGAGAATACGTTCGGCACCGGCGCGGTCGAGGTCGGCCGCGGTGACGATGGCGTCCCACTGCTCCTGGGCTTCCTGCTTCGTCATCATCGGAAGCGACGCCAGATCGGCGACCGTGGCAGACGACGGGTCGAGCGCCTCGAGCCGCCGGGAGTGAAACGGTGAGCGTTCCCGCGCGTAGGTCAGCAGCGCCCGCAGCCGATGGTTCTGGTAGTCCTCGATCCGTCGGCGCGACCAATCCAAGCGCATGACGTGCTCTTCGAGCGCCGCCCGCACCGCGGTCAGATGCGCTACACGCGTCCGCTGGTAGGCCGCCCGCGGCTCTGTCGTCACAAGATGCCCTGCATGAGTGCGAGTCTGACACGCCGCCCGGTTGTAAGTTGCCTGCATGGAGTTGTGCCACCTGCCGGCTCACGAACTTGTTCGTTTGATGACGAGCGGCTCGGTGTCCTGCCGGGAAGTGATGCAGGCACACCTGGCGCAGATCGAGCGCGTCAATCCCACGCTCAACGCGCTGGTCGAAGCCGCCGACCCGGAGGCATGCCTGCGCCTGGCCGACCACGCCGACGAGTGCGCCGCGCGGGGCGAGCCGCTGGGCGCGGCCCACGGACTGCCGGTGGTCGTCAAGGACGTCTTGAAGGTGGCCGACCTGGCCTGCTCCGGCGGGAGCCGCGCGCTGCGCGCCGTCGCGCATACCGATGCGACCGCGGTCGCGAGGCTGCGGGGCGCGGGGGCCATCGTGCTCGGCCTGACCAACGTTCCCGAATTGGGTCGCGGCGCCGAATCCAACAACAGCCTCTACGGGCGCACCAACAACCCGTACGACCTGACCAGGACCCCCGGGGGCAGCAGCGGCGGATCGGCCGCACTCGTGGCCGCCGGGGGCGCGGCGCTCAGCGTAGGCACCGACGAAGGTGGCAGCATCCGGCAACCGAGCCACAACACCGGCATCGCCGGGCTCAAGCCGTCGCACGGCCGAATTCCACGAACCGGCAATGTTTTCGGCAACGCGCCGGGGATCTTCGGCCCGTTCAGTCACTACGGCCCGCTGGCACGTTCGGTGGCCGACTTGTTCCTGGGCCTTTCCATCATGGAAGGACCCGATCTGCGGGATCCGTACGCGGTGCCCGCCCCACTGGGCAATCCCGACGAGGTCGACCTCGCCGCACTGCGCGTCGCCACCTACCTCGACGACGGCATCTCGGCGCCCACCGACGAGGTGGCCGCCGTGGTGACCGCGGCGGCCGGCGCGATAGGGGAGGCGGCCGCGGTCGTGCAGCGCGCCGCCCCGGAGTGCCTTGGTCGGACCATGGAGCTGCTCTGGACGTCGGTCTTCCTGGGCGGCGACGGCGGCCGGGAGTTTGAAGAAGTGCTGCGGGCATTCGGCGTCACCGATCCCTCCGAAGAATTGGCCGAATTCCTAACCCAGGCGCGCAAAGTCGAGTTCTCCCTCACCGATGCCCGAAGCCGCCTCGCCGACCTCGATCAGTACCGCGTCGACATGCTGAAGTTCATGGCCGACTATGACGTGATCGTCTGCCCCGCGATGCCCACGCCGGCCAAACCGCACCATCACGGCCTGGTGGAAGTCAACGACTTCTCACATCTGATGGTGCACAACATCACCCGATGGCCCGCGGCAGTGGTGCGCTGCGGCACTTCCCGCGACGGGCTGCCCATCGGCGTCCAAATCGTCGCCCGGCCATGGCAAGACACCACGGCATTGGCCGTCGCGGCACACCTCGAGAAGGTGTTCGGCGGGTGGCAGCCGCCACCACTTTGGGTGTGAACCGCCGTAAAGGCGCGTCGCGACGCAAACGCACAAAATCGCAAACCGACTGTCACGAATATCGGGACTTTCCGGTACGGCGGTAGAACAATTCGGGTCGCTCACCAGAGCACGCCCACATAAACGCGGGGCATTGCCGCCGCGCGGTTTCACCTAGCTGTTTTCGGGCTTCTGTCCGGCAATGCCCAGGCCGGGCACGGCACGTGACAAGGAACGCGAATTCTGCTAAAAGTCCGCTCAGATTCGATCGTGAGCTTACGATTCCTCCATCGCCCAATATGTGGGCGTTTTGTTTCCGCGAAGTGTTCGACGGAGGAGGGGAATGATGTCGTTATTGAGCATCGCGCCGGACATTGTGGCGGGCGCGAGTGATAACTTGGCGGGCCTCGGCTCTGCGCTGCGTAGCGCGACCGCGGCGGCGGCGAACCAAACGACCTCGATCGCGGCCCCGGCCGCCGATGAGGTATCGGCGGCCATCACGGCACTTTTTGGTACGCATGCTCAAGGATTCCAGGCCGCCAGCGCCAAGGCGGCGGCCTTTCACGACGACTTCGTGAACCTGTTGAAAGGCGGGGCTGCGCAGTACGTCGGCACCGAAGCGGCGAGCACCACCAACTTCAGCGGAAACATTGGGCCGTTGTCGTATTCGTTCAGCGAGTCTGCGACAGGCGCGAATGGGAATGTGAGTCTAAACACTCCGTTTCATCCTGCGTTATCGTTTAGTTCGACCCCGACCAGTTCCGGCGCGAACGTGAATGCAACGGGCACCCTTCACACTCCGCTCGGTACCGTGAAGTGGTTGACGGTGGACGGGAGCGTGCACCCCTCTTCCGACGGCGGGTTCACGGCTTCTCTACTTGCACACACTCCGTTTGCTCCCACGACGACGTTGTCGGCGACCGGGACTCCGATCAATGCCGGCGGGGTGGTCGGGGAGACCGTGAACGCAACTGGCTCCGTCAATACTCCATTGGGTCGCGTGAACTGGTTGACGTGCGACGGGAGCGTGCGCGTTGCTGACACCGGCGGGTTCTCGGCTTCCCTCAGTGCACGCACTCCAGTTGGCAGCGAGGCGCTGTCGTTGACCGGGACCGTTGCAAGCGGGACGCCGGTGATCACCGGGGGATCGATCAGCGTCGACGGGTTCAAGTTCTCGTTTTAACGAACCATTCCTCGTACCACCGGGAGCTAGGGCGTAGTTTCTAGACGGCAAGGTCGATGCCGTCAAGAAGGAAGCGATTCAAATGCCCTCACGTCGCTGGCTGGCCAGAGTCACCATCCCCATATTGGCTGGCGCCGCCTTGCTTACCAGCGCCGCCACTGCCACTGCGGACCCGACCAATGACGCGTACCTTGCTCAACTGCGCGCCCTCGGTGTCAATTTCCCGCCGGACCGCGAGGAGGCCGTCATCGCGGTGGCGCACCTGATCTGTTACGACAAACGGTGGGGTTACACGGCGGATGCGATCGCCCAGGATGTCCACAACATCTTGGCCCCGAGAGGCCTTTCGCTCGACGATGTCACATCGATGGTCGGCCTCGCGGAGTCGACCTATTGCCCGGGTTAGATCACGCCGACGCTACGCCCGCGCCACTGTCGGGACCCGCAACCACCGAGCGTAGCGCTTACGACACTCGCACCAGGCTTACTTGCAGCGTAACTTTCATTGTGCGGCAAAGGATTTCGGCGTATGTTCCTCCGTTAGCGAGGACATCGCCGAAAGGGAGGCAGTGGAAATGACCGACAGGGGATTACTAGCCATGGACCTGATGTGCCCCGAGGGGCACGTCGTCGGTCAACTGATCCAGAACATTGGTCAACAAGCCATTGGGATCCAGGTAGCCGACACGGCGCGCGAGGAATGGCCGCGCGCTGGCGACACAATGTTTACCTATGTGACCTGCCCCGACTGCAATCGTCGGGTGTATGGGGCGACGGACGCGATCCGGGAGAAGGCGACGTGGGTGTCTGAGAGTGAGTCCGAGCGGCAGGGTAGATACTCGCTGCGCTACCTAGAGGACGGGCTAACGTAACAGATCCGCACCCGTCCCCAAACGGCCCGCTAGGAAGTGGTGAATCATCTGCGGCCCGCGGCGATTTCGCGCGGTAGGCGGAGAAGCAATCCCGGCATTGTTGGCATCGGTAGCCCCAAGTGCACGCAAGAATTCCGCAAGTCGCCACCGCTAACCTAGGCCCGTTGGCGAAAGGGATCATCCATGAACACCCCTCACACTTTGAAGCGAATCATTGCCCGGGCGGTGCTCTCGGGTGGCGTCGCGGCAGCCGGTCTAGGTCTGGCCGTAGGTTTCGCCCAGGCAGACCCACAGTCCCAGGGCCCATTTCAGTGGTGCCCAGGACAACCCGTGCCGGGGGACTACTTTGCGCGGGTCCCAGGTATCCCGCCGATACCACCTTCACTCGTAGCCTGGGACATGAGCGTCTGCCACACCTGACTGGAGGACCCCCGCCGGGCGAGGCAATGTCCCTTGGCAAAACGGTGGGACATCCAACTTTTGGGTAGGCAACGAACCCCCGCCATACTTCGTGCCGGTGTGCGCACCCTATTTCCCGCAGCAGCCCTGTCGGCCGATCAACGGTTGATCCAGACACCGTGACGGTCTCGCAGCTAAGCGTGTTGGGGCGGGCGGGCTCGACACGATCATGACCGGTTTCCGTCGCGCGGCGCAACGTGACGCGTCGCCGAAGCGGTGTCTCGGGTTCTTTTTCGTCGGTGAAGGTGGGTGTCGAATATCGCCCAAAATCAGCGCTGGGCGCCTGTTTTCAGACTAGCCCCGAAGCATCAAACACCCAGCTCGCATCCGCATTTGCGAGGTTCTCGAAGTGGTTGGGCGGCGCAAAGGCGACCAGGCTGTTCATGTCCCAATAGTCTTTCCAGACAGTGATTTTCCCGTTCACGACGCGATGGACGGTGACGAACCGGAGCACACCCTGCTCGCCCGTCTCGAACGTCCATGTCTCGGAGTGCTCGTACATCACGTCAGAGCCGTTGGAGAGCAGCACGCCGTCGTGGTTTTCGTAGCCGGCCAGCGGAGCGAGGCCCATCTTGAGCCGCTTGACGATGTCTTCGGGACCGCGTGCCGCCAGGGCGGGCACCGGCATGTCGACGTAAAGGCAATCCGCCGACAAGAACGTCTTGACCGCCTCCCAGTCCCGCCGCGACAGCGCCCGCCACAGCCCGAGCACCGCCGCGGTCTCGACCGCATTCGTAGAAACCTCTGTCATGGTCGCCAATAACACCCGGCCGCGGCATCGGTGTCAACGCCCCGGGCGCATACTCGCCACAGTGACTCCACTGCAGCGCTACCTTGCCGAAGAGATCGCGGCCGATCACGTCGACGGTCTGCTCACCCGCCGCGAAGCGATGAGAAGGCTCGGCCTGCTCGGGCTGACGGCCGCGGCCGCGACCGCGCTCATCGCGTCCTGCAGCGAGGAGCCTGAGGAAGCTTCCGCGCCTTCGTCGATGTCGCCCGACACCCCCGCCCCATCGCTGCAGCCGCCGGGAATGGCCCACACACTGCCCACCCAGCCGATCACCTGGCCGGGACCGAGCAGCCAGCTGCAAGCGGCGTGGTCCCAAACGGCCGACTCCAGGGGTGCCGCGCTGGTCATCCACGAGAACAAGGGGCTGAACGACTGGGTGCGCTCGGTCACGGGGCGTCTAGCCGGGGCGGGGTACTCGGCGATGGCCATCGACCTGCTGTCCGAACAGGGCGGGACGGCCGCGTTCGCCGACCCGGCTCAGGCCACCGCGGCGTTGAGCGCGATCGCACCGGAACAGTTCATTCACGACCTGAATTCCGCTGTCGCGCAACTGAAGTTACGCGCTCCGGGTCAGAAAATCGGCGTGGTCGGCTTCTGTTTCGGCGGCGGTCTGGTGTGGCAGCTGCTTGGCTCCGGCGCGCTGGGCGTGTCGGCCGCGGTCCCGTTCTACGGCCCGTTGCCCGACAACCCCGACTTCACCGGATCCAAGGCCGCCGTGCTGGGTATCTACGGCGCCCTGGACACCCGGGTCACCGGGTCCCAGGCGGCGGCCAAGGCGGCCCTCGGTCGGGCCGGGCTGGTCAACGAGATGGTGGTCGAACCCGACGCCGACCATGCGTTTTTCAACGACACCGGCCCGCGCTACAACGCGGCGGCGGCGGCCGATGCATGGCAGCGGCTGCTGGACTGGTTCGCCCGCTACCTCACCTAACGTTGCGCCCAAGCACCTATGGCGAAACCATCGACCGCGCCGGTCCCAAAGTCACCGGCAGGGAAGACCACCCGCGCAGCACCCGCGTGTCCCGCCTGCTTCCCGCACCCGCGGACCGCACCTCGGGGAAGCGCTCGAAAAACGTGCGCAGCCCGACTTCGCCCTCGGCGCGAGCCAGGGCGGCCCCGAGGCAGAAATGCCGGCCGCTGGAAAACGCGAGGTGCTTGCCGGCATTGGGGCGTTCGATGTCGAAGCGATGCGGATCGGGGAAGACCTCGGGATCCCGGTTAGCCGCGGCCAGATAGATCACCACGAACTCGCCGGGTTCGATCCGCTTGCCCGCCAGCTCGGTGTCATTGAGTGCGACCCGCGCGGTGAGTTGCACCGGCGATTCCAGCCGCAGGATCTCCTCGACGGCGTTCGGCCACAACTCGGGACGCTCGCGCAGCGTGTCCAGGTGCTCGGGGGTGTCGAGCAGCATGCGAATCCCGTTGCCCAACAAGTTCACCGTGGTTTCGAACCCGGCGGCCAATACCAGCCCGGCGATCGCCTGAATTTCGTCCTCGCTGAGATGCGTTTCGGCAGAACCGCTTTCGGCCGTCTGGATCAACTGGCTCATCAAGTTGTCGCTCGGATTACGCCGCAACTGCCGCAGATGGTCCCTGAGCCAGAAGTTGAATCCGGCGATCCCATCCTGCACACGCCGGTACTGCCACCACGGCAGTCCGAAGTCCAGGCTCGGCGCCGCCAGCTCACCGAACTCCAGGACGTGCCGCCGCTCCTCCTCAGGCACGCCGAGGATGTCGCTGATGATTGCGACGGGAAGTTGCGAGCAATACCGTTCGACGACGTCCACAACGTCGGAGGTGCCGGACTGGCCGGCGAGCTGGTCCAAAAGCTGTGTCGCCGTCTGCTCGACACCGTCCCGCAGCGCGGCGACCGCCCGCGACGTGAACACCGCCGACACCGTCTTCCGGTAGCGCGTGTGGTCTGGGGGTTCGACGGCCAGCAACGACGGGGCGCGCAGCGGGTGAAGAAGATCGTCGCGGAATCGCCTCTCCAACCATCGCAACGGTGCGGGCAAATTACCGCCGTACATCAGTACCCGAAAGTCGTCCGATCGCAGCACGTCGTGCGCGAGCGGATGGCTGACGGCCAGGTAGGCGGTGCGGCCTTTCCTCAGCGGCCCCAGCGCCCGCAGCTCGTCGCAGAACGGCGCCGGGTCGGCGATCACTGTTGGGTCGGCAATCAGCCTGGCCTGTGCATCACCCTGGCGGACCCCAATTTTCGCCGCGCCACGGATAAAGCCATGCATCGCAAGCCAGTGCAATCTCTGCTTCACAGTCACGAGCCTAGGCGTCAGCACTCGGCGCTGATTTTGAAGTCCGTCGTCACGACCTTATTGGGATTGCTGTTGTTGATGCCGTATGCGCTGCCTGTGATGGTGTAGGTGTTCTGGGCCAGGTCGACGTGCGCATCGCCCACCCCGCCTTCCCAGAAGCTCCCGGTGAACCCGCCGACGTTGCGGATCTTCACCCATTGCGGAATGACTCGCTCGCCACTGAGCAGCACCACGGCTTCCACCCCGCCGTCGTGGTCGCGAATGTCGATCGTCCGATACCCCTGATCCTGGCTGCACGCCGGAGGACGCGTCGTGTGGGTGTTCCCGTCGATGGTCAGCCGTGCGGCTCTTCGGGGGATCGTTTCGGCCGCCCCGCAGCCTGCGATGGTGGCGACGAGGCCTAAAGCAACTGCGGCGCGTGCGACCAGCCGGTTATGCACCAGTTCACCTCGAATCTTCCGGCAACAGCCCGGGTAGCGCTTTGACGATGCGGCCCCGCACCATTTCTGGGCTGAGGCCATTGAGCCGATCGATCCAGCGAATGCCGTTGGGCACGTACCAGTGCAGCCGGGTCGGATGCTGGTAGGCCTGCCAGGCCACCTCGGCCACGCTGCTCGCGGGCATCATCCGCATCATGCCCCGCTTCGGCGCGGCGGCCCGGAGCTCCTCGGCGGACCTCGTCGTCGGGGCACCGTCGGAATGGTTGGGTGTCGTGGTGAGGATCGCGGTGTCGATCATGCCGGGCAGCACGTCGGCGACCCGCACACCATGTCGGTGCCACTCCACGCTGAGTGCCTCGGTCAATCCCTTGACCGCGTGCTTGGTCGCCGAGTAGACCGCAATGCGCGGCAAGCCGTAGGTGCCCGCCGACGACGACGTCGAGAACATCAGGCTGCCCGGAATCTTCTTCAGGTACGGCAGTGCGCCGTAGGCACCCGTCAGCACGGCTTTGAAGTTGACATCGACGACGCGCATGGCGTCCTCGTACGGCACATCCTCGAACCAGCCGGAGTGGCCGATGCCCGCGTTGTTCCACATCATGTCCAGCCCGCCGCCCTCGTTGCCGGCGCAGAAATCAGCCAGCGCGCCGTCCAGGGCGGCTTTGTCGGTCACATCGACGACGCGGGTCCAGAGGCGCTCAGTGCCAAGCTGACGGCTCAGTTCGGCCAGGCCGTCGTCGTTGCGATCCACCGCACCGACTCGCCAGCCCTTGGCGTGGAACAGCTTTGCGCCCTCGCGGCCCATTCCGCTGCCCGCGCCGGTGATGAAGACGGACTTCACTCCTCGACCACGGCCTTGATGCGTTGCAGTGTCTTGGTCATGTCGCGGACATTGCGGCGTTTACGCAGCCATCCGCCGAACAGCCAGAAATACACGGTGCTGAATGCCGACGGTGACATCCGAAATGACTCGGTAACGTCCGTACCGCCGCCCGCAGGTGCCAATCGGTAGTGCCAGTTATTGACCGCTCGGTCGCCGAGAAGGACCGCGAAACCGAACTCGCGACCCGGCTCGCATGCGGTCACCTCGCACGTCGTCCAGTACACCGGCCCGATCTCGTTACGCCGAACGTGGCCCCGGAACTTGGCGCCCAACGCGGGACCGGTCGCCTCACCCAACCACTCCGCCTCGAACACTTCCGGGGAAAACCGCGGTGTGTTGCGGACGTCTGCGATCACATCCCAGATTTTGTCCGCGGGCGCCGCCATCTGAACCGTCGCCGAACCTTCCATGACCCGATCCAAACACAGGTTGGCGCTGGGCGTAACTGTTCCCGGGCCACACGGGGCCATCAATCACGGGTGCGGGACAGCCGCCTGAATGATCCCGTTAATGATCTGCTTGATGCCCTGTGCCGGGTGCGAATACCACGCGGTCGGCAGGCCCGAGGATGAGCCGCACTTCGGCCATGGGTCCAAGCCGTCCTCGGCGAAAACCCGGTTGGCCACAGCGATTTGTTGGTCCTTGGATGCGGCGGCCGGGTTGCCGACCCCGCCGTATTGGTTCCAGGTGGCTTGCTTGAATTGCAGCCCACCGTATTCGCCGTTCCCGGTGTTGGCGTGCCAGTTGCCACCGGACTCGCATTGCGCGATCGAGTCCCAGTTCGGGGCCGCGGGGGCAGCGTTGGCCGCGCCGCCGGACACTGTCATCGACGCTGCAACGAAGCCACCCAGCATGACGGACCCGACGAGAGGCTTGCAGAGCTTTTTCATGTCAAGCTTTTCGCCCGGCGTGTCCGAAGTGTTACTGATTCGAATAAATTGCGAGATAAGAAGTCTATGGCAATTAAATCGGCACGTCAGATGCCAAATGAAAGCCTTTTTGAACCCAACCTTTTAGGGGCAATAAGACCGCGTCGCCAAAGCGAGGGCTTGCTGGTAAAGGTTGTCGAGCCGGCGAACGCCGATGACCTCGCTCCTGGCGGCGTCGAGCGCGGCCTCGCACGCCGGCGAACGGAGGAAGTCCCAGTTCAGCGCGATCTGAGTCAGCATCGTCTGGTTGAGGCCATCGATCGTTGACCGCGACGCCGACAGGTCCGGTGCCGCAGCCGGCCGGTCGGACGGATTGAGCTTCCACTCCGCAAAGCGGCTGTATTCGATGGCCTCCGTCGCGTTGATCTGATCGCCGAAGACCCGGGCGACATAATCCGCGTCAACGCGCTTCGCTGTGGCTTCCGCGCGCAGCGCGGCGAGTTCGTGCTCGACGCGCACCGGATCCTCAATGGAACCGTGAGCGCGCCATTTGAAAGCCGCCACCGGTTCGGCGACCTGCAACCGCGCCGCGGCGGCGTCGACCAACTCCGTCAGCGGGCTCGTGCCGTCGGCCCGCGCCTGCGGTGCTGCCAGCAGGACAACCAGCGCGACGAGTCCGGCGCGCCTCATTTGGGAGATAGCCTGGCTGACATAGCTATACGCGGAGACTGGTTGCGCGCGCCGCGGGTTCGGGCGCTGCTGGCTGCTGCTCTCACGGTTTCGCTGCTGCTGGGCGGGGCGTTCCTGGTGCTGAGCGCGCTTCGTCCGTCGCCGTCTGAAAAGCTGGACCATCCCGCCAATCCGGTCAGCGACGACGCGACCGCGGCCCAGGTGGTCGAATCGGCCAAACAAATCGTGAGTCTCGCGGAGCTGCAGACGAAGTCGGCCGGCTATCTGTTGATGTCGTGTAAGAACCAGAACGACCCTCCCTATCAAGGTGCGATCTATCTGACCTTCACCCTGCCCGCAGGGGCTCGGCCCGACACCTATTTCAAGACAATCGCGGCGACGCTGGTGACCCGGGGCTGGACCGAGGGCCTACCGCCCAACGAGCACATGTTCGGCAAGACCGTCTCCAAGGACGCCGTCACCGCGATCATCTATCCGCACGGCGATGACCCGGGCCTGGGAGTCCTGCGCGCCTACGGTGAGTGTCGCGACGCGAACGATCACCGCAGGGACGCATCCGGGTGGATCGACATCACCAATCAATTCTTGACGACCAACTGACACGGGCCCTTAACGCGCTACTGCGCTCGACGGGCTGCCGTCAAGCGCAGTAGCGACTTTGAAAGGGAAAGGCGGGTCAGGCTCAGCCGTGCGCACCTAAGGCGCCCTGCAGGTCGCCCTTCATCGCGTTGAGCTGGGCACCCCAGTACTCCCAGCTGTGCGTCCCGTTGGCGTTGAAGTTGAACACTGCGTTGTGGCCACCCGCGCCGTTGTAGGCGTCCTGGAACTTCATGTTGCTGCTGCGCACGAAGTTCTCCAGGAACTCGGCGGGCATGTTGGCGCCACCCAGCTCCGACGGGGTGCCGTTACCGCAGTAGATCCACAGCCGGGTGTTGTTGGCGACGAGCTTGCCGACCTGCAGGGTCGGGTCGTTGCGCTGCCACGCCGGGTCGCTCGACGGACCCCACATGGCGTCGGGCTTGTAACCGCCGGCGTCACCCATCGACAGGCCGAGCAGGGTCGGCCCCATCCCCTGGGAGGGGTCCATCAGGGCCGACAACGAGCCGGCGTAGATGAACTGTGCCGGGGTGGTAGGCAGCCAGGATCAATGCCGACGAGCCGGACATGGAGATGCCGACCGCGGCGCTGCCGGTGGGCTTGACCTGCCGTTGCGACGACAGGTACTGCGGCAGCTCGCTGGTTACAAAGGTCTCCCACTTGTACGTGGAGCAGCCGGCCTTACCGCAGGCCGGTTGGTACCAGTCGGCGTAGAAGCTGGACTGCCCACCGACCGGCATGACGATCGACAGGCCCGACTGGTAGTACCACTCGAAAGCCGGGGTGTTGATGTCCCAGCCGTTGTAATCCTCTTGAGCGCGAAGCCCGTCCAGCAGGTACACGGCGGGCGAGCCGTTTCCGCCGCTCTGGAATTGGACCTTGATACTGCGGCCCATCGCTGCCGACGGCACTTGCAGGTATTCGACGGGCAGACCTGGCCGCGAGAACGCTCCCGCGGTTGGCGCTCCGCCTGCAAGACCGACCAGGCCAGGCAGGGTGATAGCCGCCGCGGCACCGACCAAAAGCCGGCGCCCCCAGGCCCGGATCTTCTCGCTCACGTCTGTCATACCTGCCCCTTGTCATATGTCTGGCGTATCTCAAGCCGTACTCTCGGCAGGAATTTACCGTGCGAATAGGTCAAATGTCGATCTGGACGCGAACCAATCTCGGTTTTGTTTCGGCTACCGCTACGAATATAGCAACTGTGATATGAGGGCGCCGACGCCGGTGCAAGGCTAGCCCGCAGCACCTTGGCGGCCCCTCGTGGCGCGAGAATCGCCAGCTAGCAGCCGGATCTGCGCACCCGAACCCCGGAAGCTGGAAACACACCGCCAAAAGGTACAAAGTGTCACTACGCAAATGGCGTTTCCGTTTTCGGCTAACCGTATCGCCGGGCGCAATCCGGTTGCGGGTTTAGGCGTGTTGCCGCAACTGCGCACGGGGTATGTCGCTGTCGCTCACCTGGGCGTTCGGCATCCGGGCAACCCAACTTGCGCCGACCGCGTAGGCTCACACGAAGCAAGCCGAGAGACCACGCTAGCCCGGTCCGTTCCGGCTCTCACGAATCACCGCACAGCGGGCTTCATGGTGCGCGGCGGTGTGGCTGAGGGCATCGGGGTTCCGGGGCCGATTGAGGTGCAAATTTTGGATACGGTACTAGGGGTATCAGTCACGCCGACCACCGTCGGGTGGGTCCTCGCTGACGGACACGGCGCAGACGGCACGATCCTGGACCATCACGAATTGAAGCTGCCCGGCGGACGCGGCGTGCGTGCGGTGAGCACCGCGGAGCAGGTGGCAGACGAGGTATTGCGGGTAGAGGAGCTGGCCGGCGCGAGCGATCACCGTCTGCGGGTCGTCGGAGTGACCTGGAACGACGAGGCGTCGGCGGAGGCCGCGCTGTTGTTGGAGGCATTGACCAACGCGGGTTTCGACAACGTGGTGCCGGTTCGCTATCTCGAAGCCGTCGAGACGCTTGCGCGAGCCATCGCGCCGGTCATCGGCTACGAGCAGACCGCGGTGTGCATTCTCGAGCATGAGTGGGCCAACGTCGTCATGGTCGACGCCCACGACGGCGAGACGCGTACAGCCGTCAAGCATGTGCGCGGCGGTTTCGACGGACTGACTTCCTGGTTGAGCGGAATGTTCGACCGCGACGGATGGCGTCCGTCAGGGGTGCTCGTGGTTGGTTCGGACCTCGACATCAATGCCTTGTCATGGCAACTCGAAAAGACCTTGCCGGTACCGGTTTTCGCGCAAAGCATGGCGCAGGTAACGGTCGCGCGCGGCGCGGCACTGGCGGCGGCGGCCAGCACCGAGTTCACCGACGAGCAGCTGCTGGTCGCGACGGCCGGCGAACCCGCCCCCGAGCCCGCTGCCCGGCCCGGCAGTTCTCCTACGCCGGCGCGGTGACCGCATTGGCCGCCGGTGCGGTCACCTTCGTCACGTCGTTGTCACTGGCCGTGGGCCTGCAGCTGGTTCCCGACAACGCTTCCGGAACGACGAAGCACCCGGTGCACACGTCGACACCACCCGTCGAAGCAGCCGTCGCGCCGCAGCCGCGCCGCCACCGGCGCCGCGGGAGGCGGTCCAACCCATGTCGCAGGTGCAGCCGCCCGCCAGCCCCGCCGCCGCGCCGGGCGCGCCGCCCGCGGCGCCGATCGAACAACAGAACGCGAGGGTGCTCGAGCACATACCCGGCGCCTACGGCGATTCGGACTCACAGCCGTAATCTTGGGCGCACCGCGGTGAAAGACACCGCCACCTCGTCGACGACCTGCACCGACCCCATCAGAAGCGAGAACGGCTTGATGCCGTAATCCGATTGGCGAACCGTGGATTCGGCGGACATTCGCCACGAGTCGCCGAGATCGTCTGTGCGCAAATCGATTACGTGCTCTCGCGACTTTCCCCGGATCTGCAGCGTCCCGCTGAGGCGATACCCGTCGTCGGTTCTGTCGATGGCGTCGGCGGCTGAAGCGGATTTCGGGAAAGCGGCTGGCGTTCAGCGACTTCAACGCGTTCGAGCGCACCACGGCCTTCTCCGGTCCGGACAATCCTTTGACCCCGCCCTCGCCGCGCAGCACCTCGAACGAATCAGTGTCGACGACGAGCTCCGCCGTGACGGGTTCGCCGCCTTCCCAGTTCACCGTGGCCTGCCACCGCGTCATGGCGATGGTCAGCCGGTGGCCCATCCGCGCGGCCCTGCCCGTGACACCGGTGCGAAGCTGCAACTCGCCGTCGGAAGCGTCGAGCGTCCACACCATGTCGTTGTCGCGAGTCACATGGTGAGCACAGTGCGGTAGTGCGCGCGACCCTGCTCCAACGCCGCGTAGCCCTCGGCAGCTTGCGACAACGGCAACTCCTCGATCCACGCCCGCACGCCGGACAAGACCGCGAAATGCATTGTGTCTTCGACATCTTTGGCGGTCCCGGAGGGATGGCCGACAATGCTGACGCCGGGCGTGATGAGCTGGATGGGACTGATCGGTAACGGTTCAGGCGTGACGCCGATGGTGACGAGCTCACCCTGGGGCGATATCCCACCGACCGTGGCTGCCATGGCCCCCGAGTTGCCCGCGGTCGCCAGCACGACCGCCGCACCGCCCAGAGCCTTGAGCGCTTCGGACGGGTCACTGGCGGTGGAGTCGATGTAGTGGTGAGCGCCCAGCTTTCGCGCGTCATCGGCTTTGCCGGTTCCACGATTGATCGCGATGGTCTCGAAACCCATCGCCCGGGCGAACTGCACACCGAGGTGACCCAGCCCACCGACGCCGAGGATCGCGACCCGGTCGCCGGGCAGGGCCTTCGTGTGGCGCAGGGCGTTGTAGGTGGTGACGCCGGCGCAGCCCATCGGGGCGGCTTCCGCGTCGGAAAGTTCGGCGGGAATTCGGGCCAACGCGCTGGCCGGCACGGTCACCGACTCCGCGTATCCGCCCGGGTACTGGTAGCTCGGGACTTTCCCGTTCTCGCAGTGAATGAACTGGCCTTTCCGGCACTGATCGCAGTGGTAGCAGCACCCACCGAACCACCCGACCGCGACACGATCGCCGACCGCGAAACCCTCGACGCCCTCGCCGAGTTCGGCTATGGTTCCGGCGATTTCATGCCCGGGAGTCAAAGGCCATGACATGCCGGGGAATCCGCCGGCGACGAAGTGCGCGTCGGTACCGCAGATGCCGCAGGCACGCACGCTGATGCGTGCCTCGCCGCGCGCCGGTGGCGTCGTTTCGACCTCGACCAGCTCCAACGATGCGCCCGCGGACTTTACGTGGACCGCTTTATGCGTGGGCACGTTACTTCCCCCCGGTCATATTTTAGTGCGCGACAGGGCATTTCGCTGCCCCGTTGGTGTGGTAGTCGACCTGCCAGTGCTTGATGCCGTTGAGCCAGCCCGATCGCAGCCGCTCGGGCTTGCCGATCGATTCCAGATCGGGCATGGCGTCGGCGATCGCGTTGAACATCAGGTCGATGGTCATCCGCGCCAGGTTGGCGCCGATGCAGTAGTGCGCGCCGGTGCCGCCGAATCCCACGTGCGGGTTGGGGTTACGCAGGATGTTGAAGCTGAACGGGTCGTCGAACACTTCCTCGTCGAAATTGGCTGAGCGGTAGACCATTACCACCCGCTGGCCCTTCTTGATCTGCACGCCGGACAGCTCGTAGTCCTCCAGCGCGGTGCGCTGGAACGACGTGACCGGGGTGGCCCACCGGACGATCTCGTCGGCGGTGGTGGCCGGACGTTCCCGCTTGTACAGCTCCCACTGGTCGGGGAAGTCGGTGAAGGCCATCATGCCCTGGGTGATGGAGTTGCGGGTGGTCTCGTTGCCGGCCACCGCCAGCAAGATGACGAAGAAGCCGAACTCGTCGTCGGAGAGCTTGTGGCCGTCGACGTCGGCCTCGATCAGCTTGGTGACGATGTCTGCCCGGGGTTCTTGGCCCGGTCGGCAGCCATCTGCATGGCGTACATGATCAGGTCGACCGAGGCGGCCATCGAGTTCGTTGGTCTCGAACTCCGGGTCTTGGTCGCCGACCATCTGGTTGGACCAGTGGAACAGCTTCATGCGGTCTTCCTGCGGTACGCCCAGCAGACCGGCGATGGCTTGCAGCGGCAACTCGCAGGACACCTGCTCGACGAAGTCACCGGAACCTTCCGCGGCGGCGGTTTCGACGATGCTGCCGGGCCCGCTCGTTGAGGTCGTCGCGCAGCCGCTCGACGGCGCGCGGCGTGAAGCCGCGGGAGATGATCTTGCGCAGGTGGGTGTGCTGCGGGGCGTCCATGTTGAGCAACACGAACTTGCTCGTGTCGAGTTGCTCGCGCGACCGTGCCCTCTTTGTAGCGCGGCAGTGCGGTGTTTTGCAGGCTGGAGAAGACGTCGCTGCGTATCGAGACTTCCTTGACGTCCTTGTGCTTGGACACCACCCAGAAGCCGCCGTCGCTGAACCCGCCGGTCCCGATCGGCTGTTCGTTCCACCAGATCGGCGCGGTCTTGCGCAGCTCGGCCAGTTCTTCCACCGGCAAGCGTTCGGCGTGGATGTCTGGGTCGGTGAAGTCGAACCCGGGAGGCAGATTGGGGGTTGGCATGCGGGCCACTCCTCGATAGATACGAAGTCCTCTAGTCGTCTTCTAGTGCCAAATAAACCATTGCTACACCACGATTGGGAAGCACTAGAGCAAGATCGAAAGCTGAACTGCAACGTGTTCAGCCGCGATGAGTCCTCGCTCTTCCTCTGGTCTGTAAAGCTGGCCTGTTTTGAAACCACCGAGCAATCGGAAGGGTACGAACGATGCGCATCGTCCTGAGTGACTTCATGAGTCTCGACGGGGTCGTCCAGGCGCCGGGCGGGCAGGGAGAAGACACCGACGGCGGATTCGCCCACGGCGGCTGGTCGATCCCGTACTTCGAGCCGGAGACGATGGGGCCGGCCGTCAGCGACGTCATGGCCGGCGACCGAGGCACTGCTGTTCGGGCGGCGCACCTGGCAGGCTGATGGCGGCTGCGTGGCCAAGCCGCGCCGGTGACCCGTTCGCCGACCGGATGAATGAGATCCCGAAGTACGTGGCGTCCCGCACGCTCAGCCCAGACGATCTCACCTGGCCGGGTTCGACGCTGTTGCCCGGCGGCGACGCGATCGGCGCGATCCGAGAGCTGCGCGCCCGGGAGGGTTCAGGTGATCCAGGTGATGGGCAGCGCATCGTTGGCTACCCAGCTGGTCGAGCACGACCTTGTCGACGAATACCGGCTGATGATCGAGCCGATCCTGCTTGGCGGCGGCAAGCGGGTGTTCCCCGGTGACGGTCAGGCCCGCGCCCTCGAGCTGGTTTCGACGACGGCCACCGGGACGGGCGTCCTCATCTGCACGTATCGGCCGGCCTAGCTCCGAACACGACCTTGTGGCTCTCGCCACAATGGTTATGCTTTGGTGCAGGTCACCGGCGGTACGGGCGGCCGCGTAGCACGAGACGGGAGGGTGGAACTTGATTCGCGAACTACTCACCGCCACTGCGCTCACGGGCGTGGCGGTCGGTGTCGCGCCGTGCGCGGCCGCGTACGAGGGCGACGTGCCGGGCATGAACTTTCAAGCGTCGCTGGGTGCGCCGTGCGACAACTATGAACGCTTCATCTTCGGACGCGGCCCCAGCGGTCAGGCCGAAGCCTGTCATTTCCCGCCCCCTAACCAGTTCCCGGCCGCCACCACCGGCTACTGGGTGATCTCCTACCCGCTGTTCGGGGTCCAGCAGAACGGTGCGCCGTGTCCGGGTCCGCAATCGGCGGCACAGACCCCTGACGGACTTCCGATGCTGTGTCTGGGAGCCCAAGGCTGGCAACCGGGGTGGTTCACCGGGGCAGGGTTCTTCCCGCCCTGCCGGATAGCACGGCCGCTTATCCTGGAGATATGCGCCAAGGCCAGCCCGCCACCCTGAAGTTCCCCGGTCCCACGCTGGCTGCGTTTCGTCCTCGCGTCCGATCGGGCCGGCTCAGCGTGGTACGTCGGGACCGGTTTCTTCTTCGCTCCGTGCTCGCCGTGCTGTCGCCATGGCCGACGCGTCACCGCCGTGCTGTGGGCGATCATCGCGCTGGCCGGACTATGGCTGGGCCTGCTCGGAATCGCGATGGCCATCGGGCTGGCACGGGTACTGCGCTCCGGTGCAAGAGATACCGGAGGAGTATTGGCTCTCTCTCATTCACTCCCGATAACCGATGGCGAATGGCTTCGCAGAATGCAAGGCTGCCGCCCCCGTCGTAGCCCCACGCCGTCGCCGCCGGTGGTAGATCGGTGCTAGGGGCCGCCGCCGTTGCCGCCGTGGCCGCCGAGTATGACGGTGGCGGCACCGGAGGCGAGGGCGAGGCCACCACCGCCACCGCCACCGATGCCAGCGTTGCCGCCAACGCCGCCGGGCGGTGACGGCACGGCGGTACCGCCGGCGTTGCCGGCGGTACCGCCGAGACCAGCACCGCTGTCGCCGCCGCCGGTGCCGCCGGTGCCACCGCCGCCGCCGGTGATACCGCCGCCGCCGCCACCACCACCCTCGCCGGAGGCGATGGTGCCGGCTTTGCCGACGACTGTGGCGCCGCCGCCGCCACCACCACCGCCGGTGGGGTTGCCTTGGCCAGCCTGGCCCAGGGCGCCAGAGGCCGATTCGTTACCGAATACGGCGGCGGCGCCGCCACCACCGCCACCACCGGGACCACCGGTGGCGCCGGCGGGGCCGCCACCGCCGCCCCCATCACCACCACCGGCCGAGGCGCTGAAACTGCCGCTCACGGCATCGGCACTGCCGCCGGCGCCACCGCGGCCGCCGGTGCCGCCGGTGCCGCCGGCCGTGCTGTTCCCGCCGGCGCCGCCGCCACCACCAGCACCACCGGCGGCACCGGCGTCGGTGGCCTCGACTATGGCTCCGCCGCCGCCGCCGCCGTTGCCGCCGTCGCCGCCGATGGCCCCGCTGCCGCCACGGCCGCCAGTGCCGCCGTCGCCACCGTTAAACGCAGCGGCGCCGCTGCCAACGGTGAAGTTGCTTTCGCCGCCTTGGCCGCCTTGGCCCCCGTTGCCGCCGATGCCGCCGGGGCTGTTGCCGCCGGTGCCGCCGGTGCCGCCGGTCCCGGCGGTGCCGGTGGCGCTCTGGGCGCCCGCGCCGCCGCCGGTGCCGCCTGTGCCGCCGAAGCCGCCGGCGCCGGCGTCCCCGCCGCACAGCGCCTGGTTGGCGCCGCCGGTCCCACCGGTTCCGCCGTGCCCGCCGGTCCCGCCGTTCATCAACGAGGCCCCGCCGGTCCCGCCAGTACCGCCGGCCCCGCCGGCCCCGCCCTGGCCGTGCAGCGAGAACAGCTGCATGTTGGCGCCGCCAGCCCCACCGTTACCGCCGGCCCCGCCGGTCGCGCCGGTTGGGCCAATCACTAAGCCGGCCGCCCCGCCGTTGCCACCGGCTCCGCCGGCACCGCCGTTACCGCCGCCGAGCAAGCCCATTGGCGCCGCCGGCCCCACCGTTACCGCCAGCCGTGCCAAAGGCGCCGACGGCGTTGCCGCCGGCGCCGCCGTTACCGCCGTGGCCCCACAGACCTGCCGACCCGCCGTTTCCGCCGTTTTGCCCCGACGCACCGGCCGCGCCGTTGCCGCCGTTGCCGAACAAGATGCCGCCGTCCCCGCCGTTGCCCCCCGGCGAGGTTGCGTTGGCACCGTTGCCAATCAACGGGCGGCCTGTCAGGTCCTTCACGGGCGAAAACACCGCCAGCTGCCTGGGCGCCCTCGATCACCGCGGCCAACGGCGAGGCATTGGCCGCCTCGGCGGCCGCATACCTTCCCGCCGCGTTGGTCAACGCCTGCACAAACCGGGTATGAAACGCCGCCGCCTGCGCAGTAAGTGTTTGGAAGCCCTGACCGTGGGCGGAGAAGACCGCCGCGATGAGCGTCGACACCTCATCCTCAGCCGCGGCCAGCACCCTCGTAGTCTGGGTTGCCGCGTCCGCGCCGGCTGCGCTGAGCGCCGATTCGATACCCGCCAAATCCGCGGCCGCAGCCGTCATCATCTCCGGCGCCGCGATCACAAACGACATCCCGCACCTCCATGCAAACCAGGACGACGCCCAGCCGTTGGCTGGCGAATCAGTGACACACAGATCGTATGCCGAATTCACCCAGCATCGAACGCCCAAATCCAGGAGCACCGCAGAAGAACGGTCGCGATGTCACGTCAACCGCTGACGTCTAGAGTCGTAGCAGCGTCCGCCAACGAATAGGAGACTCCGATGGCCTTCAATCCCAAAGATGCGGTCGACGCGGCGAGGGACATCGCGACCAACGCCGTCGAGAAAGCCTCGGACATCGTCGAAAACGCCAGCGACATCATTCGCGGCGACATCGCGGGCGGCGCCAGCGGCATCGTCCAGCACTCGATCGATATCGGCACTTACGCGGTGGAACGGACCAAAGAGGTGTTCACCGGCAAGGACGAGGACGACGAGTAGCTCCTAGACGGCGGCGGCCTCGTTGAGTTCGTCCAACCGCGTCGTCGCCTCGAGGTACTCCTGCACCCAGCGCTCGATGACCGTCGCGCTCTTCTCGACCTTGGTGAACTGCCCGACGACCTGACCGACCGGGTTGAACGCCACGTCGACGCTCTCGTTCGGGTACCTGTTGGTGGCCCGCACCGCCATGCCGGAAACCATGTACTGCAATGGCATGCCGAGGGGCTTCGGGTTGTCCGGCTGCTCCCAGGCCTCGGTCCAGTCGTTGCGCAGCATCCGGGCCGGCTTGCCGGTGAACGAGCGGCTGCGGACGGTGTCGCGGCTGCCGGCCTTGACGTAGGCCGCCTGCTGAACCGGGGTGTTCGAGGATTCCTCGACCATCAACCACTGCGACCCGGTCCACGCCCCCTGCGCGCCCAGCGCCAACGCCGCGGCGATCTGCTCGCCGCTGCCGATACCGCCCGCAGCCAGCACCGGTACCGGGGCGACCTCCTTGACGACCTGTGGCCACAACACAATTGAGCCCACCTCGCCGCAGTGCCCGCCGGCCTCACCACCCTGAGCGATGATGATGTCGACGCCCGCGTCGGCGTGCTTGCGAGCCTGCGAGGGGGAGCCGCACAACGCGGCCACCTTGAGCCCGGATTCGTGAATGTGCTTGATCATCTCGGCCGGCGGGGTGCCGAGCGCGTTGGCGATCATCTTCACCTTCGGGTGCTTCAGGGCCACCTCGACCTGGGGTGTGGCGGTCGCCTCGGTCCACCCGAGCAGCTGCAGGCTGTCGCCGTCGCTGTCCTCGATCGGGACACCGTGATCGGCGAGGATCTTCTTTCCGAAATCCAGATGCTCCTGCGGCACCATCTTGCGCAGCGTGTCGGCGAGCTCCTCGGCCGACAGGTGCGAGTCCATGCCCTCGTATTTGTTGGGGATGACGATGTCGACCCCGTAAGGGTGGTCGCCGATGTTCTCGTCGATCCAGTTGAGCTCGATCTCGAGTTGCTCAGGCGTGAAGCCGACGGCCCCGAGCACGCCGAAGCCACCGGCCTTGCTGACCGCGACGACGACATCGCGGCAGTGGGTGAAGGCGAAGATCGGGAACTCGATGCCGAGTTCATCGCAAATGGCGGTGTGCATGCCTACTCCTGGGGCGCTCGCCGAACTGAAACGTGTTCTAGTTTAGTACGCCCGCCCTCGGGGTGGCCAGACAGGTCTGCCGCGTCGGGACTAAGACCCATCAGATCGCCACGCTGTGCGCAGCCCACAGGACCAGGAACGCGAGCATGCCGCCGGCGCAGACGAGGTGATCCCGGCAGATGGACCGCGCGAGACGGGACTGTTCGATTGGGCCGTCGGTGCGTTTCCCGAGGCGAACCGCCGACGGGCACCGTGTGCGTGAGCGCCAGCAGCATCGGGACTGCCGCCAGCATCGCCGACGTGACCAACAGCCAGCCCGGGTCGTGGCCGCGGGCGGCCTGAAACCCTAACGCGCCCAACAGGATCAGCATGACGAGCGACGATCAGCCGGCTCATCGGACGCGAGGTGGTGGTCGCCCGGTGGTAGTAGGCGGCGATGGAGGCGAGGACGGGTTCGGGTAGTTCGTCGGGGTGCCTCAACACCTGAACGTCGAATATGAGGTCCATCCACAACACGGCGAGCAGGAATCCGCTGCATGCCGTCAGTAGCGGGGCCATAACGCTCACCTCCGAATAGGTATTAAACCCTCCGGTAGCGTGACGCGACATGGGACGCGTGGATGCGAAAGTTGCTCTGATCAGTGGCGGGGCGCGGGGGATGGGGGCATCCCATGCCCGTCTACTGGTGGCCGAGGGCGCCAAGGTGGTGATCGGCGACATCCTCGATGACGAAGGTGCGGCGCTGGCTTCCGAATTGGGCGACGCGGCGCGCTACGTGCACCTCGACGTGACGAAGCCGTCGGACTGGGCGGCCGCGGCCGCGGTGGCGGTGGAGCAGTTCGGGAAGCTCAACGTCCTGGTCAACAACGCCGGGATCATCAACTACGGGCCGCTCAAGACGTTCGACCTGACCAAGTGGCAGCAGGTCCTCGACGTCAACGTCACCGGGACACTGTTGGGTATTCAGGCCGTCGTCGATCCGATGATCGCGGCGGGCGGTGGCTCGATCGTCAACATCTCATCGATCGAGGGCCTGCGCGGCGCCGCCTGGGTGCACGGCTACGTGACGTCCAAATGGGCGGTCCGCGGTCTGACCAAGTCGGCGGCATTGGAATTGGCGCCCAACAACATTCGGGTCAACTCGGTTCATCCGGGGTTCATCCGCACGGCGATGACCGAGAAGCTTCCGCAGGATGTGCTGAACATCCCGCTGGGGCGGCCGGGAGAGCCGCAGGACGTGTCGGCGTTCGTGCTCTTTCTCGCCAGCGACGAGTCGTCGTATGCGACCGCGGCCGAATTCGTCGTCGACGGTGGTCTGGTGGAGGACGTTTCGCACAAGGGGTGAGTCCCACCAGTCACAGGAAGTTCGGGGTGTGTGGTTTTGTCCAGCTTCGAGCGACAACCGGGGCGCGGGGAGCGGCCGAAGACGACATCGGGCAGGCCTTGATCCGGTTCGGCGGCAAGGGTAGCGTAGTCCTGCCAATTACGAAACTAGGAGTAGCGTAATTCGATGCGCAGTCGTTACGCCGGCCGACCGTTCACCACATCAACAGCCGAGATCGCGGCCGCCCTGGAGGATGTCAGCATCCCCACGCTGCTGCTTTCGCTCGTCCATATCACCGGCGACCCCCGATTCATCCGCGACTTCAAGCAGATGGGCATCTTCCTCAACGAGGTGCAGGGGTTCATGTCCGAGGAGGACAAGGCCCGCGCCCGCGCCGAGGCGCTAGCGGTGATCACCGACTATCGCGACCGCGGTTGCCCCGAGCCGGAGCCGCTGACCGCCGAACTCATCCGGGAAATGATGGACTGGGCGGCCTGCGAACACGTTCCCGACGACTACCTCGCGTTGGTCTCCGAGGAGCTGGACCTCGAGGGCGTCGACCCCCGCCGCCCGGCTGCCCTGCCCACCGAACGCACGGACGACCTGCAGGTCCTCGTGGTCGGATGCGGCGAATCGGGCATCCTGGCGGGAATCCGGCTAAAACAGGCCAACATCGGCTTCACCATCGTCGAGAAGAATCCGGGTCCGGGCGGAACATGGTGGGAGAACAGCTATCCCGGGGCCCGCGTCGATGTCGCGAACCATTTCTATTGCTACAGCTTCGAACCCAACAACGACTGGACGCATTTCTTCGCCGAGCAGTACGAGCTGCGCGACTACTTCACCAAGGTGATCGACAAGCACGAGTTGGCCGAGCACATCCGGTGGAACACCGAAGTGCTCGCGGCCGAATGGAACGACGACGACGGCATGTGGACCGTGTCACTGCGCTCGGCCGACGGTCAGACTCAGCACGCTGCGGGTGCGGGCCGTCATCACCGCGGTCGGTCAGCTCAATCGGCCGCACATTCCCGACATCGACGGCGCCGACACGTTCGAGGGGCCGTCATTTCACTCGGCGGCCTGGGATCACTCGGTCGACCTGACCGGCAAGCGGGTCGCACTCATCGGCGCCGGTGCCAGCGGCTTTCAGATCGCGCCCGCCATTGCCAACGAGGTCGAGCACCTCACCGTATTCCAGCGGACCGCCCAGTGGATGTTCCCCAATCCGATGTACCACGACGAGGTCGGCGACGGTGTGCGCTGGGCGATGCGCCACCTGCCGTTCTACGGAAGGTGGTACCGGTTCCTGGTGCTGTGGCCCGGGTCCGACAAGGGCCTCGACGCCGCCGAAGGCGACCCGAACTATGCCGACCAGGACCACGCCGTCAGCGACATCAACGCCGCCGCCCACATGATGTTCTCGCAGTGGATCACCAGCCAGATCGGCGAAGGCCCGAACTCTCGAGAGTTACTGGCCAAGGTCATGCCCGACTATCCCGCCTGCGGCAAGCGAACATTGCAGGACAACGGAAGCTGGCTGCAGACGTTGCAGCGCGACAACGTCGAACTGGTGCGCACCCCGATTCGGGAGATCACCGCGCGCGGCGTGGTCACCGACGACGGTGTGGCACACGACGCGGACGTCATCGTGTACGCCACCGGATTCCGGCACACCGATGTGCTGTGGCCACTAAAAGTGACCGGCCGCAACGGAATCGACCTGCACGAGATGTGGGGGAGCCGACCGTATGCCTACCTCGGCATCACCGTTCCGGACTTCCCCAACTTCTTCATCATCTACGGGCCCGGGACGCATCTCGCGCACGGCGGCAGCCTGATCTTTCAGTCGGAACTGCAGATGCGTTACATCGACCAGTGTTTGGCGCGGCTGGCCGACGCCGAGGTGCATTCGCTGGAGCCGACCGCCGAAGCCGCCGTCGATTGGCATCAGCGGACACAGACCCAGATCAAGAAGATGGTGTGGGCGCATCCCGCGGTCAAGCACTCCTACTTCAAGAACGCCGACGGGGAGATCCACACCGTCAGCCCATGGCGGCTCAATGAGTACTGGGCCGCGGTACGTGAACCCGACTGGTCACAGTTCGTGGTGCGAGCCAAAAGAAAGTGAGCACGCCCCTATGCGCTCAGTAGTTGTTGATGGGCCGCGCAGCATCCGCGTCGAAACCCGGCCCGATCCAGCACTTCCCGGACCCGACGGGGCGATCGTTGAAGTCACCGCCGCCGGTATCTGCGGATCGGACCTGCACTTCTACGAGGCCGACTTTCCGCTCACCGAGCCGCTGACGGTCGGCCACGAAGCGGTCGGCACCGTCGTGGAGACCGGACCGGACGTGCGCACCGTCAAAGTCGGCGACCAGGTCATGGTGTCGTCGGTGACCGGCTGCGGCGCCTGCCCCGGCTGCGCCACCCGCGATCCGGTCATGTGCCACGCCGGTTTTCAGATCTTCGGCGGCGGCGTGCTTGCCGGTGCACAGGCCGATCTGCTCGCCGTGCCCGCCGCCGACTTCCAGCTGCTCAAGATGCCCGAGGGCATCAGCACCGAGCAGGCGCTGCTGCTCACCGACAACCTGGCCACCGGGTGGGCGGCGGCGCAGCGCGCCGACATACCGTTCGGTGGCACCGTGGCGGTCATCGGCCTGGGAGCGGTGGGGCTATGTTCGCTGCGCAGTGCGCTCTTCCAAGGCGCCGCAACGGTTTTCGCTGTCGATCGAGTCGACGGCCGGCTGGACCGCGCGGCCCGCTGGGGAGCGACGCCGATCAAGGCGCCGGCCGTAGAGGCCATCCTCGCCGCGACCGGTGGACGCGGCGCCGACTCGGTGATCGATGCCGTCGCCACCGATGCGTCCCTGACCGACGCGCTCAACGCGGTACGGCCGGGCGGCACCGTCTCGGTCGTCGGTGTGCACGACATGAATCCGTTTCCGCTCAACGCCCTGGGCTGCCTGATTCGCAGCATCACGCTGCGCATGACCACCGCGCCGGTGCAGCGCACCTGGCCGGAGCTGATCCCACTGCTGCAGTCCGGCCGGCTCGACGTCGACGGCATCTTCACCACCACACTGCCGTTGGACGAAGCGGCCAAAGGCTACGACGTCGCGGGCTCACGCTCGGGCGACAGCGTGAAGGTACTTCTGACGCCCTAGCCGATGCGGCTCTCGGTGTCCCGGCGAACGTGCTTCGCCACATAACGCAACGCGCGCACCGGCCCACGGCGGCCCGAGGCAAGGCACATCACCGGCCATCCGTGCACGGCGGCGGCCGCGGCGAGCCCGGAGCGCGGGTTCACCGGCCGCGGACAGCCGACGAGTGACATCGACGCGGCGTCCTCATCGCCGTCGGCGTAGAAGTAACTACGTTGCAGCGCAACGTCGTTGTCGGTGCAGAACTGTTGGACCGCGGCGGCCTTGGTCGCGCCCCAGACGACGGGTTTGACGATTCCTCCGGTCAGCCGTCCGTGCTCGTCGAGTTCGAAATGGTTGCACTGCACGTTGGCGATACCAAGAAAGCGGGCGACCGGCAGCGCCTGGATGGACAGTGCCGACGAACTCATCACCACGGTGTGCCCGCGTTCCTGATGCGCCTGGACGATGTCATGCATGTGTGAATAAAGCCGGGGTGCAACACGTTCCACGAACAGCCGCTGGCCCAGCTCGTCGAGCTCGGCGAGCGCCTCACCACGAAGGTATCCGGCGGCCCGGATGATCAGGCGCTCGAACTCCAGCTCGACCGAATTTGTACCGGAGCGCGGCTTCGAACACGCCCAGCAGCTCGCCGATGCCGGCCTGCCGTCGGCGAATTCGGTCGCCGACGTGAACCGCCGCCGTGAATCCGTCGACCAGCGTGCCGTCCAGGTCGAAGAACGCACCGACGCCCGGGCCGGCTGAACTGGCGCCGATCTCGGCGATGGCATCGGCGGGAGAGAACTTCATGACCGGACCGCCGTGATGTATTGCGAGTGCATGAAACCGTCGATCTTGACGTCCACCTCCGGCGGCGTCATGCCGTAGCCCAGCTGCAACTCCAGCGTGGTGCGGACCGGCTCGACGGCCCAGCCGTGCGCGGCCAGCCAGTGCGCGGTGTCGGACTTGGGTTCGTAGGTGAGCGCAGAGAAGTCGACGTTTCCCGACATATTGACCCCGGGGTGTTCGGCCTCGAGAGCGTCGAGCTTGTCGTGGTCCAAGCGCGTTCCCAGCGCGCCCACAGCAACTCGGCTGCCCGGTACGCACAGCTCACCGATCCGGGTGAAGAGCATCGTTTGTGCGTCGTCGGTCAGGTACGGGCAGGATCCCCTCCACCGACCAGGCGCTGGGTTTCTGCGGGTCGAATCCGGCCGTCTTCAGCGGCGTCGTCCAATCGGTGCGCAGATCGGCCGCCACCTCGGTCCTGCGGGCCTTGGGTGTCGGCGCCCTCCTCATGCATCACTCGCGCCTTGAATTCCAGCACCTTCGGTAGGTCGATTTCGAAAACTGTTGTCCCTTGCGGCCATTCGAGTCGATAGGCCCGGGAGTCCAACCCGGCGGCGATGATCACGGCCTGACGAATGCCCGCCTGCACCGGCGGCGGTGAAGAAGTCGTCGAAGAACCGGGTTTGCACGCCGTAGAGACGGGGGAACGCGGTCGCGTCCACGGAGGTCTCCTGGTTGGCCAGCACGCCAGCCAGATACGGGTCCTGTGAAGCTGCGATGAAGAGTTTCGCGTAGTCGTCGCGAACCAGCGGTTGTGGGCTTAGCGCGTGCAGGGCGCGCCAACCCGCGACCAGCAGAGCGGTATAACCCACACCGCTGACGATGTCCCAGTGGTCGTCGTCGGAACGAAGCGACCCATATTCAGGTGACGCGGATGCCTTGGACGTCACTAGGCCCTCCCGAAACACAGCCGTCCCGACCAAAATACCCGCAGCGGCGCCGTCAGAGCTCCAAAATCACGGTCACCGGGCCATCGTTTATCAATTCGACATCCATGTGCGCCCCGAACACGCCGGTCTGCACCTGGGCACCCAGCACTCGCAACGCGTCCGCGAACGCGGCCACCAGCGGCTCGGCGACCGCACCTGGAGCGGCCGCATTCCAGGACGGCCGGCGGCCTTTGGCGGTGTCAGCGTAGAGGGTGAATTGGCTGACCACCAGGATCGGCGCGTTGATGTCGGCCGCGGACTGCTCGTCCGCGAGAATTCTTAGGTTCCAGAGCTTTTCGGCGAGCCGCCGGGCTTTGTCATGGTCGTCGCTGTGCGTGACACCGACGAAGGCGAGCAGGCCCTGGCGGTCCGGCCCTATGGCGCCGACCACCTGGCCGTCCACCGACACCGCCGCCGACGAGACCCGTTGCACCAGAACCCGCATGGGCTCGATGCTGCCAGGTAGGCTCGTCGGGTGTCTGTGCTGGTCGCGTTTTCGGTCACCCCGCTGGGCGTGGGTGAGGGCGTCGGAGAAATCGTCGCCGAAGCGGTTCGGGTGGTTCGCGATTCCGGGCTGCCCAACAAGACGGATTCGATGTTCACCGTGATCGAAGGCGATACCTGGGAAGAGGTGATGGCGGTGGTGCAGCGCGCGGTGGAGGCCGTCGCCGCTCGTGCGCCACGGGTCAGCACGGTGATCAAGGTGGACTGGCGAGCCGGGGCCGCCGACGCGATGACGCAGAAAGTCGCTTCCGTCGAGCGGCACCTGTCCGGGCGTTAGGCCCCTACCGCCGCTCGAAACGCTTGCTCGGCCGCGTCGCCGTGGACCGCGAACACGACCCGCTCCAGTGAGCTCGGCTGGTGCCGGCGAACGGCGTCGACCATCAAACGGGCGGCGTCTTCGAGCGGGAAACCGCCGACGCCCGTGCCGAACGCCACCAGCGCCAGCGAACGGCAACCAAGCTCATCGGCCTTGCGCAAGGTGGAACCGGTGGCCCGTGTGATGGTCTCGGCCGAGGTCGGGCCGCCCAGCTCCATCGTCGCCGCGTGGATCACGTAGCGCGCCGGCATGTCGCCGGCTGTGGTCTCGACCGCTTCGCCGAGCCCAATCGGCGCCTTCTCGTTCGATTCACGCTGCACCTCCGGACCGCCGGCGCGGGCGATTGCGGCCGCGACACCGCCACCGTGCCGCAGTTGCGTGTTGGCCGCGTTGGTGATCGCGTCGAGTTCGAGCTTGGTCACGTCAGCTTGGAGTACCTGTAACTCGATCATTTGCCCATTGTCTCGCAGTCGCACCGGCCCATCGGCAGCTTGGGGTAGCGTGAGTGAGCCGACGAATTTCGGCGCTGACAAGGAGGCAGGGTCATGGCTCGACACGCAACCCCAGCATCGGTGCGGACAGCCATGACCGGCGACGGGCCCGCCAACGGGGGCAACGGCATGTCCGGCCCGGGTGGCGCCGGCGGGGCCGGTGGCGCCGGCGGGCCGGTGGCGCCGGCGGCAGCCGGCGGCCAGGCGGTGACGGCGGCCGAGGCGGTGACGGCGGCCGGGGCGGTGACGGCGGCCGGGCGGTCGCCCGGCCAGGGCGGCCAGGGCGGTCAGCCCGGCCAGGGCGGTCAGGGTGGCCCCGGCGGAACCCCGGCCAACCCGGACAGCCCGGCCAACCGGGCCAACCCGGCCAACCGGGCAGCCCCGGTCACTAGGGCCTGACAGCCCTTACGGCGTCGTAGTGGCCTGCTCGCGCACCAGCGCGTAGAGCCGCCAGCGGTTCGGCACGCCCGTGAGCTCGTAGTCACCGCGCTCGACGGCCGTGCGCCGCGAGCCCGTGCCGATGTCGCGCACCGTCGAGGACACCAACACCTCGCCCCCGCCGGCCAGCGCCGCCGGGCCTCCGGGGCCGCCGCACTGGCCGACGGCAGCCCGCCAGTAGGCTCGTGCCGGTGAGCGCACGCGCGGGCATCGTTGTCACCGGAACCGAAGTCCTCACCGGCCGCGTCCAGGACAGGAACGGCCCCTGGATCGCCGATCGGCTGCTGGAGCTGGGCGTCGAACTGGCCCACATCACCATCTGCGGCGACCGCCCGGCCGACATCGAGGCGCAACTGCGCTTCATGGCCGATCAGGGTGTGGACCTGATCGTCACCAGCGGCGGCCTGGGGCCCACGGCCGACGACATGACCGTCGAGGTGGTGGCGCGCTTCGCCGGCCGCGAGCTGGTGCTGGACGACGAGGTCGAGAACAAGATCGCCAACATCCTCAAGCGCCTGATGGGTGCCCGCAACGCCGCCTTGCAGCCCGGCAGCTTCGACTCGATCAGGGCCGCCAACCGCAAGCAGGCCATGGTTCCCGCCGGCGCCGAGGTGCTCGATCCGGTGGGCACCGCGCCGGGCGTCGTCGTCCCCGGCAAGCCGACGGTGATCGTGCTGCCCGGGCCGCCGCGCGAGCTACAGCCCATGTGGCAGAACGCAATTCAGACCTCGGCGGCGCAGGAGGCAATCGCCGGCCGGACGATCTACCGGCAAGAGACCATCCGGATGTTCGGGCTGCCCGAATCGGGACTGGCCGAAACCCTGCGCGGCGCCGAAAATTCCGTCCCCGGCTTCGACAAGCTCGAGATCACCACCTGCCTGCGGCGCGGCGAGATCGAGATGGTCACCCGCTACGAGCCGGACGCGGCCGACACCTACGCCCAGCTGACCCAGCTGCTGCGCGAAAAGCACGGACACCAGCTGTATTCCGAAGACGGCTCGCACGTCGACGACCTGGTCGCGCGGTTGCTGGCCGGCCGCCGGATAGCGACCGCGGAATCGTGTACCGCGGGGCTGCTGGCGGCCCGGCTGACCGACCGGCCCGGGTCGTCCGAGTACGTGATGGGTGGCGTGGTGAGCTACTCCAACGACGCGAAAGCCGAGCTGCTCGGCGTCGACCCCGCGCTGATCGAAGCCCACGGCGCGGTGTCCGAGCCGGTGGCCGAAGCGATGGCATCGGGTGCCCTCAAGCGGTTCGGCGCCGACACCGCCGTTGCGATCACCGGAATCGCCGGACCGGGCGGGGGAACTCCCGAAAAGCCGGTCGGGACAGTCTGTTTCACCGTCAAGCTTGCCGACGGCGGCCCGACGATCACGCGCACCCTGCAGCTCCCGGGAAACCGCTCCGACATCCGTGAGCGCTCGACGACGGTGGCGATGCACCTGCTGCTGCGCGCCACCGACGCGGCTAGATAGTCGATCATGACCACGGAAGTGCCCTCCGGCCGCCAAGCTGTGGCATTCTGCCAGTGTCGCCGATCAGGTGACTGCGCCTTCGGGGGTCGTGACGTTCCTGTTCACCGACGTGGAGGGTTCGACTCGTCGGTGGGAGAGCCAACGCTGAGGCGATGAAGGTGGCGCTGGCCGCGCACGACGACGTGTTGCGCGCGGCGATCGAAACCCATGGCGGCTGGCTCTTCAAACACACCGGCGACGGCGTCGTGTGCGGCATTCGCGTCGCCACGGTCGGCGGTGGACGCGGCCATCACGGCCCAGCGCGCGCTGGAGTTACCGGTGCGGATGGGGCTGGCGACCGGCGAAGCCGAGCTCCGGGGAGCCGACTACTTCGGGGCCGTCCTGAACCGGGCCGCCCGAGTCATGGCCGCCGGCCATGGTGGTCAGATCCTGCTGGCCGAGTCGACGGCGGGTGCTGCTCAACGGAATTGATCTGTTGGATTTGGGACCCCGACGTTTACGCGATCTGCCGGCCGCAGTCGGGATATTTCAGGTCCGCGCGCCCGGCCTGCGCACCGACTTTCCGTCGCTGCGGACCCTCGACACCGCCCCCGGAAATCTGCGGCCCGCGCCCAGCAGCTTTATCGGACGCGAATCCGAACTCGACGCGGTGGCAACAGAGCTGAAATCGCATCGGCTCGTCACGTTGACGGGAGTGGGCGGAGTCGGCAAGACCCGCTTGGCCACCGAAGTCGCGACCCGCCTGGCGGATGAATTCCCGGACGGCGTCTGGCTTTTCGAGCTGGCTCCGGTCGGCGATCCGGCGGCGGTTCCCGACGCGGTGGCCGCAATCCTGGGCATCACCCAACAACCCGGCAAGAGCGTGAGCGAGTCGGTGGCCACCGCGCTCGACGGCAGAATCCGGCTGCTGGTCATCGACAATTGCGAACACGTGCGCGACGCGGCGGGCGATCTGATCGAGGCAATCCTCGCGCACTCGGCGACCGTGAAGATCCTGGCCACCAGCCGCGAAGGGCTCGGCGTAGCCGACGAACAGCTGTGGCCGGTGCCGTCGCTGGACGTCAGCGCGGGCATCGACTCGGCCGCGGCGGCGCTGTTCCTCGAACGTGCGCGCACCGTCGGTCCAGGCTTCTCGTCGGCCACACCGGACGAGTCAGCCGCAATCGTGGAGATCTGCCGCCGCCTCGACGGGATCCCGTTGGCGATCGAGCTGGCAGCCTCGCGGATGGTGTCGATGAGCGCACGCGAAGTACGCGACCGCCTCGATCACCGATTCCGGTTGCTGACCGGGGCACGACGCGGCCAGGAACGCCACCAAACCCTGCGCCACGCGGTCGCCTGGTCCTACGACCTCCTCGACGATGCCGAGAAACAACTATTGAATCGCTGCTCGGTGTTCGCCGGGGGATTCGACCTCCAAAGCGCCTGCGCCATAGCGAGATCCGGCGACGTCGACGAATACGCCATCCTCGATCTGCTGGACGCCCTGGTGCGCAAGTCGCTGCTGGTCGCCGACCGGTCGAGCGGACAAACACGATTCTCGATGCTGGAGACGATCCGCCAATTCGCCGAAGAACAACTCGCCAGCAGCGGCGGCGCCGATCAGGCCCGCGCAGCACACGCCGCATACTTCGCCGACTGCGCAATCGACATGCTCGCGCTGTGGGACGGCCCGCGACAGCGCGAGACCTACACCTGGTTCACCACCGAATTCGCCAACCTGCGCGCCGCGTTCCGGTGGTCTGCCGACAACGGCGACTTAGACAGCGCGGCCACGCTCGCCACGCACGCCACCTCCCTGGGCGTCTGGCTCGAACAGTATGAGCCCGTCGCCTGGGCCGAGGAGCTGATCGAACCGGCGCGCGCGGTCAATCATCGACGGCTCCTGCAGCTGTACGTGGATGGCCGCGCAGTGCTACGCCGCGGGTCGAACCGACGACGCTTTCGATTATCTCGAAGCCAGCCAAAAACTGACGGGCAGTGCAGATTTCGATCCGGACCTCCACGAGAGCCAAACCTCGAGCGGCATCGCGTACGCGGCGGCGGGTCGACCCCAGCGGTGGGTCGAGGTGTGCCGCGAGGCGATCGCACGAGGGCCGGGGCCTCGCACGATTACCCGCGCATGTCTGGTGATGGCGCTCAATTTCCTGGGCGACGTCGACAGCGCGAAGGCGGCTTCCGAAGGCCTGCTCGCCGAGGCCGAGGCCACCACCAATCCCACGACCGCCTGCTTCGCGCTTCTCGCGCACGGAGTCGCCCACCTCGATAGTGATCCGGACGTCTTCTACGACGCCTCACGCCGGGCCCTGGCGATCGCTCAAGACTGCGGGAACCGACAGATGGAAGCGGCGATAGCGGTCATGCTGTCGATGGCGGCGTCCACTCGCGATGACCCGAGCGACTCCCTCGACTACTCTGGCCTGGCGATCCGTCACTACTTGGACGCCGGCAGCGTCTCCCTGATGCATAACCCGCTGGCGATCCTCGTCGACGTATTCGACCGCCTCGGACACCACGAACAGGCCGCCACCATCAGCGGATTCGCCGCATCCCCGATGGCGCGGGCCAGCTACCCCCAAATCGAGGCGACGATAACCCATCTTCGCGAAGTTCTCGGCGACGAAGCCTACGAATCATTCGCCCATGCCGGCGAAGCTATGACGATCGCAGCCGTAGCGAACTACGCACTCGCCCACATCGAGCAGACCCAAGCGACCTAACTCACGTCGCTTCCGTTGGGACGAAAGCGGTTTCGGCGGTGCCGAAGCGAACCCCGGTGGCGTCCTTGCCGATGAACGTCAGCGTCGCCACGGCGATCAGCACCGGAACGATCGTGGCGGCCAACGCGAAGGGATAGCCATGCGACTCGGCCAGGTGCTCCTGGATGGGCAGGTTGAACGCCGCGAGCAGATTGCCGAGCTGGTAGGTGACGCCGGGGTAGAGGCCGCGGATGGCGTCCGGCGACATCTCGGTCAGGTGCGCGGGAATGACACCCCACGCACCCTGCACGCACACCTGCATCAAAAACGAGCCGAGGCACAGCATCGCCGCGGTCCGCGAGTAGGCGAACAGCGGGACGATCGGCAGCCCGAGCAGCGCGCAGAAGATGACGGTGTAGCGCCGGCTGATCCGCTGCGACAGTGTGCCGAAGAACAGCCCTCCGATGATGGCGCCGAGGTTGTAGACCACGGCGATCCATTTGACGGTCACGCTGGACAGCCCGGCGCCGTGGTTGGCGGTCGACCCCAGGAAGGTCGGGTAGACGTCCTGGGTGCCGTGACTCATCCAGTTGAAGGCGGTCATCAGCAGCACCAGATAGAAGAACCGGCGGATGATCGCGCCGTCGCGCAGCACATCGCGGATCCTGGTGTTGGTCAGCTTCATCCGGTCCTGGGCGGCTTCCCAAACCTCGGACTCCTGCACCCGGTACCGGATGATCAGGCTGATCAGGGCCGGGATGATGGACAGGCCGAACAACCAGCGCCACGACAACCCCAGCAGGTTCATCACCACCAGCGAGCCCAGGCTCGCCAGCAGATAACCCAACGCGTAGCCCTCCTGCAGCAGCCCGGAGAAAAAGCCGCGCCGCTCGGCGGGAACCTTCTCCATGGCGAGCGCGGCACCCAGCCCCCATTCGCCGCCCATGCCAATGCCGTACAGCAGCCGCAGGATCACCAGCACGGTGAAGTTCGGCGCGAACGCGCACAAGAATCCGACCACCGAGTAGAACATCACGTCCACCATCAACGGGACCCGCCGGCCGACCCGGTCGGCCCACAGCCCGAACAACAGGCACCCACCGGGCGCATGGCCAGAGTGGCCGTCGTGATGAACGCGACTTCGGCCTTGCTGTGGTGGAAAGTCTTTGCGATATCGGCATAGACGAACACCACGATGAAGTAATCGAAGGCGTCCATGGTCCAGCCCAGCATCGCCGCGATGAACGAGTTCCGCTGATCGCCGGTGATCCGGTGGGCCCGTTGTGTTGTCACGCCAGCATCGTGTCGCACTTCCACGCCGTTTGACCAGACAACCCGCGAGAGTAAGTTGCCGAACTATGCGAATCATCGATGCCGATGGACACGTTGCGGAAAATTCTTCGCTGGCGATCGAGGCGATCAAACGCTGGCCGGACTATGTCAAACCCAGCACCGACAAGCGGTTGCGGCTGATGTTCGAGGGCCGCAACTACCCCGAGGACGAGGGCCCCGGCGCCGGCTGCCCGCCCGAGCACGGGATCACCAAGGCGCCCGACGTCAACTGCCGGTCGGCCGAGGGTGTGGTGGGGGACGCCGACCGCGACCACATCGACACGATGGTGCTCTATCCCAGCCTCGGGCTGTGCGTGCCCAGCCTCGAAGACCCTGAATTCGCTGCGGGATTCGCCCGGCTCTACAACCAGTGGATCGCGGATTATTGCGCGCCGACGAACGGTCGGTTACGCGGCGTCGGCGTCACCCCGATCGAACACGGACAGCTGGCCATCGACATCATGCGCGAGGCCAAGGAGCTGGGGCTGGTCTCGACTCTGGTCCCGCCGGCGCTGAAGACCCGCAACCTCGACCACCCCGATCTCGACCCGTTCTACGCCGCCGCCGTCGAGCTCGACATGCCGCTGGGTGTTCACGGTGCGCCCGGCATTCACCTGCCCAAGATCGGCGTCGACCGTTTCACCAATTACATCCAGGTGCACTGCATCAGCTTTCCGTTCGACCAGATGACGGCCATGACGGCCCTCGTGTCGGGTGGCGTCTTCGAGCGGCACCCGCAGCTGCGGGTCGCCTTCCTCGAGGCGGGCGCCGGCTGGGTCCCGTTCTTCATCGACCGCCTGCACGAGCACTACGAGAAGCGCGGCGACTGGATCGAGCGCGGCTGGCGCCGCGATCCACACGATTACCTGGCCGCCGGCAACGTCTGGGTCACGTGTGAACCCGAGGAACCGATCCTGCCCGGCGTGATCGACGTGCTCGGGGCCGACTTCATCATGTTCGCCAGCGACTACCCGCATTGGGACGGCGAGTGGCCGGAAAGCACCAAACACCTGCGCACCCGTACCGACATCAGCGAAGAAGCGCGGGAAAAAATTGGTGGCTTGAACGCGCAGCGCTTCTACGGCCTGAATTAAGTCGGCTCAGCGCATAGCGAATTCGACCGCCCGGCGTGGCAAGATCTGCGCATGGGCCCTTTCTTCCTGCGCGCCGCATTAACCGGATTTGCATTGTGGGTGGTCACCCAGCTATTTCACGGACTGAGTTTTGTCGGCGGTCATACGACCCCGCAGAGGGTCGGCATCATCTTCGCCGTCGCGGTGATATTCGGTCTCGTCAACGCGTTCGTCAAGCCGGTCGTGCAACTCCTGTCGATTCCGCTCTACATCCTGTCCCTTGGCCTTTTTCACATCGTCGTCAATGCGTTGATGCTGTGGATTACCGCCGGGATCACCAAGCACACCACTCACTGGGGACTGCAAATCGACCGCTTTTGGTGGGACGCGATCTGGGCCGCAATCCTGTTGTCGATCGTGAGCTGGATTTTGTCGCTGGTGGTTCGCGACGTTAGCCGCGCCACCAACAGATAATCAGCGCGCCTGCCATCGCGGCGGTCGCTTCTCGGCGAAAGCGCGCGGTCCTTCCTTGGCGTCCTCCGTCTCGAAAACGCGGTCGCTGTGCCGGGTCTCGTTGTCATAGGCCGCGTCCAGGTCAAGCGCCAGCCCTTCGACGGCCGACTGCTTTGTCGCGAACACCGCGAGCGGCGCGTTGGCGGCGATGCGCTCGGCGTAGTCGTAGGCGGTGTCCATCAGCCGGTCCGCCGCGACCACCCGGTTGACCAATCCCATGGCCAGAGCGCGCTCCGCGTCCACCATGTCCGCGGTCAGCAACAGCTCCATCGCAAGCGCGTAGGGGAGCTGGCGCGGCAACCTAACCGTGCTGCCTCCGCCGGCGAACAGGCCGCGTTTCGGCTCCATGATCGCGAACCGCGCTTCGGGCACGGCCACTCGAATGTCGGTGGAGCCCAACATCTCACACCCGCCCGCGACGCACGTACCGTTGACGGCGGCAACGATCGGCTTGTACAGCGGAAACCGGTGCAAGACGGCGTGGATGGCATCGTCCTTGTTCCACCCGTCGGGTTGGGGCAGGTCGCCGGTCAACTCCGGGATGAATTTCTTCAGGTCGGCTCCGGTACAAAAGTCCTGTCCGACCCCGGTGACCACCGCGACCCACGCGTCGGGATCGTCACGAAAAGCCGCCCACACCTGTGCCAAATCGCGGAAATGCTCCATGTCGAGCGAATTGCGCGCCTCGGGGCGATTGATCGTAATGGTGGCAATGTGGGCGTCCAGCGCGTAGTCGATGCTCAACCGCGTCTCCCTCAGACAAGATTCCCAGCATATCGGTTCACGACAGCGCTGGTTGTCAGCCCGTCCAACACATATGCTTAGCACCGCCGAGGGGACAGCGCTCACCGCACACGACGACGGGATCGCCAGAGATGAAGACTGTCGCACGCGAAATATTTCCAGCGCCCTCCAGCACCCGATTGAGTTCGCAATTCGGCGACCTGAATAGCGGGCTGCGGTCAATCACCGAGCTGAGCGGCTCGGCCGTCGTTATTCAGGTCGGCGGTGACATCGACGCCAGCAACGAGAGTGTTTGGCAACGCATGGTCAGCCGAACCGCCTCAATCGCCATTGCCCCGGGCCCGTTCATCGTCGACGTCCGAGCGCTCGACTTCATGGGATCGTGCGCCTACGCCGCGCTGGCCAACGAGGCGGTGCGGTGTGGTCGGCGCGGCGTCAGCCTGCGGCTGGTCAGCAGCCAGCCGGTCGTCGCACGAACCATCGCCGCATGCGGACTGGGCCGCCTGCTGCCGATGTACACGTCGGTGGAGAGACGCGCTCAGCGATCTCGGCTGACCAGGCGCACTACGTCGCGCGCGCAACCCCACGACAGGGTCACGCCGTTGCTGCTGTGGCCGTAGTTGTGCACGCACAGTGCCCGTTCGCGAGCCCGCCCGAGCGGCTCGGCCTCCACTCGCACCGACGGACGGTCGGGCCGCAGCCCCGTGATCGTCTCGATCACCTCCGCCTCGGCCAGCCGCGGCTCGATCGAACGGCAGCGTTGCATGATCCGCTCGCTTATCTCCGGCTCCGCAGTGGTGTCCCATCGGTCGGGGATGCTGACGCCGCCACATACCACGCGCTGCGGGTGAGGGAAGTAGCAGATCCATTCCGGGTCGCTGTTGATCTCCAGAAACAGTTGCTGCAGGCCGGGATTGGCGACCACGACGTGCTGTCCGAACAGCGGCCGCACCGTGTCGTCGCCGACCAGAGCCGCGGCGGCCAGACCGGTGCAGTTGACCACTATCGGTGCGGCGTCGGCGGCCTCGGTCAGCGACCGCACCGGGTGTATCTCGATCTCGCAGCCGGCCGTCGCCAGTCGCTTTGTCAGGTAGTCGAGGTAGTGGGGCATGTCGATCATCGGCATGGTGGCGCGATAGCCGACATTGACGCCGTCGGGCAGGTCGGCCGGGTCGGCCGGCCGCAGGTCGGGGATCAGTGCAGCCTGACGCCGTAGACGACATCGCCGCGGCCCCGGACAGGTCGCCGGCGGCCAGCGCCGGCGCCATACATACCCCGGTGCCGGGGTCGTCGGCCAGCTCACGAAAAACTCGCAGCGAGTGTTCGGTCCAGCCCAATGTCTGTGCGGCACGTCCGGACGGCCGCGGCGGCGCCCACACCGCACCCGCGACCCGCGAGGTCGTCCGCTGCGGCGGGTCGGCCGCCCACACCCGCACCGGCCACCCCGCCTCGGCAAGGCAGATGGCCGACGTCAGTCCGCTGACGCCGGCACCGACGACGACGATTTGTTGCGGGTCACCTGCAGCACTTGCCACGGGCAGCAAGCTCCGGTCAGGAATGGGGCGGTGGCGGGCCGTTCTGGCCGCCGAGCAGCCCATTGAGGATGCCGAGAGTGCCTTGCACACCGGGAGGCGGTGTATTAGCAGGCACAGTGGCGTCGGGAGTCAACTGCCAGGGCTGGCAGCCTGATGTCTTGAACGATTTGTCCGTCGGGTCGATCTGCACGACCTGCGGTTTCTTGCTGATGGCGTTGTCGATGAGGTTGCCGTCGGGGTTGCCGGTCCGCTTCCAGTAGCACGTGCCGTCGCCGATCGGCCCCGCCGAACTGTAGATGCCCGGCGCGATGTCGGATCCCACGGCGTAGGTGCCGTCCTTGTCGATGCTCGTCTTCCCCGCGGGTGCCGGCGATGGCGCGGGTGACGGCGACGGTGACGGCTCCGGATCGGCGCCGGCGACACCGACGGATGCGGCCCACCCCGCCAGCATCACGCCCGCGACGACAAAACGTGCCGCAACCGGCGCTGCCTTCGACCTCATAGCACCCCAGCGTACCGGGGCGGGCGGCCCGCTTCGAAATGCGAGATCCTCGAGGGCGGATTAAGTGAGCCGGCGCACCTTGCCCGCATAGCCGAGCGCGTGCTCGTACACCTTGAGGTTGTCGCGCGAGATTCTCGCGTGCACGGGACGCTCTAGGAAGAACCGCAGCACCGGGTTGTAGGCGTGATACGTCTCATGAAACGTCAGCACGGTCGTGCCGTCTGGCTGTTCCTCGAGTTTGTGGTAACCCTCGGCCCGGGACCACAACGGCGCGCCAACCGCCGTGTACCGCGACAGCTTGTTGACTTCGGCCTCGGTCACCGTCTCCCACGACCGTGCCCTGCCGCCGGACAGCAAGTACTTGGGCACCTCGAAGATGCACGTCCGCACCAGGCCCTCGCCGGCCTCGTTGCCCTCGTTCAGGATTTCCATGCTGCCCCCTGGCCACTCGAGGACCCGCGGCCGCGGCGCGTTCGGTGGTACCGGCGGGTGCAGCACCCGCCACACTTTCTTCGGGGGTGCGTCGACATGGAATCGGACGGTGTAGGACTGCATCAGCTTTCTCCATCAGCTGTTTGCCACGTGTTCCAGAAAGTGATGGTCTCCGCGGGCGGCCGTTGGGCCGGCCGGAAGTCAGTGCCGATCGTGTAGGCCACCGGGAACAGCGCGGCTTGGGTGACCGTAGCGGGAATGCCGAGCAGCTCGGCCACTTCCTTTTCCTTGAACAGATGCATCGTCGTCCACACCGAACCCAAACCACGCGAACGAAGCGCAAGCAAAAAGCTCCAGCCGGCCGGGATGATCGACGCCCAGGCCGCCGCGGCGATTCCCAGCTCGGCGCCATCGATGCGCTGCTCCAGGCAGGGGATGACATGCACCGGAACCTTCGCGAGCGTGTCGGTCAGGCTCATCGCGCTCTGGTACACCCGCTGCGTCTGCGGATCCGACGCGTTCTCGGCGGCGTACGCCAGGTACTGAGCACCGATGCCGCTGTAGATGTCGGCGATCGCCGCGCGCTTGTCGGCGTCGGTGACGACCATCCAGCGCCAATCCTGCGTGTTGCTGGCCGTGGGCGCCTGCATGGCGAGTCGAATGCACTCGAGGATCACCTCGCGACCGACCGGCCGGGTCAGGTCAAGCCGTTTACGCACCGCCCGCGTCGTGGTGAGCAGTTCGTCAACCGTCGCGATGTCCATGTTGTCCTTGCTGTCCTTCCTGCTTCAAATGTCGATGGCGCACGACTGGTCGACGCCCAGCAGGATTCGAGGCCTCCAATGCAGGTCAGAGGCATATTTGGGGTCCTGGCGGGGGAGTCGTGAACTCCCCGTGAACTCCCGCGCAGCTACCGCGAGATTCCTTATTCGCCGAAACGAACTCATCCCCCGGATAGTACATTTGGGCGTGTCGATCCGACGCCGACGTGGGGTCTTTGGACGCTGTTACGTAGCAGTCCTTGCCTTGGCCTGGCGGTCGGCGTAATGACACTCGGCGCTGCAATAGTTGCGTAGACCCGGCTGATCGCTACGACGCCGCCGCCGGTATTCCTTGCCACAGTTGTCGCAGGGGACGAGGTTCCGTTTCTCCCGGCACTCCAGGCACAGGTGGTCAGGGGTCCGACCCCAACACAGCTTCCCGCAGCCGCTACACCGCACCGTCTTGGCCCGGTTACGCGTCTTGTCCCGGTCCTGCTTCCGCTCCGCCTCGCTGCGGGTGCGGCTGCGCTGGCGTGGCTTGCCGGCCTGCGCGTCCAGGATGTATTTGACCGCTGGTTGTGACAATCCCACCTGCCTGGCGATGGCGTTCTGCGACAGCCCCGCCTCACGCAAATCCCGGATCAACTGATCACGCTCAGTCAGCGTGCTCGTCATCACGTCCCGTACTCGCGGAGCCGGGCGATCTGTTCCTCTATCTGAGTGCACCGGCCCACGATGTATTCGGCTTCATGGTCGTCGCGCAAATAGTCGTGCGCAACCGCCCGCGCCCACAGCTTGACCACAGTCAGGTCCGCGAGGATTCGCGCGATGCGGGCATCGGGCGGGTTACCGGTGTCATTGGGGTGCTCCGCGCGCATACGCTCAGCGTAGAAGAGGTTTACGGTTACCAAATGCTTCCTCTGCCTACGGTTTTCGCATTCCTGGTGCAACAATAGAAACCAAGCGCAGACCCTATCCACCTGCGCCCTGGCCCCCTTTCGGCAATCCGGAGGGGCCGCTATTTTCGGAGCTACTGTAGCCCGCAACCTCGTACACCCACCGGCCTGCACCGACCTGCCGCCGGACACACCGCTGGTCGGCGGCGAAAACACGAACAGGGGTGCGGGAACCGCCTTCGCCCTCAACACCGACTTCACCTCGGTGCGCGACGCCAAGCCGACCGCCTTCGCGATCCTGTGATCCCATCCCCGCGCATCCAACTCGAAGATCCGGTGGTGCTGCTCCTCGGGGACATCCGCTCATCCCGCGCCGACAACTTCGACGGCCTGCGCTCCAACAATCGGCGACCAAGCCCAGGGTTACGACTTCTCCCGCTACGCCTCGGCATCGGGAGCCTCCACCACCCCAGCATATTTTTGGCGGGCGCGTCGCTATTGGACGACGCGCGCCTGCCCCAGATGTAGTGGCGACGTGCGGGAAAATCCCTATAAGTTGTGCACAATCGAATACATGCAAACCGATGCATATCTCTGGTGGGACATCGTCGGGAGGACGGGAGAACGCGTGTACAAGCGAACAAGTGAACAGGCGCAGCAGCACCGCCGGAGGAGTCGATGAGCGGCGGTTCGCGCAAGCCTGCGTGGGGATGACGGGCGCGAGCACGCTTGGCACGACTACGACCTACACGACAGGTAGTGGATTATGCGTGTTAGGAGTAGTCGTCGCGGTACTCTTTTTTCCAGCGCGGGGGTTGATGACGCGGTAGGAGGACAGCGATGCCCTATCTGGTGGCGGCCCCAGAGTTCCTGGCTTCGGCGGCAACGGATCTGTCTAACTTAGGCTCGACGATCAGCTCGGCCAACGCGGCTGCGGCCACCCAGACTACGGGGGTGCTGGCTGCGGCTGAGGATGAGGTGTCGGCGGCCATTGCGGCGCTGTTCTCCGCCCACGGTCAGGGCTTTCAGGCACTCGGTGCGCAGGCGGCGGCGTTCCATGCCCAGTTCGTGCAGGCGTTGACTGGCGCGGAGGGGGCGTATGTCGCCGCCGAGGCGGCCAACGCGTCGCCGTTGCAGGCCTTGGTGCAATCCGCGCCGTTTTCCCCATGGTTGGCCCTGACGGGGCGCCCGCTGTTCGGCGACGGCACTAACGGGGCGCCGGGGCAGCCCGGTGGGGGCGGCGGGTGGATTTTCGGCAACGGCGGCAATGGCGGGACTGCTACCGCGCCGGGCGCGACGGGCGGCAGGGGCGGGGACGCGGGGCTGCTCGGCAACGGCGGGCGCGGCGGGGACGGCGGTCCCGGCGGGGCCGGCGGCGCCGGCGGCAATGGCGGCCTGCTGTACGGCAACGGCGGAAATGGCGGCAGTGGTTCCGCCGGCGGCGGTAACGCCGGCAGGGCCTTGCTGCTGGGCAGCGGTGGCCAAGGCGGGAACTCCATGTCCTTCGGCAACGGCGGGAATGGCGGCAGTGGCGGATTCTTGATCGGCAACGGTGGTGCCGGCGGCGGCGGCGGAACGACCAGCAACGGCGGGGTCGGCGGCCAGGCCGGATTGTTCGGCGATGGCGGGGACGGTGGCGATGGCGGGACGGTGACCGGCAGTGGCGGCAATGGCGGCAACGCGCTGCTGGTCGGCAACGGCGGCAACGGCGGCCACGCCACACCGCCCAGCAGTCCCGGCATCGGCGGCTCGCGCGGGCTGCTATTCGGCCAACCCGGCGCGAACGGGTAGTAGCGGCAGGTCGGCGCGCCCTATTTACGCCACTGTCAACTTGAGCCAACCTAATTGGCCAGACATGCGCGCGTCAGCGACCCTCGGCATGGTGCTCGCACATAATTCGTACATGGGTAAGTGCAGGAGTAAGACCGGGCCGAAGATGGCGTGGCGAAACACCGACACCACCCGCTTCACGCTGCTACCCAGCGACATCAATCCCGAGGCGGGGGTGACTGTCGCTGACTTCCGCACCCTGCCCTACGCACCCGAAAGCATCGATGTTGTCGTCCTCGACCCACCCTATGTGCATGGTGGCGTGCTCGCCGGGGGTTGACCGGTGCTACAACAACGACGCCACCACCGGCAACATAGGCCACGACGCCATCCTCGACCTCTACCGGCAAGGAATGGCCGAGGCGGCGCGAGTGGCTCGTCGCGGCGGGCAACTGTGGTTGAAATGCAAAGACGAAATCGAGAGCGGCAAGCAGCGTTGGGCGCATATCGAATTGCTCGAGATTGCACGCGAGTTGGGCTGGCAGGGCCGCGATCTTTTCGTGCTCATCCCCTCATCCGTGATTCCCTCGAAGCCACGCCGCCAACGCCACGCCGCAAAAACGCACTCATTCCTGTGGGTGCTCGACAAACGTTAGGCGGCCACCGACCAGGATCCGATTGCGCTCGAACGCGAAAACCACTCACTCGGCGCGGATGCGGCCTGGCCGGCCCTCAGAAATTCTCTGAAGCGCCATCCCGACTCCGCGCCTCGACAGCCCGACGGCACGCCCGATTTTGTCGTGATTCCAGCCCTTGTCGGCAAGGTGCACGATCAGGCGATCACGTTCGGCCGCGCTCATCTGCGCCGGCCCAGCAGGCCGCAGAAAGCGGGCCTGAAGTTGCGGGGATCCGGAGATCTCATCCGCGCCGCGTCGACTCATGCGTTAAGCGTAGATCGCCCAGCCCCGTTACGGCCGGCACGACAAGCGGGGAGCGGCTAGCATTGCCGTTCCGGCCTGACGGCGCTCTCGTTGTAAGACTTGGCGTTTGGCGGAGGCTCAGTTCCGCACGGCCCGCAAACCAAGCCCGGCCCGATTATGGCATCGCCTCGGCCCACGCGATATGCCCCTCGAAGCCAAGCGTTTTCGCCATGTCGCGGTAGCGATCCCGGAACTGCGCGTAAGCCGCCGCCTCGCCGTGAGCCCGCGCCAGGAGAGCCCGCAGCCGCAACACCCAGATGTCGCGCACAGCCAAACCGTCATCGGCTGGCGCGGCCGCTAACCGCTCGATCGCGGCCTGGGCTTCGGCCATGTCACCATCGGCGCCGAGATCGAGCAGTGTCTCCACCAGAACCCCCGTCGCTGGAATGCCCCACCCCAGCAGTTGTCCCTCGCGGACCAGATGGTCCACGGCGGCGCGCATAAGCGGTATGGCGCCGTCGCGATCTCCACGCCGAGCCCTCTCACGCGCCAAATAAACCTGGACGATCGGTAAATCGCACAGGGAGTATTCCTGGCGTATGAGCAGCTCGCTGGCCTCCGCCAGGAGCGTCTGTCCACGGTTATGGTCCGCATCCGCTTGGCGGTGTACCAGCGCAACGCCCAGCGCCATCCGGGTGAAGCCCAACGCGAGATCAACACCGGATCGTTCGGCAATCTCTAGCGCATCCTCGATCTCACGTATCGTCCGATCGTCGGCGGCCGGCACGCCAAGCGATATCCCCGTGTTGTAGAAGTAGGCGACAACCGTCGCGTACGACGCAGGGTCGGCGCTGCGGGCCATGGCCAGGCCGTGGCGTAGGTCGTCTCGCCATCCGGGACGACCCAGGCAATACCGGGCAACGGCCCGCGTCGTAAAGGCGAGCGCTAACGGAGACTTCAAAATGAAGTTGCCTTTAGACGGATCACCGTCGGGTCATGTGCTGGCCTCGGCTCATGATGACTCCATCACGCGATCGACTTCGTTGAGGTCGATGCGCGTCACCCGCGAGCCCAAACCGCGAAATGCAGTCAACCGACCGTCGGCGAGCATCAGTCGGATGGTGCGGTCGGTGACACCGAGATAAGCGGCGGCGTCGTTCACGCTGACGTAACGGCGACCACCGTTCACGGCGTCCGGGACAGACTTCTTCTTAGGCATGGCGAACAAGCCCTTCCTTCAAGGGTTGTTCGGCCTGCCTAGGAAACCCGAATTACACAGCCGGCAGGAAGGCACACGCGGACGTTCGGAATCCGTTGATTCCTACCAGCCTCTACCACGCCTCTCGGCGAGACCTTTCCCGCCTATGAACGTACCGGCATCACGCGGAAACGCCAACCTTATTCGAGGCGTCGGCCAGTTTCGACAGCGCTTTCGCGATCCGCTGATCAGCACCTTGGGCTACATGCTGATACCTCATCGCAGCGCCGACAGTCGAATGCCCAAGGCGGGCCATCAATTCCGCCAGCGTCGCGCCCGTCGCGGCGGCCAACACGGCACCCGTATGCCGAAGATCGTGGAACCGCAGATCCGGTCGGCCAGCAGCAGCGCGGGCCTTGCTGAAAATCTGCTGCATAGTCGCCTGGTGCAAATGCCCGCCCTGGAACGCGGGGAACAAAAGCTCCTCATTGCCCGGTGCCACATAGTCCACCAGGTGATCCCTGATCGCGGGAAGCAGGTGCGGGGGAATGGCGACATCGCGTTTACCGGCAGACTTCGACTTGGGGGTAGTGACGACAAAACGACTGTCATCACGTTTCCGTAGGTACACGACACCGCGCCGCACGCGCACAACCCCGGCTTCGATGTCGATGTCTTTGCGGCGCAGTTCGGTCAGCTCGCCGAACCGCAACGCACACCACGCAGCCAGCAAGGCCATCACTTTGTATTGCTCGGGCATGGCTTCGACCAACTTCGATAGCTCATCCAGGCTCGCCGGTTCGATGGTGATCTGTCGGCGGGCGCTGCCAGCACCCCGAATCGTGCACGGATTCGCGGCCAGCTTTTCGTCGGTCACCGCCGTGGCCAGGATCGTGTGCAGCAGGCCGCAGCAGCGTGCACGGTAGGCCGGCTGCTTGGTCAGTGTGACGGCGTGCCACGCACGTATGTCGTCTCCGGTGATGGACGAAACCGGCTTGTCGCCCAGCACCGGCAAGATGTGGATGTCCAACATCTTCCGGTACATCTCCCGCGTGCGGTCCTTCAGCGGCTCACCGTCAACCAGCCGGTTGGGGAGCCACACATCGGCGTACTCGGCGAGGGTCTGCGGCTTGGTGGTCGGCGTCGGGTCGACCGGAGGCAGCCACGTCTGGCGAATGATGTCCGCTTGCTGGGTCGACAGCCATTGCCGCGCAGCCTTTTTGGTGGTGAACGTGGTCGGGGCTTTGTAGCGGGGACCAGCTGAACCTTCCGGTCCGTAGTGCATCGCCCGCCAGCGCCCCGAGGGGAGTTGGGAGACGGTGCCGAAGGCACCCCTGTCTTGTGGTCTGCGGCCTTCTCCTCGCGCCATTCTGAGCACCTCTCCGGTAGTGAAGTCGTGAACTCGTGAACTCGTCGTGAACTCGTTCGCGTTCCGTAGCTTACCGTGAGGTTCCGTTCAGGTTCCTGCAATTAGTGGGCTTGACCTGCGGTGACGCACTTGTACACGCAGGTCTATCATACAGCCAGCTAACCTGGCACGACTGGTCGACGCCCAACACCGTGAGAGACCGCCCAAGGCCGAGGAATACGGCGACGCACAGCGTGAGATCGAGGATTTCCTCATCGGAGAAGGCGCCCCGCAGCCGCTCGAAGAACGCGTCGTCCAGCGACGCGTGGTCGGTGGCGAAACGCTCGGCGTACTCGATGGCAAGGCGCTGGCGTGGCGTGTAGCCGGGGTAGCCGGCGTAGGCCGCGACATTGTCGTAGAGCTCTTGTGCGACACCGGCATCCAGGACCGACGGGGCCCGGAAGCCCGAGCACGCAGCGCAGTCGTTGATCTGCGCGATTCGCATCCTGGCCAACTCGCGTTCGTCGGCGGGCAAGATGCTCTGCTGGTATGCGCCGCGGATCATCCGTTCGACCATGCCACCGAGCTCAGGCCGCAGTGTCCAGATCATCGCGGCTTCGCCGCCGGGGCCATCCGGTACGTCGAGTCGGGCCATCAGCGGACTCCTGCTCGGTAAAGACCAATGTCGCTTTGAGGAAACCAGATTCTCGGCTCGACTGTCTAGGCCGCCCGCGGTAAGCAATTGTGCGTACCTAGACCCGCGGTATACGGTCCGTGGAGCAACGGGCGTTCAGAGGTGCAGCGCCCAGTCTGGGAGGTCACTGGCGTGCTGTTCATGCACGAGGTGCACAAGGTGCGGGGACGCGCTGAAGACGATTTCGAGGCTGCATTTCGCGACGGCTGGATGCCCATGCTCGCCGAAAGCGACGAGGCCCGGTTGCTGTGGTACGCCAACCAGGCGCACGGCAGTGGCCCCGCCTACACCGTGATCACCGTGACCGCGGTCCGCGACGGAGCGGCATGGGAGCGTCTGACCAAGCGCGTCCAAAAGGGTGATCTGCAGGGATGGATGCGCGGCCTGGACGAGCTACGGCATGAGGTCGACGCGAAGCTGCTGGTTCCGCTCCCGTGGTCGCCCCTGACTGAAGTCTCGCTCGACGACGTGCCAGTGGATGGGCGAGAGCACGAGATGAGCCTCTACATGGAAGACACCATGTGGCCCTACGAGGACAAGTTCGAGGAGTACATCGTCAGATGCGGTGAGGTGTACGCCAAGAGCCTGGAGCAGCCCTCGTCCATGCTGTCGATGCACGCCGCATTCCAGCCCGCCCTCGGCAGCCACGTGCGCCGAGAGGTGATCCTGATGCAGCGCATCAGTCGGCCGGAGGCGCTCCTCGATCTGCTCCGCACCCACATCCCCGCCGAATACCGCGCCCCCGGGACCTGGATGCACGACGCCCTGGACCTGCGGGATCAGTGGACCAGCCGCTTGCTGCGGACCTCCGAGTGGTCCCCCCTGTATTAACCCGCCATGAATACGGGCACGATCCTCGAAGCCGCTGCGGCAAGCGATCCCGCCCGGGCCGCGCTCATCATCGACGGGCGCTCCATAAGTTACGGCGATCTGGCGGCCACGGTCCGGCAGTGCGCGGCCGCCCTGGCCGCGCGCGGCGTCGTGGCCGGCGACCGGATCGCCCTGGTTGACGGCGGAAGCCTGCTGTCAATCGCGACAGTGCTCGCGGCCGCGCGCATCGGCGCGGCGGCGGCGCTGATGAACCCGGCGCTGACACCGCCGGAGCTGCGGGGGCTGCTGAAGAACGCCGGCTGCGCCGAGGTCGGCGTCGCGGGACAGGCCTACGCCGACCGGCTCCGCGACGCGGGGTCGAGAACGATTGTGACGGAGGCCGATTTGGCGGGCGACCTTTCGCCGGCGTCGGTGCCCCAAGCCGTCGATGCCGCCGAAACCCCCGACGGCGCACACGCTTTGATCCTGTTCACCAGTGGCACAACAGGACTCCCCAAGCCGGTCAGCATTACCAGCGGCCAACTGAACAGGCGAATCAGCGGAATGTTGGGATCATTCCGTGCGGATGTGGCACCTTCGGTAGGGATGATGTGCGTCCCGTTTTTCCACGTCGGCGGCTCCCTGGGCATACTCGGCAGCTTGCATGCGGGCAACACCTCGGTGGTGCAGAAGCGCTTCGACGCCGGCGAGTGGTTACGCATGGTGTCCGAGCATCGGGTGGCCACAACGTTCTTGGTGCCGACCATGCTGCACCGAATCCTTGACCATCCCGACTTCGCCGACACCGATCTGACATCGCTGGTAGCCATCGCCTACGGCGCCGCGGCCGCGCCGATCGCGTTGGTGCGCAGGGCAATGGCCGCGCTCCCAAAGGTGGCGTTCGCCAACGTATTCGGCCAGACCGAGACGCTTGGCGCGTACACGACGCTGCTGCCCGCCGACCACCGAGACCCCGCCCGCGCGGGATCCGTCGGCCGGCCGCTACCCGGGGTCGACGTGCGGGTAGTGGACCCCGCGACTGGCGACGACGTCGAGCCCGGGACCGTCGGCGAGCTGTGGGTGAACACCGATCAGAACGTCATGGGCGGCTGGCTGCACACCGGCGACCTGGGCCGCCAGGATCCCGACGGCTACATCTTCCCGAGCGGCCGGCTCAGCGACACCATCAACCGCGGGGGAGAGAAATTCGGGCCGATCGAGGTCGAGGAAGCGCTGCGCTCCCATCCGGCGATCACCGACGTCGCGGTCGCCGGGGTCGCGGACGAGGAATTGGGACAGCGGGTCGGGGCCGTCGTGGTGGCGCGCGCGCCGGTAACGCTCGACGAGCTGCGGTCACACTGTCGCGATCTGATCGCCTACTTCAAGCTGCCGGAGCGGTTGGCGATCGCGGACCAGATCCCGTACAGCGTGACCGGCAAGATCAGCCGTCATCAAATCGCCGCCTTGATCGCGGACAATGTCTGAAACATAGGGAGTTGCAGTGCTGTTCCTCCACGAGACCCACAAGGTCGTTGGTACGCGCGAGGTCGAGTTCGAGGCCGCCTACCGGGAGGGCTGGATGCCCACGCTGGCCGCCGACGACGACGCGCGGCTGCTCTGGTACACCAACCACGCTCACGGTTCGGGGGTGTCCTACAACGTCGTCACCATCACCGGAATCACCGACGGCGCCGCGTGGGAGCGGCTCGGCCGCCGCACGCAGACCGGGGATCTCAAGCCGTGGATGCGCGAGCTGGACCACCTGCGCCACGACGTGACTGGCAAGATGCTGCTGCCGGTCGACTGGTCGCCGCTGCAGACGGTGGATCTGGCTACCGTGCCCACCGATGGTGCGACCCATCCGCTGAGCCTGTTCATGGAGGACACCGGCTGGCCCTCCGCTCCACTCGATGACTACATCCAAATGTGGGACGAGATCTACTACCGACTGCTCTCCAAAGCCCCTCCGGGAATGCGGATCCTGGATATCCAGGCGTGCTTCCAGGTCGCGCACGGCAGTTGCCGACGACGAGAAGCGGTGCTGTGGCAGAAGATTGAAGACGCCGACAACTACGCGGCGCTCGTCCGCCTGCTGACTACCGAGACCGCGCCGGAACACCGGGTGCCGGGCAGCTACATGGTCGAGGCGCTGAAGTATCGGGACCAATGGGAAAGCCGTCTGTTGCGGACGTCGGACTGGTCACCCCTGTACTGATATGGGGAGCATTTTGTCAAGGGGGCAGGGTGAAGCGGCGGCCGCAACCGTCGTTGCGGCCGCCGCTTCGTTGACCGGATGAGCTGTGGGGTGTCGAGCGTGTCGATGTCGACGCGTTGTCAGTCTGACCCGAAAATCGGATGGTGAGTGGGCAGGCCGAAGGCGCCCGGCGGGGCCGGGTTATCTTGTGCTGCTTTGGGTTTAGTGTCAGGCGGCGTTGTCGGCGATGACCGCTTTGCCGTCCCGGATGGCGATGTGCTGGCCGGTGAGCGCTTGGAGTTGGGTGGCGAGGTCACGGGCGCGGCGGTGTTTGTTGATCCGGGATTCGTAGTAGCCGGGCCCGAGGTCGCAGAATCTGGCGTCTGGGTCCGAGAGCAGGTGGTAGATGACGGTCAGTACCGAGTTGCCGGTGGCCACGATCGCCTTCTGCTTGCCGCGGCGTCGCGCCAGGCGTCGATAACGGGTGCCCAGGAAGGTGTCGGCGCGGGAGTTGGCGAACGCGATGCGGCCCAGGGTGCCGGCCAGCCACGGGTTGCCCTTGCCGCGGCCCTTGCTCATGGACTTACCGGCCGATTGGTGGGTCTGCGGGCAGAACTTGGCCCACGACACCAGATGGGCGGCTGTTGGGAACCGGGTCATGTCGACCCCGGTCTCGGCGATCAGTTCAGCGGCGGCAACGGTATTCACGCCGACGATGTCGGCGAGTTGGGCTGCCTGTCGGGAGAAAGGGCCGATCGCCTCCTCGATGCCAGGGGTTGCGTTCCAGGACGATCATCCATAAGGCAAACAACGCCGCGTGAATCCAGACGAAGTTCATCGACCCGGCAAACGCCGTTATCCGGTCGGCCAGCCGTAGCTGAAGATCCTCGCTTCGTCTCCTGGCTTCATCCAGAACGGCCGGATGGTGAACCTGACCGCTGCGCAGTAGCCGACGCGGAATCAATTGTGGATAGTGCCGATCACCTTCGGTCTGTGTCGTCATGCTGGCTCATGCTAATGGCGCAAAGCGATCATCGTCGCAGCGCGACCGATTCCAGGAACGGCTGCGCGACCGCGAGAAACCCCTGCGGGTCCGACGAAAAGACCACGTGCCCGGTGTCGAGGATCTCCAGCCGGGAGTCACGGATGGCGTCGTGGGCGACCCGTCCCGAGCTCAGCGGTATCGCGATGTCGCGCTTACCCCAGACGATGAGCGTGGGCGCCGACAGTTCGTCGGCACGGCTGCGCAGGTCGTGCTCGGGGGTGGCGAAGCTTCGCCACAGCCCGGTAGCGGTCCGCACGCCGTCGTCGGTCCTTGCCCTGGCGATCGCGCGCTCGACGATCTCGCGGTCGTTGTCGCTCTTGGCCTTCATGTAACCGCGGACGAACAGGGGAGCGGTTCGCCACACCGCAGGCGTGCTCATCACCCGGCAGAAGGTGCGGGACAGTGGATTCAGCGGAACGAAGCCGCCGGTGTTGACCAGGATCAAACCCGCGACGAACTCCGGACGGGTGATCGCCAGCCGCGCGGCGGCGAACCCACCCACCGAGTTGCCGATCAATGCCGCCCGCGCCAAACCCAGGCCGTCGACGACGTCTTCGAGCACGTCCGCGAACAGCGGCGCGCTGGGCTCCATGGCGGCGTCGACAGGATCCGAATCCCCGTGCCCGGGCCAGTCCACCGCGATGGTGCGGTAGCGCCGAGCCAGCGTCGCGACGATCGGGTCGAAGTCGTGCCGGTCGTGCAGGGTCGCATGCAGCAACAAAACCGTTGGCCCACTGCCTGATTCGCGATACGCGACGCGGCCCGCCCGGGTTTGGATGGTCGTCATGGGAGTCCCCTTCCGTGGGTTGACCGACTGGTCGGTCATCCCGTACGCTACAACGAGGGGAACGCGTTGACAAGGAGGAAATCGCGATGCAACCAGCCCCGCCGCCGGACGCGCCATTTGCCGACAAGATGGCCTACTACCGCACGCAACACACGTCGAAAGGGGTACGGGCGACCCATCTCATCGGAACGCCGATCATCGCGGCCGGCATGCCGCTACTGTTTGCCAAGCCAAAAGTGGGCGCCACGATGTTCATTGGAGGGTGGGCCATGCAGATCATCGGCCACCGGCTGTTCGAGAAGAACCTCCCGTCGACGCACAAGGGATGGATCACGTATCAACTGACCGGGGTGATCCATGTCTGCGAGCAGTACGGCGAGATGCTGGCGCGCCGCAGCAAGCGCAGGGTCACGTGAGACCGCCTGAGCCTGGCCGTAACGCGCTGCTGGACGCGGGACAGCGCCTGTTGAGCACCTCCGACCTGGCCAGGATCTCCGTCAACGCGATCGTCGCCGAGGCGGGCATGGCGAAGGGCAGCTTCTATCAGCACTGGCCCAGCCGGACCGACTACGTGCGGGCGCTGCACGTCCGCTTTCACGACCAGCTCGAGGAATCGATCGTCGCCGCCATGGCCGACCTGGCGCCCGGGCGCGACCGGCTCGAGGCGGGGATGAAGGTCTACCTCGACGGTTGCTTGGCCGATGCGGCCACCAAAGCGCTGCTCGTGCAGTCACGCACGGAGGCCGGGCTCAGCGATCTGGTTGCGGCCCGCAACGAGACCGCGGCCACCTTGTTGTTGCCCGATCTGGTCGCGCTCGGATGGTCGCGACCGGAGCCGATCGCCGCGCTGCTCGTT
>CAWGCI010000020.1:0-165263 GCA_963820985.1 uncultured Actinomycetota bacterium | reverse complement strand
ATGGTGTCTGGGGTCGGCGCTGATGCGGATTACCGACCTCGCTGTCGCGGTGACATTGAATTACCCGTACTCGCGCTACGACACCGTGACGCTGGCCGCGTTCGACCTGGCCACCGGGGTGCTTGCGATCTGGCTTCGGGTCAACGTGGCCAACGCATCGGTGTCGACGAGGCTGACCACGTCGCTGTGCGGACTGCTGAGCACGCTCGGCATTTCCCGTGTCGTGGTCGGCGTCGTGCTGGCCCCGCGGTTCCAGGAGCCACCCAACGGCGGCGGGTGGGCCAACCCGGTCTACGGCAACAATCTGGCCCAGCAGATCACCAGCACCTTCGACGTGGCCCTGTGCGGGCTGGCGCTGGGTGTCCTTGCCGCCGCGATCATTTCGGGTCGACGGGCCCCCCGGGTAAACCTAAAGCGTCACCCCGCACACACACGTGCCGCAAAGCCGCCCACCCCGGTCTCACCGTCGGCCGCCGCGACGACGCGTATCCCGACCCGACCGGCCGGGGAAGCGCCCACCACCGTCCTGTCGCGACCCGCCGGGTCGCCCCGGATCTTTCGCGGTGACGACTCCGCCACCCGCCAGATCCAAATCCCACCCGTGCCAAAGCCCAGGATCTACCGGCCGCCGCAAGGCCCGACGTAAACCCATTTACCGCAACGGCGCGAACGCGAACTCGCCCAGGCCCGCGCGCGGCTCGACGGCCGCCCGGAAGCCCAGCACCTGCTCGGCGCGGGCGGGATCGGCGACGATGTGACGCACATCCCCGCTGCGGTACTGCCCGGTGATGACCGGCGCGGGCGCGCCTTCGCGCGCATCGGACAGCGCGGTGGCCACCTCGAGGATCGAGATGGGGCGCCCGGAACAGACGTTGACGGCGGTAAAGCCATCAATGTCAGCGGTCGCCGCCGCGAGGTTCGCCGCGGCCACGTCGTCGACGTGCACGAAGTCACGCATCTGCCCGCCGTCCTCGAACACCCTTGGCGGTTCGTCCTTTTCGAGGGACGAACGGAAGATCGCGGCCACCCCGGAATAGGGGGTATCGCGCGGCATCCCGGGGCCGTACACGTTGTGGTAGCGCAATGCCACCACCGAGCCGCCGCTCGACTCCGACCACGCCAGCGCGTAATGCTCCTGCGCGGTCTTGCTGGCCGCGTACAGGCTGCGCGGCCGCAGCGGCGCATCCTCGTCGACGAGCCGCCAGGTGACCGGCACCCCGCAGGCCGGACAGCGATGCTCGAAGACCCCGGCGTCGAGGTCGGTGCGCCGCCGCGGCAGCGGGTCGACCAAGCCGTGGTCGGGGCAGGCGTAGATGCCCTGCCCGTACACCACCATCGACGACGCCAGCACCAGGCGGCGCACCCCCGCGGCGAACATCTGCGCCAGCAGCACTGTGGTGGCGAAATCGTTGTGCCCGCCATAGGCGGGCGCGTCCGCGGCGTCTACGCCGGCGCCGACCATCGCGGCCTGATGACACACCAGGTCGACACCGGCCAGCAGCGGGGCCAGCGCGTCGGCGTCGCGGACGTCGACCTGCCGGCATCCGTCCGGGAGCACCGAGTTGGGTCCGTGCGCGGCGGGCAGCAAGACGTCGACGCCGACGACGTCGTGGCCGGCTGCCCGCAGCGCGGCGTCCACCCGGGACCCGATGAAACCGGCTGCGCCAGTTAGCAATACCCTCATGGCAGCTCGAACGGCAACGTGACGCCGGCGTGCGCCAGGCAGTGCGTGCACGTGCGCCCCGCGGCCACCTGACCGATCGCCGCGCGCACCAGCACCTTGAGCAGCTCCGTGTTCTTCTCGAACTGAGCGAACACGTCGACGGCTTTCACGCCCTCGCCGACCGCGACGCCGGCATCCAAATCGGTTACCAAAGCGATTGCTGCATAGCATATTTCGAGTTCACGGGCGAGTACCGCCTCCGGATAGCCGGTCATGTTCACCAGGGTGAATCCGGCGGCGGCGAACCAACGGCTTTCTGCGCGGGTGGAAAATCGCGGTCCCTGGATGACCACCATGGTGCCGCCGTCGACCACACCGGGCTGGCCGGTGACGGCGGCCCGCAGCGTCGGGCAGTACGGGTCGGCGAAGTCGACGTGGATGGCGCCGGAATCGAAATACGTGTCGGCCCGGCCACGGGTGCGGTCGACCAGCTGGTCGGGCACCGCTACGGTGCCCGGACCGAGCTCATGGGTCAGGCTGCCGACCGCGCACGGGGCCAGCACCCGCCGCACGCCGAGCTTGCGCAGCGCCCACATGTTGGCGCGATAGGGCACGGTGTGCGCCGAGTATTCGTGCCGCGCGCCGTGGCGGGGCAGGAACGCGACCTCGTGCTCCCCGACGGTGCCCACCGTGATCGGGGCGCTGGGCTCGCCATACGGGGTGTCGACCTGGACGTCGCGGCTATCGGAGCCGAAGAAGGTGTAGAAGCCGCTGCCGCCAATCACTCCGAGCATCCGCCCATTGTGGTGCATAGGGCAGGATGCCCTGGTGGCCACTTTCGCGCAGTGGATCTCCGGTGCGCGTCCGCGCACCTTGCCCAACGCGGTGGCACCCGTCATCGCGGGGACCGGCGCCGCGGCGTGGCTGCACGCCGCGGTGTGGTGGAAGGCGCTGCTGGCGCTCGCCGTCGCGCTCGCGTTGATCATCGGGGTCAACTACGCCAACGACTACTCCGACGGCATCCGCGGCACCGACGACGAGCGGGCCGGCCCGCTGCGGCTGGTGGGTTCGCGGCTGGCGACCCCGCGATCGGTGCTGGCCGCTGCCATTGTCAGCCTGGCCGTTGGCGCGGCGGCCGGGCTGGTGCTGGCGCTGGAGACCGAGCCGTGGCTGATCGGCGTCGGCGCCGCGTGTATCGCCGGGGCGTGGCTGTACACCGGCGGGGCGAAACCCTACGGCTATGCGGGCTTCGGCGAAGTGGCGGTGTTCGTGTTCTTCGGCCTGGTCGCCGTGCTCGGCACCCAGTACACCCAGGCCCTGCGGGTGGACTGGGTGGGGCTGGTGCTGGCGGTGTCGATCGGGGCGCTGTCGTCGGCGGTGCTGGTGGCCAACAACCTGCGCGACATCCCCGCCGATTCACAGTCGGGAAAGCTCACCCTCGCCGTGCGCCTCGGCGACGCCCGGACCCGGGTGCTCTACCAGGCGCTGCTGGCGACCGCCGGAGCCCTGACCCTGGTGCTGATGTGGGCGACACCGTTGTGTGCCGTCGGCTTGGTGGCCGCCCCGCTGGCCGTGCGCGCGGCGGAGCCGGTGCGATCCGGCGGCTTTGGGCCTGCGTTGATCCCGGTGCTGCGCGACACCGGGCTGGCGATGCTGGTGTGGGCGATCGCGGTGGCAGCGGCTTTGGCGGTGGCCGAGCCGCTGGGGATTTGAGTGTCCATCTACGGCTTCGAGTGTGCGCTCACGGCGGGGTCCATCGGCGGGTCGCCGCCGTAGACGCACACTGGCTGTGAGTCGTCCCGCGCGCATACAGTCGGATGCAGCACCACCAGAAAAGGACGGCATGAGTCAGATCGCCACGACCAGTGGGCCGAAGAACGTCGGATTGCTCAGCGTCGGGTCCTACCGGCCCGAACGGGTGGTCACCAACGAAGAGATCTGCCAGAACATCGATTCGTCCGATGAGTGGATCTACTCGCGAACCGGTATCAAGACCCGCAGATTCGCCGCCGACGACGAATCCGCGGCTTCCATGGCGACCGAGGCCTGCCGGCGCGCACTGTCCATCGCCGCACTCGACCCGGCCGACATCGATGGCGTGATCGTCACCACCAACACCCATTTCCTGCAAACCCCGTCTGCGGCCCCGATGGTCGCGTCGGCGCTGGGCGCCAACGGCGTTCTCGGGTTCGACATCTCGGCGGGGTGCGCCGGGTTCGGGTACGCACTGGGCGCGGCGGCCGACATGATCCGGGGCGGAGCCGCCGCCAAGATGCTGGTGGTCGGCACGGAGAAACTGTCCCCCACCATCGACATGCGTGACCGGGGCAACTGCTTCATCTTCGCCGACGGCGCGGCCGCGGTGGTGGTGGGCGAGACACCGGTGCAAGGCATTGGACCGATCGTTGCGGGCAGCGACGGTGAACAGGCCAACGCCATCCGTCAGGACATCGACTGGATCACGTTCGCGCAGAACCCAAGTGGTCCACGCCCGTTCGTGCGGCTCGAAGGTCCGGCGGTGTTCCGGTGGGCGGCATTCCAGATGGGCGACGTCGGGCGGCGGGCGCTGGACGCGGCCGGGGTCGGGCCCGATCAGATAGACGTATTCGTCCCTCACCAGGCAAACAGCCGCATCAACGAACTGCTGGCCAAGACCCTGCAGTTGCGCCCGGACACGGTGATCGCCAACGACATTGAGCACACCGGAAACACGTCGGCGGCCTCCATTCCCCTGGCGATGGCCGAACTACTGGAAACCGGGGCGGCCAAGCCCGGCGATCTGGCCCTGCTGATCGGTTACGGCGCGGGCCTGACCTACGCCGCACAGGTCGTGCGGATGCCGCCCGGCATCGGGTGATCTCATTCCTGGTCGGGGGTCTCGCCGGGTGCGGCCTGACCACGCAGCCGGGCCCGCAATTCGTCCCGTTCCCGACGGCGCCGCTCGCCGCTGATGGCAAGCGCGGCAGTGGCGCGCCGGCGCAGCGGGGTGAACAGCCAGATGCCCAGGGGCATCGCGATGATCAGCGCGAACAAAACCGCCACCACGATGGGGAATTCGCTGGCCCCCAGCAACCGCGCCGCCCCGTAGATCGCGGCGCTGAGCGCAACCACCAGCGCAAACCGGGCCGTCGCGTACAGCACAACGTCCACGACGACGCGATTCCCAGTGCTGTCGCCGCTCGGCCCTTCTGACACGGGGTCGAGCCTACGGCGCGGGTATATTCGCTCCAAGGAGGTGTTGCGTGCTCTATTTGCTCCTCGCCCTGGTGCTCGGGACGCTGATCTACATTGGCTGGCGAGCAGCGCGGTCACAGGCCAACCGGTCCAAGACTCGCGCGATCGGTCCTGACGACGATCCGGACTTCCTGCGGCGGCTTGGACGAGACTAGCCACGGGGACTAGGAGCCCGGCGCCGGCCGCGAGTCGCTGGGGAACCCATCGGCAACCACGGCCGCGAGCTCGGTGAGCGCTTCACGGGTGGACCGCCGCAACCGATCCAGGCTGATCTCGGCGCCCTCCTCGAGATGAGGGTCGAAGGGCACCAACCGCACCGCGCGGCAGCGCCGTGCGAAGTGATCGACCACCTTTTGCATGTCGACATTGCCGGTCCGCGGCCGCACGGCGTTGATGACTGCGACCGAGTTACGCACCAGGTCCTCGTGGCCGTGCGCGTCGAGCCAGTCCAGCGTCGCCGAGGCGCTGCGCGCACCATCGATAGATCCCGAACTGACCACGACGAGCACATCGGCCTTGTCCAGCACCGATGACATGGCCGAGTGCAGCAGCCCGGTGCCGCAGTCGGTGAGGACCAGGCCATAGAACCGCTCCATGATCGCCATGGCGCGGGTGTAGTCGTCGGCGCTGAACGCCTCCGAGACCGCCGGATCGCTCTCCGACGCGAGCACTTCCAGCCCGCTCGGTCCCCGCGAGGTGTAGCGGCGGATGTCGCTGTAGCGCTCGATGGCTTTCGCGTCATGCAGCAGCTGCCGGACGCTGGCCGCCGTCTCCAGTGGCACCTTCTGATTCAGGGTGCCGCGGTCTGGGCTGGCGTCCAGGGCCATCACCGGGTCGCCGCGCAGGGAGGCGAAGGTGGTTCCCAGCGTCGCGGTGATCGTGGTTTTGCCGACGCCACCCTTCAGCGACACCATCGCGACCCGGTAGCAACCCCGCAGCGGCCGGTTCACCCGGGCCACCAAGTCGTGGTACCGCGCGGCCCGCGGACTCTCGCCCAGATTGATCAGCTGACCGGACAGCACGTAGAGCAACCGTCGCCAGCCGTCCGAGGGCGGCGGTTTGACCTGACGCAACAGCATGCTGGTGGACAGTTCGGGATACGGCGTGTGCGGCACCAGCTCGGGGCGGTACGAGGAATCCACGGGGCGCACGGGCGCGTCGGCCGGGCCGCCGTGATAGCCCCCGAATCCCGCCGGGTCGACCCGCGGGATGCCGGTGACCGGAGTGGAATCCCATGGCGGCATCCCGGCCGGTGCGGTCGGCGGTGTCATGGCGCGGGCGTCGGGCGCGGGCCGCCGCTGCTCGGTGCGGAATCCGGCGAAGGCCCGCGTCGGTGCTTCGCCGCCGGATTCTGCCGGCGGCAATTGCGTGGTCGGATGGTCGACGCCGGTGCGGCTCTGCAGCGTCTCGGGCGCGTCAAGGCTGGTTGGGCCGGTTGTCGGATTGTCGGACACGTGTACTCCCCCTTCTTGTAAGTACTCGGGTCGGTCGCCGGAGAGCAGTCAGCCCACGCCCGCGTAGGAGTGCAGGCCCACCGTGACCAGGTTAACGAAGAACAGATTGAAGACCATGGCCACGAATCCCGCGACGTTGATCCATGCTGCTTTCCTGTCTCGCCATCCCGCGGTCGACCTGGCATGTAGATAGGCCGCATAGATCACCCATGCGACGAAAGACACGGTCTCCTTGGGATCCCAACCCCAGTACCTGCCCCAGGCTTCTTCGGCCCAGATTGCACCGAAAATTACCCCGAAACCGAACACCGGAAACGCGAAGATCGTCGTCCGGTAGGCGATCCGGTCCAGGGTCTGGGCGTCGGGCAAACGCTGCACGACCCGCGCCAGCCGGCTGTCCTCGTTTGCCGGGTTGTCGGGGTCACCCAGCCGCGAGGTGCGCAGCAAGAACAGAATGCTGGCGATGCCGGCGACCAGGAACACCCCCGAACCGAGGCTGACCACCGACACGTGAATGGGCAGCCAGTAGGACTGCAGCGCCGGCATCACGGGTGCGGCGTTGGTGTAGAGCCAGCGTCCGGACACCGTGAGGAGCACGAGCACCGGTAGCAGCAGGAACACCCACAGCGGGCGGTACTGCGGGCGGCGCAACACGATCGCGCCCGCCACCAGCCCGCTCAAGCAGGTCAGGTTGATGAACTCGTACATGTTGCCCCACGGCACCCGCATGGTGGCCAGGCCGCGCAGCACGACGCACGTCACCAGCAGCCCGATGCCGAGGTAGACCACGGCCAGCCCGGCGCGCCCGACGCGTTCGTCGAACGGCCGCGCCGCGGTGTCCTCGACGACGCCGGGGGTGGCGCTGTCGGCGGCGACACTTGTTTGGGGCCCTGCCGACACCAGCGCACGGCTGTCGGCGCGGCGGCCACCGACGTACGCGAGCTCGAAGGCCAGCAGCAGCAACGCGACCACCAGCGCGACCACCGCCGAGGTGAACGCCCAGTCGGAGTAGCGCGCTAGGCCGATGTTGACGTGCAGGGTATTCATGTGGCGTCCCTTCCCGCCTTGGCACTGGGGGCCGTTGCTGCCGAGTTTTGCGGCTCGCCGAGCCCGGCCAGCAGCCTCTCGGTCAGCCGCTCAAACTCGTCGCCCCACCCGGAATTGTCGGTGCGCGCCAGGCCGCCCAGCTCGACGTTCACCGTACCGGGGGCGTCCTCGCCGGCGTCCGGGACGGCAGACGTGAGCCGGACCCACACCCGTCGGCGGCGCACCAGCAGCGACACCAGCAGCCCGGCCATCATCGTGACGGCGAAGACCAGCACCCAGGTCTGGCCGGGGTCGTGCGACACCTGCAGGTTCACGAACGGGACGGCGCCGTCGAAGCGGACCACGGTGCCCGCCGCCGGGCCCTGGTCGATCCGGACCTGTTCGCCGGCCCGCAGGTTGACGCGCTTCTCCTTGGTCAGCCGGCCCTGATCGATCAGCCGGGGGTCCAGCGAGAACAGCGATTGCGGCCGTCCGGTGTCCAGGCCGGTGTCGCCGCGGTAGATGTCGATGGCCACCGCCGGGGCATTCAGGGCCGGGAAGCGCGAGGACAGCAGGACGCCGTCGAGCTGCGCGGTCGGTGCCAGCAGGCCCTGGATCGCGATCTCGTGTTTGCGCCGCTCGTCGGGGCTGGGATAACTGCCGGCGGGTGGGTCGATGCGGGCCACCCCCGACGACAGCAGGGTCTGCGGGTTGTCCGGTCGCCATTGCACGGTCGAGGTGCGCGTCTGCCCGTCCGGGAAGATCACGGTGAAGGTGGGTGCGTAGCCGTGGCCCTGCAGGTACACCCGGTCACCGCCGATTCGCAGCGGATGGTTGACCTCCAGCCGGTAGGGCCGCCAGGTGTTTGCCGTCAGGTCGCCGCCCGATTGGTAGTCGATGTCCGCGGCGAACGAGGTGGCCTGCCCCGACGGCAGGTAGTGCGCGGCAAAGTCGTTGACCCGCACGCAGATCGGATGCAACGACGTGCCGTCCACGGTGTTGCCGGCGCGGAACGAGTCGAAGGCGGCCGGCGATGCCGAGCAGAAGCCCGGTCCGCCGTCGGCGATGACGATCACGTTGCCCTCGTAGCCGAACAGCCTGCCGACGGCCACCGCGACCAGCAGCCCCAACAGCGAGAAGTGGAAGACCAGGTTGCCGAACTCGCGCAGGTAGCCCTTCTCGGCGGATACCTCCACCGTTTCGGGGGCGCTGTCGTGTCTGATGGTCGAGCGCCAGCCGCGCAACCTGCCTGCGATGGTATTGGCCAGGGCGTTCAGGTCGGCGGAACTCGCGGAAAGCCGCGAGCTGGTGTGCTTGGGCAGCCGGGCCAGGTTGCGCGGGGCGGCCACCGGCGTGGCACGCAGGCTGCGGGCGTGCTCGACCATCCGCGGGGTCAGGCAGCCGACCAGCGACACGAACAGCAACACGTAGATGGCGGTGAACCAGAAGCTGGAGAACACATCGAAGGCCTGCAGCGCATCCAGCCACGGGCCGACCACCGGGTGGGCGGCGATGTAGTCGTTGACCTTGCCGGCGTTGAGGCTGCGCTGCGGCAACAGCGCGCCGGGTATCGCGCCGAGCGCGAGCAAGAACAGCAGCACCAACGCGGTGCCCATCGAGGTCAGCGAGCGCCAGAGAGTGCGGATTTTTGCGGCGAACCAACTCAAATCGGCAGCCTCACGTCGGTGACGAGCGCGTCGCGCAGCCAGGAAATGAAGTCGTTCCACACGCCGGTGACCAGCGCGGTACCGACCGCAATCAGCAGGGCGCCGCCGAAGATCTGAATGATCCGGCTGTGCCGCCGCAGCCAACCCAGGCCCGACACCGCCCCCGCCGAACCGAACGCCAGCAGCACGAACGGAATCCCCAGCCCCAGGCAGTAGGCGATCGTCAACACGATCCCGCGTGCCACGTTGGCGCCGTCGGTGGCCGCGGCGACGGTGATCACCCCGCTCAGCGTCGGCCCCAGGCATGGCGTCCAGCCGAGCGCGAACACCGCGCCGAGCAGCGGCGCCCCGGCCACCGTCGTCAGCTGTCGCGGGCTGAACCGCGCCGGGTGCTGCAACGCGGGGATGAGACCGACGAACACCAGGCCCATCACGATGGTCAGCACTCCCCCGACCCGTTGCAGCAGGACCTGGTTGGTGATCAGCGTGGTCGTCATCCCCAGCACCGCGACGGTGCCCAGCACGAACACCGTGGTGAACCCGGCCACGAACAGCGCCGCGGATCCGGCGACCCGCCACCGGGTGGACGGCAGGGCTTTAATGGGGCCAGCCGGCCCCGCCTCTTCCTCAGAGACGCCGACAACGGCAGCCAGATACGACAGATAGCCCGGCACCAGCGGCACCACACATGGCGAGGCGAACGACACCAGCCCCGCCAGCACGCACACCCCTAGCGCCAGCAGCAGCGGTCCCGCGGCGGCAATCTGCGTGAAGCCGGTCATTTCGCGGGAGCCTCTGAAGCCAACCGTTGCACCACCGGCTGCAGGTCCTCGGCCAGCAGTTCACGCAGGAACACCGCGGCGACGCGGTGCTGGCGATCCAGCACCAGTGTCGACGGGATCACGGTGGTGGGGTACTTGCCGCCGAACGCGATGAGGGTGCGCATGGCGGGGTCATAGATCGATGGGTAGGTGACGTGGTGGTCGTCGACGAAGTCCTGGGCCGCCTGCCGGTTGTTGTCGCGGACGTCGATGCCCAGGAAGGACACCCCGGAGGTGCGGGTGGCGTCATACACCCGCTGCAGTTGGGTGACCTCGGCGCGACACGGCCCGCACCACTGCCCCCACACGTTGATGACGACCACCCGCCCAGTAAAGGGGCCGGCGAACGGCCCCCCAGGCCCGTCCAGCGAGATGGTGCGTGCCGGATCCGCCAGGTCCGGCCCGGACAGCGGGGCCGGGCGGCCACGACTTGCCGGCGGGTCGTAGAAGATATCGGTCTTACCGCCGGGCGAGACGAATTCGAACGTGCCGCCCTGGGCGACCGCGTCGCGTCCGGAACAGCCCGCCAACAGCGTCACCAACAGTGCACCGGCGATCGCCAGCCTGCGCCCGATCATGGCGCCGCTCCTCCGCATCGCTTCGCTCTGCATCGTCGCCGGCGCGTTCAAGCGCCCGCCGGTTGGCAGTACTCGACATCGACCAGGCGGTGGCCGTCGTAGACCAGGGTGGTCACCGAGGCGAGTCCGCATTCCCGTCGCCGCGGGTCATGCCACAGCCGCTGACCGGTCACGTGCAGCCGCAGCGTCCACACCGGCAGTTGGTGGCTGACGCACACCACCTCGTGCCCGGCGCCGCGGGCGCGTGCCTTGTCCGCCGCGGTCGCCATGCGTTCGGCGACCTGCCGGTAGGGCTCGCCCCACGACGGCTGGAACGGGTTGCGCAGCTGCCACCAGAACCGGGGGTCCCGCCAGGCGCCGTCGCCCGGGCCGACGCGGCGGCCCTCGAAGAAGTTGGCCGATTCGATCAGGTCGGGATCGGTGTCCACCTGCAGGCCGTGCTTGGCGGCGATGGGTGCGGCCGTCTCCTGGGCGCGCTGCAGCGGGGAGGCGATCACCGCGACGATGTCGCGGCCGGTCAGCGCGTCGGCCACCGCTGCCGCTTGCGCCCTGCCGTTCTCGGAGAGGTGGTATCCGGGCAGCCGGCCGTAGAGGACACCGCTCGGGTTGTGCACCTCGCCGTGCCGCACCACGTGAACGCGGGTGTGCTCGGCCATCAGGTCCCCCGCTCCCCCGCGGCGGCGCGGGCCGCGTGGTGTAAGGCTTCGCCGATGCGCTCGAACGCCGTGTCGTCGAGCGCGGCCGAGACGAACCACGCCTCGTAGGGGCTGCACGGCGGGTACACGCCCGCATCCAGCAGAGCATGAAAGAAGGGGGCATAACGGCGCGTTTCGCTGGCCCGAGCCGACGCGAAGTCGGTCACCGGCGTTTCGGAGAAGAACACGCTGAGCATGTTGCCCGCCCGCGGAATCTGGTGCGGCACATCCGCTTTCGTCAGCGCCTCGGCGATCAGCCCGGCCAGGCGGTCGGCGTTGGCGTCCAGGGTTGCATAGACCGCGTCGTCGGCGTTGCGCAGCGTGGCCAGCCCGGCGGCCATCGCCACCGGGTTACCGGACAGCGTCCCGGCTTGGTATATCGGGCCCAGCGGCGCCAGCCGTTCCATCACCTCGGCGCGTCCGCCGAATGCCGCGGCCGGCAGGCCGCCGCTCATCACCTTGCCGAAGGTGAACAGGTCGGCGGCGACCGGATCGATTCCGTACCAACCACTTCGGCTGACCCGGAAGCCCGTCATGACCTCGTCGACGATCAGCAGCGCGCCGTGCTCGGCGGTGATCGCGCGCAGCGCCGCGTTATAACCGGCCGCGGGCGGAACGACGCCCATGTTGCCGGGGCTTGCTTCGGTGATCACCGCGGCGATGTCGTCGCCGAATCGGGCGAACATCTGCCGCACGACGTCGATGTCGTTGTAGGGCAACACAATTGTGTCGGCCGCGGTGGCGCCGGTGACCCCGGGCGAGGACGGCAGGCCCAGCGTCGCAACCCCCGAACCCGCGTCGGCGAGCAGCGCGTCGACATGGCCGTGGTAGCAGCCGGAGAATTTGACGATCTTGGCGCGGCCGGTGAACCCGCGGGCTAGCCGCACGGCGCTCATGGTGGCCTCGGTGCCGGAGTTCACCAAGCGGAGCCGCTCGACGGGGGCCACGCGCCCGATGATCTCTTTAGCCAGCTGGCTCTCCGCCGGGGTGGGCGCGCCGAACGACAGGCCATTGGCGGCGGCCTTGGTGACGGCCTCCACCACGGCCGGATGCGCGTGGCCCAGGATCATCGGGCCCCACGAGCACACCAGGTCGACGTAGCGGTTGCCGTCGGCGTCGGTGAGCCAGCAGCCGTGCGCCTCGGTGATGAACCGCGGGGTGCCGCCCACCGCGGTGAAGGCCCGAACCGGGGAGTTCACCCCGCCGGGGATGACCGCACAGGCGTCCTCGAACAGCTGTGCCGAGGTACGCACCCGCGCGAGCGCTTGGTCAGTGCTACCCATGCCGACCAGTGTCCCAGCCTTCTCGACCCGTTCAACTACAGGGTGTAAGAGTTGGTCATGCAACTTCCCCAAGGGCTGGCCCGGTTCAACCGCCACGTCACCAATCCCATCCAGCGGATGTGGGCCGGCTGGGCCCCGACGTTCGCCATCATCGAGCACGTGGGAAGGCGCTCCGGAAAGCCCTACCGCACGCCGGTGACAGTGTTCAAAGCCAACATCGACGGCAAGCCGGGTGTCGCGGTACTGCTGACCTACGGCCCCGACCGCGACTGGCTGAAGAACCTCACGGCCGCCGGGGGCGGGCGGATGCGCCACTACGGCAAGACCTTCGACATCGCAGACCCGCAGGTCGTCAGCAAAGCCGAGGCGGCCACCCACGTCGCAAGCGGTGCGGGAGTTTTCGCGCGACTGCCCTTCGAGCAGGCGGTATTGTTCACCCGGACTACTTAAGCCCGGGTGACGACACTCACCGCCATCGTCGAGCGGCCGGTCCGACTCCAGGGCAGCCCGGCCAATGCGCTGGTCAACTTCTCCGGCCACACGGTGTCTTTGCTGGCACTGATTGCCGTCCGACACGGAAGGCCGGTGGTCGGGGTGGCGTTCAACTCGATCGGCCGGTTCGCCCAGAGCGGGATACTGCGCGACCGGATGATCCCGCGCGTGCTGGCCGCATCCCCGGACGCACTGCTGGACGCGTCGGGACGCATCGACCCGGCCGCGGTTTTGGCCTGCGCGCTCGCCGACGAAAAGCCGGGCGGCCACGGCGATCGGGCGGCCGCAGCCGCCGCCCTGGAGCTGGCGTGCTGGGACCTGAACGCCAAACTCGACGACGAACCCGCGTACGCGATCATCGCGCGGCGTTTCGGGCAGGAGCCCGCCCCGACGGTTGCGGTGTACGCCGCCGGCGGCTACTACTATCCCCACCACCTGCACCATGGCCTCGACGAGTTGCGCGACGAGATGCGCGGCTACCGCGATCTGGGCTACGACTCGGTCAAGGTGAAGATCGGCGGCGCGTCGCTGCGCGAGGACTTGGCCCGCATCGAGGCGGCCATCGATGTGGTCGGCGACGCGGCACGGGTCGCGGTCGACGCCAACGGCAGGTTCGACCGGTCGACTGCGACGCAATGGGCAGCGGCGCTGGCCCACTACGGCCTGCGCTGGTTCGAAGAGCCCGGCGACCCACTGGATTTCGAGCTGAACCGCGCGGTCACGACCTGCCGCGAAGGGGCGGTGGCCACCGGCGAAAACTTGTTCTCTGCGCCCGACGTGACCAATCTGGTTCGATACGGAGGCATGCGGCCGGGGCGCGACATCTTCCAGATGGACGCCGGCTTGAGTTACGGATTGACCGAGTACGGGCGCATGCTCGAGGTGCTCGAGGCCGACGGCTTCGATCGCCGATTCACCTTCCCGCACGGCGGGCACCTGATCAACCTGCACATCGTGGCCGGCCTGGGCCTGGGCGGATGCGAGTCCTATCCCGGAGTGTTCCGACCCTTCGGCGGGTACCCCGACGACTGCGTTGTCGCCGAGGGCCGGATCGCACCACCGGACGCCCCGGGCTTCGGCCTCGAGCGGATGGCCGGCTTAGCCGGATTGATTGCCGAACTGACAGCCTGACCACGGAGCGCGCGGATGAAAATCGCAGTAATCGGTTGTGGTGCAATGGGTTCCATCTATGCCGCCAAACTCGCCGCCGCGGGCAACGACGTCGTGGCGATCGACTCCGACGAAGCCAGCATGACCCAGGTCGCCCGGCACGGCCTGCGGGTCACCGGTCCCGGCTGGGACCAGGTGGTGCCGCTGCGGGCGAGCACGGTCGCCCCGACCGAGACGATGGACCTGATTGTGCTCGCCGTCAAGACCGCAGACGTGACATCCGGTGCACGGCAAGCGCTTCCGATGCTGGGCGACAATACGGCAGTGCTGACCGTCCAGAACGGCCTCGGGTCGGCGGAGACCGTCGCCGGCATCGTGGGCGATGAGCGGCTTGCCGTGGGGATCGCCAGCGGGTTCGGGGCGTCGCGCGTGGCCGCCGGCCATGTCCATCACAACGCGATGCGGGCCCTGCGTTTCGGAGCCTATTCGACGCTGCCCCACACGACGGTCGGGTCGATCGCACGCGCCTGGAGCGACGCCGGATTCGACGCCGCCGCGGTCACCGACATCGCCGTCATGCAGTGGGAGAAGCTGATCTGCAACGTCGCCTACAGCGCCCCCTGCGCTTTGACAGGCATGACCGTCGGCCAAGTGATGGACGACCCGGAGATGGGTCAGGTCAGCCGGACGGCGGCGACGGAGGCGTTCGACGTCGCCCGCGCGTCGGGGATCGCGATCACGGTGACCGACCCAGTCACGCATGTACGGGAATTCGGCGCCGGAATGCCCGACGCCAAACCGTCGGCGCTGCTCGACCACGAGGCCCGCCGACCCAGCGAGATCGACGTCATCAACGGGGCCGTACCGCGTCAGGGAGTGCGCGTCGGTGTCGAAGCGCCGGTGAATGCGACATTGACCGCAGTGGTCAAATCCGTCGAACGACAGTGGCGCACAGACGAATTAGGTTCCCGGAAGTTCAAGACCTCGTCATGACGCCTTGGCGTACCTGCGGACTAGCTCGTCATCCTTGAATGTGCTCGCGTGCTGCAGGCCCGCGTCGTCACGGCCGAAAAACGTCCACTGCCTTTTCAATTGGGGACCGCTGATCATCTTGACGGTGTAACCCCGATGGGGCGGGTCCAGTGCGCCGATGATGTCACCGACCCGGATCTCCGAGGGATGGATCTCGGGTGCGTCCCGCCAGTTGTCTATAGCCATGCCATCCGCCCTCCGCGTTCGTCGACGGCACGTAAATCGGCACCGCTCAGTCAACGCCACACTACCCGACGCGGCGTGTTTGATCGGCATCCTCGAGCACGTCGGCCGGCGCTCCGGCAAGTCCTACCGCACCCCATTGGTGGTGTTCAGCGCCGACATCGGGGGGCACCCGGGAGCGGCGGTATTCCTGAGCTACGGCCCCAATCGCGACTGGCTGAAGAACATCACGGCGGCCGGCGGCGGGCGGATGCAGCGTTACGGCAAGACCTTCGGCGTCGCCGTGGCTTTCGCCCCGGCAAATTCGCCCCTCTCTTGCGGTTTACCAGCATCGACTATGCGGTGAATTAGCCTGCTTGCATTCGGCCCGCGAAGAAAATCGCGATCAGCGCGCCTAATCTTGTTGAATCGGCGCAGCGGTGCGCCGAGGCTCTCCCGCCGCAGCGCCACCGCCAGCTACAACAGCTCGGCGGGTACCCGGGCGGCTGCCCGTCAGCCAAAACCAAAGTTTTGGTACCACGCGCGACGTTGCGCCCTATATTGAAAATTTGCCAAATCGAAAATTTGCTCGTCAACCATTCTTAGGAGTCAAACAAATGGTCGACCAGCCCATTGTCACGGAGCATGATGAGGCCGGTGACCTGGTCGCGGAGTTGGCCGCGGCCGGGTTCGCAAACGCGCGAGGTCGGCCGCGGCGGTTTCGGGGTGGTGTATCACTGTTCGCAGGTGAGGCTGGCGCGGGTCGTGGCGACAAAGGTGTTGACCAACGAGCTTGACGAGGACCGGGCTCGGTTTGTGCGCGAACAGCACGCGATGGGCCGGCTGACCGGACATCCCAACATTGTCCCGGTGTTGGAGGTCGGCGAGACAAGCGGTGGTCATCCGTACTTGGTGATGCCTTACTACCAGGCCGGCTGCCTTCAAGACCGGATCCGCGACGTGGGTCCGTTGCCGCTTGAGGAGGTCTTGCGGCTCGGAGTGAAGATGGCCGGGGCGTTGCAGGCGGCGCACGATTTGGGCGTCGTGCACCGTGATGTCAAACCTGGCAACATTTTCATGACCGATTATGGTGAGCCGGCGTTGGGCGATTTCGGGATCGCCCGCGTCAGCGGCAGCTTTAGCACCGCCACCAGCTCGTTCACCGGCTCGCCGGGGTTCACCGCCCCCGAACTGCTCGACGGGAGCATGCCGACGGTGGCGTCGGATGTGTATAGCTTGGGTGCGACGCTGTTTGCCGCATTGACCGGCCACGCCGCCTTTGAGCGGCGCTACGGCGAACAGCTGGTGGCGCACTTTTTGCGGATCGCCACGGATCCGGTGCCCGATCTGCGGGAGCTCGGGATCGACGATGGCGTCGCCGCCGTGATCGACGCGGCGATGGCCCGCGAACCGGGTAACCGGCCCTCGGTGCTGGAGTTGGGAGCACAGCTGCAGGACCTGCAGCGATCCAGGGGCCTAGCGGTCGACGAGATGGCAGTGCAGGCGAGCCCGCAACCGACGGGGCTGAAGAATCCGGCAAGCCCGTCGTCCTCGTTGCGCCGCTCTCCCACAACTCTGCCGACGCCACGCGCGAGTTTTGTGGGCCGGGCCGCCGAAATGGAGGAACTGCGCACCGCGTTATCGGAGTCGCGGCTGGTGACCCTGACTGGGGTCGGCGGAATCGGCAAGACCACCCTGGCGATTCACGCCGCGCGCGAGTTTGCCCCCGAATTCTCCGGCGGGGTCTGGCTTGTTGAACTGGCCGGCCTGCGCGACGGTGCGCTGCTGACCGACGTGGTAGCCACCTCGTTGGGGGTTCGCGATCGACTCGGCCAAGCGCTGCACGACGTGCTGGTCGACTTCTTGGCAAACCGGCGGGCGTTAGTGATCCTCGACAACTGCGAACACCTCATCGACGACGTGACGAAGCTGGCCGACGCGCTGCTGCAGTCGTGTGCCCAACTGCGCATCCTGGCCACCAGCCGCGAAGTACTAAACCTCAGCTGGGAAATGGTGATGCCGCTGTCCCCGCTGGCAGTCCCTCGAACCGAGGAGGATCCCGCCCGGGCCGCGCCCGCCAGCTATCCGCAGTGGAGTTGTTCGTCGAGCGCACCCGCGCCGCCGTGCCTGGATTTACTCTGACCGAGGACAACGCTGCTGCCGTGGCGCTCATCTGCTCGCGGCTGGACGGTTTGCCGTTAGCCATCGAGATGGCCGCCGCGCGCATGCGCGCGATGTCCGCCGAGCAAATCGCCGAGGGGCTGTCTGATCGGTACCGGTCGCTTTCCCACGGTCGACGCAGCGCCCCCGCGCGCCAGCAAACGCTCACCGGTTGCATCGAGTGGAGCTACGACCTGTGCACACACGAAGAACAGCAATTGTGGGGCCGGCTTTCCGTATTCGCCGGCAGCTTCGAGGCGCAGGCCGCCAGCGACGTGTGCGGCGAGGGCCTGACCGCGTTGGAATGCCTCGACCTTTTGAGCTCGTTGGTGGACAAATCGATTCTGATCCGCGCAGAACACCGTGGCGCGGTGCGCTTTCGGCTGCTGGAAACCGTGCGGGAATATGGTCGCGCACGCCTTGCGCAGGACGATTACGTCCTCCTGGGCCGCCGCCACGCCACCTGGTATCAAGACCTGTCCACCGAGGCTGCGGCCCACTGGTTTGGCCCCCAACACCTGCAGTGGGTGAAACGCCTCACCGCCGAGATGCCCAACATCCGGGAGGCGCTGCAATTCAGCCTGACCGACTCTCCGGCGATGGCGGTGGACATGACCGCCGCCCTGCGGCCGTTCTGGATGTTCCACACCATGCTCAACGAAGGCGGCCAGTGGACAAACCGTGCGCTGGCAGCCACGCCCCCCGAACCCAGCATGCAGCGGATGCGGGCACTGTTCAGCGCAGCACACGTCACCCACATACACGGCGACCTGGCGACGGCCGCGGGCTTGTTCAGTGAGGTGCGCGAGCTCCTCGACGTGTACGACGACCCAGTCATGTCATCCGCGGCTTGGTCAACTATCTCGAGGGGTACACCGCCCTGCTCACCGGCGACATCAGCCAGGCACGGGTGTACTTCCAGCAGGCACTGGCCGCAACCGACGACTTCGAAGTCCAGGCGGAGTGCTTACAGCTGATGGGGATTCTGGAGCTGATTTCAGGCGACGCCAAAGCCGCGTTGGCCTGGTCTGAAAAGGGACTCGCCATCGCAGAAAGCCGGGGCGACTGGGTGATTCGCCGGGTCACCTTGTTGTCGGTGGGCGTGGCCGCTTGGCGGCGGCCGCTGCACTGAGTATCGCCATCGGGGCTCCGCTGATAGCTGCCATGCTGGGTCCATTCCACACCGATTGCGAAGCACACGCGCGCAGCTCGGCGCAGCCGAATTCCAGACAGCCTGGGACCAGGGCACCGCTCTGACCGTCGATAAAGCAGTGGCTTTTGGCCTTTCCGCACCGGCTGACGATCACCCACCGAGCGAGAATTCCGCCAGTTAAGCTGGCGCCGTCGACTGTCTCCGCCGATCGGCAGCGGCTCGGTTTCTGACGCGGGCGACGAAATACAGACCGAGCACCACCGCCCAGGACAACAGGGAAAGCCAGAGCTGACTGCGGGCGGTGCGGTCGAAGGCCATTTGCACCAGCACGGCGGTGATTCCGGCGAGCGTGAGGATCGACAGCACCGGGAAAAACCACATCTTCACCCGCAGCTTTTCGTCAGATGTGTGGCAGCGCAACACAATCTGCGACAAGGCGATCAGCCAGTAGACGAACAAGATGATGGCGCCCGACGAGTTGAGCAGGAAGAGAAACACCGTGCGGGGCGCGACCCACGCCATGACGACGCAACCGAAACCCACCGCCGACGAAAACACGATCGCGACGTAGGGAACCCCGCGCCGGCTCAGCTTCACCAACCGCGCCGGCGCCTCGCGCCGGTCGGCGAGCACGAACAGCATCCGCGAGGCGGTATACAGGCCCGAGTTCAGACAGGACAGCACCGCGGTGAGCACCACCGCATTCATCACCTGATCCGCGCCGGGCAGTCCCATGTGTTCGAGCGCGGCGACGTAGGGCGAAGAGCCGAGCTCGACGGAGTTCCACGGCAGGATGACGACGAGCAAGAACACCGAACCGACAAAGAAGATCGCGATGCGCGCGACCACCGATCTCGTCGCGCGCTGGACCGCTCGCTCGGGGTCGGAACTTTCGGCGGCGGCGATCGTGACGACTTCCGCGCCCACCATCGAGAAGATCACCACCACGATGGCGGCGAAGACGGCCCCGACACCTTTCGGGAAGAAGCCGCCGTGCGAGGTGAGGTTGGAAAAATCGGCGTGCGATGGCCCGGCAGCGCGCCCAGCGCGAAAAGCGTACCGACGACGAGAAAGATCACGATGGTCGCGACTTTGATTCCGGCGAACCAGAATTCGAACTCGCCGAAGGATGACACCGAGAACAAGTTCGTCGCGGTCATCAGCAGCATCAGACACAGCGCCGACAACCACAGCGGCATGGGGAACCAGTAGTTGAGGACTTTCCCGCCGGCGACCGCCTCGAAGCCGACCACGATCACCCAGAAGTACCAATACAGCCAGCCCACCGAGAAGCCCGCCCAGCCACCGAGGGCCTGCGCGGCGTAGTCGGCGAACGATCCGGTCGACGGGTTGGCTGCGGCCATCTCGCCCAGCATCCGCATCACGAGAACGATGAGCAGACCGCAGATCGCATAGGTGAGAAACGCGGCCGGCCCGGTGTCTTTGATCACCACTCCGGACCCGACGAACAATCCGGCGCCGATCACCCCGCCGAGGGCGATCATGTTGAGCTGCCGCTGCGACAGACCTTGCCGCAGTTGCGGAGTGCTGGCCATGGCTCACCACATTATTAGCCGGACGACCGGCCAGCCGAGGTTAGTGCGCCTCTAGTGGGCCGCTGCGGTCGCGAACGGCGTCGACGCGGCCGGTTGCGACGTGCGGTTGGGATGCGTCCACAGGCCCTTGCGCTCAAGCAGCGGCAGCACGCCCTCGCCGAACCAGTAGGCCTCCTCGAGGTGCGGGTATCCCGACAGGATGACGTGGTCGATGCCCAGCGCGGCGTATTCGGCCAGTCGTGCGGCGACCTCGGCGTGCGAGCCGACCAGCGCGGTGCCGGCACCGCCGCGCACCAGGCCCACCCCGGCCCACAGGTTGGGCGCTATCAGCAGCTTGTCGCTGCTGCCGCCGTGCAACCGCAACATGCGGCGCTGCCCCTCCGATTCGCTGCGCGCCAGGCTGGATTGCACCCGCTCGACGTCCGCGGGGTCGACGGCCGACAACAGCCGGTCGGCTTCGGCCCACGCTTGTTCGGAGGTGTCACGGCTGATCACGTGGATCCGCAGCCCGTATTGCAGTTGACGGCCGTGTCTCGGCGGCCAGGCCGCGTATCCAGTCGAGTTTCTCGTCGACGGCGGTCAACGGCTCACCCCAGGTCAGGTAGACGTCGGAGTACTTGGCCGCCACGGGCCCGGCGGGTCCCGACGATCCGCCGAAGAACACCGCGGGCACCGGGTCCGGCGGGTTGTTCAGCGCGGCGCCGTCAACCCGGATGTGGTCACCGGTGAAGGTCACCGGCTCACGATGAATTCCACAGTTCCCGCACCACGTGCAAGAACTCCGCGGTGCGCGCGTAGCGGGACTCTTTGTCCAGGTAATCGCCGTAGGCCTGCTGCTCGTGTGGCTCGCCGCCGGTGACGACGTTGAGCAGCAGCCGTCCGCGCGAGTGCCGCTGGAAGGTTCCGGCCATCTGCGCGGCCAGGGTCGGACTGATCAGCCCGGGACGAAAGGCGACCAGGAATTTCAGCGTCTCGGTGCCCTCGATCAGCATCGCCGTCGTCAGCCAGGCGTCCTCACACCACAACCCGGTGGGGGTGAGCACCGCCTCGAAACCGTTGTCTTCGGCGGCCCCGCAAATCTGGTGCAGATAGCGCAAACTCGCAGGACGATCGCCCTGCATCGCCGTGCCGTGCCCGCCGGCCACCAGGTTTCGCGAATCCCCATACGTCGGCAGAAACCAGTGAAATGCCAGGCTCATCCGTTCTCCTTCTGCGCTGTGTCGGCGCAACAGGATTCAATCCTCCGCGAGGCCGGCCCGCACGCGAGGGTTCAAACCGGCGAGATCGGATCCCGACGGTCACGGCGCAGTCACGGTGCTTTCGCGGCACGGCGTGGCTGTGGTCGGTAAACGCGGCGCGTGCGCATTATGTCGCTCGTGCCTCACCTGAAACGCCGTGCGGTATTGCGCATGGGCGCCAGTGCCAGCGCGGCTGCCGCCGGCGTCTTTGCGCTCAGCGCCCTGCTGGATCCGCTCGAACCGCAAGCGGCGCCGCCGCAGCCGCCCGGGCCGTTCGAGCCGCCCCGTCTCCGGCGAAGTTCGAGCCCTCGACCGCCGGCAGCACCCTGCCGACCAAGACTCACCGGCTCGTTCATCTCGGCGGCCCGCGGCGGCATCAAGACGAACTACGTGATTGCCATGCCGCCGGGCCAGAACGGAATGCTGCGGCCGGTGATCGCCCTGCACGGCATGGACGGCGACGCCACCCAGATGCTGGAATTCGGTGTCGAAGAGGGCCTGGCCAACCTCGTCAAACAGGGCAAGCCGCCATTCGCCGTGGTGGGCGTCGACGGCGGCAACACCTACTGGCACCGCAGGGCCGAGGGCGGGGACTCCGGCGCGATGGTGCTCGAAGAGCTGCTGCCGATGCTGGGCTCGATGGGCATGGACACCTCCCGGGTGGGCTTCATGGGGTGGTCGATGGGCGGATACGGCTCGCTGCTGCTGGGTGCCCGGCTGGGACCGTCGCGAGTCGCCGGGATCTGCGCGATCAGCCCGGCGCTGTACACCTCGTTCACCGACAGCGCGCCCGGGGCTTTCGACAGCGACGACGACTATGTGCAAAACAACGTGTTCGGTCTGCCGGCGCTGAACTCGATTCCCCTGCGCGTGGACTGCGGCACCTTTGACCGCTTCTATTTCGCCACCCGCCAGTTCGTCGGCCAGCTGAAGAAGCCGCCGGCGGGCAGCTTCTCCCTTGGCGGGCACGACTAGGTCTACTGGCGCATGCAGCTACCCGGCGAGCTGGCCTGGATGTCCTAGCCGCCAAAGGCAGAGAACTCGGGTGAACTTATCGCCGCAGCAGGACGTCATACCAAATAAGTTCATGGGAGGTTTTCGGATGACGCCGCTGCTGATGGTCTGCTTTTCGGTGGCCACGCCGATCGCCGCTATGGGGTTGCTGAATTTGCAAGCGCGCCTTGAGCGTTGGGATTACGAACGTCACGCCGAGGACTGAAAACCTTATGCGGCAGGAACTTTGATCACCTAGACAGTTGCATGCGAATCAGCGGTGCGATCTTGTCCGCCAGATACTGATGCCCCGCGTCGTTGGGGTGCACGCCGTCCACGCCGATCAGGTCGGGCCTGTCGACGAACCATCGGTCCCCGATCGGATCGACGAACGCTGCTCCCGCAGCCCGGGCCTGAGCGTTGACCACGTCGCGAATCTGAAGCACGGATGCGGGGACATCGGCGGTCGGCCACGGCGGTCCGATCACCAGGAACCTCGCGGTCGGCGCAAAGCGGCGTGCCAACAGGAAGTGCCTCGCGGGACTTTTCGACGAGCAGTCCGGGATCGACGCCCTGGTCGTTGCGGGAGCCGAAGAACACCACCAGCGCATCGTCGGGCTTGACCGCCCTGGCAGTCAGATCCTCGAAGATGCTGCCGTGATCGCCGGGCGCCGCATAGCCGGCCTTGCCCTCGGCTGCCACATCCGCCGCCGATCTGCGTGCCTCGCTGAGCGAGCGTCTGCCAGGCGCGAGCGGTCCACGAATCTAGCGCCCTGGCCGCCTTCGTCGGTGCCGGTCGTATAGGAGTCGCCGATCACCGCGACGTGTTTCAGCAAGAAGTCCTGGGTCAGTAGGTCATATGCCCGCACCCGTTCCGAGTGGTCCGGGATTGCCAGGGCCGCCAGGACCAGCCCGACCAGAAGACTCAGATTAACGATCACGATGCTCAGACGACTCATTACCACCCCCACCACAAAAACGAATCACCGTGCGCCGCAAACCAAATCAGTACAAGTGTACGGGTTAAACGACGCGACCTAGGTCACACCGCGCGCGCCGAAACCCCTTCCCGCCCACCGTCGATCTGATGAAGCTTAGCGCCCGTTGGCTCGCCGGCCTCGGCAGTGGCGCTGGCAGGCCTGACGTCCACCATCCTGCGCATCCAACGACGGGCGGGCTCTTCGACGAAGTGATACATCAGGGCCGAGAGAGCCACGGCGATCGCCAGCAGGCCGAAGATGTTCCACTTCCAGGGCGAGTCGGAGTGCCATGGCGTGAGCTCGAACTGCACCACGGCCCATGTCCAGCCGGTGTGCACCAGCTCGTGCACCATGTACAGGCAGAACGAGATCTGGCCGCCGTAAACCATCACCCGGGTCGACAGCAGCCTCGGCAGGCTGCCCACACCAATCGCCAGCGTGATCACCAGCGGAACAAACAGCACGTCGACCACGCCGCCGCTGTCCAGCACGCCATGGATCGGATACGTGTGCAAAAGGTAGAGGAGACCAACCATGGCGACAATGATGAGCAGCGAAACGTACCCGACCACGCGGCGGGCGCGATCGCTGAGCTCCAGCCGGCGCACGGCGGCGCAGGCCAGCGCACCCGCGGTGAACTGGGTGACGATGCGTGGCAGCCAGCTCCACGGCGTGTAGAAGAAGCCGCTGGTCAACAGCAGCACCATCGGCGGCAGCTGCGCCACGAAGGCCAGCACCATCAGGGTGCGCGCCCGCGTGGCGAGCTTCATCCGGAAAATCACCAAAACGAGCACGCTGAACAGCAGGTAGGCCAGCCATTCCGCGCTGATCGACCAGGCCGGCCCGTCCCAGCTTGTCCCGTCGAAGAACGGCTCGAACCACAGTTGCACCAGCAGGATCTGCCGCACGTAGCTGATCGCGGTGAGCTTGGCCACGTCGGGCGACGGATTGTGACCGACGTGCAGGGTGAAGATGATCCACAGGACCGCCAGATGCAGCGTGACCAGGTAAACCGGCCACACCCGGGCCAGCCGCAGCCACAGGAAGTGCACCGTCTCCCGCCTCGACCACAACCGGCCCATGCGTTCGAGGTAGTTCCAGGTCAGCACGAACCCGCTGAGGATGAAGAACAGATCGACGCCCTGTGCGCCGCAGTTGAGCACCGGCGAGAGGTTCTCGCGGAAATCGGGCGACACATCGCTCACCATGGGCCGAAAGTGAAAGAGCACCACCCACACCGCGGCGACGATGCGCAGTCCCGTCAGGGCCTTGATCTCACCCCTGATCTCTGCGCCGCGCACGATGCTCTCTCCGTCCGGACCCTGCTGTTTCGTTCGACTTCTAGCTCGGCTGACCGGGCGGCTGATCCGTGCCACAGGCCATGTCACAAGCCCCCCGACTAGCAACCGACAGCCATCGCAGCCTAACAGCGCGGCCGCCTGGATGGCGTGAGGTCCGCGCCACCGAAGGCCCGATCGGCCGTCCTCCAGGTTGCCCCGGACGCCGCGAGCCCCCCGAAAAGCCAGTTCTTTAGCAAAGAGTTAGACGCGGCTTCCGGTCTCCTTAGATTCGGCTGGTTTGGTGGGAGTCAGGTTTTTCAACGGTGCTTGGGGAAGGGACGCTCATGACTCTCGCGATCGCGGAGCCGGCTTCGGACGCCAGCACCTTCAACTACGGCGGCGCTCGGGTCCGGGCGCACTGCCGTCACCTCGCGACGGTGGTGACCGTCCGGGGCGAAATCGACGGCCTCAACGCCGACCGAATCGGTGAGGACATCCGGCGTTTCATCCTCGAGCAAACCACCCTGGTGCTGGACATGAGCGACGTCACCCACTTTGCTCCGGCCGGCATCTCGCTGTTGCACGGGCTCGAAGAAGACTGCCGCGCCGCCGGTGTGGAGTGGACATTGGTCGCGAGCCCGACGGTGATCGAGCTGCTGGACGACGGGACCGAACCCATGTTTCCTGTTGCGGCCTCGGTACACGCGGCTCTGCGCAACCTGGCCGACGCCATCGTGCGCCGGCGCCAGCTGGTGCTGCCGCTGATCAGGAAGACGGCCTGAACCGTCCTGCCCGAGAGCGCCTGAGCCGGGCCGCTCCGACCACGAGCAATATCCCCGCCAGCGTGGCCAGCAACATGGTCAGCAAAAGCTGCTGAGGCTCATACACCAATGACGTGGTGGACGGCTGCCCGTCCGCGATGGGCGCGACGCCGACCGTGCGGCGCGCGTGCGACCAGCTGACCCCGGCGCCCGCCAGCGCGGCCAACGCGAGGCCGAGTTCGAGCAGGGCCCGGTACCGGCCCATCACCGGGAAAACCCGTCGTCGTCATCATGCTCGTCGTCATCGATGAGATCCGGCGCCGGGCCGACACGCTCCTGCACCAACGGGATCAGCGCGTCGCGAAGGTGGCGGTGGCGACGCGCCCAGGCCTGTGCGGTGCGGCCCCCGGTGAGCCGTAAGCCGATGCCGACCCGACCGCGCGGAATCCCGTTGAGTTCACCGAGCGTCCGCGCCGTCTGCCAGCGCGCCAGCGGTAGCCCGGACGCGACGGAATTCTCGGCCTCCGGGTAGACCTTGACGATTTCGCGAACCAGGATCGTCTCGGTGCCTTGCCGCAGCGCGTCTTCGGTCAGCTCGACCGAGGTGTGAAGGCGCGCCGCCTTGACCTGGATTCCCAAGAACAGCGACACCATCACCAGAAAGATCACCGGAATCGTCAACCCGATGCCGGTGTGGCTGGACATTTCGATCAGGATCATCGACACGGCTGCCGCCGGGCCCGCCAGCAGCCAGTACCAGCTGGCGCCGGGTTCGTAGAACAACGGCTTGGTTGTGCCGTCTCCCGCTGGCGACGCAGGCGTCATGTCGTTCATGAGAGCCAACCCGCGACGGCAGCGGCCCAGTAGGTGAGGACGATGTCGGCTCCGGCGCGCCGGATGCTGGTCAGCGATTCCAGCGCCGCCGCCTGCTCGTCGATCCAGTTGTTCGCCGCGGCCGCGCAAATCATCGCGTACTCCCCCGAAACTTGATAGGCGGCCACCGGCACCGGCGAAATCGAGGCCGCCGCAGACACGACGTCCAGGTAGCCCAACGCGGGTTTGACCATCACGATGTCGGCGCCTTCACCGAGATCCAGTTCGATCTCGCGCAGCGCCTCGCGGGCGTTGCCCGGCTCCTGTTGGTAGGTGCGCCGGTCGCCGGACAGGCTGGAGCTCACCGCCTCGCGGAACGGCCCGTAGAACGCCGAGGCGAACTTCGCGGCGTAGGCCAGGATCACCACGTCGGTGTAGCCGGCCGCGTCCAGGCCGTCGCGGATGGCGGCCACCTGGCCGTCCATCATTCCGCTGGGCCCGACCACGTGGGCCCCAGATTCCGCTTGTGCCACAGCCAGTTTCACGTACCGTGTCAAAGTCGCGTCGTTGTCCACCCGGCCGCGGTCGTTGAGGACGCCGCAGTGTCCGTGGTCGGTGAACTCGTCCAGGCAGGTGTCGGCCATCAACACGGTTGCGTCACCGAGGTCCTTGGCCAGGTCGCGCAGGGCGACGTTGAGGATGCCATCGGGGTCGGTGCCGGCCGAACCGGTCGCGTCCTTGTCCGCTTCGCGCGGAACGCCGAAGAGCATCACCCCGCCAACCCCGGCGGCGACCGCGTCGGCGGCGGCGCTGCGCAGCGAGTCCCGGGTGTGCTGCACCACCCCCGGCATCGAGGCGATGGGCCGCGGTTCGTCGATACCGTCGGCGACGAACATCGGCAGCACCAAATGCCTTGGCTCCAAAGAGGTTTGCGCTACCAATCGACGGAGCGCGGGGGTTGAGCGGAGCCGGCGCGGGCGCCGCCGCGGATAGCCCATGCTCATTTGCCGCCGCGAGCGTGCGCAGAATGCCAGCCCGGACGGCGTGTCGGTATGCAAACACGCACGCTCGCGCTCACTAGCGCCTGCGGCTCTTCTTGCGCGGCGGCGGCAGCGCGCCCTCGGCGCGCAGGCGCGCGGCATGTTCGGCCAGGGCGTCGACCAGCGGTCCGACCGCGGCGGTATCGGGCTGCACGTCCACCCGCAACCCGAATTCGGCTGCGGTCTCGGCGGTCTTGGGGCCGATGCAGGCGATGATGGTCCGCGCGTGCGGCTTACCGGCGATACCGACCAGGTTGCGCACCGTGGAGCTGGAGGTGAAGCACACCGCGTCGAAGCCGCCCGTCTTGATCATTTCGCGGGTGGCCGCCGGCGGCGGTGCGGCCCGCACGGTCCGGTAGGCGGTGACGTCCTCGATCTCCCAGCCACGCTCGCGCAGCCCCTCGGCCAGCGTCTCGGTGGCGATGTCGGCGCGCGGCAGCAAGACCCGGTTCACCGGGTCGAAAATGCTGTCGTAGGGCGGGAAGTCGTCCAGCAGACCCAGCGAGGACTGTTCCCCGGCCGGCACCAGTTCGGGGCTGATGCCGAAAGCGCGGACCCGGTCGGCCGTCGACTCGCCGACACAGGCGATCTTGACCCCGGAGAACGCGCGGGCGTCCAGACCGAACTCGCCGAACTTCTCCCATACCGCACGCACCGCGTTGGTAGAGGTGAACACCACCCACTGGAATCGGCCGTCGACCAAGCCCTTGACGGCACGCTCCATTTGCGCGGGGCTGCGCGGCGGTTCGACGGCGATGGTGGGCACCTCGACCGGCAGGGCGCCGTAGGACGTCAGCCGCTCACTCATCTCGCCGGCCTGGTCCTTGGTGCGCGGCACCAGCACGGTCCAGCCGTAGAGCGCGCGGCTTTCCCACCAGTTCAGCTTCGCCCGGCTGGCCACCGTCTTGCCGATGGTCACCACCAGCGGGCCGCCCAGCGGACCGGAGGGATCCGCTCCTGCGCTCACGACGGCCGGGTCGGTCAAGCCCTGCAGTGTGGTTTCGACGGAGCGCTGCTGACAGGTGGTGCCTTGCGCGGTCACCACGCACGGAGTCGTCTCGGCCAGCTCGTGCTCGATCAAGGTGCGCGCCGCGTCGGCCAGATGCGATGCCGTGGCTTGCAGGATCAGCGGTCCCGGAGCCGCGGCCAGCGCCTCCCAGTCCACGTCGCCGCGCACGTCGGCCACCGTGTGCGACGAACCCAGGGGCAGTCCCGCATAAGTCGGCACGGCGCTGGTGGCCGCCAGGCCGGGCACGATCTCGATGTGCAAGTGCGTGCGCGCAACGGCATTCACCTCGGTGATGACGGCATCGACGGTCAGCGGGTCACCCGCCACCAGCCGCACCACGTCGGCGCCCGCCTTGGCCTCGGCGGTCAGCGTCTTGGCGACCTCGGCCGGATCGCCCAGCGCCGGACGGATGTCGGGGCCGCCGGGCACCAGTGCCGACGCGCTCTCGTGTTCGGCGCTGCCCGCGTCCGCGTTCCCGGCCGCCGGTTCGGCGGGCACCGGTCCGGAGACGGGCGGCAGGTCCTTGCCGATCAGCGCCAGCACCGGCTCGGGCACATCGGGGTCGGTGAACACCAGGGCCGCGTTCGCCAAAACCGCGGCGGCCCGTGTGGTCAGTAATCCGGGGTCGCCCGGACCGGAGCCCACGAAGATGATGTGGCCCGGTCTCGGCTTACGCCCTCGCGTCGTCATTGTCGCTCCCACTGGCTCTTGATTGCTCTTAATAGCTTTCGTCGTCAACTTCCGCGCGCGGGGTCTTGCCGCGCTCCCGCCATCAGCTCCCGCGCGCCCAGCTCGAACAGCTCCGCGGCGACCGAGAGCCCGAGCTCGCGTGCCCGACCACAGGCGTCGACGCCGGACGCACGGATCACGTCCGATCCGTCCAGCGCCGCCACGCAGCCGCGCAACGAGAGCTCTTCGAAGACGCGGCCGTCCTCATCGATGGACTCGACCACTTCTGCGATCGCGCCCACCGGTGCGGAGCAACCGGCCTCCAGTTCGGCGAGCAGGGCTCGCTCCGCGGTGACCGCCGCACGCGTGTCGGCGTCGTCCAACTCCGCCAGCACCGCCGCGAGCCGGCTGTCGCCGGCGCGGCACTCGACCGCGAGCGCGCCCTGAGCCGGTGCTGGCAACATCTGCACCGGCTCTAACGTCTCGGTGACGTCGTCGAGGCGGCCCAGTCGGGCCAGACCGGCCCGGGCCACGACGACGGCGTCAAGATCACCACTGCTTACCCTGTTCAACCTGGTATCTAGGTTGCCTCGTAGGGGGCGGATTTCCAAACCGAGACCCAATGCTCTAAGCTGTGCGGCCCGCCGCGGGGACGAGGTGCCCACCACCGATCCCGCCGGCAACTCCCCCAGCACCAGCCCGTCGCGCGCTACCACGGCGTCGCGGGGGTCGTTGCGTGGCGGTATGGCCGCGATGGTGAACCTCGGGTCAGGGGCCGTCGGCAAATCCTTGTGCGAGTGCACAGCCGCATCGACCCGGCCGTCTTCGATGGCCTCCCGCAACGCCGTGGTGAAGACGCCCACCCCCAGACTTTCGATGGGCGCCGAGGACCGGTCGCCGGCGGTGCTGATGGTCACCAACTCGGCGGGATGGCCGTTGGCGATGAGAGCGTCCCTGACGACAGCGGCCTGGGTGGTGGCCAACGCACTGCCCCGAGTGCCAATCCGGATCACGTGAGCCAATCGGCTACTCGGCGGACGATGGTGGGGTTCCGGCATCGAAATTGGCATCGAAATCGCTTCGCGCCACCGGCAATTCGCCCGCCGCTACGGCATCTACGGCCGTCTGGTCGAGTTCGAAAAGCTCGCGCAGCGCCTCGGCGTAGCTATCACCGCCGGGCGCACTGGCGAGCTGCTTGATCCGCACGGTGGGCGCGTGCAGCAACTTGTCCACGACTCGGCGCACGGTGCGGGCCACCTCTTCACGCTCGACGCTTTCCAGCCCCGGCAGCCGGTTGTCCAGGCGGAGCAGTTCCGCTTCGACCACGTCGGCGGCGCGCTGGCGCAACGCCGTCACGGTCGGGGTCACCTCGGCCATCCGCTGGCCCACCAGATAGCCGGCAACTTCGTTCGCGACGATGCACCGGGCGGCGTCGACGTCGGTGGCGGCGGCGTGCGCCGCCGGCTCGTGCTGGACGCGGTCCACGTCGACGACCCAGACCCCGGGCAGTCCGGCCACCGCCGGATCGACGTCGCGCGGCATGCCCAGGTCGCAGATCACCAGCGGCTGGGTTGCTTCGTCGCGGTGCGCGGCCGCCAGCGCGTGATACACATCGGCCAGCGAAACCACCGGGGTCACCGCCCCGGTGCAGCTGACCACCACGTCGGCATCGGCCAGCGCGTCGGCCAGGCCGTCGAAGGTCATGGCTTCGGCCTGCACACCCGATTCGCCGATTTTGCGGGCCAGCCGCTGCGCCCGGGACAACGACCGGTTCAGCACGTGGATGCGGCCGATGCCCGCGCGGGTGAGCTGCGCCGCAGAGAGCGCGCCCATGGACCCGGCGCCGATCACCAACGCGGTCTTCCCGGGCAACCCGCCCAGCCTGCGTTCGGCCATGCCCAGCGCGACCGATACCACCGAGGCACCGGCCGAGTCGATCGCCGTTTCGGAATGCACCCGCTTGCCCACCGACAGCGCCCGCTGGGCCAGCTCGTGCAGCACCCGGCCGACGGTGCGGTTGGCCTCCGCGGCGGCATACGCGCGGCGCACCTGACCGAGCACCTGTTGCTCGCCGACGACCGCGGAATCCAGGCCGCTGGCAACCGCGAACAGGTGCTCGACGGCGGCCTCGCTGTAGCGGACGTAGGCGTATTTGGTCAGGTCGCCCATCGACATCCCGGAGTGCTCCGACAGCACCTGCCCGATCACCGCCAGGCCGGCGTGGAACGCGTCCACGACGGCGTAGACCTCGACGCGGTTACACGTCGACAGCACCAGGGCCTCGGTCACCAGCGACGACTGCAGCACTCGGTCGACGATCTTGGTTTGGTCGGATTCGTCGAGGCTGAGTTGTTCCAGGACGGAGACCGGCGCACTGCGGTGCGAAACCCCGAAGAGCAGGATGCTCACGGCAGCATCACCTGGCCAGCTCCTTTGCTTTCCAAGCCGTAACTGAACTGCTGTCTACGGTAATCGTTGATGAGCTGGGCTACCAAATAACGGTCAGCGGGCCAGATCCGCGCGCAGCCGGGCCTCGTCGATCTCCCAGTAACTGTGTTCGCGGCCGTCGAGCAGGATCACCGGCAGACGGTCGCCGAACTCGGCCCGCAGCCCGGGGTTGCCCGCCGACGCCGCGGCGTCGACGTCCGTCGTGGACAGGTCGAAGCCCAGTTCACCGGCCAGTTCAGCCAGCCGCGCGTACACCCGCGCGCAGATCGCGCACCCGTCGCGCGTCAGCAGCTCCACCTGCGGCGGTCATGCCCTCCAGTGTGGCAAGTGAATTGTGGCCAGGCGCGGTGGGCGTTACGTTGCCGCCATGGGCGCCGATGACACCCTCAAGGTGGATCCCGAAGCGATGCAGCGCGCCGCGGCGGCGCTGAGTGGCGGCGCCAAGGACCTGCGGAATCGGCTGGCCGAGTTGGACGCTCAGGTCGGCGAGATGCTGGGCGGCTGGCGGGGCGCGTCAGGCGGTGCCTACGCGTCTGCATGGGAGCTGTGGCGTCGCGGGGCCCGCGAGGTACAGCTGGGGTTGTCGCAGCTGGCGACGTCGGTCGGCGAAGCCGCTGAGAGCTATCGGCAGAACGAGGCCGCCGCTGCCCGAGCGCTGCGGGGGGTGTGGAATGGCTGAGGCGTTTCGGGTGGATCCGCAAGCGTTGGCCGACGCGGTGCGGCGGATGGCGGAGTTTGGCCACCACACCGAGCGGATGCTCGGCGAAATCGATTCTCTGGTAACCGATTTGCACGCGACCTGGACGGGGGAAGGCGCGGCTGCCCACGCCGAGGCGCACCAGCGCTGGGTCCGCGGCGAGGCGATGATGCGCGAGGCGCTGGCCCGGTTGCGTGCCGCGGGCGCGACGGCGCATCGCAACTACACGGGCGCCGTGACGACAAACCTGACCATGTGGTCGTGAGCTGGCCAGCCACGTAAACCTCCTCCACACACGCGTGCCGGATAGTGTTGGTACCGGTCACCGGGCGGGCACGGCAATTGAGGAGGTTTGTCGATGGCTTCCGCTGAACCCCCCAACGCGGACACGCTGGCCGACAACGCCAGCGCAAGCCGTGCGCTTGATGACCTGAAGGCCGCGCAAGCCGCTGAGGCCTCTGCAGCTGCTCCGGATGATCGCCCGCCACCGCCCATCGACCTGACCGCCGCCGCGTTCTTCGACGTGGACAACACGCTGGTCCAGGGTTCGTCGGCGGTGCATTTCGGCCGCGGGCTGGCGGCGCGAAATTACTTCACCTATCGCGACGTGCTCGGATTCATCTACGCCCAGGCCAAATTTCAGCTGCTCGGCAAGGAGAACAGTGACGACGTCGCCGCCGGGCGGCGCAAGGCGCTCGCGTTCATCGAGGGCCGTTCGGTCGACCAGCTGGTAGCTCTCGGCGAGGAGATCTACGACGAGATCATCGCCGACAAGATCTGGACCGGCACCCGCGAGCTCACGCAGATGCACCTCGACGCGGGCCAGCAGGTCTGGCTGATCACCGCCACGCCCTACGAGCTCGCCTCCACCATCGCGCGCCGCCTCGGGCTGACCGGTGCGCTGGGCACCGTCGCCGAATCGGTCGACGGTGTGTTCACCGGCAGGCTTGTCGGCGAGATTCTGCACGGCCCCGGCAAGGCCCACGCGGTGCGGTCGCTGGCCATCCGCGAGGGTCTCAATCTGAAACGCTGCACCGCCTATTCCGACAGCTTCAACGACGTGCCGATGTTGTCGCTGGTGGGTACCGCGGTCGCCATCAACCCCGACGCCCGGCTGCGCAGCCTGGCCCGCGAACGGGGCTGGGAGATCCGCGATTTTCGAACCGCGCGCAAGGCCGCTCGGATCGGGGTGCCGTCGGCGTTGGCACTGGGCGCGGCGGGTGGTGCGCTGGCAGCGTTGGCGTCCAAACGGCAATCGCGCTGATAAGCTGCGCCGCTAGCATCTATTGGAGCGGGGAGAGCATAGCGCCATGACAATTCCGCACGGAGCCGAAACAGTCATCGGCAGCCATTACCGGGGATCGGACTACTTCGAGGTCGGACGCGAGAAGATCCGCGAGTTCGCGCTCGCGGTGAAGGACGACCACCCGACGCACTACAACGAGGCCGACGCCGCTGAGGCTGGTTACGACGCGCTGCTCGCTCCCCTGACCTTCCTGGCCGTTGCGGGACGCCGTGTACAGCTGGAGATTTTCACCAAGTTCCAGATCCCGATCAACATCGCCCGGGTCGTCCACCGTGACCAGAAATTTCAGTTTCACCGCCCGATCGTGGCGCACGATAGGCTGTACTTCGACACCTATCTAGACTCGGTGATCGAATCCCACGGCGCCGTGATCGTCGAGATCCGCAGTGAAGTCACAGACGCCGAGGGGAAACCGGTCGTCACCAGTGTCGTGTCGATGCTGGGGGAGGCCGCATACCAGGACGCTGGCACTGAAGAAACCGTCGCCGCGGTAGCATCCATATCCGCCGGAAAGTAGGGGCCAATTCGATGACACAGGGTGACACGGGTGGCACCCAGCTGAGGCCGCCGGTCGAGGCAGTCCGATCGCACTACGACAAATCGAACGAGTTCTTCAAGCTCTGGCTTGACCCGTCGATGACCTACAGCTGTGGTTACTGGGAAGAGCGTCCGAACATGACGCTGGAAGAAGCCCAATACGCGAAGCGAAAGCTCGCCCTGGACAAGCTCAACCTCAAGCCCGGCATAACGCTGCTCGACATCGGCTCCGGGTGGGGCTCGACCATGCGCCACGCCGTCCAGGAATACGATGTCAACGTCATCGGCCTGACGCTGAGCGAGAACCAGTACGCCCATTGCGTGGCCAAGTTCGAAGAGATGGACAGCCCCCGCCGCAAAGAAGTGCGGATCCAAGGCTGGGAGGAATTCCCCGACGAACCGATCGACCGCATCGTGTCGCTGGGCGCGTTCGAGCACTTCGCCGACGGAGCGGGCGACGCCGGATACGAGCGTTACGGCGTCTTCTTCAAGAAGTTCTACAACTTGCTGCCCGACGACGGCAGGATGCTGCTGCACTCGATCGTGGTGCCCACCGCCGAGGAGGGTCAGGAACTCGGCTTGAAGACGACGATGACCCTGCTGCGGTTCATCAGCTTCATCTTGAAGGAGATCTACCCGGGCGGTAAGTTGCCTCAGGTCGAACAGGTCGACAGGTACTCCACGGACGCCGGATTCAAGATCGAGCGTCATCACTTCATCGGGAAGAACTACGTTCCGACGTTGACGGCCTGGGCCGATGCGCTTGAGGCACACAAGGACGAGGCGATTGCCCTGAAGGGGCAGGAGACCTACGACATCTACCTGCGCTACCTGCGCGGATGCTCGGACCTGTTCCGCGACGGCTACACGAACGTCTGCCAGTTCACCCTGGTCAGGTAGCGAAAAACTCAGCCGAGGAAGATGTTGCGGCGGCCGGCCAGCAGACGGTAAAGCGTCTGCTGGATGGTCTCACGCACCTGATCGGTCAACTCGAACGTCACCATCGGGTCCTCGGCGTCGCTGGCGGCGTAGTCGGCGGTGTAGATCGGCTCACCGAACGCGATGCGCCACTTCGACGGTAGCGGCACCAGGCCGGCGGGACCGGCCAACGGGAACAGCGGCGTGATGGGGAAGTAGGGCAGGCCGAACAGCCGCGCCAGCAACTTGACGTCGGTCAGCATCGGGTAAATCTCTTCGGAGCCGATGATCGAGCACGGAATGATCGGCGCCTTGGTGCGCAGTGCCGCGGTGACGAAGCCGCCGCGGCCGAATCGCTGTAACCGGTAGCGGTCCTCGAAGCGCTTGCCCAGGCCCTTGTAGCCCTCGGGGAAGACGGCGGTGAGCTCGCCGGAGGCCAGCAGCCGTTGGGCGTCCGTCGTGCAGGCCATGGTGTGGCCGGCCTTGCGCGCGGCCTCACCGACTACGGGCAAGTCGAACACCATGTCGGCGGCCAGCAGCCGGAGGTCGCGCTCGGACGGATGATTGTCATGCACCGCGACCGACAACATCAGCCCGTCGAACGGCAAGACTCCGGCGTGGTTGGCCACCAAAAGCGCGGCGCCCGTGTCCGGCAAGTTCTCGATACCGCTGACTTCGACGCGGAACCACGACCTGAAGAAGAACCTCAGCAAGGGCCGAACGATCGCGCTGTTGAAGTGTGGATCGAACCCAAACTCGTCAACGCTGTAGTCGCCGGTCAGCCGTTTGCGGAGGAATCCGGAGACGGCGGCGACGCGCTCGGCGAGTTCGTTGAGCGGCGCCTGGGCCGGGGATGGCGCGCCCGCGGCACGCCGGTGCTCGTCGATCTCGCGGACAACGGCGGCGATCTGTTCGGCCGATGCGCCGCTGCGCGGATCAGCAAGTAAGGAGGGATGCTGACCGGAATCTTCTGCCCGACCCGCTCTCCGACGCGCCGCTACCCGAGCCCGATTCGTGTGCAGTGGAATGACATTCGCTCTGGTCTCACCGGCCACGATATCTACCTGACCCCACCCCATGGAATTGGATTTCGGCTACCCCAGCGCTGGGCAATCGCTATAGCGCGATCCTCCAGGGAGCGTACCCGATGCGGGTCGATTATGGGAGTCAAGCCGCGGCCGCGGACGTAGTCGTCGAACGCCTCGGCCGTACTCCATTTGGGCTGGTAGCCAAGTTCTGAGCGCATCCGACTGGTATCCATCACCCGGCCATAACTCAAGTAATTGAATTGATCGCGAGTGATCTCGTTGTAACGATTAGCCCGTCTCAGCGAATCGAGCGCAAACACGCCAAAACCGGGTACTGGCAAAGGAATTCGGCCAGCGCGGCGGATTGCCTGCGACAGCATCATGATGCCCTCGGCGCCGATGTTGAAGGTGCCGGCCTTGCCGGCCATCGCCGCGCGCTCCAATGCGCCCAGCGCATCCTGCTCGTGCAGCAACTGCAATCGCGCATCGCGGCCGAACATCGTCGGGACCAGCGGCCCGGCCAGATACCGCGACAACGTGGTGTCCATCGCGGGGCCAATCATGTTGGCCAGCCGCAAAATCGTCACCGCGATGTCGGGGCGGCGCCGGCCCAGTCCGCGCGCGTAACCCTCGATGTCCAGGCTGTCCTTGGCGAAACCGTCGCGGAACGGCCGGCGGCTGCTGCTGTCCTCGGTGAACATCACCGGGTCGTGCGCACTGGACCCGTACACCTCCGACGTCGACTTCAGCACGACACGACGCACCGACGGCGCCTTCTGACAGGCGGCGAAGAGTTGCATCGCGCCCATCACGTTGATTTCCTTCAACGCCGCGGTCCCGCCGGAGCGCGGCGCGTACGACGCTGCGGACGCATGCACCACGGTGTCGACATCGCCGTTTCGAATCACCTTGGCGATAAACGGATTGCGGATATCGGCACGGACGAACTCGGCCCGGCCCATCCGGCGCAGCATGTCCTTGCTCGGCGCGATCGCGTCGACCGCGATGACCCCGTTGATGAGCGGGTTTTGCGCGAGCCGAGCAGTCAGGTAGCCGCCCAGAAACCTGCACGCGCCGGTCACCAGCACAACTTTGGGGTAATGCACGGTGCCGCTTGTCCCGGTGCCGTCAGGACCGCTCGACGTATCCACCCAAACAGCCTAGCGGCCGAGGGGCTGCAGCGGCATTACCGACGGGAGACTTCGGCCAGGGACTTACTTGCCGAGTTTTCTGCGCTGCACCCGGGTGCGACGCAGCAGCTTGCGGTGTTTCTTCTTCGACATGCGCTTGCGCCGCTTCTTGATGACTGAACCCATGACTCCGCTATCTGACTGCTATCTGGCCACTTATCTGGCCACTTATCTGGCCGCCGGCCTGCTTCAAAGTTTGGACCCGGACACCTTACCCGGCGGGACGCACGCAACGCCAAACCGGCTTCGAACCGGCACAGCGTCACCGCCGCGTAACACGAAGCCCAGCGCGGCCGGCAAGGCGGCGCTATGTGACCTCAGCCCGCGTCGAAGTACGACGTCTCCAGCATGTCGTGGACGGCCTTGGCATGCACCCGGAACGAACGACCGACCCGAACCGCGGGCAGCTCACCGTTGTGCACCAACCGGTACACCGTCATCTTGGAGACCCGCATGAGCGCGGCCACCTCGGCGACGGTCAGAAATTGTGTCCTGGCCTGCTGGCCATCGACGGAACTAGTGTCCCTCGGCTTACCAGCGGAATCTCGCGCCGATGGCCCGTTCGTAGACGTCATCGCAACCCAATCGTGTCAGGCACGCGCAACGCCACCGGCTTCCCCTCCGCTGGCACCCACGTGTGCATACACACAGGAGAATAGCGGGACTAGTGGGGTTACTGGTACTGGTGGGGGCTAATCAATTCGAAATCTTAAAATTATTCGGATGTAATTCTTAGCTGCTCAGATCGGCTTTTGGCGGCCTGCACGGCCGCGTCCACGGCCGCCCGCAAGCCCCCGCGTTCGAGTTCTCGCAGCGCAGCGGCGGTGGTGCCGCCGGGCGAGGTGACCGTGGCCCGCAATTGCGCAGCCGTCGCGTCCACCTGCACCCCCAGCGACGCGCCTTCGGCCGACGGCCGGTCCTGGTTCATCCTTTCCAGCAGCATCGCCGCTGATCCGGCCATTGTCTGGGCGGTCAGCTCGGCGGCCACCGGGCGGCTCAGGCCCGCCGCCACGCCGGCGTCGACCAGGGCCTCAACCAGCAGGAAGAAGTACGCCGGGCCCGAACCGGACAGTGCGGTCACCGCGTCCATTTGCGACTCGGGAACGGTGAGCACGCCACCGACCGCGTCGAACAGGGCCGACACCTCCTCGAGCTGTGGCGGCGTGACGAAACGGCCCTTGGCCAGCGCCGTCACCCCCGCGCCGACCAGCGCCGCCGCGTTCGGCATCGCCCGGATCACCGGGGTGCCGGCCGGCAGTTTGGATTCGAAGTAGGTGATCGTGATGCCGGCGGCCACGGTCACGAACACCTGCTCAGCACTGTCGTCATCGGCGTCGGCAGCCGCTTGGGCCAGCTCGGCCAGCACCGACTCGACGTCAGCGGGCTTCACCGCGACCACGATGAACGTCGCGTTGTCCACCGCTTCAGTCACCGACGACGTCACCAGAACCGAATAGGTGTCCGCCAGGTACTTGGCGCGGTCTCCGATCCGCTCGGCCACCACCAGGTCTTTGGCCTGCCGCCCTGCCCGCAGCAGCCCAGACAGCAATGCCTCGCCGATGCTGCCACCACCGATGATTGCGATCCTTGCCATGTCGGAAAGCATCGCAGACGGCTGGGCCGCACGGTGCTACCGGGCGGGGGGCACCATCGCCAGTTGGCGCGACTGCGCCACGATGCGGCCCGTCTGGTCGACGACGAGGTGGTCCTCGTCGAACCAGTCCTGCCCGATCTCGATGCAGCTGCAGATCACTCGCAGCCAACCATCGGTGGGCAAGGCCCGAAGGAAGGCGGTCAGCTGAATGGTGGGCGCCCAGCCGGTCCGTTCCACCGCGAATGTCACCGGCGCGGACACGTCCCCGCACATGAGCGCGAACAGCGCATCCGGGGCGACGCCGCGCGGGCGCGCCCACATCTGGATCACCGGCGGCCGCCCCTCGCTGGGCGCGAGCGTCGACAGCACCGTCCGGATCTCGCACCCTTCGCCCAGGTGCACCAGGCCGGCCAGCGGGTGGCCAGGCTCGATCGGCGCGATGTCGCCGGGCGGTTCGGGTGGCATCAAATCCAGGACCGGGTTGGCCGACAGCAACGGCACGGTCCCGTGCTCGGGCTCGCCGAGGTTGACGACGGCGTGCACCGCGGTGCGGTCGCCCTGGGTCAGCTCGACATCGACCACGCTGATCCGGCGGCCACGCTTACGGATCAACGTGGTGAGCAGCATCGCGCCCGGGTCGGGCGCCCACAGGAAGCTGGCCGACACGGAAACCGGCTGAGGCCCGTCCGACTGTCCACCGCCGCAGGCGGCGCGCGCGGCGTTGGCACACAGCGCCAGCATCGCGCCGCCGTGCACCTTGGGCCCGATGGTCCAGTGCTTGTTCAGCTCTCCCTCGAACACGCCGGGGCCGACCTCGCGCAGCGCCATCGCTTCGGTGAATAAAGCGGTCATGATCTCCTGAAATGTGTCAGCGCAGCAAGTGTGTGCGGGCGAACTGCAACGATTCGGTCAGCATGTCTTCGCGCTCATTGGCCGAACGCGCGCTTGAGGTGGACACCTCCAGAATGACGTGGCCGGCGAAATGGCTGGCGGCCAGCATCTGGCACACCTCCATGGTGGGTTGGGTGCCGCGGCCGGGCACCATGTGCTCGTCGGCGGGCAGGCCGCTGCCGTCGCACAGGTGCAGGTGCACCAGCCCCGGGCCCATCCGCCGCGCCATCTCCAGCGCGTCGGTGCCCGCGGTCGCGGAATGCGACAAGTCCAGCGTGTAGTGCGCATGGTCGCCGTCGAGCGGGTCGTAGGAAGGCGCGAACGCCGAAATCGCGGGCCCGGGGCCACCGCCACGCCTGCGCATCCGTTCTCGCGACTGGTCGACCCCGAAGAACCGGTCCGCCCGGAACGGGAACATGTTCTCGACGGCGACCATCACCTCGCTGGACGCTTCCAGGGCCACCACCTGTTCGCTGAACCCTTCTGCGTAGCGGCGCTGCCACCGGAACGGCGGATGCACGACGACCGTCTGCGCGCCCAATTGTTCGGCGGCCTTCACACTGCGCTCCAGCTTGGGGATCGGGTTGGAGCCCCACACCCGCTGCGAGATCAGCAGGCAGGGCGCATGCACCGAGAGCACCGGCACGCGATAGCGCCGCGACAGCTTCTCGACGGCATCGATGTCCTGGCTGACCGTCTCGCCCCACACCATCAGTTCGACCCCGTCGTAGCCCAGCCTGGCCGCGTACTCGAATGCGGCTTCGGCCCGCAACGGGTACACCGAGGCCGTCGACAAGCCGACTTTGATTGCTGGGCGCACTGTCTGTGTGGTGCCCACCTAGCCCGATTGCAACGACAGCGCCAGCGGTCCCAAGGTGATCAGCGCCCCCACCGCGACCGCGATCAACGTGCTGGCGATGTCCTCGGTTTTACGGACGACCCGCACCCCGACCACCAGGCCCAGAATGACCAGCACCGAGAGCACCAGGGCCACGATGCTGTTCCAGCGCCACAGCTGGTCGAAGGCCACGAACAGGCCCGCGCCGAACGCGACGGCCAGGATCGACTGCAGCACCACCAGGCTGGCCCGCCACAGCGCTTCCAACCTGCTCGGCGACGGCTGAGCCTGCTCCCCGGCCTCCTCCGGCTGTGCCGGCTGTGCCTCCGGCTGCACCGTGCCCGCCGCTTCGTCGCCGCGCCGCCGGGCCAACTCGTCGGCGAGGGTCTGCCCCCCGAACAGGGTTGAATCCGAAGCCAAAGTCGAATCGGAAGCCTGCAGGTAGGAGCGCACGTATGCGGAATCCTCGGTCGCGACTTCCGCCTCGCGCACTTCGGCGTCCATGACGTCGACCGGGATGTCCGCGTAGTCGCCGGCCGGATCGGGACTCATGCCCTCGGCGTCGGACTCCGCGGACCCGTTTCGACGATCCGTCTCGGCCTCGCCGCCGGTGTGGCTCAGCGGCCGCGGGTAGGCACTGAGCTGGGGCCCCGACGCGCGTTGAGCCTGCGGCGGGGACTTGGGCCAGCGCGGCTCGGGTTCGGACCAGTAGGCGACCGGCTCGTCCGCAGTCTCGGTGGCCTCCGGGGCCGGCGGAGGCGCCTCGATCTCGTCCTCGGCCTGTCCATGGCGCAAGTCCCGGATGACCGGGATTTCACCGGTCAGCTCGGCAACCGAAACGGCGTCGCTGTCACCGCGCCGACGGCGTCGGCGCCGGGTGACCGCCGGGGCGCCGATCGTCCCGTTCCTGGCCAGCAATTCGGCGACCGAGATCGGCCGGGTCTCGGGGCTCTCCGTCTCGGGGTGTGGTCCGGTCATGATTTGTCGCCTTTCGATCGGTTAGCCGCGTTCCGATCTACTTCCTGGGCTCTAGCATCGCGCACCGGGGTTTCTACCAAGGCCGTTCCGTCGGCTTCGCTGTCAAGTTTCCGCAAGATGAGACCTTCCCGTAATGCCCACGGGCAGATATCCACGGTTTCTATCGACAGCGCTCGCATGCTCGCCTCTGCCACCAGAGCGCCCGCCACGATCTGCGGTGCCCGCTCGGCGCTAACTCCTTCCAGTTCTGCGCGGTCAGCGGTCGTCATCCTAGAGATGAAAGATATGAGTTGTCTGAGGCCATTCAACGTGAGCGTCCGCTTCACTCGTGGTCCGGCGGCTGACGGCGCGGCGCCGGTGAGCCGCGCCAGCGAGCGGAACGTCTTCGAGGTGGCCACCGCGAGATCGGGGTCGCCGGCGCCCAGCACGGCCTCGCTGGCCTCGGCCACCTCGGCGTCCAGCCAGTCGCGCAGCATCGCGACCCGGCGCCGGCCGGGCGGATCGTCGGGCAGCCACTCGCGGGTCAACCGTCCGGCGCCCAGCGGCAGCGACAGCGCGACTTCGGGCTCCTCGTCGACCCCGCTGGACAACTTCCAGCGAGCCGCCACCGATGTCGAGGTTGATGATCCGCCCCGCGCTCCACCCGTACCAGCGGCGCACCGCCAGGAAGGTGAGCCGCGACTCGTCGACCCCACGCAGCACCTGCAACTCGACGCCGGTCTCTTTGCGAACCCGGGTCAGCACGTCGTCGGAATTCTCCGCGTCGCGCACCGCGGACGTGGCGAACGCCATCAACTGCTCACAACCGGAGCTGATCGCGATCTTGGCGAACTCGTCGATCGTGGAAATCAGCTTCTCGGCGCCGCGCTTGGTGATCTTGCCCGTCACTGTCGGTGGCCTCGGCCAACCGCAGCGTGGCCTTCGTCGAACTCATCGGCGTTGGGTGCCCACCGCGGTGGGCATCGACCACCAACAGATGGACCGTGTTGCTACCCACGTCGAGCACACCCAATCGCACAGCATAAAAGTAGCCGGGCGACCCAGCGGCCACTGAGCAGTCCGGCAAACCGACACGTCGCGAGCCGCGCGGACAGCCGGAATCGTGGTCTAACGTTGAGTCCGTGGCAAATTCGCGCCCAGAGCCGAGGCAGCCGGGCACTGTTCCGGGCGAACCGGGAGAACCGGGAGAACCGGGAGAAGAGGTGGAATTGGATTTCGCCCGTGAGTGGGTGGAGTTCTACGACCCGGAGAATCCGGAGCACCTGATCGCGGCCGACCTGACCTGGTTGCTGTCGCGGTGGACGTGCGTGTTCGGCACCCCGGCGTGCCGCGGCACGGTGGCGGGCCGGCCGGACGACGGATGCTGCTCGCACGGCGCGTTCCTGTCCGACGACGACGATCGCGCCCGCTTGGACGACGCGGTCAAGAAGCTGACCGACGACGATTGGCAGTTCCGCGAAAAAGGCTTGGGCCGCAAGGGCTACCTGGAACTCGACGAGAACGACGGCCAACCGCAATACCGCACCCGCAAACACAAGGACGCGTGCATCTTCCTGAATCGGCCCGGGTTTGCCGGCGGGGCCGGCTGCGCGTTGCACAGTAAAGCCCTCAAGCTGGGCGTGCCGCCGCTGACGATGAAACCCGATGTCTGCTGGCAGTTGCCGATCCGGCGCAGCCAGGAGTGGGTGACCCGGCCGGACGGCACGGAGATCCTCAAGACCACCGTCACCGAGTTCGACCGGCGTGGCTGGGGCTCGGGCGGCGCCGACCTGTACTGGTACTGCACCGGCGACCCGGCCGCCCACGTCGGCGCCCAGCAGGTGTGGGAGAGCCTGGCCGACGAACTGACCGAACTGCTCGGCAGGAAGGCGTACGCGGAGCTCGCGGCAATGTGCAAGCGCCGCAGCAAGTTAGGGCTCATCGCGGTGCACCCCGCGACACGGCTCGCTGAGTAGCCGGTTAAGGCTCTGAGCCGTCGATAACTCTCGACCATGCGCAGCGCGCTGGCGCGCAGATATGCCTCGACCGCCGCGGCGGCAGCCACGGCGTCGTGCTCCACGACGGCCTCGGTGATCCGACGCAGGTCGGCCACGACCGGCTCGGCGTCGTCGTAGGCCCCGGTGAGCTCGTGCTCGCGACCGCCGAAGGCGTGCTCGACCCAGCGATACAGCAACCCCAACGCACGGTTGCGGGTGCTGTGGATGAGAACGCGGAAGTAGGCGAGGTCCGCGGCCTGGCGCGCCACGGCCATGTCCGCCTTCCCCACCGCGGCCAGGGCGGCGCGTAGCGCCTCGGCGTCGTCGGGTGTGTGCCGCTCGGCTGCCAACCGGCCGATCACGGGGCCTAACGCCGCGCGGATCTCCAGCAGCTCGACCAGGAATTCCGGGCCCAGTTTGCGCACCAACGCCTCAACCACCGCGGGATGGGTCAGGCCGTCCGGGTCGCGCACCACGTTGCCGCTGCCATGCCGGGCCTCGATCAGGCCCATCTGCTGCAGCCGGGCCAGGCCCTGCCGCAGCGACGTGCGATTCACCCCGAGCTGTTCGGCCAGGTCCCGCTCGGGCGGCAGCGTCGAGCCCGGCGCGAAGACGCCGTCGAGGATGGCGTCGGCGATCGACGCGGCGATCTGTTCATCCACCCGGTGCCGGTCGGGTGGCTGAATCGGACTTGACTGGTTCATTGGCTCAACCAATATAGTGGACGAGTTGGCGTCGAGTCTGCGTCCAGGGCGGTAAATCGCGGGGTTTTGCGCGCTGTGCGCAGACTCGGCGCCCCGATACCACCGGAGGTGCGCGTTGGACCCAGAAATCGGAGAACTGCGATCGGCGGCCGCCCCGCGCTGGCGCGGTAAGGCCGGCCGGCTGGAAGTCTGGTACGCCACCCTGTCCGATCCGCAGACCCGCGCCGGCCTGTGGATTCACTGCGAGACGGTCGCGCCGACGAACGGCCCCGCCTACGCGCACGGCTGGGCCACCTGGTTTCCCGCCGACGCGCCGCCGCGTACCGAGCGCTTCGGACCCGAGCCCGTCCAGCCGGCAGCGGGCGCGGCCTGGTTCGACGCCGCCGGAGCGCGGGTGAGCCAGGAGGAGCTGGCGGGACGGTGCGGGTCGCTGGCATGGGAGCTGTCCTGGAAGGACACCGGGGCGCCGCTATGGACGTTCCCGCGCCCGGCCTGGGAGCGCGAGTTGCTGCCGGGTGCGCAGGTGGTGCTCGCCCCCACCGCCGACTTCACCGGCTCACTCACCGTCGACGACACCGTGCACCGCCTCGACGGCTGGCGCGGCGGCGTCGCCCACATCTACGGGCACGGCAACGCCAAACGCTGGGGATGGATTCACGCGGACCTCGGTGGCGGCGACGTCCTGGAAGCGGTCTCGGCGGTCTCGCACCGACCTGGCCTGCGCCGGCTCGCGCCGCTGGCGTTCATTCGTCTGCGCCTCGATGGAAAGGATTGGCCCACAAGCCCTTTGCCGTCGCTGCGGATGCGCACAACGTTGGGTCTGCGGCACTGGCAGATGGAGGGACGCGTCGGCGGCAAAGCCGCGCTCATCCGCGTCGACCAGCAGCCGGAGCGGTGCGTGAGCCTGCACTACACCGATCCCGACGGAGGCACCGCGGTGTGCACCAACACCGAACAGGCCGACATCCACATCGAGATCGGCGACCGGCAGTGGTCGGTGCTGGGCACCGGACACGCCGAAGTCGGTCTGCGCGGTGCCGAGGCCCCTGCCGTCGACGAAAGGATCCCGTCATGAGTTTTCTGCTTGACCCGCCACTGCTGTTCGCCTCCGGGGTGCTCATCGAGCGCGCGCTGCCGCCAGAACGCCGCGACGTCGCCGAGGCCGCCACCCTCGGTGTCTTCTTCGGCGGATCCTTCGGGCTCTACAACAACGTGCCCGGCCTCGGGCTGCTGTGGCGTCCGTTCCGCGCCCGCAACGGTCGCGACTTCATGTGGAACAGCGGCGTTTTCGGTGTGAACACCAAAGAGGCAGACTGGCCGCTGCACGCGGCGGCCGGCGGCATCTTCGCGACCTACCCGTTCTTCCTCAAGCTCGGGCGAAAGCTCGGGCGCCGCAAGTGAACTCGTTAGCGTCCTTCGGTACCGCACTACTGCCCGAAGAGCACGGCGGCCCCTCACCGGCTCTGCTCGTCGATCGCGTGGACCGATACCTGGCGCGGATGCCGTCGACAACGCGGCTGGCGCTGCGCGCCGGGCTGCTGTCGGTCGGCGCGGCCAGCTACCTCACCACCGGCCGGTCGCTGTCGCGGCTGAGCCCAAACCAACGCGACCAGGTGCTGCGACGGGTCGCCGCGCTCAGCCCGGACGCCAGTGCGGCCATCGAGGCCATGAAGGTGATCGTGCTGCTGGCCAACGGCGCCGACACCTATGCACCGGAGTTGCTCGCTAGGGCCCAAAAGCACGACGCAGCGCGGCCCGACGCGGCCCTGACCATCACCCCGTCCACCGAGAGCCCTTCTGTCGTCGCCGCCGACGCGGTGATCGTCGGGTCCGGCGCCGGTGGAGCGATGGTGGCCCGCACCCTGGCGCGGGCGGGCCTCGACGTCGTCGTGCTCGAGGAGGGCAGGCGCTGGACGGTCGAGGAATTTCGCAGCACCCACCCGATCGACCGGTATGCCGGCCTGTACCGCGGCGCAGGGGCGACCGTCGCGCTGGGCCGTCCGTCGGTGGTGCTGCCGGTCGGACGGGCGGTCGGTGGCACCACGGTCGTCAACTCCGGCACCTGCTTTAAGCCTCCGGTTGCCGTGCAGCGGCGCTGGCGTGACGAATTCGGTTTGGGCATAGCCGATCCGGACCGGCTTGCGGGCCACCTCGACGACGTCGAGCGCACCCTACAGGTAGCGCCGGTGCCGCTAAACGTCATGGGCCGCAACGGGCGCCTGCTGCTCGACGGCGCCGAGTCGCTGGGCTGGCGGGCGGCGCCGATCCCGCGCAACGCGCCGGGCTGTGAAGGCTGCTGCCAGTGCGCGATCGGCTGCCCGCGCAACGCCAAGTTCGGTGTGCACCTCAACGCGCTGCCGCAGGCGTGCGCGGCGGGCGCGCGAATCATCTCGGAGGCGCGGGTTCAGCGGGTGCTGCATCGGCGCGGACGCGCGCGCGGCGTGCGGGCCCGACGGCCCGACGGCACGGCGCTGGACGTGCTTGCGGACACGGTCATCGTCGCCGCCGGTGCTACCGAGACGCCAGGGTTGTTGCGGCGCAGCGGAATTGGAACCCATCCGCAACTCGGCCGGAACCTCGCGCTGCACCCCGCGGCAATGCTGGCCGGGCTCTTCGACGACGACGTCCTCGCATGGCGCGGCGTGCTGCAGAGCGCCGCCGTGCACGAGTTTCACGAGTCGGACGGTGTGCTGATCGAGGCGACCTCCACGCCACCGGGCATGGGGTCGATGGTCCTACCCGGCTACGGTGCCGAGCTGCTGGGCTGGCTCGACCGGGCACCTCAGGTCGCGACGTTCGGGGCGATGGTGGCCGATCGCGGTGTTGGCTCGGTGTCCTCGGTGCGCGGTGAGACGCTGGTGCGCTACACCATCGACCGGGCCGACATCGCCAAGCTGCTGGTCGCGCTGCAGGCCATGGGCCGGCTGCTGTTCGCCGCCGGTGCGGTCGAGGTGCTGACCGGTCTGCCCGGCGCGCCGACGGTGTCGTCGCTGCCCGCGCTGCAGGAGGTGTTGCGCAACAGCAGCCCGCGGAGCCTGCACCTGGCCGCCTTCCATCCGACGGGTACCGCAGCCGCGGGCGCCGACGAGCAGCTCTGCCCGGTCGACGAACGCGGCCGGTTGCGCGGCATCGACGGCGTGTGGGTGGCCGACGCGTCGATCCTGCCGAGCAGCCCGGAGGTGAACCCCCAACTGTCGATCATGGCGCTGGCGCTGGCGGTCGCCGACGAGCTAGTCTGCGCCCGTTAACCCTCGAGCTTGTAGCCCAGCCCGCGCACCGTCACCAGGTGCACCGGGTTGGCCGGGTCCGCCTCGATCTTCGACCGCAGCCGCTTCACATGCACGTCAAGGGTTTTGGTGTCGCCCACGTAGTCGGCGCCCCACACCCGATCGATCAGTTGGCCGCGGGTCAGCACCCGCCCGCTGTTGCGCATCAGGTACTCGAGTAGGTCAAACTCCTTGAGCGGCAACGTGATCGTGTCGCCGTTGACCGACACGACGTGGCGCTCGACGTCCATCCGCACCGATCCGGATTCGAGCACTCCGTCGCTGATCTCGGAGTCGTCGTCGCCGCCACGGCGCAGCACCGCGCGGATCCGGGCGATCAACTCACGCGCCGAATAGGGCTTGGTCACATAGTCGTCGGCGCCCAGCTCCAGACCGACCACCTTGTCGATTTCGCTGTCGCGCGCGGTCACCATGATCACCGGCACGCTGGAACGGGCACGCAACTGCTTGCACACGTCGGTGCCGGACATGCCGGGCAGCATCAGATCGAGCAGCACGATGTCCGCGCCGGCGCGATCAAACTCGGCGAGCGCCGACGGCCCGTCGGTCACCACCGTGGCCTCAAAGCCCTCCTTGCGGAGCAGGAACGCTAGCGGATCGGCCAGCGACTCCTCGTCCTCCACGATCATCACGCTCGTCATCAGCGCAACTCCTCCTCATCGCTTCGCTCTGCATCGTCGTATGCGCGCGTCATCTACTCAATTCTTCCTCTCGTTGTGACCTGTTGGGCCGTATCTCACGGCCCTGCGGTTGCTCGGGATGCTCGCTCACGTCCCGATACATCGGTAGGGACAACGTGAACGTCGAACCGGTTCCAGGCTTGCTCCACACACCGATGCTGCCGTTGTGGTTGGCCGCCACGTGCTTGACGATGGCCAGCCCCAGCCCGCTGCCGCCGGTGGCGCGCGAACGCGCTTTGTCTCCCCGGAAGAACCGCTCGAAGACCCGCTCCTGGTCCTCGAGCGCGATCCCGATACCGCGGTCGGTGACGGCGATCTCGATGCTGTCACCACGGCGGCGACGGCTGATCGAAACCAGCGATCCGCGTGGCGAATAGGCAATCGCGTTGGACACCAGGTTGGCCAGCGCGGTCACCAATAGGGTTTGGTCCCCTAGCACCTTCAGGCCGCTCGGCGCGTCGGTGCGAACCTCGATATCGGCGTTCTCAGCAGCCACCTTGTGGCGTGAAATCGCTTCGGACACAATGCTATCGACTTCAACGTCGGCGACATTGGGCAACCGCTCGGCACCCTGCAGCCGGGACAGCTCGATCAGCTCCGCGACCATGTCGCCCAGGCGGTTGGCCTCGATGAGCACCTTTTCGGCGAACCGGCGCACGGTCTCGGCGTCGTCCGCCGAAGCGAGCAGCGCCTCGGCGAGCAAGGCCATGGCGCCGACCGGGGTCTTGAGTTCGTGGCTGACGTTGGCGACGAAGTCACGCCTGGCCGCCTCCATGCGCGCGTAGTCAGACTGGTCATGGACGAAGACGACGGCAAAGCGGCGGTCTTCCTCGCTCAGCAGCCGGGCATGCCCGTGCACCGACAACCCCGGCCGGCCGCTACCCGGGCGCCGTCCAGGTGAGAGGTCGAACTCGACATCGTCGCCACCCATCGCCTGCTGCGCGGCCCGCCAGGCCTGCTCATCGAGCTGCCGGTCGCGCACCAGCCCCAGCTCTTTGGCCCGCTCGTTGAGGTAGACCACGTCCTGATGGGTGTCGACGACGGCGGCGCCCAGCGGCATCAGCGCGACGATGCGTTCCAGCATCTGCGAGACGGTGATTCCCGCCCACTCGGTGGCCACCCGTTGGCGGCGCGCCACGACCCGCTGCGACAGCCGGATGCCGACCGCAACACCTACGGCCAGACCCGCTGCCCACAACACCCCGGCCAGCAACAGCGCCGAGAACACAGTCACAAACAAAATCCTACAAATCCGGTGAACGCTGCCCTAGCGGAGCGAGGCCAAAATCGGACAAGTCACACTTTGCGCTACAGGTGTTCCGCTGCTGTTCATGGGATGTTCGGAAAACAGGGCTTTCTCGCCCGTCGCGTGACACTCGGACAGAATTTACCCGCTTCCCTGGTTAGCTACCGCGGCGGCACCCGCGGCGGCCGCTTCCGGGTCGAGATAGGTCCCGCCTGGCACCACCGGCCGCATATCGGCATCCAGGTCGTAACGCAGCGGAATGCCGGTCGGGATGTTCAGCCCGGCAATCTCGTCGTCAGACACCTGGTCTAGGTGCTTGACCAGGGCGCGCAACGAGTTGCCGTGCGCGACGATCAGCACCGTTTTACCGAACCGCAGGTCCGGCACGATCACGTCGGTGAAGTACGGCAGGAACCGGGCCACCACGTCGGCCAGGCATTCCGTCAGCGGGCCACCGCCGATGTCCGCGTAGCGCGGGTCGCCGTCCTGGCTGAACTCGCTGCCCTTCTCGATCGGCGGCGGCGGCGTGTCGTAGCTGCGCCGCCAGGCCATGAACTGCTCTTCGCCGTAGCGCGCCTTGGTCGCGGCCTTGTCCAGGCCCTGCAGCGCGCCGTAGTGCCGCTCGTTGAGCCGCCAGCTGCGCCGCACCGGAAGCCAGAGCCGGTCGGCGGTGTCCAGGGCCATGTGCGCGGTGGTGATCGCGCGTCGCAGCAGCGACGTGTACAGCACGTCGGGAGCCAGGTTGTGTTCGGCGATCAGCTCACCGCTGCGTACCGCCTCCGCTCGGCCCTTCTCGGTCAGCCCGACGTCGACCCAGCCGGTGAACAGGTTGCGGGCATTCCATTCGCTCTCGCCGTGGCGGAGCAGCACCAGCGTGGCAGTGTCTCCCATGCCGGCTAGTCTCTCATTCCGAATCGTCGTCCTCGTCCTCAATGAGGTGCGCGAACGCCTCCAGGTTCTTCAGCGACTCCCCGCGAGACACCCGCCACTCCCACTCTTTTTGAATCGATGACCGAAAACCCAACTCCAGCAACGTATTAAAGTCCGAGTCCACCGCCTCGAGCACCTGCCCGAGCACCCTGTCGATCTCGTCGGCGTCAACCGACGCCAGCGACATCCGACCGACCAGGTAGATGTCACCGACGTTGTCCAGCGTGTAGGCCACCCCGTAGAGCCGGCGGTTGCGCTTGAGCAGGAACCGGTAGACGCCCTCGTGGTTCTCGTCGGGCTTGCGGCAGACGAACGCCTCGACGCGCACGGAATGCTCGCCGATGGTCAGGATCGTGTTGGTCTTGAGTTTGCGCTCGCCGGGCAGCTCCACGACCAGCCCGGACGGCCCGCCGTGCGCGCCTGGGTGTTCCGAGTAGGTCAGCTCGCTGGCCTGCAACGCACGCTCGATCACCGTCTGCACGCGAGAGGTCATGCGTCTACACCGCGACGCGGGGCCCACCGACGGGGCTTTCGCATCGACGCCCGGTCGCGAACCCGGCGCTGCCGCTCGGCGGTGAAATCGCGGATCGCGCGCCGATAGCTGGCCAGCAGCGCGTCGGTGGTGTGTTCCCAGGAGAACGTGGCCGCATGTGCGGCGGCCGCACGGCTCATCGCCTGCGCCTGCGGCGCGCCCAGTCGCAGCAGTTGGTCGAGCGCGTCCGCCCACTGACCGGCCTCGTGCCCGGCGACCAGGGCCCCGGTGATCCCGTCGCGCACCGCTACCGGCAGCCCGCCAACCGCGGCCGCCACTACCGGCGTTCCGCAGGCCTCCGCCTCGACGGCGACCAGCCCGAACGACTCCGAATAACTCGGCACGGCAACCAGATCGGCCGCCTGGAACAAGGTAGCCAGGTCCGCGCGGGACTGCGGCGGCAAAAAAGTCACCCGCTGGCTGATGCCGAGTTCGTCGGCGAGCCGCACCAGGCCGTCCGGCGAGGACAGACCGGTGCCCGACGGGCCGCCGGCCACCACGACGCGCACCCCCGGGAGCTTTGCGGCCGCGCGCAGCACGATGTCGGGTGCCTTCAGCGGCTGGATGCGTCCGACGAACGCCACCAGCGGGTCGTCGAGCGGAAGCCCCAGCGCGGCCCGGGCGGCCCTCCTATCCCCCGGACGGAACGCGTCCAGATCGACCCCGGGATGCACCACGTCGATACGCGCGGGATCGGCATGGTGCAGCGAAATCAACTGTCTCGCTTCATCATCGGTGTTCACGATCAGCCGATCCGCCTCGTCGACGACCTGCTGCTCACCGACCGTGCGCAGCGGCGGCTCGGGAGCATCACCCTCGGCCAGCGCGGCGTTCTTCACCGCGGCCAGCGTGTGCGCGGTGTGCACCAGCGGTACCGCCCACCGGTCGCGGGCCAGCCAGCCAACCTGGCCGGACAGCCAGTAGTGCGAGTGCACGATGTCGTAGTAGCCCGCTTCGTGGGCCGCTTCGGCGCGCAGCACCCCGGCCGCGAACGCACACAGCTGGGTGGGCAGGTCGTATTTGTCCAGGCCCTCGAAGGGTCCCGCCACCACGTTGCGCACCAGCACGCCCGGCGCCACCCGAATGGTCGGCGGATCGGCGGACGCGGTCGCCCGGGTGAAGATCTCGACTTCGATGCCCCGGCGCGCCAGGTGCAGCGCGCTCTGCAGCACGTAGACGTTCATGCCGCCGGCGTCGCCGATGCCCGGCTGGGCCAGCGGCGAAGTGTGTACCGCCACCACCGCGACCCGGCGTGGCGCATTCACTGCGGCAACGGTTCGATTCGCTGGCAGGAAGATGTCGTCACGCCGCACACTGTCATCTTTACAGGACCCGTGTTCGAGCGGCCCGAAGGTGCGGGTCGCGCGCGGTTAAGCAGAAGACTCCGGGGCGGCGTCGGGCAGCCGCGAAACCAGTGCTCCGGCTCGGCGCATCGCGCTCAGCGGATCGGCGTAGAGCCCGCCAAGCGACACGATCCCCGCCCCGGCCTCCTGCACCCGGTTGCCGAAGACGGTGACGCGGATGTCGCGCGGCGCCAGCACCGAGCGCGCGGTGAACGCCGCTTCCACCTCCTCCATCCCCTCGGGGTATTCGGTGAATGCCTGGCCGCCGACCACCAGCTCGTCGGGATTGAGCAGGTCACGCAGGAGCGCGACCGCCTCACCCAGCACCCGGGCCCGCTCCGCCAGCAGCTCCTTGGCCTGCCGGTTGCCGGCCCGGGCCACCCGCAGGAGGTCGGTGATCGCGGTGGCGGACCCGCCGGTGCGGGTCGCCGGTGCGCTGGGCAGAATCCGCAGCCGGCGCGCGGCGGCCAACACCGCCTCGTCGCTGACGGTGGACTCCAGCTGGCCGGTGCCGCCGAGCAGCTCGGAGTGCACAGGCAGGGGCGCGATGGTGCCGGGACCGCTGGCGGGGCAGTGCACGCGCCCGCCGATCACCAGCGCATACCCCACGGTCTCGCGGGCGTAGACGTACAGGCTGGTCGGTGAGCTCGGCGCGAACCGCCGCATGCCCAGCAGCAGCTCGGCGCCGGCCATGGCGTCGACGTGGGAGGCCACCGACACTGGCAGACCCAGCGCGTCGGCCAGCACGGGCCCCACCGGTGCCTGCCGCCAGCCCAGCCGGGCGTGATCGACATGCCCGGTGGCGCTGTCGACGGCGCCACCGATGGCCACGCCGACCCACAGCGGCCGGCGCCGATGCCAGCGCTGCAGGTACCGCGCGGCGCTCTCGGCCAGCGAAGCCAGGGCCGGCCCCGCCGCGTTGAGCGGTGTCGGCGTCTCGACCGTGTCCAGCGTGCGGCCGAACAGGTCAGTGGCCACGATGCTGGTGGTTCGCGCGCCGATATGGATGCCCAACGTCACGAAGGGTTCGTGGTTGACCTCCACTGGCACTCGTGGGCGCCCGATGGCCCCGGAGACCGCCAAGTCGGCGCGCTCGCGCAGCAGACCGGCCTCGAGGAGGGAGATGACCTGGCGGTTCACCGTCGCGATACTGAGCGAGGTGACCCCGGCGATGACGTCACGGCCGACCGGGCCGCGCAACCGCACGGCACGGAAGACCGATGCCGCCGCCGAGTCTGACAGGTGCAGCGACGGCGGCATGATCTGGCGGTGTGACCGCAGCTGGCCCTTTTGGCCAGGTGTGTGGCCGGGCACGTGGCCGGCTGCGCGGAGGGATGAATGGTGGGTAAGAGCAGTGGTGCGCACGTGCGTCCTTTGATCCGAGTTCCTATGGCCGGTCTTGGCCGCACTTGCTGACGTGGATGTCAGGCGCGGCAAAGTGCGCGGCAACAACACTCACAAGCCGCGGAAAGGCACGCGGCCGAAGTGTTGAACAAGGCGCTGTGATGCACAGGAGGAATTTAGCACGTTTATTAGAGTTGTCTGGGTGACTTCATCCGATCGAAACGCACGTGTTGCTGTGGTAACCGGCGCCAGTTCCGGGATCGGCGAGGCGACCGCCAGAACCCTTGCGGCCCTTGGGTTTCACGTGGTCGCCGTGGCGCGCCGCCGAGACCGGATCAGTGCGCTGGCCGACGAGATCGGCGGAACCGCCGTTGTGGCCGACGTCACAGACGACGAGGCGGTGAAGGCGCTGGCGAACGGGCTGAGTCGGGTCGATGTGGTGGTGAACAACGCCGGCGGAGCACGCGGACTTGAGTCCGTCGCCGACGCGGACTTGGAGCACTGGCGATGGATGTGGGAGACCAACGTGATGGGCACATTGCGGGTCACCCGCGCGCTGCTGCCCAAGCTGATCGACTCCGGCGACGGCCTGATCGTCACCATCACCTCGATCGCGGCGATGGAGGTTTACGACGGCGGCGCCGGCTACACGGCGGCCAAGCACGCCCAGGGTGCGCTACACCGAACGTTGCGCGGCGAGCTATTGGGAAAACCGGTGCGGCTCACCGAGATCGCCCCGGGCGCGGTGGAGACCGAGTTCTCTCTGGTCCGCTTCGACGGCGACCAAAAGCGCGCGGGCGCCGTCTACACCGGCATCACACCGCTGACGGCCGGCGACGTCGCCGAGGTGATCGGGTTCGTGGCCTCCCGGCCCTCCCACGTCAACCTGGACCAGATCATCATCCGGCCGCGCGACCAGGCCTCAGCGAGCCGGTTTAACCGCCGGGGCTAGAGGTCTGCGGGCTAGGGGTCGTGGTCGTGGGCGTGCCCGACAAGCTGGGCGCGGTAGACGGTGTGACCGGCGCGGTCACCGGAATCTGGCTTGCCGGCGGATGCGCCTTGGCCGGCGGCAGCGCCGACATCGCCACCCAGGTATCCCAGTCCACGGCCCAGTCCCAGATGTCGCCATCGGAGTAGGACAGCTGGATGGAGCTTCCGGTCACCTCGACCGGGTCCCCGTAGATCGCCGACTGGTAGTACTCCGCGGCGTCGCCCGTCGACAGGTTGATGCAGCCGTTGGTGACGTTGGTGTTGCCCTGCGCGCCCGCGCTCATCGGATTGGCGTGGATGAACTCGCCGTTGTTGGAGATCCGCACCGCCCAGCGTTCGTGGGCGTTGCTGTAACCCGCGGCCGGGTTGGACATGTAGAAGTCGGCAGTATTTCTCGGTGACCACGTGGATGCCGTTGCGGGTGACGTTGCGCGCCTTGTCCGCCTCGCCGTAGCTGCACGGGAAGTCCATGATGACGCCGGCGTCGGTGACCACCTGGATCCGGTGCGAGGAGACCTCGGCCTTCACCACCTGCCGCCGACCGATCTGGATCTTCAGCGATATGTCCTGGTCGCCGAACGCGCCGTCGCCGAATGCCACCCCGTAGAGCTTGGCGTCGACGTTGACGCTGGTGCCGGCCGGGTAGTACTCGCGGGACCGGTAGTGAATGCGGGCAGCCCTTCGCCTCGTCAGGCAGCCACGCCCAACTACCCTCGACGGGCGGGGTCGTGGTGACGGTGAGCGCCTTCTCGACGGCGGCCTTGTCGCTGATCGGTGCGTCGAACTGGATGATGATCGGCGCCGCGATCCCGACGGTCTGGCCGTCGGCCAACTGGAATGCCCCGCCGATCTTCTTGCTGGGCGACACCGTGCTGAACTTGCCCGCGACTGAAATCGCCTTGCCGTCGTGTCCCACGGCCGAGCCGCTCCACGTGTAAGTCGCGTCGTAACCCAACAGCTCGGTGGTCGTATAGACGGTGCGGTCGTGGTTGAACGCGCCGGCAACAACCTTCCCCGAAGAATTCGTGAGCGCGACGTGCTGGAACCAGCCGTCGCTGACCTGGACGCTGACCGGCGTGACCGGCACCACGTCGGACGCCGCATCAGCCGGCTGGAAAGTCAGGTGGGGCGAGGGCGGCGTCGGCTTGACCGCCTGCGTGATCGATTTGGGCGAGCAGGCTGCCAAGACGGCCGGCGCAAACACCCCAACCCCAAGCGCCGCCAAGGCCAGGCGCCGATTGATCGGCCCCTGTCCATCCGAAGCGCTGGAGGTGTTCACGACACCCAAAGATACCGGGCGAGACGGCTCCAAAACGCCTGCCGTCCCGCCACTCAAACCGTCCGGAGGGTCGTGCCCAGGCCCTTTGGCGGGCGCGTCGCGCCAAAATCGCCGCTACAACACGCACCCAACCAGGACGGGTTCGGGTGTGAGTGTGATACCAAACACGTCGCGCACCCCGTCGCGGACGGTGCGGGCCAGCCTCAGCACGTCCTCGCCCGTGGCGCCGCCCCGGTTGGTCAGCGCAAGCGCATGTTTGGTAGACAGCCGGCAGCGAGCCTCCTCGTCCGGGTAGCCCTTGCCGAAGCCCGCCCGCTCCACCAGCCAGCCGGCGGCCAACTTGACGCCGTCGGGTGCCGGATAGTGCGGCAGCTCTCCGTCGATCCTGCCGGCCAGCCGCTCGTAGACCTCCGGAGCGACCACCGGGTTGGTGAAGAACGAGCCCACGCTCCAGGTGTCGTGGTCGGCAGCGTCGAGCACCATGCCCTTGCGGGCGCGCAGAGCCAGCACCGCCTGGCGGACCGCCTGCGGGTCGGCGCGCTCGCCGCTCGCCGCGTCGAGCGCGGCTGTCAGCTCGCCGTAGCGCAACGGCGCGCTGCGACCCGACGCATCCAGCGCGAACTCGACTTCCAGCACGACGGCGGCTTTCTGGGCGGGAATCTCGAGGCCGCCGGGATGCTTGAGCGCGCTGGTGCGATAGCCGAAGCCCAACTCGCTGCCGGGCACCCAGCGCACCTCGCCGCTGCGGCGATCCAGCAGCCGGACCCGGGTGATGGTGTCGGACACTTCGGCGCCGTAGGCTCCCACGTTCTGCACCGGGGTGGCCCCGGCCGATCCGGGGATGCCGGAAAGGCATTCCAGCCCACCCAGACCGTGCTCGATGGCCCTGATCACCACGTCGTCCCATACCGCGCCCGCCTCCGCGCGCACCAGGTTGCCGTCGACCGTGATGGCGTCATTGGCCAACCGCACCACGGTCAGGTCGGTCGAGGTCGTCGGCGATCACCAGGTTGGAGCCGCCGGCAAACACCAGCAGCGAGCCGTGGGCCGTCCGTCCAGCTGGCGCAGCACGGCGACCACCTGTTCGCTGGTGGCTGCAGGTGATGACGCGGCGTGCGACCGGTCCGATCCGGATCGTGGTCAGCGGCGCCAGCGGCACCGATTCGGCGACGTGCGCACCGGCGAACAGCGAACCGGCACCGCCCTGTTTCATGGCCCGTAACGGTAGCCTGGCCTGCTATGCCGCGTTCATTCGACGTGTCCGCCGACTACCACGGCAGTGTCGAGGAGATTCATCGGGCCTTCACCGAGGCCGACTACTGGCTCGCCAGGCTCGAGTATTCCTCGGTCGACGAATCGAAGCTGGAGTCGATGCGGGTCGGTGGTGAGTCCGGAAACGACGGCACCATCGATGTGGTCACCCTGCAAGTGATGCACCGTCAGAACCTGCCGGGCGTGGTCACTCAGGTGCACCGCGGCGATCTGTGCGTCCGGCGCGAGGAGACCTGGAGCCCGCTCAGCCGACGGGACCACGACGGCGTCCATTCGGGGATCCATCCTCGACTCTCCGGTGAGCGTCGCGGGTACCGCCGTGCTCTCTTCGCTCGCGCGGTCAGGCGGCGCCAAGCTCGACGTCCAGCTGACCGTCCACGTCCGCATCCCGCTGATCGGCGGCAAGCTGGAGAAGCTCATCGGCGCGCAATTGGCCACGTTGATGGCAGAGGAACAACGCTTCACCACGATGTGGCTCGAAAGCCGCGCCTAAGCTGGATTGCCCAGCTCTCCCCCGCAAGCGGGAGGTACCCCCACCTCACGCCGCACAGCGGCGCGCATCGTCGCCGGGCCTAAGCTGGCGCTCATGCGAATCGCGTTGGCGCAGATCCTCAGTGGCACCGATCCGGCCGCGAATCTGGAGCTGGTGCGCGACTACGCCGGACAGGCCGCCGACGCCGGCGCGAAGCTGGTGGTGTTCCCCGAGGCGACCATGTGCCGGTTCGGCGTTCCGCTGGGACCGATCGCCGAGCCTGGTCGACGGGCCCTGGGCAGACGGTGTCCGGCGCATCGCGACCGAGGCCGGCATCACCGTGATCGCCGGAATGTTCGCCCCCGCGGACGACGGGCGGGTGACGAACACGCTGATCGCTGTGGGCCCTGTGGGCCCGGGCAGCCCCAATCAGCCGGACGACCACTATCACAAGATCCACCTCTATGACGCGTTCGGTTTCACGGAGTCGCGGACGGTCGCTCCCGGACACGAACCGGTCGTCATCACGGTCGACGACGTCCGGGTGGGGCTGACTGTTTGCTACGACATTCGCTTTCCAGCGCTCTACACCGAGCTGGCCCGCCGGGGTGCCCAGGTGATCGCCATCTGCGCATCGTGGGGTTCGGGCCCCGGCAAACTCGAGCAATGGACGCTGCTGGCCCGCGCCCGGGCACTGGACTCGATGAGTTACGTTCTCGCGGCCGGTCAGGCTGACCCCGGCGGACACCTTGACCGGCCCGGGTTCGGGCCCGGGCGCGCCGACCGGGGTGGGCGGCAGCCTGGTGGCGTCACCGCTGGGCGAGGTGGTGGCGTGCGCCGGCGCGGACCCGCAACTGGTGGTCGCCGACATCGACGTCGACCGGGTCGCGGCGGCCCGTGAAAGCATCGCGGTGCTGCGCAACCACTCAAGCTTTGCTCAGCTTGATAGGGCAGAATCGCTTGGGTGACAAACCCGCAAGGACCACCAAACGAAGGCCCACCGCCGTGGGGGCCGCCCGGCAACCAGGGTCCGTTTGGCCAGCCGCAAGCACCCACCGAGCGGATGCGACCCGGTGATCCCGGGGCTGGTCGCGCGCCAGGAACCTCCGAATGCTGGCACAGCAGCAGACCGAGCAGTTCGGTGCGGCCAATCCCAACCCGCCGCGACCCAGCTACCCGCCGCCGCCCGCGCCGCCCGCGGCGCCAACGGCTCGGATAGCGGCACCCGACGCCGAGCCGGCGCCGGTGAAAAAGAAGCGCCGCCTTCGCGACCCGCTATCCATCCTGCTGGTGCTCATCATCGTGGTCTCGCTGCTCGTCGCGGGACTGATCGGCGCCGAGCTGTACGTCCGTAACCAGGCGAACAACAAGGTCGCCGAAGCGGTGGCGTGCGAGGTCAAAGACAAGGCCACCGCGAAGTTCGGTGTGGCGCCGTTGGTGTTGTGGCAGATCGCTACGCAGCATTTCACCAACATCTCGGTGCAGACGGCCGGTAACCAGATCCGCGACGCCAAGGGCATGCAGATCAAACTGACCATCGACAATGTCCAGCTCAAGTCGACCGCGAACTCCAAGGGCACCATCGGCGCACTCAACGCCGACATCACCTGGACGTCTGAAGGCATCAAGGAGTCGGTGCAGAACGCGATTCCGATTCTGGGTCCCTTCGTCACCAACAGCGTGGTCACCTCGCCGGCCGACGGGACCGTCGAATTGAAGGGCATGCTCAACGACATCAAGGCCAAGCCGGTGGTGTCCGGCAACGGCCTGCAACTGCAGATCATCGACTTCAACACGCTCGGCTTCACCCTGCCCAAAGAGACCGTCCAATCGACACTGGACGAGTTCCTCTCCAACCTGACCAAGAATTTCCCGCTGGGCATTCACGCGGACAGCGTGCAGGTCACGTCGACCGGCGTGCAGAGCCACTTCTCGACCCAGAACGCCACCATCCCCACCGGCGGCACCACGGATCCCTGCTTCGCCAATTCTGATAACTGCGGAATCTGACGCCTACGCGTCTGGGCTGAGCCCGTCGAGCACCGCCCGGGTGCCGGACAGGCCCAGCCGGGTGGCGCCGGCGTCGAGCATCGCGACCGCGTCGGCGGCGGTGCGGATGCCCCCGCTGGCCTTGACCCCGAGTCGCCCACCGACGGTTTCGGCCATCACCGCGACGGCTTCGACCGACGCCCCGCCGGCGGGATGAAACCCGGTCGAGGTCTTGACGAAGTCCGCGCCGGCGTCCTCGGCGGCGCGGCACACCTCCGCCAGCGTGTGTGGGCTTGCGTGTCCCAACAGCGCCGCCGACTCCACGATCACCTTGAGCACCGCCCCGGCCGCCGCGTCGCGTACCGCTGCGATATCGCTTCGCACCGCGTCGATGTCACCGGCCAGCGCGGCCCCGATGTCGATGACCATGTCGATCTCACCGGCACCGGCTGCGACGGCCTGGGCCGCCTCGAGCGCCTTGACCGTCGACACGTGCTTGCCCGACGGAAAGCCCGCCACCGCCGCGACCCGCACGCCGCCGGCTTGGACCGCGACCGGCACCATCGACGGCGAGACGCATACCGCGTAGACGCCCAGCTCGGCGGCCTCGGCGACCAGAGCGACCACGTCAGCCTCGGTGGCCTCGGGTTTGAGCAGCGTGTGGTCGACCAATGCGGCCACCTGCGCGCGGGTGGGCTGGCGCGCCACTAGAACGGTTCCTCCGGGCCGCCCGGATTGCAGCCCGACGCCACCATTTCGGCATCGTCGACGACGGGCCGCCACGGTTCGAGGTTCCAGCTGGTCTTGCCGGGCTGCGCGAATTCGGCGAACTGCCAGTGACAGATGAACTGCGCGCGCATGCCCGGGGTGTCGGCGTCCGGCGACAGCGTCAGCACCTCGGCCCAGGCCTCGTCGGCAGCCGCTGTCGTCCCGGGCTGTCTGGCGGCCACCCGCGCCGACGGTGTCGGGTACACGCGCAGGCTGGTCAGTCGTCCCCAGTGCGTCCAACCGGTGTGGTCGACGAACGGCGGGGAAAAGGCCGGCCCGGTCACCCCGGTGCCGGGATCAGCCAGCCGCGGGCGCGGCGCCCAGCAGCGCGACAAGCACCGCCGCCGACGCGGCGGTGCTTGTTGCGACGGCTTTCAATGCCGCTAGCGCGACTTACCTTGAATGTCGAGAAGTTTGGGCCGCACATCGACCAGATATATGCCGGCCGCGCAGGCGGCTATCGCCATCCCGAACACGCCGATGAAGGTCAGTGCCGCGGCCACGCCGAGGATTATCAGCCACACCGGCTTGGTCAGCTTGTCGGCGGCGGTGTAAGCGTCGGGTCGCTGCATGGCCGCGTGCACAAACGCGTACACGGCCGTCACCAGGACGGCGACCATCAAGACCGACAGGACGGTATCCACGAGGGGAGGCACGTAACAAGCGTATGGGTGAGCGCCCAAAACGTCGACTCCGAGTTGCCCAGGTAACACGCGGGCAACTCGGAGTCGAGTGGGTGGAACTACTTCTGGGTGACCTTCTTGGCCGCGGCCTTCTTCGCCGGAGCCTTCTTGGCGGCGGCCTTCTTGGCCGGAGCAGCCTTCTTGGCCGGAGCCTTCTTGGCGGCCGGCGCCTTCTTGGGCAGGTCGATACCGACCAGCTTGGCGGCGCGCTCGCCGACCGCGCGGGTCCGCGACGACACGGTGCCCAGGGCCTCCTGGGTCAGCTCGACGGCCTGGTCGACCGAGGCCTGGGCGCGAGCCGAGGCGTCCTCGAAGGTCGACTGGCTGCGCAACCGGTCCAGGGCGGCCTCGCCGCGCTCGACCAGCTCGTTGTACCGGCTGGTCGCGGCCTCCAGGTAGCCCTCGGCGGCCTTGCGCAGCTCGTCGGAGGTGAACCTGTCGCGCAGCTCGCGCAGCTGCTCGGGCAGGTCCTCCTGCAGCTTGGTCAGGCGGGCGCGGCTCTCCTCGACGCGGCTGCGGGTGTCGGTGCGGGTGTCCCCGGCGCGGTCACGCAGGTCCGAGATCAGCTCGTTGACGGTGGCGAGAGCCAAGTCGGCCGCGCCCAGCGCTGCCAGCAACGGAGCTCGCAGGTCGTCGATGTTCGGGTTGTCAGCCATAGTTATTCCTTTCCTGAATTTTCGTTATCGGCGGTATTACTGATTTGGTCTAACTGAGTGGTCTAAAAAATGGGGGCAAGCGTCGGCTCCTCGGCGAGAAGTAGTCAAGACCCGCGGATTGACGTGGCACGCGCTTGCAGGTGACCTCCTGATTCGTCGGGTCGGTTCATGGTCGGGTTCGTGGCGGTACCGGTGCCGCGCCGGACCGGAGGCATCAGGCCGGGCGCCAGCCCACTGCGCCATCGCTACCGATCGTCATCTCGGTGTTCTCCTTATTTATTTGGAACGCTCGCTGGCAAGCCATGACACCGATGGCCGGAGTCCCTGGTATGGGGTAACCAAGTGGCCGGTCATCTAGACATCGCCGACGTGATTCGCGCCATAGGTCACTCGTCGGTGCTCGAACCGTTGGCGGGGTCCGACGGGGTCGGACAGCTCCTCACGGATGGTTTCGTTCTGGAAGGTGAACGACGCGTAGATGTCGAGCAGGACTTGCTTCTGCCGCTCGGTTATCGCCGTGTCGGTGATGATCACGTCACGCACCTGGCTGGTCTCGCTTGGCTCGAGGATCCCGGCCCGCACGTAGAGGACCTCCGCGGAAACCCGCAGCGCCTTGGCGATCTGGGCCAGCACATCGGCGGACGGCTTGCGCAAGCCTCGCTCGACCTGGCTCAGATATGGATTGCTGACACCGGCCCGCTCGGCGAGCTGCCGCACCGAGACTTGCGCGTTTTCGCGCTGGCTCCTGATGAAGCTGCCGATGTCGGACGCCACTTCCGAAGCAGCCGTCGACACCTTGGCGGAGAGCTTCTCCTCGGGTGCCATTGCGTGCTCCTAAGTCGGTAGGCCGATGTTGACCCCAGACTACGGACAAGTGCTTGCTTTTGCAAGCACTTGTTAGCACAGCTTAGAACAGCAGCTGCGCGGCCGCATAGATCGCCAGCCCCGCCAGGGCACCTACCACGGTTCCGTTGATCCGGATGAATTGCAGGTCACGGCCCACATGCAGTTCGATCCGCCGGCTGGCCTCGTCGGCATCCCAGCGCTCGATGGTGTCGGTGATGATCGCTGTGATCTCCACCCCATACTGCGACACCAGATGCTCGGCGGCCCGCACCATCCAGTTCTCCACCTTGTCGCGCAGGTCGGCGTCGTCGCGCAGCGACTCACCGATGCGCATCACGGCATCGGCGATGCGGGTGCGCAACGTGCTGGATGGGTCGTCGACACCTTCGAGCACCAGCCGTTTGAGCGTCTTCCACGCCGTCGCAGCGGCGGCGGCGATCTCATCGCGCGCCATCAGCTGCTCCTTGACCGCATCGGCGCGCGCGATCGTGGCCGGGTCGTGCTGGAGATCGTCGGCGAACTCGAACAGGAAGCGGGTCGCCGACCGTCGCAGTTCGTGGTCGGGGTTGCGCCGCACCTTGTCGGTGAAGTCCATCAGCTCGCGGTGGATGCGGTCACCGACAAGGTGGTCGATGAACCGCGGTGACCAGGTCGGCGAGTCACGCTCCACGACCCGCTGGATGACCTCGCCGGCGTTCAGCGACCACTGGAACGCCCGGTCGGCCAGCAATTGGATCAGGGCCTCCTGCCGGTTCTCAGCCAGCAGGGTCGACAGCACCCGGCCCACCGGCGGCCCCCACTGCGGCTCGGCGATACGGCGCACGATCATCCGGTCGATCACCTGCTGGACGTCGTCGTCGCGCAGGAGTTCCACCAGCACCCGCAGCACCGTCGCCGCTTCACTGGCGACCCGTTGGGCATGCGATGTATCCGACAGCCACTTGCCGAGCCGACTGGGCACCTGCGCGTCGCGCAGCTTGGTCTCCACGACCGCCGCCGAGAGGAAGTTCTCCCGGACAAAGTTCCCCAGCCCCTCGCCCAGCTGGTCCTTCTTGCGCTTGATGATCGCGGTGTGCGGGATCGGTATGCCGAGCGGATGTTTGAACAGCGCGGTCACGGCGAACCAGTCCGCGAGGGCACCCACCATTCCGGCCTCCGCGGCAGCACCGACATACCCCACCCAGACCGCGGTGGCGCCGTGGGCCTGCGCCCACCGGCAGGCGAGGAAGACGCAGCTGGCTCCGACCAGAAAGCCCAGCGCCACCATCTTCATCCGGCGCAGTGCCACTCGCCGCTCAGCATCGGCCTCCGGGTCGGCTCCGGCAAACGATTCCGCGAACGACGCACGCACCGCGCCCGCCGCCGTCAGCGACGTGTCCGGCCCGCGCGCCGGCGAACCCGGCGCTCCGCCTGTCAGTGGGGCCCTGTGTGCCACCACACCATCATGTATTGCCCGGGCCCGGTTTTGCGACGAAGACATTCCAAGACATCCGCGACCCGCACAGGTGCCGCCGAAACGGTGGACGAGCCGCCCGAAGCCGTAGTATCGAGGCGTCTAATGAATGGGAAGTCGGCGACGGTGGCAGAGCAAATCCCGGCTGTGACGACGAAAACGGATGGCCGCAAGCGGCGCTGGCACAAACACAAGGTGGAGCGCCGCAACGAGCTGGTGGACGGCACGCTCGTGGCGATTCGCCAGCACGGCCGCTTCATCAGCATGGATGAGATCGCGGCGGAGATCGGGGTCTCCAAGACGGTGCTGTACCGCTATTTCGTCGACAAGAACGACTTGACGACGGCAGTCATGATGCGGTTCACGCAGACCACGCTGATTCCCAACATGGCCGCCGCGCTGACATCCAATCTCGACGGCATCGACCTGACCCGCGAGGTGATCCGCGTGTACGTCGAAACCGTGGCGGCCGAACCCGAGCCGTATCGGTTCGTGATGGCCAACAGCTCGGCCAGCAAGAGCAAGGTGATCGCCGACTCCGAGCGGATCATCGCCCGCATGATCGCGGTGATGATGCGCCGGCGCATGCAACAGGCCGGCGTCGACACCGGTGGCGCCGAGCCGTGGTCCTACCTGATCGTCGGCGGCGTGCAGCTGGCCACCCACTCGTGGATGTCGGACCCGCGGATGACCAGCGACGAGCTCATCGACTACCTGACCATGCTCAGCTGGAGTGCGCTGTGCGGAATCGTCGAGGTCGGCGGATCGCTGGAGAAGTTCCGCGAGGAGCCGCATCCCTCGCCGATTGTCCCGCCCGGGGCCTCAGATGCCTGACGTCAGCGCGGGGTCACGGCTCAGGTCGTGGGCGTACGCACTGCGCACCACCAACCCGCCCCCGGACCGGCCCATCGACGCCATCACCCGCTGGCTTGTCGTGACGCGCGCGGCGCTGCTGCCGATGACGCTGTTCTCCGGCTTGGTGGCGGCGCTGCTGGCGGTCGGCAAACCGGGCCTGGACTGGCGCTGGCTGGTGCTGGCGGTGCTGGGAATCACGCTGGCACACACCGCCAACAACCTGATGAACGACCTGTACGACACCAAGGTCGGCACCGACAGCGCAGATTACCCGCGCGCGCTGTACGCGCCGCACCCAGTGCTGTCGGGGCTGGTCAGCCGACGCACCCTGGGCCTGGCGATTCTGCTGGTGAACATCGCCGATCTGGCGATCCTCGTGACGCTGGCGTGGGCCCGAGGCTGGCCCGTGGTGGCCTTTGCGCTCAGCGGTTTTGCGCTGAGCGTCGCCTACACGGCGCCACCGCTGCGACTCAAGAAACGCGGGCTGGGAGAACCCGACGTCTTCGTCGTCTGGGGTCCGCTGATGGTGTGCGGAACCTATTACTCCGCGGTGGGCGCGATCGGTTGGGATGTGGTGCTCGCGTCGCTCCCCTATGGGCTGTTGTGCACCACCGTGCTGATGGGCAAGCACATCGACAAGATTCCCTACGACGAGCCGCTCGGTATCCGGACGCTGCCGGTCCTGCTCGGCGAGGCGCGCGCCCGCGTCGTGACGCTGGCGATGATGGTCGGCTTCTACGCGCTGGTCGCCGCGGACGTCGCGGTGGGGGCGATGCCGTGGCCCGCATTGGTCGTCGTGTTGGCGCTGCCCCGGCTGGCAAAGGTGTGGCCCTATTTCCGGCGGCCGAGGCCCGATGAGCCGCCACCGAAGTTTCCGGTGTGGCCGCTGTGGTACGCCGCGCTGGCGTGGCTGCACGTGCGTCAGGCGGGTGCGTTGCTCGTGGTAGGACTCGCAATCGGCGCCGTGTTGCGCGCACTCTAAGTCCATCTGATTGTGACCAAAAGCAACCGCGCAGAGGCGACTAGAGCCGCCCGAACCGCTAGCATGCTGGGAATGCATCGGGGGCCCTGCCAGGGTGCGTCGTTCGCGACGCCCTGAACGGCCACCGAGAAACAGAAAGGCTCTTCCCGCTATGGCCGTGCAGCTCACGCCGCATTTTGGAAACGTCCAAGCCCATTACGATCTCTCCGACGACTTCTTCCGGCTTTTCCTGGACCCCACCCAGACCTACAGCTGCGCCTACTTCGAACGTGACGACATGACGCTGGAGGAGGCCCAGCTAGCCAAGATCGACCTGGCGCTGGGCAAGCTGAACCTCGAGCCCGGGATGACATTGCTGGACATCGGCTGCGGCTGGGGCGCCACCATGAGACGCGCCATCGAGAAATACGACGTCAACGTCGTGGGCCTGACGCTGTCCGAGAACCAGGCCAGCCACGTTCAGCGGATGTTCGACCAGCTGGAAACCCACCGGTCAACGCGGGTGTTGCTGGAGGGCTGGGAAAAGTTCGACGAGCCGGTTGACCGGATCGTCTCGATCGGTGCATTCGAGCACTTCGGCCGCCAGCGCTGGGGCCACTTCTTCAACATGGCCCACCAGGTGCTGCCGGCCGACGGTGTCATGTTGCTGCACACCATCACGCGTCCCACCTTCAAAGACGCCAGGGCGCAGGGCACGCCGTTGACCCACGAAATCGTTCACTTCGTCCAGTTCATCCTGGCCGAGATCTTCCCCGGCGGCTGGCTGCCGACACCCGCGTCGGTCGAAGAGCACGCGGGCGCAGCCGGTTTCAAGGTGACTCGGATCCAGTCCTTGCGGCTGCACTACGCGAGGACCCTGGAGTTGTGGGCCGCAGCGCTTGAGGCCAACAAGGCAAACGCCATCTCTATCCAGTCCGAAGAGGTCTATGACCGGTACATGAAGTACCTGACTGGCTGCGCCAAGCTGTTCCGCCAGGGGTACACCGACATCAAACAGTTCACCCTGGAGAAGTAACCGCGCGGGCTACTTCACGCAGGTGAACTGCCCCACGTTGCAGATGCCTTTGCGGAAGAAGTTCTCACACCCGGTGAGATAGTGCATGTAACGCTCGTAGATCTCTTCGGACTGGATGGCGATGGCCTTCTCCTTCTTGGCCTCCAGATTGGCCGCCCAGATGTTCAGGGTGCGCTCGTAGTGCTCCTGCAGTAATTGCACCCGTTCGATCGTGAACCCGGATTCGGCCGCCAACTTGAAGAGGTCTTCCTGTGCCGGCAACTGTCCGCCCGGGAAAATTACCTCGCCAATGAATTTCGCGAATCGGATGTCGCTCATCGTTATGCTGACGCCGCGCTCGTGCTGCTGCTTTTGGGTGTAGGCCAAAATCGTGTGCAGCAGCATGCGGCCGTCGTCGGGAAGGATGTCGTAGGCGCGCTGGAAGAACGCGGGGTAACGCTCGCTCTTGAACGCCTCGAAGGCGCCGATGGTGACGATCCGGTCGACCTTGTCCTCGAACTCTTCCCAGCCCTGCAGCCTTACCTCGACGCTGCGCTCGGTGGGGATCTTGGCAAGTTTGGCCTTGCTGTACTCGCACTGGTTGCGGCTCAGCGTGATTCCGATGACGTTGACGTCGAACTTCTCGACCGCCCGCACCAGCGCTCCGCCCCAGCCGCAACCGATGTCGAGCAGCGTCATCCCGGGCTCGAGGTTGAGCTTGCCCAGCGCCAAATCGAACTTCGCGTTGGACGCCTCTTCCAGCGTCATGTCGTCACGCTCGAAGTAAGCGCACGTGTACGCCATCGTCGGGTCCAGGAACAACGCGAAAAACGCGTCGGAGACGTCGTAAATCGATTGCGACTCTTCGTAATAGGGCTCTAGCTTCGTCATGGTGGGTCGTTGCCTCTCGTTATCAAGCGCCGTTCGGCGTCAAGCTTAGCTAGATTTCACTAGGTATTAGTAGGTGTAGAAACCCTGACCGGACTTCTTGCCCAGTAGACCCGCCTCGACCATGCGCAGCAACAGCGGCGGTGGACCGTAGTGCGGTTCCTTGAATTCCTCAAACATCTTGTCGGCGATCAGTTTCAGGGTGTCCAGGCCGACCAGATCGGACAGCCGCAGCGGACCCATCGGGTGCGAAAGCCCCGCGACAACGGCCTTGTCGACGTCTTCGACGGTGGCGAACCCGGCCTCGACCATTCGGATCGCCGACAGTAGATAAGGAACCAGTAGCGCGTTCACCACGAAGCCAGACCGGTCGGAGCAACGCACCACCTGCTTGCCGAGCACCGCACTGGCGAACGCTTCGGTGCGGGCGGCGGCGGCTTCGTCGGTGACGAGCGTGCTGACCAACTCGACCAGCGGCAGCACCGGGACGGGATTGAAGAAGTGCAAGCCCAGCACCCGCTGCGGGTTCTTGGTCGCCGCGGCGATCTTCATGATCGGGATGCTCGAGGTGTTCGACGCCAGCACCGCGTCGGGATCGGTGATGACCCGGTCGAGTTCGGCAAAGATCTCGGCCTTGACGGCCTCGTCCTCGACGACGGCCTCGATCACCAGTTGCCGGTCGGCCAGGTCCTTGAGGTCGGTGGTGAAGGTCAGCTGGTCGAGCGCGCGGTCGCGCTCGCGCTCGGTCACCTTACCGGCGCTGACGCCACGCTCGAGCGACTTCACGATGCGGTTGCGTCCCGCGGTGATCAACGCTTCGGTGGTCTCGAACACCGTCACGTCGACGCCGGCGCGCAGGGCGACCTCGGCGATACCGGATCCCATCTGCCCGGCCCCGACAACGCCCACCCGCTGGATCGCTGCGTCGCTCACTATCTCTCTCTCGTCGTATTCGCATGCAGTGCAATAGGCCCCGCCCAGGGTCGCTGGGCAGGGCCTATGCTGTCAACTTCTCTCGAGTGACCTAGATCTCATTGGGGCCACTCGCGGGGGGAGTCCCTTAGTGGCTTGAGGCTTCGGTTCCACTTCCTCGTCGCGGGTCACACCCGCTCCTCGTCAGTGGCTCAAGGCCAATGGTTCCACTTCCTCGTCGCGGGTCACACCCGCTCCTCGTCAGTGGCTCAAGGCCAATGGTTCCACTTCCTCGTCGCGGGTCACACCCGCTCCTCGTCAGTGGCTCAAGGCCAATGGTTCCACTTCCTCGTCGCGGGTCACACCCGCTCCTCGTCAGTGGAACTGGCCCTCTTCGGTGGAGCCGGTCAGGGCGGTGGTCGACGAGTTCGGGTCGACCGTGGTGGCGATGCGGTCGAAGTAACCGGCACCGACCTCACGCTGGTGCTTGGTCGCGGTGTAACCGCGCTCCTCGGCGTCGAACTCGCGCTCTTGCAGCTCGACGTAAGCGCTCATCTGGTTGCGGGCGTAGCCGTAGGCCAGATCGAACATCGAGTAGTTGAGCGCGTGGAAGCCGGCCAGCGTGATGAACTGGAATTTGAATCCCATTGCGCCGAGCTCCTTCTGGAACTTCGCGATGGTGGCATCGTCGAGGTGCTTCTTCCAGTTGAACGACGGCGAGCAGTTGTAGGCCAGCATCTGGTCCGGGAACTCGGCCTTGACGCCCTCGGCGAACTTCGCCGCCAACTCGAGGTCCGGGGTGCCGGTCTCCATCCAGATCAGGTCGGAGTACGGCGCGTAGGCCTTGGCCCTCGCAATGCAGGGCTCCAAGCCGTTCTTCACCCGGTAGAAGCCTTCCTTGGTCCGCTCGCCGGTGATGAACGGCTTGTCGCGCTCGTCGACGTCGGAGGTGATCAGCGTCGCCGCTTCGGCGTCGGTGCGGGCGATGACGACTGTCGGAGCGTCGCAGACGTCGGCCGCCAGGCGCGCCGAGGTCAGCGTGCGGATGTGCTGCTGGGTCGGGATCAGCACCTTGCCGCCGAGGTGGCCGCACTTCTTCTCCGAGGCCAGCTGGTCCTCCCAGTGCGAACCGGCGACACCGGCGGCGATCATGGCCTTCTGCAGTTCGTAGACGTTGAGCGCGCCACCGAAGCCGGCCTCGCCGTCGGCGACGATCGGCGCCAGCCAGTTCTTCACCGAGGTGTCACCCTCGACCTTGGCGATCTGGTCGGCGCGCATCAGCGCGTTGTTGATCCGGCGGACGACCTGCGGCACCGAGTTGGCCGGGTACAGGCTCTGGTCGGGGTAGGTGTGACCGGAGAGGTTGGCGTCACCCGCGACCTGCCAACCCGACAGGTAGATGGCCTTCAGACCGGCGCGCACCTGCTGCACGGCCATGTTGCCGGTCAGGGCGCCCAGCGCGTTGACGAATTCCAGCTCGTGCAGCTGGTCCCACAGCACCTCCGCGCCGCGGCGGGCCAGGGTTGACTCCTCGACAACACTGCCTTGCAAAGCCACGACGTCCTCGGCGGTGTAGGTGCGAGTGACGTCCTTCCAGCGCGGGTTGGTGTCCCAGTCGTGCTGGATCTGCTCGGCGCTCTTAGGCGTGCCAACGTTAGACATTGGGTTGCTCCTTAACGGTTTCTTCGTGATCACCGAGGCCACCGCCTTTTCGGCGCTCGCCAACGGCCTATCTTCACTGCTGTGTTAACTCGACGATGACACAGCGTGTTCCGCCTGGCCAGCCATTTCAATTGCCAATTTCGGCAACGACTTTCGGCGTTTTTGCAAATCCTGCAAAGGTAGCTTTTGGCTTAACCGTTTCAGAAGCTACCGGCCAGTAACCAAAACTTGCAGGTCAACGGGCGATTTAACGGGACGCTTGTCCGGTTAGAGTGCGAACAGCGCGGCGACGGCTTTCGTCTCGTCGCCCACCGCATATGTGAGCGTTATAACAGGGCGATCGGTGAGGCCGGCACCGAATTGGTCGGTCGAACCGGCCGGGTGGACGTGCGAGATGACGTCCAGTTTGTCGCCCAGCGCCACCGGGGCCTCGTGCTCGATCGTCACCCGCAGCGGTGCCGCCAGCAGGTCGGGGTAAGACGCCAGGTAGTCCTCGATGACGCTCCAGTACACCGAGTTGTTCACGTGGTCGAACAGGTCGATGTCGGTGACGCGGACCGGGAACTCGTGGATTTCCGTCGCGTCGTCGCGGCTGCCCGGCTTCACGTAGCCCTTCCACCGCAGCCGGTTGACGGAAGTGGTCCGGAACAGCCCCTCCAGGAAGTCGTCGGCGATGCGCGCCGGCATCTCGGTTTCCTTGTTGACGTGGATCCAGAACGCCTCGGATTCGATCAGGCCGCCGTTGCGTCCGTCGATGCGGACCCGCATCTCACACCAGCGGTTCGAGGTGCCCGAACACCAGCGCCGCATCCGCAGCATGTCGCGGAACTCGATCGGGCGGATCAGGTCGACCATGGTGCGCCGGACGATCCAGAGCGGATGGGTTTCCTCGAAACCCATTTCGCGCAGCTGGTCCTGGCCGATGTCCTGGATGTGCCGGCAGGCCGCGTCCAAGCGAAGCCGGCCGGTGCGATCGATGTCACCCATGCGCAGCGGCCATTCGCGGTCGAACACGTCGGGGTGGTCGTCGGGCACCGGCATCAGTTCTTTGTCCAGGCTCACCGCCGCTTTCCCCTCTTTTGGCCCCTCGTTGGCACCCCGGGTTTCGCCCGAGACGCCCGATGCGAATCATGCCAATGACGTCGGACAAACACCAAACCATCTGCCGTGCCAACTCTGCGAACCAGGCCTTCACAGGCAGGTACGCTTAGTTAAGTGTCCAAAACATCCCGAACCTTTGTAGGCTCGCGCGTTCGTCAACTGCGCAGCGAGCGCGGGTTCAGCCAGGCGGCACTGGCCCAGACGCTGGAGATCTCCCCGAGCTACCTCAACCAGATCGAGCACGACGTCCGCCCGCTGACGGTGGCCGTGTTGCTCCGGATCACCGAGGTATTCGGGGTGGACGCGACGTTCTTCGCCTCCCAGGACGACACCCGGCTGGTCGCCGAGCTGCGGGAGGTGACGATGGACCGCGATCTGGATATCGACGTCGATCCCCCCGAAGTCGCCGAGATGGTCAGCGCCCATCCCGTCCTGGCCCGCGCGGTGGTCAATCTGCACCGGCGCTACCGCATCACCACCGCGCAGCTGGCGGCCGCCACCGAGGAGCGATTCTTCGACGGCAGTGGCAGCGGCTCGATCACCATGCCCCATGAAGAGGTGCGCGACTACTTCTACCAACGGCAGAACTACCTGCACCAGCTGGATACCGCCGCCGAAGACCTGACGATCCAGATGCGGCTGCACCACGGCGACCTCGCGCGCGAATTGACCCGCCGGCTTACCGAGGTGCACGGAGTGCGCATCAACCGGCGGATCGATCTCGGCGACAGTGTGCTGCACCGCTACGACTCCACGACCAACACCCTGGAAATGAGCAGTCACCTCGCAGCGGGTCAGCAGATCTTCAAGATGGCCGCCGAGTTGGCCTATCTCGAGTTCGGCGATCTCATCGACAGCATGGTGGAAGAGGGCAAGTTCACCAGCGACGAGTCGCGCACCCTGGCCCGGCTGGGTTTGGCCAACTACTTCGCCGCCGCCGCGGTGCTGCCCTACCGGCAGTTCCACGACGTCGCGGAGAACTTCCGCTACGACGTCGAGCGGCTGTCTGCGTTCTACTCGGTCAGCTACGAGACCATCGCGCACCGGCTGTCGACGCTGCAGCGGCCGACGATGCGGGGGGTGCCGTTCTCGTTCATCCGGGTGGACCGGGCCGGCAACATGTCAAAACGCCAGTCGGCCACCGGTTTTCACTTCTCCTCCAGCGGCGGCACCTGTCCGTTGTGGAACGTCTACGAAACGTTCGCCAACCCGGGCAAGATCCTGGTGCAGATCGCCCAGATGCCCGACGGGCGCAACTACTTGTGGGTGGCCCGTACCGTGGAGCGCCGCGCTGCCCGATATGGTCAGCCCGGTAAAACCTTTGCGATCGGGCTGGGCTGCGAACTGCGCCACGCGCACCGGCTCGTCTACTCGGAAGGCCTGGACTTGTCAGGAGACATTGCGACGCCGATCGGCGCGGGTTGCCGTGTCTGCGAACGGGACAAGTGTCCCCAGCGGGCTTTCCCCGCGTTGGGGCGCGCGCTCGATATCGACGAACACCGCAGCACGGTGTCCCCGTATCTGGTGAAGCAACCGTGAGCGGCGCGCAGGGCCGCATCCCGTCGGGCCGGTTCCGCGAGCTGGGACCGGTCAACTGGGCGTTCGCCAAGCTGTCAGCGCGCGCCGTCGGGGCTCCGGAGATGCATCTGTTCACCACCCTGGGCCAGCGCCAGGTGCTCTACTGGACATGGCTGTTCTTTAGTGCCCGGCTGCTGCGGGGGCGGCTGTCGCGAGTCGATACCGAATTGGTGATCCTGCGGGTCGCGCATTTGCGGTCCTGCGAATACGAGTTGCAGCATCACCGCCGGATCGCGCGCCGAGCCGGGCTAGACGAACGCATGCAGGCCGCGATTTTTGCCTGGCCCGAGGTTCCGAAAGGGGACGCGCTGAGTGCCCGGCAGCGGGCACTGCTGGTGGCGGCGGATGAATTCGTCAAGGACAGGACGGTGACCACCTCTACCTGGCAGCAGCTGGCCGGCCACTTGGACCGGCGGCAGCTGATCGAATTCTGCATGCTGGCAAGCCAATACGACGGGCTGGCCGCCACGATCAGTACCCTAGACATTCCACTGGACAACCCCCGCAATCGTCAGACGTAGAGGTTTGTCAGCACCGCCAACGTCAACAGCACGGGAAGTATCGGCAGGCTGAACGCGAACGCGGCCCCGAGATATTTACCCCGCCGGCGCATTGACCAGCCCCATACCCCCGCACCCACCGCCAGCACGGCCGACCCGAGCAACACCAGCAGGCTCCACCGGCTCACCGTCGTAAAGTCGTCTCCGATCGAAATCGCGATCAGCCACAGCACATAACCGACGACCACGCCGCCGATGGCACTGATAACGGTGTCGCTGGTCTTCATCTGCCGGCTCAGAAGTTGATCATGTGGCCGATCAGGCCGTGGAAGCATTCCTGCAGCGCCTCGGACATCGTCGGATGAGTGTGCACGTTGCGGGCGAGCTCGTTGGCGGTGAGGTCCCATTTCTGGGCCAGCGTGAGTTCGGGCAGCAACTCGGAGACGTCATGGCCGACCAAGTGCCCGCCCAGCAACTCGCCGTACTTGGCATCGGCGACGAGCTTGACGAAACCGCTGGGATCGCCCACACCGTGCGCTTTGGCGTTGGCGGTGAACGGAAACTTGGCCACCACGACGTCGTAACCTTCGTCCCGGGCTTGCTCTTCGGTGAGCCCGAAGCTGGCGACGTTGGGCTGGCAGAACGTCGCGCGGGGCAACATGCGATAGTCGCCGAGCGCCAAAGTCTCTGCGCCGGCGATGGTTTCGGCCGCCACTACACCTTGGGCCTCGGCGACATGCGCGAGCATCAGTAGCCCGGTTACGTCGCCGATGGCATAGATGTGGTCGACGTTGGTGCGCATGTAGTCGGTGATGCCGATGGCCTTGCGGTCGGTCAGCGCGACCCCGGCCTGGTCCAGTCCGTAACCCTCGACGTTGGGCGCGAAACCGATGGCCTGCAACACCTTATCGGCCTTGAGCTCCTCCGAGCTGCCGTCCTTGCTCACCACCACGGTGACTCCCGAACCGTTGTCGGTAATGGACTCCACCTTGGTTCCGGTGAGAACCTTGACACCCAGCTTCTTGAACTGCTTTTCGATCTCCTTGGACGCCTCGGCGTCCTCGTTGGGCAGCGCGCGCGGCAGGAATTCGACGATGGTCACGTCGACGCCGTAGTTCTTCAGCACGTAACCGAACTCCATGCCGATGGCCCCCGCCCCGGCGATGATGATCGACTTGGGCAGCTCCCGAGACAGGATCAGTTCCTCGTAGGTGACCACGTTCTCCGACAGCGAGGTCCCGGGCACCAGCCGGGTGCTGCTGCCGGTGGCGATGATGATGTTGTCGAATGTGACCGTTTCGCTGCCGCCATCGTTGAGTTCGACCGCCAGCGTGCGCGGGTCGGTGAATCGGCCGTACCCGTGGATCTCGGTGATGTTGTTCTTTTTCATCAGGAAGTGCACGCCCGCGACGCGGCCCTCGGCCACCTTGCGGCTGCGGTCAAACGCGACCCCGTAATCGAAGGTCGCCTCACCGTTGATGCCAAAAGCCTTGGCTTCCTTGGTGAAGATGTGGGCCAGTTCGGCGTTGCGCAGCAGCGCCTTGGACGGAATGCAGCCGACGTTGAGGCAGACTCCGCCCCAGTACTTCGATTCGACGATCGCGGTGTTCAAACCGAGTTGCGCCGCGCGAATAGCCGCGACGTATCCGCCGGGACCGGCTCCGAGGACGACGACGTCATAGTGGGAAGTCACGAGCCCACACTAGTGGGCGAGTGGCTTCTCAGTGAACAACACCGTGCTTCACGGCACTACCCTAATGGCCGGGTAGCCGGGGAGCTCAACAGGGAATGATGCCGCCCAGGCAGTGGCCCACCCGCTCGCAGTAGTAGTGGCCGTACAGCGGCGCCGCGGCGGCAACGGACGCAAACGGCCCCGACATCACTGCGAGCGCCAGCGCCGACATCATCGGTCTGCCCTGGACCATCGCCAGGATCACGCCCGCCACCACACACACGACGACGTAGACCAGCACCACGTACACCGCCGCCGTCTTGTCGACCGTGTGATACCACCAATAAAACAGACTCAGCCCCACCTCTGCCGCGGCGAACCACACGCCGAGGATCACCAGCAACAGCTTCCACCACTTCACGTACTGGTATCGACCGGGCACGGCGACGGGCGCGGCGATCGATTCGCTGTCCGATTCGTGCTCGGGCTCGTCCTTCGGCTTCGATGCTTCTTTGTCTTCCAAGACGAGCGGCAACGGCTGCGAACCGGTGTCGTCAAAGTTGGGCACGAAGGGCACCGAGTCCTCGCCCGTATCGTCGAAATCGGGCACGAACGCCGCGGTTCCCGGGTCGGAGTCGAGATCCTTATCAGCCACCAGAGACCACCCGAAGGGCAACTAGCACCCCCAACCAGCCGGGCGCCAGCGCAAGCAGGAACGCGCCCAGCATCGTGACCCAGCGGCGCCCGGAAAGCAGGATCGCCACCACCCCGATGACGCTGGGAATCCCGACCGCCAGCGCGATGGCTAGGTCCGGCCGGACGCGCCCATGGAACAGCGCGGTGGACGCCACTCCCGCCAACAGCCCCACCGCGCTGCCGATCAGCATGGCGCTGGCCAGCAGCCAGGCGCGCGGAAGTGGAATCACCCTCGCGACCTTACTGCGGCATCAGCACGTTCCTGGCGCGTTGCCGGCTACAACCTGGCCACGATTCGATGGCCGTTCGCCACGTTCATAGGTCGCACCGGTGATCACGGACACGGCCTCTATCAGCGCTTTTTCGGCGTCGGTAAAGACTCGGCCACGGCTCAGGAACCGCAGGCCCTCGGGCGCCTCCAGGCTGAATCCGCCCCCGCGGCCCGGCACCACGTCGATGACCAGCTGGGTGTGCTTCCAGGCTCAGAAATTGCGGACCCGAGATCCACACCGGCACTCCCCCGGCACCCACGTCGAGGACACCCGAGCAGGACATCGCGGTCGCCGATCAAGAAGTCCCCGAGCGGGTAGCACATCGGCGATGATCCGTCGCAGCAGCCGCCGGACTGGTGGAACATCACCGGACCATGGCGGTCCTGCAGTCGGGTCAGCAGCTCGGCGGCGGCGGCGGTGATGACCGCGCCGGCCGGAGTGCTCATCAGAAGAAACCCTGCGCCTTGTCGGTGTAGGACACCAGCAGGTTCTTGGTCTGCTGGTAGTGGTCGAGCGCCATCTTGTGGGTCTCCCGGCCGAAAGCCGGATTGCTTGTAGCCGCCGAACGCCGCGTGCGGCGGATAGACGTGGTAGCAGTTGACCCACACCCGGCCGGCCTTGATGTCGCGGCCGGCGCGGTAGGCGGTGTTGCCGTCGCGGCTCCACACGCCCGCGCCCAGACCGTAGAGGGTGTCGTTGGCGATGCCCATCGCGTCGGCGTAGTCGGTAAAGGACGTCACCGCCACCACGGGGCCGAAGATCTCCTCCTGGAAGATGCGCATCTTGTTGTTGCCGGCGAAGATCGTCGGCTGTACGTAGTAGCCGCCGGATAGGTCGCCACCCAGCTCGGCGCGCTCGCCGCCGGTGATCAGCTTGGCGCCCTCTTCCTTGCCGACTTCGATGTAGGACAAGATCTTTTCCAGCTGGTCGTTGGACGCCTGGGAACCCAGCATGGTTCCGATGTCCAGCGGGTCGCCCTGCCGGACGGCCTTGGTACGAATCGCCGCCAGTTCCAGGAACTCGTCGTGGATGTCGGACTGGATCAGGCTGCGCGACGGGCACGTGCACACCTCACCCTGGTTGAGGGCGAACATGGTGAACCCTTCCAGCGCCTTGTCCTGGAAGTCGTCGTTGGCCGCCATCACGTCGGAGAAGAAGATGTTGGGGCTCTTACCGCCGAGTTCGAGGGTGACGGGGATCAGGTTGTGCGAGGCGTACTGCATGATCAGTCGCCCGGTCGTGGTTTCGCCGGTGAACGAGACCTTGGCAATGCGGTCGCTGGATGCCAGTGGCTTGCCGGCCTCCACGCCGAAACCGCTGACGACGTTGACTACCCCGGCCGGCAATAGGTCACCGATCAGCGACATCAGATACAGGATCGAGGCCGGCGTCTGCTCGGCGGGTTTGAGCACCACCGTGTTGCCGGCAGCCAGCGCGGGCGCCAGTTTCCACGCGCCCATCAGGATCGGGAAATTCCACGGAATGATCTGTCCCACCACTCCGAGCGGCTCGTGAAAGTGATAGGCGACGGTGTCCTCGTCGATCTGGCTCAGCGAACCTTCCTGGGCGCGGATCGCCGCGGCGAAATACCGGAAATGGTCGGCCGCCAGCGGGATGTCGGCGGCCAGTGCCTCCCGGACGGGTTTGCCGTTGTCCCAGACCTCGGCCACCGCCAGCGCCTGGGTGTTTTCCTCGATGCGGTCGGCGATCTTGTTCAGGATCGCCGCGCGCTCGGCCGGGCCGGTCTTGCCCCACGCCGGGGCCGCGGCGTGGGCGGCGTCGAGCGCCTTGTCGACGTCGGCCTCATCGGAGCGCGCCACTTCGCAGAATGTCTGGCCGGTCACCGGGGTCGGGTTCTCGAAGTAGAGGCCCTTGGCGGGTGCCACCCACTCGCCGCCGATGAAGTTGTTGTATCGCGATTCGTAGGACATCAATGCACCGTCGGTACCCGGACGTGCGAAAACGGTCATCGGTTCAGCTCCTTGTCCTTTCGCGTGACAAGCCTCACAGTACGCCGCAGTCGCCCCATAGAGTGGGGGTCGTGCCCGAGGTGAATTCGGCCGACGACGCCCTGCGTAGCTGGGACGCGGTCGCACCGGCGTGGGCCAAGTACCGGGACCGTCTCTTCGAGGACGTGCGCTCGGTGTCGGAGTGGCTGGTCGAGCAGATTGACCCACAGTCGGGCTAGACCGTTCTGGAGCTGGCGGCCGTCCCCGGGGAGACCGGCTTCCTCGCCGCCGCTCGACTCGGTTCGGCCGGCCGACTCATTTGCAGTGATTTCGCGCCCGCCATGGTGGAGGCGGCTCGTCGCGGGGTCGACGAGCAGGGTTTGTCTAACGTCGAATGCCGCGTCATCGACGCGCAGCAGATCGACCTGCCCGACGACAGCGTGGACGGCGTGCTTGTGCGGTTCGGGCTGATGTTGGTGCCGGAGCAGGAACGGGCGATCGCCGAGATCCGACGGGTGCTGCGCCAGGGCGGCCGGTGTGCCTACGCGACGTGGGGACCGCCGGACCGCAACCCCTGGATCTTCCAGGTCGTGCTGGCGCTGCTGCAGAGCGGCATCGCACCGCCCGGAGACCCCTTCGCTCCAGGAGGTCTCTTCTCGCTCTCCACGCCGGAGCGCAACTATGACCTGGTCAGGGCCGGCAGCTTCTCGGATGTCACGGTCGAAGCGCTCACCGGCGTCATGCGGTACGACAGCCTGGACGACTACTGGACGTTCGTCGTCGCGGTCTCCCGGGCCGGTGGCAGAACTGGTCGACTCACTAGACACCGGGCAAGTGCAAACCGTCCGGGCGAAACTTGAGCCGTCGCTGGCACCCTACGAACGCGGCGGCGCACTCGAACTGCCCTGGACGGCCATGGTTACGAGGGCCGTGTAAAGGCCCGATTCCCGGCCGTCAGAATGGCGGTCATGACCGATGACCCGTACCTATGGCTCGAGGAAGTCACCGACGACAAGGCGCTGGATTGGGTGCGCGCCCACAACGATCCGACGCTGGCGGAGTTCGGCGGTGCGTTGTTCGAGCAGATGCGCGCCGAGGCGCTCGAGGTGCTCGACACCGATGCCCGCATTCCGTATGTAACCCGCCGCGGCGAATACCTCTACAACTTCTGGCGGGATGCCACCAACCCCCGCGGGCTGTGGCGACGCACCACGCTGGACAGCTACCGCACCGACTCCCCCGAGTGGGACGTGCTGATCGATGTCGATGAACTCGGTCGAGCCGACGATCAAAAATGGGTGTGGGGCGGCGCCAACGTCCTCGAACCCGATCTCACGCGAGCGCTGGTCGTCCTGTCCCCGGGCGGCTCGGACGCGGCCATCTGGCGTGAATTCGACATGCAGACACGCGAATTCGTCGGTCGGCGGGTTCGAGCTGGCAGAGGCCAAGTCGCAAGTGGCCTGGGCCGACCCGGACACCGTGCTGGTGGGCACCGACTTTGGCGCCGACTCGCTCACCGAATCCGGCTATCCGCGGGTGATCAAGCGTTGGCGTCGCGGCACACCGTTGGCCGACGCGGAGACCGTGTTCGAGGTGGAACGCTCCGATGTGCGCGCCTTCGTGTCGGTGGATCGCACACCGGGCTTCGAGCGAACCGTGGTGGGACGGGCCATCGACTTCTGGAACGACGAGCTCTACGAGCTGCGCGGCTCGGAGCTGACGCGCATCGACGCGCCCACCGACGCCAGCGTGTCGCTGCACCGCGAGTGGATCTTGATCGAGCTGCGCACCGATTGGACCGTCGGCTGGCGCCACCTACACCGCGGGCTCGCTGCTGGCCGCCAATCATGACGAATTCCTCTCCGGCACAGCTGAATTGCGGGTGGTGTTCGAGCCCGACGAGCACACCGCGCTGAACCACTACGCGTGGACCCGGGACCGCCTGCTGATGGTGACACTGGCCGACGTGGCCAGCCGCGTCGAGATCGTCACGCCCGGCAGCTGGCAGCGCACGCCGGTGCCGGGCATCCCGGACGCCACCAACACCGTCATCGTCTCGGCCGACGACACCGGCGACGAGTTCTTCCTCGATTCCAGCGGATTCGAGACGCCGTCGCGGCTGATGCGCGGCACGGGTGACGGGCAACCAGACCAGATCAAATCCGCGCCGGCTTTCTTCGACGCCGAAAATATCACCGTGACACAGCATTTCGTCGCCTCCGAGGACGGCACCTCGATCCCCTACTTTGTCGTGCGGCCCGCCGGTACCGACGGACCGGGCCCCACACTGCTCTACGGCTACGGCGGGTTCGAGACGTCCTACACGCCGAGCTACGGCGGTGTGCTGGGCCGGTTGTGGCTGGCCCGCGGAGGCACCTACGTGCTGGCCAATATCCGCGGCGGCGGCGAGTACGGGCCGAGCTGGCACACCCAGACGCTGCGCGAGGGCCGGCACAAGGTGGCAGAGGACTTCGCCGCGGTGGCCGACGATTTGGTCAACCGCGGCATCACCACCGTCGCGCAGCTCGGCGCTCGAGGCGGCAGCAACGGCGGCCTGCTGATGGGCATCATGCTGACCAAGTACCCGGAGAAATTCGGTGCGCTGGTCTGCGACGTGCCGCTGCTGGACATGAAGCGCTACCACCTGCTGCTGGCCGGCGCCTCCTGGGTAGCCGAATACGGCGACCCGGACAATCCCGACGACTGGAAGTTCATCTCCGAATACTCGCCCTACCAAAACATTTCGACCGGGCGGCCGTACCCGCCCGTCCTGTTCAGCACGTCCACCCGCGACGACCGGGTGCATCCGGGCCACGCCCGCAAAATGACGGCGGCCCTGGAAGCGGCGGGTTATCGGGTCTGGCTCTACGAGAACATCGAGGGCGGCCACGCCGGCGCGGCGGACAACGAACAGCTCGCCTTCAAGTCGGCGCTGAGTCACTCGTTCCTGTGGCGGATGCTGAAGGGTTAGAACATGACAGATTTCCAAACGCTGCTCTACACGACGGCCGGTCCGGTCGCCACCATCACCTTGAACCGTCCGGAGCAGCTCAACACCATCGTCCCGCCCATGCCCGACGAGATCGAGGCGGCCATCGGGCTGGCCGAGCGCGACCCCGACATCAAGGTCATCGTGTTGCGCGGCGCGGGTCGCGCCTTCTGCGCCGGCTACGACTTCGGCGGCGGCTTCCAGCACTGGGGCGAGGTCATGATGACCGACGGCAAGTGGGATCCGGGCAAGGATTTCGCGATGGTCACCGCCCGTGAGACCGGGCCGACGCAGAAGTTCTCCGTTGACCGGACTAAGCCGCGATACTCCGAGGTTGCGGAACTAGGCTGTCGCACCCCTGCGGTAGGTGTCATGTCATGGAGCAGGACATGTACAGAGACCTCGGCGCGATTGTGGTGCCGCGGTGGGGTCGGGTAGTGCCAGCGGATGATCCGGTGCCTTGGGCCGTCCTCACCGACGAGGGCATTGAGCTCGACGTCGTTCAGCGGTACCTCCGTGAGGTTGTCGCTCGTGGCGGTTCGCCACTCAGTACCCGCAGCTACGCTTTTGACCTTTTGCGGTGGTGGCACTGGTTGACCCCATGCAAGCACGAACATGCCTGCATCAGATGCCCGATGCTGCGAGTCGACCCCAAACAACGTGAACGCATCGTCGAAATCATCGCGAACCTCACCGAACGCATCAAAGAAGCCGAACTCAACGGCTGGCTCGGTGAAGTCGCCGGCCTGAAAACCAGCCGCGAAGCCGCAATCAAGAAACTCACCAGCCTCGACCGTGCCGCTGCTACGGCCGCTCAGAGCCCGGCAGGAAAGGCAGAGCTGGGAATTCCCATGCCTCGACATCCTCTGCGACACTGACGAACTCACGTTGACGGTCGCGGCGAGTGCCGGGCTAGGTCGGGTCACCACTAATCAGACCGCCCCATGGAATTCGACCCTTGTCCGGCGATTCCGAGTGCGGCGGCGGTCAGGCGCCACAGTCGTTCAGTGACCTCGTCTGGGGTAGGCGGTGGGGCGGTGCGGAGCTGTTGGGCGATCCCGTGACGCAGGCCGCCGATGATGTAGGCGCCGGCGCTGTCGGGATCGAGGTCGGCGGGCAGCTGGCCTAGCTGCTGGCCGCGACGGATGTTACTGGCAGCGTTATCGATGAGGCTTTGGAGGTAGACCGACTCGAGCTCGGGAAGCTGCGGGTCCAGGGCTGCGCGGTTGAGCAGGATGGGCGCGAGAGGGTCGGCCAAGTGCTGGGCGACAAAGCGGCGGGTGCGTTCGCGTTCACGGGTGGCCCAGTCAGCATCTGCGGGCAGGTGGATGTCGGCGATGGCTGCGCGGAGTCTTTCATAGAAGTCGTCGAAAATCGCGCTCAGTAGACCGCATTTCGATCCGAAATGGTGGTAAAGCGCGCCGGTGCTCAGGCCGGCGCGACGGGTGAGCGCGCTCAGCTCCATCACGCCGTTGCCGCGGACCAGTTCCTCGCGGGCGGCGTCGAGTAGCTGTTGACGTCCGATCGGGGCACGTGCCATATTTAAAACATAACAGAAGTCAGTTATGTTAACGGACCTGACAGGAGCCCTACGTGAGTACCGACGTGTCGTCGTTGATGGATTTGGGCGGGGATTTGGCCGGGACCTACCGCCGGACCGCCAGTGGCGGCGCGAGCATCGACGCGGCGGTTGGCGAGGCAGATTTGGTCGCGCTGCAGCGCGACGGGTACGTGATCCTGCCCGATCTGCTGACACCGGCCGAGCTCGGCGAGATCCGTGACGCGGTTGCGCCGCTGCTGGATCGACACGGCCGCAACGGTTTCGAAGGGCGTATGACCCAGCGCGTGTACAGCGTGTTGAACAAGACCCGTACCTGTGATCGGATCGCGGACCATCCGCGGGTGCTGGCGTTGCTGGATCGGTTGTTTCTGCCAAATTATCTGCTGTCGATGCTGCAGGTGATCAACATCTTGCCCGGCGAGCAGGCGCAGCTGCTGCACACCGACGACGGCTTCTACCCGCTACCGCGCCCGCGCGTCGCACTCGGAGCCGCCACCATCTTTGCGATCGACGATTTCACCGCGGATAACGGCGCCACCGACATCATCCCTGGCAGCCACCTGTGGGGGCAGCGGACGCCCGAGGAGACCGAACGTGAACCTGTGGTGATGAAGGCCGGCTCGTGCGTGTTCTTCCTGAGCACGCTGTGGCACGGCGGCGGTGCCAACCGCTCCGCTGCCCCGCGCCTGGCCGTGACTGCCCAGTACTGCGAGCCGTGGCTGCGCCCCCAGGAAGCGTTCACTTTGTCGACCACCCGTGACACCGTGCGCGCGGTGTCGGAAGACATTCGCCGCATGCTCGGCTACAGCATCCACCCGCCGTTCATCGGCCAAGTCGACGGCATGCATCCCAAACGACTTCTCGAACCCGGCGCCCAGCCCCTATGACCGTTAATCCGGTGAATCATGGCCATCTGGCGCGCGTCCAAACCGGTGATCGCGCAGGTGCACGGCTGGTGTGTCGGCGGAGGCAGCGACTACGCGCTATGCGCCGACATCGTCATCGCCAGCGACGACGCCGTGATCGGCACCCCGTACGCCCGAATGTGGGGGGCCTATCTGACCGGCATGTGGCTGTATCGGCTGAGCCTGGCCAAGGCGAAGTGGCACTCGCTGACCGGCCGGCCACTGACCGGCGTCCAGGCCGCGGAGGTCGAGCTGATCAACGAGGCGGTGCCGTTCGAGCGTCTGGAGGCCCGCGTCGCCGAGATCGCCGCCGAGCTTTCCCAGATCCCGTTGTCGCAGTTGCGGGCGCAGAAGCTGATCGTCAACCAGGCCTACGAGAACATGGGCCTGGCGTCCACCCAGATGCTGGGCGGCATTCTGGACGGCCTGATGCGCAACACCCCCGACGCGCTCGACTTCATCAACACGGCCCAAACCCAGGGTGTGCGGGCGGCGGTCGAGCGCCGCGACGGCCCGTTCGGGGACTACAGCCAGGCCCCGCCCGAGCTGCGGCCGGATCCCACACACGTCATCGTGCCTGATAGCGACGGATAGTGAGATGAACTACGAATATCGCCCCGGCGGCCCATCCAGGCCCAGAAAAGTGTTACCGTGGAGATTATGTCTCGGCTGAGTAACGGCCTGCGTGCAGGCGTTGTTTTCCTTTCCCTTGCCCTAGCCGCTGCCGCGTTCCCGAAGACCGCCGCAGCAGACTCCACGGACGACTTCCCGATTCCCCGCAGGCAGATCAACACCACCTGCGATGCGGAGCAGTATCTGGCGGCCGCCCGGGACACCAGCCCGATCTACTACCAGCGGTACATGATCGACTTCCACAACCGGCCGCAGCCCATCCAGCAGGGGGCGATCGATCGCATCCACTGGTTCTATTCCCTGGACCCCGCCGGCCGTAGGCAGTACTCCGAGGACACCGCGACCGACATCTACTACGAGCAGATGGCGACGCACTGGGGCAACTGGGCCAAGATCTTCTTCAACAACAAGGGCGTCGTCGCCAAGGCCACCGACGTGTGCGAGCAGTACCCCAAGGGCGACATGTCGGTCTGGGACTGGACTGCCTGATCCCGCTCGATCCGATTGCCTTCAGCCGGCAGTGGGTCGCGGCGTGGAACGCGCACGACGTAGAGGCCGTTCTCGAGCACTTCCACGATGATGTCGTTTTCACCTCGCCCGTGGCCGCCCGGCTCCTGCCGGACACGCATGGCGTCGTTCGCGGCAAACCGGCTTTGCGGCACTACTGGACCGTGGCCCTGTCGCGCATCCCGGATCTCCGGTTCACCGTCGAACAGGTCTACCAGGGCATCGACACCGTCGTCATCGCGTACCGCAACCAAGACGACGGTCTGGTCAGTGAGGTGCTGCGGTTCGACGACGGCCTGGTGATCGAAGGCCACGGGACGTACATCGTCGAAGACCCGAACGCGCATCAGTAGTGCGCCGGGAACCGATCGGTGTTGGCCGAGTCGGTCGTTTCGCCATTGCGATACGTGCCGCCATTTTCCGGGGGCAGCAGCAGCGCGCGAACCACGGGCCGCGGCCCGAACGGCCGCAGTAGCCCGCTGGCGGGACGAGTCCGTACCTGTGTCGGCCACCAGAACCAGCGCCCCATCAGCGCGGCGACCGACGGCATCATGAACGACCGCACGATCAATGTGTCGAACAACAGACCCAGAGCGATGGTGGTACCCACCTGCCCCATCACCCGCAGCGGGCTGATCGCAAACGTCGACATGGTGGCGGCGAACACCAGACCCGCAGAAGTCACGACGGCGCCGGTGCCGGCCATCGACCGGATGATTCCGGTCTTGATTCCGGCATGGATTTCCTCTTTGAAGCGGGAAACCAGCAGCAGGTTGTAGTCGGATCCCACTGCCAACAGCAGGATGACGGACATCGCGAGCACCATCCAGTGCAGTTGGATGCCCAGGATGTCCTGCCACAGCAGCACTGAAAGCCCGAACGAAGCCCCCAACGAAAGCAGCACCGTCCCCACGATCGTGATCGCGGCAACCAGACTTCGGGTGATGATCAACATGATGATCAAAATCAGGCTGGCGGCCGATATTCCCGCGATCATCAGGTCGTACTTAGACCCGTCGCGCATGTCTTTATAGACCGCGGCCGTGCCGCCGAGCCAGATCTTGGCGCCCTCCACCGGGGTGCCCTTGATGGCTTCCTTCGCCGCGGTCTTGATCGGCTCGACGTGCGAAATGCCCTCGGGGGTAGCGGGAGGGCCATCATGGGAAATGATGAACCGGGCCGCGTGGCCGTCCGGCGACACGAACATCTTCAGACCGCGCTTGAAGTCGGGGTTGTCGAAGACCTCCGGCGGAATGTAGAACGAGTCGTCGTTCTTGGCCGCGTCGTACGCCTGACCCATGGCCGTGGAGTTCTGGCTCATCACGTCCATCTGGTCATACATCGAATTCATCGAGCTGTGCATCGTCAGCATCATCTGCTTCATCGTCGTCATGGTCGCGATCATCGGCGGCATCTGAGCCAGCATCTGCGGCAACAGTGCATCGAGGTGGTCGATGTCGACCGTTAGGTCGTCGATCTTCTCGCTCAGCTTGTCGATGCCGTCGATCGCGTCGAAGAGGGATCGCAACGTCCAGCAGACGGGAATGTCGAAGCAGTGTTTCTCCCAGTAGAAGTAGGCCCGAATCGGATGGAAGAAGTCATCGAAATTCGCGATCTCGTCCCGTAATTGGCCAGTGACGTCCGCCATTTCATGCGTGAGGCCGTCCATGTGATGCGTCACAGCCGCCATTTTCGACGTGATGTCGTACATGCGCTGCATCGTGTCGATGGACTGCTGCATGGCGTCGGCCTGCTTCAGCATGTCCGCCATGCGCTTCTTCATGTACTCCTGGTTCTCGACCTGCGTCGTGTTCTGCATGCTGATCTGGAACGGGATCGAGGTGTGCTCGATCGGCGCTCCCAGCGGCCTGGTTATCGTCTGGACGCGCGCCACACCGGGGATGTGGAAGACGTACCTGGCGATCCGGTCCAGCACCAACATGCCCGCCGGGTTGCGCAAGTCGTGATCGGTCTCGATCAACAGCAATTCCGGATTCATTCGGGCGTTGGAGAAATGCCGCTCCGCTGCCTCGTATCCAACGACCGCTTTCGTGCTCCCAGGCAGATACTGGCGGTTGTCGTAGTTCGTCTTATACCCGGGCAGTGCGACCAACCCGATGAGCGCGATGCCGATCGACACGGCCAGGATCGGCCCGGGCCACCGGACGATAGCGGTACCCACGCGCCGCCAGCCCCGCGTCCGCATCTTTCGTTTCGGGTCAAACAGGCCGAACCGACTCCCGACCGTCAACACCGCCGGGCCCAGCGTGAGCGCTGCGGCACGGCGACAAGCATCCCCACCGCGCAAGGGACGCCAAGGCTCTCGAAATACGGAAGCCGGGTGAAACTGAGGCAATACATCGCGCCGGCGATGGTCAAGCCGGAGCCCAGGACCACGTGGGCGGTCCCGTGGAACATGGTGTAGAAGGCCTGTTCTCGATCCTCGCCGAGGGACCGCGCCTCCTGATACCGGCCCAGGACAAAGATCGCGTAGTCGGTACCCGCTGCGATGGCCATCAGCACCAGCAGGTTCACCGCGAACGTCGACAGGCCAATGATGTTGTTATCGGCCAGAAATGCGACAACCTGCCGTGCCGCGAACAGCTCGAGCATCACCATAATCAGCGTGATCAATACGGTGACGATCGAGCGGTAGACCCATAGCAACATCACGATGATCACCAGGAAAGTGATCATCGTGACCAGGATGACGCCCTTCTCACCGGCCGCCGACTGATCGGCCGTCAGGGCCGCCGCGCCAGTCACATAGGCCTTGATCCCAGGCGGCGGGGGTGTCTCCTCCACCAGCTTGCGGACCGCGCGCACGGAATCATTGGCCTTGCTCTCGCCCTGGTCACCGACCAGATAGACCTGCACATAGGCCGCCTTGCCGTCGGAGCTCTGCGAGCCGGCCGCCGTCAGCGGGTCCCCCCAGAAATCCTGCACGTGCTCGACGTGCTTCGTGTCCGCCTCCACCTTCTTGACCAGCTGGTCGTAGAAATGGTGCGCGTCGTCGCCGAGTGGCTTGTCGCCCTCCAGGACGATCATGACCGCACTGTCGCTGTCGAATTCGTTGAACACCTTGCCGACGCGCATCGTCGCCTGCATCGATGCCGCCTCTTTCGGGCTCATCGGCACCGTGTGCGCCTTGCCGACTGTCTCCAGGTCGGGGACGAACATGCTGAGGCACACGACCAGCCCGACCCAGCCCAGGACGATCAGCAGCGCGAACTTGTGCACCGACGTGCGCAAACCACGGCATGTGCGGGAGGCCCGCGGCTTGGTTATCGGGCCTGTTGGCGGGCCCGTTATCGGGCCTAGTCGTAGTCATGCGGACTTCACAATGCAGAAGGTTTCGGCGTTCACTCCGGTCACCGACCTTTCGTCCTTGACCACGTCGTTCACGATGATTCGGCAGCCGATCTGGTCACCGTCGGTCTGCGCGACCACGTTGACGCTCACCGACGGCAGCGTCGTGATGACCGAGAGCGTCCAGGGCAGCGGCACATTGTCTACGCGCTGCGGCTGGGCATGGATGTCCAGGTAGTTGATGTTCGCGGTGGCCCCGTTGCCGAAGACCTCGTAGACCACGTGCTTCGGGATTGAAGGGTTTGATTTCGTCGGCACCACCGCTGGTGATCGGGCGATTGTCGTGATAGCCGAAGACGCTGCGCAGCCGAGTGACGACGAACCCGGCCACCAGAATCACGATCAGGATGACCAAGGCGATCCATGCTTTTTTCACCGCGTTGGCAACTGCGAGTCTTGGCCATCGAATCACCTCCCGCTCACCGGGCGCGTACACGCCCATTTGCTTGCTTCAGAAGACACGTGAAAACGCCCGCCCCCGTGGTCATCCCACCGTTTGGTTTGGTGCGCTAAGTATGTTAGCCGCATCAGCGGGAGCGCGCGCGATACGGTCCTCATTTCACGCCTTCCGCCGTTAAAGACGATCCGGAGCTGAGGCCGATACAGGTGGCGGTGAGCACTCGGGTAAGCGCGGATGCGAAATCGATGTTCCACTCGGGCGGCAAGGCGTCCGGTTCCTCGGCGTAGACGTCCGATAGCCGCTCCGGGGGGTTGGCGATCTGCCAGAAAGCGGCGGCCAACGAGTACGCGGCTATCAAGATGTCGAAAGCGCCCGAGCGCCCGGGCGCGGGTAGCGCACGCTCGATCGCGTCGGCCAGTGAGGTCGCGGCGGCGGCGATGGTCCGCCTGATCTCGACGACCCTGTCGATATGCACCTCGTGCTCGAGGTGCAGGTGGAGGTTGGCCAGCAGATCGCAAAACAGCGGGTCTGCGACCAGACCGTTGGCCAACGTCTCAGCGACCCGCGACGGCGACATCGGACCCGGCTCGCCCAACTTTTCGCACACGGTGCCCGACCACCGCACCCACCCTTCGGCGGCGAGGTGCAGCAGGACCTCTTTGTGGGACGTGAAATAGCGGCGCACCGCGGAGTAATGGATGCCGGCGCGGCCGGCGACGGCGGTCAGCGTCACCGACGCGACACCGGTCTCGACTGCCAGTGATCGCGCGGCCTCGACGAGCGCCGCCGCACGTCGGCGCTTGTTTTCTTCCGTGCGGGCACGCTGAAACGTCAGGGGCGCCACCGGCTGAGGATAACGCACATTGTGTGATTTGTATAACGCACATCATGTGATTTGAGCGGCAGGGCGCAAGGGCTCCGTTACGCACGTGATATGCGTTACACTCCAGGCGGCCCAGCGGAAGGAGTCACTAGCACCGTCACGCCCGTGATTTACTTAGGCAAGGCTTAGTTGCGCGCTAAGCGCAAGCGGTCGGCGCAACGAACCCGTCCGCGAAGAGGAATGCCGACCGGTAAGGGGATCTGAGATTTTCAAGGTGCTGTCGCGGACCTGGATTCCACTGGTCATTGTGGCGGTGGTGGTCGCCGCGGGATTCGTCGTGTACCGGGTCCACGGCTACTTCGGCTCCGAAAAGCGCCCATCGTATGCCGACAGCAACCTGGAGAGCGCCAAGCCATTCAACCCGAAACAGATCAGCTACGAAGTCTTCGGCGCACCCGGAACAGTCGCCGACATCAGCTATTTCGACGTCAACGCCGATCCGAAACGCGTCGACGGGGCGCCGTTGCCGTGGTCGCTACACATCACCACCACGAAGGCGGCGGTGATGGGAAGCCTTATGGCGCAAGGAGATAGCGACAGCATCGGCTGCCGCATCGTGGTGGACGGCGAGGTCAAAGCGGAGAAAATCTCCAACGAGGTCCATGCCTTCACCTTCTGCATGGTGAAGTCCGCGTGAGTACCCGACTCACCGGCTGCCCGCGAAAAGCATGCCGAACGGCCGTTCATCGCAAGGATGCTGCACACCTTCGCGGTGCCGATCATCCTGTTCTGGCTGGCAATTGCCGTCATCCTCAGTGTGTTCGTCCCATCGCTGGAAGAGGTCGGCCAAGAGCGGTCGGTAACAATGAGCCCGGGAGACGCCCCATCGGTGATCGCGCTGAGACACATCGGCCACGCCTTCAACGAAGGAGAAACCGACAGCGTGGCGATGATCGTCCTCGAGGGTGACAAGCCCCTGGGTGACGACGCCCACAGGTTCTATGACACACTGATTCGCAGGTTGCGCGACGACAAGGCGCACGTGCTCAGCATCCAGGACTTCTGGGGGGACCCACTCACGGCGGCGGGCGCGCAAAGCAACGACGGCAAGGCCGCAACCGTCCAGGTGAATCTCGCCGGTAACCAAGGCGAGCCGCTGGCCAACGAATCCGTCGAGGCGGTCCGCAAAATCGTGGACAGCACGCCGGCGCCGCCGGGCGTGAAGGCCTACGTCACCGGGGCGTCGGCGCTGACCGCGGATCTGCATCAAAGCGGTGACAAATCCATGGTCAAGATCACCGCCACCACGATCGCTGGTGATTCTGATCATGCTGCTGTTCGTCTACCGCTCGGTGATCACCGTGATTTTGCTGCTGGTCACGGTCGGTTTCGAATTGGTCATCGCGCGCGGAGCCGTCGCGGTGGTCGGGCACACCGGAATCATCGGACTTTCCACCTTCGCGGTCAGCCTGCTCACCTCACTGGCCATCGCCGCCGGTACCGACTACGGGATCTTCATCATCGGTCGCTACCAAGAAGCCCGCCACGCCGGTGAGGACAGGGAAACGGCCTTCTACACCATGTATCGCGGGACGGCCCACGTCATCCTGGGCTCCGGATTGACGATCGCCGGGGCGACGTTCTGCCTGAGTTTCGCCCGAAGTCCCTACTTCAAGACACTGGGCATCCCCTGCGCGGTGGGCATGGTGACCGCGGTCGTCGTCGCCCTCACGCTGGGGCCGGCGGTCCTGACCGTGGCCGGCCGATTCGGTGTGTTCGACCCCAAGCGGAAATTGAGCGTCCGGGGCTGGCGACGGGTCGGTACCGCGGTGGTTCGCTGGCCGCTGCCCATCCTCGCCGTCAGCTCCGCCGTGGCCCTCGTCGGCCTGCTCACCCTGCCCGGATACAAGCCCAGCTACGACGACCGGGCGTATCTCCCCAAATTCATCCCCGCCAATCAAGGCTTCGCGGCCGCGGATCGCCACTTTTCCCAGGCCCGAATGAAGCCAGAGATCTTGATGATCGAAGCCAACCACGACATGCGCAATCCGACGGACTTCCTGGTCTTGGACAAACTCGCCAAGGGCATCTTCCGGGTCCCGGGGATTTCGCGCGTGCAGGCGATCACCCGGCCCGACGGAACCACGATGGACCACACGTCGATCCCGTTCCAGATGAGCATGCAAAACGCCGGTCAGATGCTGACCATGAAATACCAGCGCGACCGGATGAACGACATGGTCAAGCAGGCCGACGAGATGACCAAGACGATCGCCACCATGCAACGGATGTACGGGTTGATGCAGCAGCTCAACGCCACCACCCACCGCATGGTCGGCGACACCGTGGAAATGCAACAAATCACCAACGAGCTACGCGACGACATCGCGAACTTCGAAGATTTTTGGCGTCCCATCCGCAGCTACTTCTATTGGGAAAGGCACTGCTTCGATATTCCGATCTGCTTTTCGCTTCGGTCGGTATTCGACACGATCGACGGTGTCGACAAGATCGACGACAAACTGAACACTCTCGTCGGTGACATCAAACAGCTCGACACGCTGATGCCGCAGATGATCGCCCAGTTCCCGCCGATGATCGACACCATGGTGAACATGCGGACCATGATGCTGACCATGCACAGCACCATGTCGGGCATCTTCGATCAGATGGACGAGATGAGCGACAACGCGACGGCCATGGGTCACGCTTTCGACGCTTCGAAAAACGACGACTCGTTCTACCTGCCGCCAGAGGTCTTCAAGAACGCGGACTTCAAACGCGCGATGAAGAGCTTCCTGTCGCCGGACGGGCACGCGGCGCGCTTCATCATCTTGCATCGCGGGGATCCCGCATCGGCCGAGGGAATCGCGAGTATCAACGCGATACGCACCGCGGCCGAGGAGTCCACCAAGGGAACCCCATTGGAGGACTCGAACGTTTTATCTGGCCGGGACGGGGGCTGTCTTCAAGGACATCTCCGAGGGCGCCAAATGGGATCTGGTGATCGCGGGAATTTCCTCGCTGTGCCTCATTTTCATCATCATGCTGATCCTCACCCGCGCATTGATCGCCGCCGCGGTCATCGTGGGCACGGTGGCGATTTCCCTGGGCGCCTCCTTCGGGCTCTCGGTGTTGTTCTGGCAGCACATTCTCGGTATTCCGTTGCACTGGATGGTGATTGCGATGTCGGTCATCGTGCTGTTGGCCGTGGGATCTGACTACAACCTGCTGCTGGTGTCCCGGTTCAAACAGGAAATTCATGCCGGGCTCAAGACCGGCATCATCCGATCCATGGGCGGCACCGGCAAGGTCGTGACCAACGCGGGCCTGGTGTTCGCGTTCACCATGGCGGCGATGGTCGTCAGCGACGTCCGGATGGTCGGACAGGTGGGCACCACCATCGGCCTGGGTCTGCTGTTCGACACGTTGATCGTGCGCGCGTTCATGACGCCGTCCGTCGCCGCGCTGCTGGGGCGCTGGTTCTGGTGGCCGATCCGGGTGCGCTCCAGGCCACCGCGGCCCCAGGCCGCGCCGGTCGAACCCCGTCCGGACCAATCCCTGGCCTACAGCGACTAGCCGTCGCGCGCTCGGTGGCGGCCCGTCCACAACCCCGGTCATTCCGAATTACAGTCATGCTGACCATCGCGCTGATCGGGTTTCTCGGTGGCCTGATCACCGGCATCTCGCCGTGCATCCTGCCGGTGCTTCCGGTGGTGTTCCTGTCCGGCTTGAACAGCAGCCGGGTCAGCACGCTCCGGGGCGCGGCCGTACCTGGTGATCGCGGGCCTGGTCTGCAGCTTCAGCGTGGTCACCCTGGCCGGCTCCGCGCTGTTGTCGGCGCTGCATCTGCCCCAGGACGCGATCCGGTGGGCCGCGCTGGTGACGTTGACCGTGATCGGTCTCGGACTGATCTTCCCGCCGGTGATGCACCTGCTGGAACGGCCGTTCGCGCGCATCCCAGTGCGTGTCAAAGAAGGCCAAACCGACAGCTGGCAGAAGCGGTTTCGGGCTCGGTCTGACATTGGGCGCGCTCTACGTGCCGTGCGCCGGACCGGTGCTGGCCGCGATCGTGGTCGCCGGCGGCACCGGCTCCATCGGCCTGCCGACGCTGGTCCTGACCGCGACCTTCGCCATCGGCACCGCGTTGCCGCTGCTGGTTTTCGCGCTGGCCGGCCGCGGCTGTTCAGCCGAACGTGTCTCCGCATTCCGCCGTCGGCAGCGCGCGATACAGATCGCCGGCGGAATCACGATGATCGTGCTGGCCGTCGCGCTGGTGTTCAACCTTCCCGCGATGCTGCAGCGCGCCGTTCCCGACTACACGGTCGCGATGCAGAAAGGGATCGGGGCCGGCGATATCCAGCGCAAGCTGAACCAGGGTGGCACGGTGAAAGGCCAACTGGCCGACTGCACAGACGGCTCCGCCCAGCTGCAACAGTGCGGGCCGGCGCCCGCCGTAAGCGGGATCACCCAGTGGCTCAACACCCCGGACGGCAAGCCGATCGACCTCGCGTCGTTGCGCGGCAAGGTGGTGCTGATCGACTTCTGGGCGTACTCGTGCATCAACTGCCAGCGCGCCATCGGCCACGTGGTCGACTGGTACAACCGGTATCGCGACGACGGTTTCGTGGTCATCGGGGTGCACACCCCGGAGTACGCCTTCGAACGGGTCCCCGGCAATGTGGCCAGCGGCGCCGCCGCGTTGCACATCAACTACCCCATCGCGCTGGACAACGACTACAAGACCTGGAACAACTACCAGAACCTGTACTGGCCGGCCGAGTACCTGATCGACGCGAACGGAGCCGTCCGGCACACCAAATTCGGCGAAGGCGACTACGACGGAACCGAAAAGCTGATCCGCCAGCTGCTCACTCGACGCGAACCCGGACGTCCGGCTGCCCGCGCCCGGCGAACTCGGTCGACACCACTCCGCAGACCAGGCTCACCCCGGAGACCTACCTGGGCGTCCATCGAGCCGGAAACTACGGCGGCACAGGCGAATTACAAGACCGGCAGCGTTCGCCTACCCGCGCGGAGTTGGCCGACGACAAGTTCGCGCTGCGCGGTCGCTGGACCCTGGACGACCAGGGCGCCACCGCCGACAGCGACGATGCCGCGATCGCCCTGAACTACACCGCGAAGGCCGTCTACGTCGTCGTCGGCGGTACCGGCACGCTCACGGTGACCCGGGACCGGAACAGACCACCACCACACCGATCAGCGGACCCCCGACCCTGCATCAGATCGTGGGCGGTGGCGGTGACGACACCGCGCACCGCGATCAGCTGGACATGCGGGTCAGCAAAGGCCTGCAAGTGTTTTCGTTCACGTTCGGGTAGGCCCCATCCGCGCGATCGTCGGCTCCGAATAGTCGTCGTGGGGCAAAAATCCGGGCGTTCAGTCGCGGTGATCGGCAGTGGCGTGGCCGGCCTCACCGCCGCCTACGTGTTGGCCGGCCGCGACCGCGTCACCCTGTTCGAGGCCGACGATAGGATCGGCGGCCACGCGCACACCCACTTCGTCGACGACGGTGCCGGCGGGATGGTGGGCGTCGACTCGGCGTTCCTGGTGCACAACGACCGCACCTATCCGACGCTGTGCCGATTGTTCGGCGACCTCGGGGTGGCCACCCAGGATTCGGAAATGTCGATGTCGGTGCGCGCCGATGACGTTGCGCTTGAATACGCAGGGGCTCTCGGTATTTCGGGTTTATTCGCCTGTCGGCAGTCGTTGCGGCCCAGATATCTGCTGATGCTGGCCGAGATCACCCGGTTTCACCGCGCCGCTTCCCAGCTCCTGCGTGTCGACACTGCCGACGACCTCGAGACGCTGGAAACCTTTCTCAACCGGCACCGCTTCTCGTCGTACCTCGTCGACTACTTCATCACGCCGCTGGTCGCGGCGGTGTGGTCGTGTCCCGGCGCCGACGCGCTGCGCTATCCGGCGCGGTACCTGTTCGTCTTCCTCGACCACCACGGCATGCTCTCGGTTTTCGGTTCGCCGACTTGGCGCACGGTGACCGGCGGATCGGCTAATTACGTACAGGCCATCGCATCCCGGCTCGACGAGGTGTCTGTCGGGACACCGGTACGCTCGTTACGGCGGGTGCCTGACGGCGTTCTGGTGCAAGCGGGAGACACCCCGCCGCGGCCTTTCGACGCCGCCGTCGTGGCCGTGCATCCGGACCAGGCACTGCTGCTGCTCGATGACCCGACGCCGTCTGAGCGCGCTGTCTTGGGGTCCATCCCGTACACGAGCAACCGCGCGCGGTTGCACACCGACGAGACGGTGTTGCCCCGCCACCGCCGTGCCCGCGCCTCGTGGAACTACCTGGTGACACCCGGCGGTGACCAGGTCGTGGTCAGCTACGACATCAGCCGGCTGATGCGCATCAACTCGCGTCGCCGGTTCATCGTCACACTTGGCGGGGACAGCCGGGTTGACCCTGCGTCGGTAATCGCCGAGATGACCTACAGCCATCCGCTCTACACACCGCAATCCGTTGCGGCTCAACGCTTATTGCCGACGCTCGATGACGATCGGGTGGTATTTGCGGGCGCATACCACGGCTGGGGATTCCACGAGGACGGCGCTGCCTCGGGACTGCGCGCGGCCCGCCGGCTCGGCGCCGACTGGCCGGCGGCACCCCGCCCGGAGGCGGTGGTCGGATGCTGACTCAATCGACTCGGGCGGTGACGCCGGCCCTCTACCGGACCACGATCACTCATGCGCGACACACCCCCGTCCATCATTCGTTCGAATACCGCAGCTACAGCTGGTATGTCGACGTCGACGACCTTCCCCGACTGCCCTGGTGGCTGCGGCCGTTCGCGCGGTTTCGCGCCGCGGATCACTTTTCAGACACGTCATGCGAGCCGCCGCATGGCTCACTGCGGGCACGCCTCAATGCCTTCTTCGCCGACCACGATGTCCCCGTTCCGCGGGGCCGCATCACCGCGCTGCTGCAGGCGCGTGTCCTCGGTTACGTCTTCAATCCGTTGAGCGTCTTCTGGTGCCACGACGACGACGGCACGCTGCGTCACGTGATCGCCGAGGTGCACAACACCTACGGCGAACGCCACGCCTACCTGTTGCCGCCGGCCGACCTGCCGGTAGTGACGGCCAAGACGTTCTACGTCTCCCCGTTCAATCAGGTGGAGGGCTACTACCTGGTGCAAGCGCCACCGCCCGACAGCGAGGTCGACATCACCGTGGCGCTGCACCGCGACCGCCAAGCCGCCTTTGTCGCGAATCTGCGCGGCGAACGCCGACCGGCAACCACCAGGGAAGTCGCGGTCATGCAAATCGTCTCGCCGCTGGCACCGCTGCTGGTGGCCATGCGCATCCGAATACAGGGAATCAAGCTGTGGTTACGTCGAGTTCCCCTGGTGCAGCGATGGCCGAGATGAGCCTGCAGGTCATCGAAAAGCGCTCGGCTGCAATCGATTCGCGGCGCTGGCCAGCGGTTGCGAAGGTGCCGTCCGGCCCGTTGTGCACCGCATCGGGGGCCATCGCCGACAGGCTGCTGCGGCGCGCGGCCGCGCGGTTACCGTTGCGTCTGGCCTACCCCGATGGCAGCGTGATCGGCGCGGCCGATCCGACGGCGCCGACGATGGTGATCCAGCAACCGGTCGCGCTGGCCCGCCGGATCGGGCGACACGGCCTGATCGGTTTCGGGGAGTCCTACATGGCCGGCGAGTGGTCGTGTACCGATTCATCGCAAGACCTCGCGCAGCTGTTGACGGTCTTCGCCAGCTCTGTGGCCGACCTGGTGCCCCGCACGCTGCAATGGTTGCGACCGATCGGCCCGGCGTTTCAGCCCCGTTGGCACAGCGCCAGCCGGGATCGGGCGCGGCGCAACATCGCCGAGCACTACGACCTGTCGAACGAGCTGTTCGCCGAATTCCTCGACGAGACCATGACGTACTCGTGCGCGCTGTTCGACCTACTGCCGAGCCGAACACCACGGTGGTCGGATTTGGCAGTGGCGCAACGACGCAAGATCGATCGCCTGCTTGACGTCGCCGGCATCCGCAGCGGCAGCCGGGTTCTCGAGATCGGCACGGGATGGGGCGAGCTGGCCATCCGTGCGGCCGCCCGCGGTGCGCACGTGCGCTCCGTGACGCTCTCGGTCGAGCAGCAGCACCTGGCGCGGCTTCGGGTTGCCGCGGCAGGGCTGTCGGCGTCGGTGCAGATCGACTTGTGCGACTACCGCGACGCTCAGACAGTTCCCGGGTGCTATGACGCCGTGGTGTCGGTCGAGATGATCGAAGCGATCGGATATCACGCGTGGCCCCGGTATTTCGCCGCGCTCGAACAGCTGGTGCGGCCGGGCGGCCGGGTAGCGATCCAGGCCATCACCATGCCGCACGACCGGATGATGGCCAGCCGCAACACCCGTACCTGGATTCAGAAGTACATCTTTCCGGGCGGGCTGCTACCGTCCACCCGGGCCATCGTCGACATCACCGAGCGGCAGACCGGTTTACGCGCGGTCGACATGACCTCGCTGCGTCCGCACTACGCCGAGACTTTGCGGCTGTGGCGGGAAAGGTTCACGCAGCGTCGAGACATGTTGGCGCACTTGGATTTCGACGAGGTGTTCGGGCGGATGTGGGAGCTGTACCTGGCGTATTCGGAGGCGGGCTTCCGGTCCGGCTACCTGGATGTCTACCAATGGACGTTCGAACGCGAGGTGACGCGGTGAACTACCTGAATCTGCTGGTCGTATCGGGTGCCTCGGTTTTGGTCCTCGCCGTCGTGCATTCGGTGACGTTCGCTATCGGCAGGCGAATCGGTCGCTACAACGTCGTCGACGTGGCCTGGGGCGGGGGCTTTGTGGGCATCGCCATCGTCGCTGCCGGGATCGGCCACGGCGACCCCACCCGGCGGTGGCTGCTGCTGGGACTCGTGGCGATCTGGAGCATGCGACTGAGCTGGCACATCCAGCGCAAGACCGTGGGCAAGGGTGAGGATCGCCGCTACGCGGCCCTGCTGCGGGGTGCCACGACCGCCCAGGTGGTGCGCAAGGTTTTTGTCCTGCAGGGCTTTATCACCTGGTTCGTCTCGTTCCCGCTGCAGCTTTCTGCGGTCGCCGGTGCGACCCCAGGGCCCCTGATCCCCGTCGCGGTGCTCGGTGTGGCCGTGTGGGTGGTGGGCGTGACGTTCGAGGCCGTCGGCGACCGGCAGCTGAAGGTGTTCAAGGATGACCCCGCGAACCGCGGCGTGGTGATGGACCGCGGCTTGTGGGCCTGGACACGCCACCCCAACTACTTCGGCGACGCCACCGTGTGGTGGGGGCTCTGGCTGATCACCATCTACGGCTGGCCGTCGTTGCTCACCGTCGGCTCGCCGCTGCTGATGACGTACTTCCTGGTGTATGTGAGCGGCGCGCGGCTGACCGAGAAGCTGATGGCCGGCCGTCCCGGTTTCGAGGAATACCAGGCACGGACGGCGTTCTTCTTCCCCCGGCCACCAAGGTCGCGATCCCGATGACAACCGACCGCGCTCGGCGGGCGGGCGATAGGCTACGGATCGATGACCGGACCGCGGCGGCTGAGCAGCGACCTCGACGCCTTGTTGCGTCGCGTGGCGCGAGGCGACAGGGACGCGTTCGCCGCGGTCTACGACCTCACCAAGACCCGGGTGTACGGACTGGTGGTTCGGGTGTTGCGTGATGCCGGCTACAGCGAGGAAACCACCCAGGAGGTCTATCTCGAGGTGTGGCGGAGCGCGTCGGAATACGACCCCGCCAAGGGTTCCGCGCTGGCCTGGCTGCTGACCATGGCGCACCGGCGCGCCGTCGACCGGGTGCGCGCCGAGCAGGCCGGCAGCCGCCGCGAATCGCGTTACGGCGCAGCCAATGTCGATCCGGCCAGTGGCCCCGCCGGCGACACCGTCGCCGACTCGGCGATCGCCGGCGATGAGCGGCGCCGGGTGCTCGCCTGCCTTGACGCGCTGACGGATGCCCAGCGGGAATGCATCGACCTGGCCTACTACGGCGGCCTGACGTATGCCGAGGTGTCACAGCGGTTGGCCACCAATTTGTCGACGATCAAGTCACGCATGCGCGATGCGCTGCGCGGCCTGCGTAATTGCCTGGACGTGTCATGACCGAGCCGACCGACTTCGAACTGCTCGAGCTGGCCACACCGTATGCCCTGCATGCGATGTCGGACGCGGAGCGAGCCGAGATCGACCGGCGGGTCGCCGCCGCACCCGCACCGGTCGCGGCGGCCTTCGCCGACGAAGTTCGTGGTGTCCGCGAGGCGATGGCGATCGTGTCGGCGGCCACAGCGGCCGAACCGCCCGTGCACCTGCGAGCCGCGACGCTCGCCTTGGCAGAGCCCGCTTCCGGTCGCCAGTCACGTTGGCGTACAGCTGCTTTGGCGTCCGCGGCGGCGGCGGTCGTGGTGGGCGCCGCGGCGTTCGGCGTCGGGGTGCTGATGCGGCCGCACCCCACGCAGACGGTCGCCGAGCAGATCATGACGGCCCCGGACGTGCGGACGGTGTCCCGCCCGCTCGCCGACGGGACGGCGACGGTGATGTTCTCCCGCGACCGCAACGCGGGCGTGCTGGTGATGAACAACGTGCCGCCGCCGGCTCCGGGGACCGTCTATCAGATGTGGCTGATCGGGTCCAACGGTCCGACATCGGCGGGAACGATGGGCACCGCGGCGGTGGCGCCCTCGACGACGCACATGTTCAACGACCTGGGCAGCTCGACGGCGCTGGCGTTCACCGTCGAGCCCGGCAACGGGTCACCGCAGCCGACCAGCGCGATCTTGGCCGAGCTGCCGCTGAGCTAGGCCCTAATTCGCACGCGTGCGCATGCCGCCGAGAATCGCGACGAGCACCCCGAACCCGGCCAGCACCACCCCGGCGATCAGCGTCAGGTTCAGCCAGAAGTGCATGCCGGCCTCGGCGTGACGGACCATCACATCGGCTATCTGGCGGATATCGCCGGTGGTCCCATTGAGCGCCTCGTTGAGGTAGCGGCCGCCGACCTCGATGCCCGCCCAACCGGCCGCGCCCACCAACAGGGCTGAGACGCCGAGGCTGGTCAGCGCCTTGCCGCGGCGCCGCGCCGCGGCAAGCGTCAGCAGACCGAAGAAACCGCTGAGGGCCGCCGCACCCAGTGCTCACCCAGGGACCCCAGGCGGCGAAGCGGCTCAGCTGTCCCTGCCGCACCGACTGACCAGGCAGCGACACGGTCAGCGGAACCGTCAGCGTCGCAGGCACTTTCACGTTGTGGCTGCTCAACACGCTGCTCAAACGCGCTGTCTTTCAGCATCGGCGCCACGTCGATCACCCACGCATCGCCGGAGCTGGCCTGAGAAACGGCGGAGAACAAATAGCGGTGTGCCGCCCGGTTCGCGTCTGCGAACAGCGGCGGAAACGACGGTCCGGCCGTGAACGCGGCGGCGATCTCGTGCACCTGCGCACCCTCGACCGGGTGCTGGCCGCCCTCGTACGCGCCGTGGGCGTAATGAGCGCCATCGCCCGCGTGGTGAGTTCAGCCGCCGCGGCGGACTGCAGGGCCGGGTCGCCCGCGGCCTTCCGGGCGAACGCGGCGTAGCCGTCCTCGTCGACGATGTTCAGCTGCGCCCAGCCCGCCGGGACTGCCACCGCCAGCGCACCGGTGGCGGCCAGCCACAGCACCACCGTCAGCGCGAATCGCACTTGCCCAATCTACGGTGCGATCCCACGCAGGTAGGCGGCCTGGCCAAGGTGCTGAGCGCAGTCGTCGATGATGCTCACTATCCGCGCGCTGGCGGTGACCGGCGGATCCCAGTTGGTGTCGACGATGCGGGACAGCTCGTCGGCGGTCACCCCGGCGACGTAATCGAGGGTGAGCTGGTGGACCGCGTGGTAGTAGCCGGCCAGCAGGTCGGCGGGGGCCCGCACCTTGGCGACCTCGTCGGGGCTATGGCCGTAGCCCGTGTCACGGCGCGGCAGTTCCAGCCCGAACCGGTCCACCCAGCCGTCGCGGGTCCACACCTCCTCCACACCGGCCACCTGGGCCAGCTGAATGTCCTGCACCCGGGCGCTGTGCCAGATCAGCCAGGCGATGCTGTTGGCGTCGCGCGTCGGCCGGTAATTGGACGTCTCGTCGGTCAGCCCGTCGGTCAGCTCGTCGACGTGTTCGATCAAGCCGGGTGAAGGCGTCCCGGAGTAGTTCTTGGGTTGCGGCTGCGGATTTTTCGGCCTCTGCCATACCGGCGACCCATACGCTCAGGACCCGTGGTAGACCGCTTCGATGTTGTTGCCGTCGGGGTCGCGGACGAAGGCGCCGAAGTACCCCGGGTGATATTCGGGCCAGAGCCGCGGCGCATGCAGCGACTCGGCACCCAGGCCCACCGCAGCGTCGTGGAAGGCGCGCACCGCATCTTCGTCGGCCGCCTCGAACGCGACGTGGATTTCCCGGTTGGGACCCATGCCCACAGCTGCGGAGATCCAGAACGACGGCTTGCCGTCCCGTCCGTAGCCGATGGCCCTGCCGAAATCCATCTGACGCGAGAAACCCAGCACGCCGAGCACCGTGTCGTAGAACTCCTGCGACCGCCCGTAATCCGAGCAGTTGATTCCGATGTGGTCGATCACGTCCAGATCCTGGCATGACGCACCGTCACGGTCGTAGATTATTTAGATGACCTACGACCTCCTCATCCGCAATGGCACCATCGTCGACGGGCTGGGGGGCGAGCCATACGTCGGCGACGTCGGAGTGCGCGACGGCGTCATCACGGCGGTGGGACACGTGAACGGCGACACCGCCGAGCGCGAGATCGACGCCACCGGGCTGCTGGTCACCCCGGGCTTCGTCGACCTGCACACCCACTACGACGGCCAGGCCATCTGGTCGGAGCGCCTGACGCCGTCGTCGGCGCACGGCGTCACCACGGTGGTGGTGGGCAACTGCGGGGTCGGCTTCGCGCCGTGCCGCAAGGAAGACCACGACGTCCTCGTCGACGTGATGGCCGGCGTCGAGGACATTCCCGGCGTCGTGATGGCCGACGGACTGCCGTGGAACTGGGAAACCTTCCCCGAGTACATGGACGCGCTGGATGCGGGCAAACGCGATATCGACGTCGCCGCCTACCTGCCGCACTCGCCGCTGCGGGTCTACGTGATGGGTCAGCGCGGGGTCGACCGCGAGCCGGCCACCGCCGAGGACCTGGCGAAGATGCGGGAGCTGGCCAAGGAGGCTATCGAGATCGGCGCTCTCGGTTTCGCGTCGTCGCGGTTGACGATCCACAAGACCGAGAGCGGTTCGCCGATCCCCAGCTACGACGCCGCCCGCGAGGAGATCGAGGAGATCGCCCGAGGCGTCGTCGACGGCGGCGGCGGGCTGCTGCAGTTCGTGCCCGACATTCCGTCCGGCGGCTACGAGCCCGTGCTGCAGACCGTGTTCGACGTCGCCGAGGACGTCGGGCTGCCGCTCACCTTCACCCTGGTCGTAGCAAACGCCGGCGACCCGACCTGGCCGGACGCCATCACCATGATCGAGAAGGCCAATCGCGGCCGGCGGCGACATCACCGCGCAGCTGCTGCCGCGCCCGATCGGGCTGATCATCGGGCTGCAGCTGTCCGCCAACCCGTTCGTGCTCTACCCCAGCTACCGCGAGATCGCGCACCTGCCGCTGGCCGAGCGCGTCGCCGAGATGCGCAAGCCCGAGGTCCGCGCCCGCATCCTCGCCGACAAGCCCGGCCGTGGTCACCCGATCCTGTACGTCGCCCAGATGTGGGACTGGATCTTCCCGCTGGACGACAACCCCAACTACGAGCCGGACCCGTCGACCAGCATCGGGGCCCGGGCCCGGGCCAAGGGGGTGAACCGATGGAGGAGGCCTATGACCGGTTGCTGGACGACGACGGCCGGGCCATGCTGCTGGTCGCCACCAGCAACCTCGAGAAAAACTCCCTGGACACCGTCGGTGAGCTGCTGCAACGCGACGACGTGGTGCTGGGCCTCGGCGACGGCGGCGCCCACTACGGCATGATCTGCGACGCCAGCTACTCGACGTACTTCCTGGCGCACTGGGCACGCGACCGGAAATCCGGCCGGTTCACCGTGCCCGAAGCGGTCCGCGAACTCACCACCGTCCCGGCGCGCATCGCTGGGCTGGCCGACCGCGGGCGGATCGCCGTCGGCTACAAGGCCGACCTCAACGTCATCGACCACGCCGCATTGCGCCTGCACAAGCCGGTGATCAGCTATGACCTGCCCGCCGGCGGGCGTCGCCTGGACCAGACGGCGGAGGGCTACGTCGCAACCGTGGTTTCCGGTCAGGTGATCGCCGAGAACGGGGTACCGACCGACGCCCGTCCCGGCAAGTTGGTCCGCGGCCGTCAAACTGTCCCCAACTCGGCCTGAAACGCACACAACGACGGGCCTTGCCCGGTAGTTTGGATTGGTGACAAACCCGCACTTCGCGTGGTTGCCGCCTGAGATCAATTCGGCACTGATGTTCGCCGGTCCCGGCTCGGGACCGCTCCTTGCCGCGGCTACGGCCTGGAACGAACTTGCCTCCGAATTGGCGTCGTCGGCGGATTCCTTCAGGTCTGTCACATCCGACCTGGCCAGTGGTTCCTGGCTGGGCCCGACGTCGGCGGCCATGATGACCGTGGCGTCACAGTACTCGACGTTCCTCATCGGGGCCGCGGCCCAGGCGGAGGAGGCCGCCAGCCAGGCGGGGGCCGCCGCGGCCGCGTTCGAATCGGCGCTGGCGTCCACCGTGCAGCCCGCGGTGGTGGCGGCCAACCGTGCCCTGATGCAGGTGTTGGCAAACACCAACTTTCTGGGGCAGAACGCTCCGGCGATCGCGGACATCGAGGCCGCATACGAGCAGATGTGGGCCCTGGACGTCTCGGCGATGGCGGGCTACCACTTCGACGCCTCGGCGGCGGCCGAGCGCTTGGCGCCCTGGCGGAAGATCCTGCACGCCATCGGCGCCAGCCGCGCTCAGAGCAACAGCACCCCGAAGCACCATCACCACGTTGGTCTGTTCTCAAGCGTTGCCGCCTCCAGTCTGAGTAACGAACTAACCAGTGCGCTCTTCGGCAACCAGTCCGGTGACAGGCAAGCAGAACCTGGGCCCAGGAAACGCCGGCGGCCAAAACCTCGTGCCGGAAACGCGGCGGCCAAAACCTCGGTGCCGGAAACACCGGAAGCCACAACATAGGGTTCGGCAACCTCGGTAACTCCAACATCGGCTTCGGCAACACCGGCAACGGGGATATCGGGTTCGGGCTCACCGGCGACCATCAGATCGGCTTCGGCGGCTTCAATTCGGGCAGCGGCAATATCGGTTTCGGGAATTCCGGTACCGGAAACATCGGCTTCTTCAACTCCGGCACCGGGAACGTGGGCATCGGGAACTCCGGCTTCTTCAACACCGGCGTGCTCAACTCGGGGACCGCCATCAACGGCGCGATGAACATGAACTTGTGGGGCCCAGGACTGACGGGGACCGGCATGGCGGCGACGCCGAACCTGGACGCAAGCTTGCTGAACTCCGGCAACTACGTCACGGGCGGTTTGAACGCGGCGAACCTCAGCACGAGTGTCCTCAACCCGTCGGTCGCAAATGCGGCCTTCAACCCGGGCTTCGCCACCCCCGACGTGCTCAGCGCGGCCCCGGCAAGCGGCTCCCGGCCGCCGTGAGCGCGCCAAGCTACGACTTGGGCACGCCAAATCCGCTGGTCAGCGCTGTCAGTGGCCAGAACGCGACCACCCCGTTCCTGCGCACCGCGGCCCCCACGGGCTTCTTCAGCTCGGGCGGTAGCGATGCCGGAGCGCGGAGCACCGCCGCCGCCGCCGCCACCCGTGACCCGGACGTCGGCAACTCGGGTTCCGGGGGCATCCCGAGCTCGGACTTCTACAAGAGCGATCGCAACCCCAACGCTCCCTACTTGGTTCTCGAGCCGTCCTGGCCCGTTGGAGTAGCGCCTATCCTCGAACGCATGGGCGCCAAGACCGCGAAGAAGGTTGACCTGCAGCGGCTGGCCGCCGCTCTCGACGGCTTCCCGTTCGCCTACCTGATCACCGTCGACGAGGACTATCGCGTGCACACCGTGACGGTCGAACCGACGCTGCGTGAGGCGATCATCGACGTCGGGCTTATCGGCGGGCGCACGCGGAGAAACCTGGCCCACCGAGCCGACGTGACCCTGCTGTGGCCGCCGCCCGAACCGGGCGGCTACTCGCTGATCGTCGACGGCAGGGCTCAGACCTCCGACGCGACCGAGGAGACCGCCCGGCTCGGGGTGGTGCCCACCCGCGCGTCTGCTGCACCGCGAGGCAGACTCGCCCACTGGGGCGGCTAGCGCCAAGGGCGTGCTGCACGACTGCGTGGTGTTCTCGCTGCCTGCCTGACGCCGTACAGTCGCATCCGTGAGCCGCATCGCACCGCTCGCTCCGCCGTGGAGCGAAGAAGATGCCACGAGCATCAACAGCTGGGGTCACCCAGACCGCACCTACGAGCCGCTGCTGTTGGTGCGTTGCCTGCAACGTCATCCGGCGCTGGCCAGCCGGCTGCGCAAGCTCGGCGAATCCCTCTACGTCGCAGCGCTTTTGCCGCCCCGGACGCGCACGATCGCGATCCTTCGCATCTGTTCGCTGGTCGGGTGCGAATACGAGTGGGGCGGGCAGGCGGCGTTCTGGGGCCCAATCGCGGGCGTCAGCGACGGCGAGTGCGACGCGCTGGTGACTGGCGGTGCCGACGACCCTCGGTGGAACCCCGCCGAGCGGACACTGATCGAGGCGGTGGACGAGCTGGAGCGCACCGGCTCGTGGTCGGAGGCGACCTGGGCAGCGCTGGGCCGCGACCTCGACGACGAGCAACGGATCGAATTGCTCACCGCCGTCGGTTGGTACCGCACCATCTGCACACTGTGCAACGCGCTCGCGCTTCCGGTGGAGGGCTGGATGCGGCCCTGGCCCTTAGCTCGCTGACCGGTCTCGTTTGAGGCCCGGATGCTGGTTCTTGAGCAACGGCAGCAGCAGCCGTCGCGAACTCGCGCAGCCGGTCTTCGCGACGGGCGACGAGCGTGACGCCGTGGCCGCGGTCGGCCAGCTCCCGGGCGATATCGGTGCCGATGCCCGACGATGCGCCCGTGACGACGGCTGCTGGAGGGTGATGGAGTCGGAAGAGCCACACGTCAACCCTAGGGCGCCGAGTGTGGGCCCTAGGTACCGGAACCGCTATCTGTGGACGTACCTATCCCCCACACTCGCCGCCGTATCCTCGCGTCATGAGCGTGAAAGTGGACCTCGACCAACTGGCCGAAGCGCTGGCCGACTTCACGTTCGCCTACCTGGTCACGGTCGACGACGGGCATCACGCGCACGCCGTGGCCGTCGAGCCGGAGTTTGCGAACGGCGTGATCGACGTCGGCACCGTCGGCAACAGCACGCGCCGCAACCTTAAGCAGCATGACGGCGTCATGCTCGTCTGGCCGCCGCGCGAACCCGGCGGCTACACGCTGATCGTCGACGGTCGCGGCGAACCGACAGACACCGCACTGCGGGTCGTGCCCGACCGTGCGGTGCTGCATCGTAGGGCGGCCCCGGGCGCAGTGACCAAGCCCGGCTGCAAGGACGACTGCATGCGTCTGGAACAGGCGTGAGAAACGAAGAGGCCCGGCTCCCAAGGGAACCGGGCTTCTTCGTACAGGGACTTAGAAGTCCATACCGCCCATGCCGCCGGTCGGGTCGCCCACAGCGGCGGCCGCCTTCTCCGGCTTGTCGGCGACGACGGCCTCGGTCGTCAGGAACAGCGCCGCGATCGACGCCGCGTTCTGCAGCGCCGAACGGGTCACCTTGACCGGGTCGGCAACGCCGGCCTTCAGCAGGTCCTCATACTCATTCGTCTGCGCGTTCAGACCGTGACCCGATGGGAGGTTGCGCACCTTTTCGGCCACCACCCCAGGCTCCAGCCCGGAGTTGAAGGCGATCTGCTTCAACGGAGCCTCCAACGCCACACGGACGATGTTGGCGCCGGTCGCCTCGTCACCGGTGAGCTTCAGCTCGTCCAGCGCCGGGGCCGCTTGCAGCAGGGCAACGCCACCACCGGCGACGATGCCCTCCTCGACGGCGGCCTTGGCGTTGCGGACCGCGTCCTCGATGCGGTGCTTGCGCTCCTTGAGCTCCACCTCGGTGGCAGCGCCGGCCTTGATCACCGCAACGCCGCCGGCCAGCTTGGCCAGGCGCTCCTGCAGCTTCTCGCGGTCGTAATCGGAGTCGCTGTTCTCGATCTCGGCGCGGATCTGGGCCACCCGTCCGGCGATGGCGTCGGGGTCACCGGCGCCCTCGACGATGGTGGTCTCGTCCTTGGTGATGACGACCTTGCGGGCCCTACCCAGCAGCGAGATGTCGGCGGTCTCGAGCGAGAGGCCGACCTCCTCGCTGACGACCTGACCACCGGTGAGGATGGCCATGTCCTGCAGCATCGCCTTGCGCCGGTCACCGAAGCCCGGGGCCTTGACCGCCACCGACTTGAAGGTGCCGCGGATCTTGTTGACGACGAGCGTGGACAGCGCCTCGCCCTCGACGTCCTCGGCGATGATCAGCAGCGGCTTACCGCCCTGGATGACCTTCTCCAGCAGCGGCAGCAGGTCCTTGACGGTCGACACCTTGGAGCTGACCAGCAGGATGTAGGGGTCCTCCAGGACCGCTTCCTGACGCTCGGCGTCGGTGACGAAGTAGCCCGAGATGTAGCCCTTGTCGAACCGCATGCCCTCGGTGAGCTCGAGCTGCAGGCCGAAGGTGTTGGACTCCTCGACAGTGATGACGCCCTCGTTGCCGACCTTGTCCATCGCCTCGGCGATCAGGTCGCCGATCGACTGGTCGCCCGCCGAGATGCCCGCGGTGGCAGCGATCTGCTCCTTGGTCTCGACGTCCTTGGCCGACTTGAGCAGGGTCTCGGTGATCTTCTCGACGGCCTTCTCGATGCCGCGCTTGAGAGCCAGCGGGTTGGCGCCGGCCGCGACGTTGCGCAGGCCCTCTTTGACGAGCGCCTGGGCCAGCACCGTGGCCGTCGTCGTGCCGTCACCGGCGACGTCGTCGGTCTTCTTGGCGACTTCCTTGACCAGCTCGGCGCCGATCTTCTCGTACGGGTCCTCCAGCTCGATCTCCTTGGCGATGGACACACCATCGTTGGTGATCGTGGGGGCGCCCCACTTCTTCTCCAGGACGACGTTGCGGCCCTTGGGGCCCAACGTCACCCGTACCGCGTCGGCGAGGGCGTTAAGGCCCCGCTCGAGGCCGCGGCGGGCCTCTTCGTCGTACGCAATTTGCTTGGCCATTGCGAGGTGATTCCTCCGGATTGGGGATGACACGTTCTGGCCGGGTGCAGTGCCCGCGACGGACGGCTGTGGGTGTCTTCCGCTGACGCGGCCCCGGCCTCACCGTCCCGACCTAGCACTCACCGGTCGCGAGTGCCAATGTCATTCTTAGCACTCGCCTATGCCGAGTGCAAGGAAACCCTGGCCCGGCGACGGTCCAGCCTGGGCGGCTACTGGGGCCACACTGGACAGATGTCCCTTGTCGTGCCGCCGTATCCGCCGCCCCGCTACACCAAGGACACGCCCGAAGTCAGCGCCTGGCTCAAGCGAGCCGACTCGCCGCCGGACTACGAGTCGCCCACCGGGGTCAGATACCACTACTTGGCCAATCAGCAGGCGACCGACGGCGATTACGGGCTGTACCGGGTCGACATCGCCCCCGCTGCCGGCGGGCCCGGCCCACACTTCCACCGCGCCATGTCCGAGGCGTTCTTCGTGCTCTCCGGGAAGATGCAGCTCTACGACGGCACCGACTGGGTCGACGGTCACCCGGGCGACTTTCTCTACGTCCCGCCCGGGGGGATCCACGGTTTCGGCAACCAGGCCGACAAACCGGCGTCGATCTTGATGCTCTTCGCCCCGGGAGCGCCCCGCGAGGCCTACTTCGAGGGCTTCAGCGCGCTGGCCGACATGACCGACGACGAGCGCCGGGAGTGGTTCATCCGCCACGACAACTACTGGGTTCAGTAGACGGTGAGATCGCCTTGAGATCACCCGAGACGTAGTGCTGCAGGTTGGGGGTGATCGCGGCTATCGCCTCCGCGTCGGTCATCGACGCGATGGGCTCGATCTTCCAGACGTAGCGCATCAGCGCGAAGCCCATCATCTGGGACGAGATGAGCCCGCTGCGCACCAGCCGGTCTCGTTCGTCGCTGCCCAGTTCCGAGACGCCCATCAGGCTGCCCTTCCACCACGCGCCGCAGCTTCTCGCGAGTCGACGGTTCGTGCGCGGCGGTCTGCAGGATGGCGCGCAGCGTGGGCCCGATCTCGTCGTCGGACCAGCTGGCCAGCAGCAACGTGATGAGCGCAGCACCGAGTTGTTCGACGGGCGTGGTCCAGACCTTGGCCACGCTGTCCAGCCATTTCGGCGGCGGGTTCGTCGCGGCGTCGAGCAAACCTTCCTTCGATCCGAAGTAGTGGTAGACCAGCGCGGGGTCGACATCGGCGCTGCGCGCCACCGCGCGGATGGTGGTTCCGGCCCAGCCGTGTTCTGCGAACTCGTCGCGGGCCGCCGCAACTATTCGCGCGGATAGCACCCCGCGTTCATCCCGCGGCCCAGGCGTTATCGATCTCTTGGACGTCGCAGCCATGAGTTTCATCGTAGCGTGAATTTCCTCTTGCGTTGAGACTTTTTTCAACGTACCGTGAGACTCGTTCAGAATTTCAACAATCCGTGAAAAACCAGGAGAGCAGTCATGAGCCCCGCACCCAACCCCGATGTCCTGGTTGTCGGCGCCGGACCGGTTGGCCTGGTCGCCGCCGCCGAACTCGCCCGCCGCGGCGTCCGCGTGCGGGTGATCGACAAGCTGGCGCAACCGACCGACCAGTCCCGCGCGATCGCGGTGCACGCCCGCAGTCTGGACATGTTCGACCGGATGGGCATCGTCGACGAGATGGTGAGCACCGGTATCAAGGCCATCGCGATGCAGCTGCTACGCCGGGCACAGCAAGCTCTTCCGCGTCCCGCTCGGCGGGGTCGACAGCGCCTTCCCGTTCACCTTGACCACGGCGCAGACCGAGACCGAGCGCGTGCTGAACGATCATCTGCAGTCGCTGGGCGTCAACGTCGAGCGCGGTGTCGAACTGGTGGCACTGACCCAAGACGGCCCGGACGTGGGGGCAGCACACGCCACCCTGCGCCGCCAGGACGGGCTCGACCGAGCTGGTCACCGCCCCGTGGGTGATCGGGGCCGACGGCGCGCACAGCGCGGTGCGAAAGATGGTCGGCGCCAAGCTCGCCGGCTCCGTTCGTCGGCGAACGCTTCCTGCTCGGTGACGTCGACGCCGAGCACCAGCCTGGACCTGGACAGCATGCACACCTTCTTCTCGCCCGACGGGCCGGTCATTGTGCTGCCGATGGCCGGCGGCCGCATGCGCTTCCTCGCCGAGGTGCACGACGTACCCGGTACTCCGCTGAACATGAACCCGACCCAGGACGAGCTGCAGGCGATCCTCGACCGGCGGATCGGCGGCATTCGGGTGGCGCGCTCGCACTGGCTGACCGGCTTCGAGATCCACCACGCGCGGGTGCCGGCCTACCGCTGGGGCCGAGTCTTCCTGGCCGGCGACGCCGCTCACATCCACAGCCCGGCCGGCGGCCAGGGCATGAACACCGGCATGCAGGACGCGTTCAACCTGGCCTGGAAGCTGGCGGCGGTGATCGGTGGCCAAGCCGGGCACACCCTGCTCGACAGCTATGAGGCCGAGCGGATTCCGGTCGCCGACGGGGTCATCGCGTTCACCGATCGGCTCACCAGGGCGGGCACGCTGTCCGGTGTGCGCCGCCGGATCCGCGACATGGTGATTCGGGCGCTCTCGCACGTCCCCGCCGCGCGGCGCCTCATGGCCGAGACCGCCGAGGAGGTCAACATCGCCTACCGCACCAGCCCGATCGCAGTGGGCCGACGTCCGAAGCACGCCAAAGTGGCTGCCGGCGAATACTTTCCGCACATGACCGACGCGGCGCTGCAGAAGCAACTCTCCACGGTGTGCGGCGTGCAGAACACCGGCCACGTCGTGCTCACCATCGCGTCCGGGCAACCAGCCCCGGCCGCAGGCGAAGGTCAGGTCCAGGTGCTGGTGACAGCAGACAACACTCACGTCGCCGGGTACGACACCGTCATCGCCGACCCAAACGGCCTTGTGGCACAACGATTCGGGCTCAAGAGTGGTGGTCGGGTCGTGATCCGCCCGGACGGCTACATCGGGGCCGTCGCCGCCCTGGACGACACGACAACCGTCGCCGACTACTTCGCCAAGATTGGGAGCTGATCGCCATGTACACCTACGACGTCTCTGCCGCGGACATGTTCAGCGACCGCACCAACCAGTTCGAGAAGTTCGGCATCCCGCTCGACGACATCAACCGGGTCGCGGCGGCAACCACCGACATGTGGGCCGACGCGCCGGGCGGCTGGGCTTACGAATGGTCGAAGCTGGCCAAGGAGTATGCCGACCGCGGCGACCATTACCTGGCGTCCATGGTCTACGGATGCGCCAAGTTCCCCTGCCTGGCCGACGAGGCGCGGGAGCGGGCAATGCAGCACCAGCTCGAGCAATTCGAGTTGGCGGCCAAGGACTTCCCGGTGGCGTTCGAGCGGCGCATCGTCACTGTCCCCTACCGCGGCGGCACCGTCGAGGTGGCCGTCCACCTGTACTCCACCGATGGCAACTACGCGGCGCGGCCGGTGCTGATCGCCAGCGGCGGGGTGGACACCTGGAAGATGGACATCCACCCGTGGTGGGTCGGGTTCACCATGGGCACCGGGTTGACCACGCTGGCCTTCGACCACCCCGGCACGGGTGAAACGGCCATCCCGCTCGACCAGCACGCCGACGAGGTGATCCGCGGCCTGGCCGACTATGCCCGGACTCTCGGCGACGGCCGGGTCGGCCACTTCGGCGCCTCCTTCGGCGGGAATTTCGCCGCGATGTCGGGGCTGGCGGGAATCGTTGACGCCGCGGTCGATCTCGGCGGTCCGGTTGATCACGCGTTCGAGCCGGAGAATGTGCGCAAGCTGCCCTACGGAATGCACGACATCCTCGGCAACGCCATGCACTGGGATCACTCGCCCACCCTCGACGAGCTCAGTAACGGTCTTTCAGACTTGCGTCGAAGTGATCTGCTTGCCCAGCAGCGCAATTCGGCGATGCTGGTGGTCAACGGCGCCGACGACTACTTCATCCCGCAGTCCGACACCCTGGTCTTCGAGGGGCGCCCGAACACCGAGGTGCACCTGATCGAGGGCACCGGCCACGTCGCGATGAGCAAGGCACCCGAGGTGGTGCCGATGATCATTGCCTGGCTGCGCAGCCAGTTCGTTCGATGACCGACGCCGAGGCCATCGCGTCGGTGGTGTCGCTCAGGGCCGCAGAAACGGCCTCATCGAAACTCAGCGAACTGCCTTTGCTCCAAGCAGTCTCAAATTCGAGTGCGCTCAACTCCTGGCGGATACGGCGCTCGCACCTCAGATGGAAGCCTGTGCTGTCAAGTAGGGCTGCCGAAGCCCCGGTGGCGCGGCTCACTGTGGCGGCCGCGGCCATCAGGAGGGCGGCACGAGGCAGATCTTGGCGAGACTCCGCGATCCATGCGAACACCTCCAAACAGCTTGCGCCAGTCCATTTATCTCTGGCCAGCTGACAAAAGTGAAGACACTGTTCGAGCCAGCTGCTGGGCACGCTCCAACTCGCCCCGCCGCCAGCAGCCAACGACAACTGACAAGAGTGAATGTGTTCGGTGTATTACCTCACCGCGGGATTCGCCTAGAGCAAGCGCCTGATCGAACCACTTCATCGCCTGATCGATATCGCGTGACACTTGGAAGACCCAGCCAATGAAATTCACTGACAGAACCTGGACCTGGTAGTCATCGGTGACGGCGATAGCGTGCTGAAAACATTCCTGTGCACGCGCAAATTCCCCGGCGAGCAGCGCGGCGCGGCCATCGACGTAGTCGATCCGGCCATGTGCAACGGGGTCGTCGATCACCTCGGAGAGGTGTCGGCGAGCTTCGGCGATCCATGTCTGCGCCGCCGCCGGGTCACCCTGCATGGGGGCGACTTCCGCCGCGGCGTAGAGGGCGTGGATACGCTGCGGGTTGGGTTGGGGTGGCGTGGCGGTCAGCATGAGATCCAGCCAGCGGCGCGCTTCACTCAACATGCCGCACGGAATCCAGATCCTGATCATCATGGGGGCGATCGGCAGTGCGCGGGCCGGAGCGTCGGCCAGGTTGAACTGCAGGACTTCGCGGATGTTGGGTAATTCCCACGTGAGGCGACGCAGCCACGACCTTGTTGTGGGCCAAGCTATTCGGCAGACGCTTGATCGAGTAGTTGTTCATAATAGGTGGCGTGGCGACGCTGCAATGCGTGGTATGCGGTGTCGGTGAGGTGGGTGCGTCCGTAGTCGCGCAAGGTGTCCAGTAGCCGGAACCGCACTGCCCCTTCGTCTTCGGTGAAAAATGGCATCACCAAAAACGGGAGCCCCCGCGGGGTTTGGCCGACCTGGAGCAGCGGGACAATATTGGGATGCCCCGTCAGCTGGCCCATCGCGTGCTGTTCCCGCACAAACCGTGGCCTGTCATCAGCTAAGTCAGTGGTGAGTAGTTTGACCGCCACAACGCGCGCCAAATCTGCTTGGACGCAGCGAAACACCGCACCAAATCCCCCACGCCCGACCTCGACGGCATCGTGAAACCCAACCGCAGCCAATTCCGACACCACGCCGCCGGCCACCTCACGACGCGCTGTCTCGTTCAGGTCAGACGGCATCTGACCTCCTTGCCTGCAGGTCGCTGTCAACCCAAACTCGGAGAAACCAAGTGTAGGAACGGCATCCAACCCTTGCTAGCGCAGAGTTTCAAACCCATCAGTTTTCGGGGGAACGCCTGCGCGCCGCCCTTTAGCGCAGGATGTAGTCGCCGTCAACCATGGTGCGGGTGCGTTCGAAGAAGGTCCGGCCGCTGTAGGGCAGTTGGGTCACGACCTTGCCGCTGGGATGCCGAAAGTAGTTGTCACAAGCCAGCCAGACCTTGCCCTGCATCGCGGCCTGGAGTTCGTCGTTGTAGCGCCGCTGGGCATCGGCCGTCACCTCGATGGTGCGGGCTCCGCGGCTACCCATCACGTCGAGGATGTGGCGGATGAACGTCGTCTGCGCCTCATGGATGTAAATGATCGAGTTGACCCCGTTCGTGTTGGGGCCGTAGAGCGTAAAGAAGTTTGGATATCCGGCGATCAGCGTGCCGAGGTGGGCCTCCGCGCCGTCGCTCCAGTCGTCGCGGAGGCGACGGCCGCCGGTTCCGTACACATCGATGCTGGCTAGGTAGTCGGCGGCCGTGAACCCGGTGCCGTAGATGACGGTGTCGACGCGGTGCTCGACGCCGTCGACCGTGCGCACTCCCCATTCGGTCAGCTCGGCGATGGCGGTCGTTTCCAGCTTGACGTGCGGCAAGGCGAAGGTGGGATACCACTCCCGCGACATGAGCGGCCGTTTGCACCCGGCCGGATAGTCCGGCGTCAGCTTTGCCCGCAACTCGGGGTCAGCCACCTTGCGGATCAGGTAACTCCGCGCGAGTTCGGTCGCTTCGTGGGTCTGTTGGGCGTCGACGTCGAAGCTGGCTGACTCGTAGGCGTCGAAGGCCTCGTCGCGCAGCTTTTGCGCCGCGCTCGGGTCGCGTTCGAAAAGCTTGTGCTGCTCGGGGGTGAACGGAAAGTCGAATCGGGGCGCGATCCAGATTGGGGTTCGCTGAAAAACTATGAGCTGTAGTGTTTTTGGGGCGATCGCGGGAACGTATTGGATCGCGCTGGCGCCCGTACCGATGGACGCCACCCGCTCCCCCGCCGTCGACCTGCTGTGATCCCAACGCGCCGAATGGAATTGCCGGCCCCGAAACCGCTGCGCCCCAGTGATGTCCGGGATGTAGGGCACATCGAGCATTCCGACCGCGCTCACCACGATGTCGAAGTAGTGCTCGCGGCCGTCGTCGGTGCTCAGCGTCCAGCGACGCGCGTCGTCCGACCACCGCGCCGTGGTGACCCCGGTGTTGGGCCGCAGGCGCGGGCTAAGGCCATGGTCGGCGGCTACCTTCTCGAGATAGGCGAGGATCTCGGGCTGGTTGGCATACGTCTTGCTCCACCGCGGGTTGAGCGCGAAAGAGTACGAGTACAGATGCGACGGAACGTCGCAGGCCGCACCCGGGAACGTGTTGTGGCGCCAGGTCCCGCCGAAGCCGTCGGCGCGGTCGAAGATCGTGAAGTCATATCCGGCGTCGGCCAGCTGGATTCCCATCGCGATGCCGCCGGCGCCCGCACCGATGACGCCGACCTTCGGCCGCGTCGTCACCCCCATTGCGCGAAGTACGGTCGCTCGGGTCGGCTTTTCTCAACCAGGATGAAAACCACACCCCATGGATCGACGAACCAGCTGGTGCGAACCCGCGCGACGTCGGCGATTCCGCCGACCAGAAAGCGCACTCCCTTGCCCTCGAGTTCAGCGCGGGTGGCATCGATGTCCTCGCAGATCAGCCCGACGTGCGAAAGTCCGTGATCGGTCAGGGCCCTGTCGGCTTCATGGTTAGAGCCCCCGTCGACGTTGAGGTATTCGATCACCTCGAGGACACGGTCGCCGTCGCCCGGCAATCCGACGATGGCCGCCTTCATGGTGGGATCCGACACCAGCTCACCCATGTCGTCGCGAATGGCGTTACCCGCCATCACATATGGCGGTGAGAGCACATGCAGGCCCAACACGTCGCGGTAGAACGCCACCGCGGCCTCGCAATCGGGAACGCACACCCCGGTGTGGGCCAATCCGGTAATCACGTTCTCGACTTTACGTCCGCTGATCCCGATGTCGGTATGTTGTGGGCCATGAATTCAATCGCCGAGACCCGCAAGTGGGAGGCGGCCGACGTGCCGGATTAGAGCGGCCGAGTCGCCGTCGTCACCGGCGCCAACACCGGCATCGGCTATCAGACCGCGGCGGTGCTGGCCCACCGCGGGGCGCACGTCGTGCTGGCGGTGCGCGATCTGGAGAAGGGCAACGCTGCCCTGTCGCGCATCGTGGCCGCCACCCCGGGTGCTGACGTCACTTTGCAGGCACTCGACCTGAGCTCACTGGGCTCGGTGCGCGCCGCCGCCGACTCGCTGCGGTCCGCCTACCCGCGCGTTGACTTGCTGATCAACAACGCCGGAGTGATGCTGACACCGAAGCAGGTCACCGAGGACGGCTTCGAATTGCAGTTCGGCACAAACCATCTCGGTCATTTCGCGCTGACCGGGCTGCTGCTCGACCACCTGCTGCCGGTGCGCGGGTCGCGGGTGGTGACCGTGAGCAGCATGGGCCACCGGCTGCGCGCCGCCATCCACTTCGACGACCTGCAGTGGGAGCGCAGATACAACCGGGGGGAGGCCTACGCGCAATCCAAGCTGGCCAACCTGCTGTTCACCTATGAACTGCAACGCCGGCTGAGCGCCCGGCCCGACGCCAACAAGTCCACCATCGCCGTCGCCGCGCACCCCGGCAGCTCCCACACCGAGCTGACCCGCAACCTGCCGCGGATCATCAAGCCCGTGGCCGACGTGTTCGGACCGGTGCTGTTCCAGAGCGCGGCGATGGGCGCCCTGCCGACGCTGCGGGCCGCCGCCGATCCGGCCGTGCACGGCGGGCAGTACTACGGGCCCGATGGTTTCGGCGAGCAGCGCGGCCACCCGAAGGTGGTCAACTCCAGCGCGCAATCCCACGACGAGGGCCTACAACGACGGCTCTGGGCCGTCTCCGAGGAACTCACCGGCGTCACCTTCCCGGTCTAGGCGGACAAATGACAGAAAATGACCAAGTGCGGTCCGTCGAAGAACACCAACGCGTCGTAGCCGAGATGATCCGTGCCCGCCCCGCGGCCATGGTTCCGTTGGCCGAAGCCCAAGGGCTGGTCCTGGCCGACGATGTGGTCGCCCCGTTATCGCTGCCGATGTTCGACAACTCCGCGATGGACGGCTACGCGGTGCGCACCGAGGACGCCGCGGGCGCCACTGCGGATCAGCCGGTGCTGCTGCCGGTCGCCGAGGACATTCCCGCCGGGCGCACCGACCAACTGACCCTGCAACCCGGTACCGCCCACCGGATCATGACCGGCGCGCCGGTACCGGCCGGGGCGACGGGCATCGTGCCGGTGGAAGCCACCGACGGCGGAGTGGAAGCCGTCGCGATCCGCGAGGCGCCCCAGCCCGGCAAGCACATCCGGTTGGCCGGCGAAGACGTCGCCGCCGGCACCATCGTGCTGCGCCAGGGCCAGCTGGTGACCCCGGCGACGCTCGGCCTGGCCGCCGCGCTGGGGATGGCCGAGCTGCCGGTGCTGCCGCGTCAGCGGGTGCTGGTGATATCCACCGGGTCCGAGCTGGTGCCGCCGGGCAACCCACTGCGACCGGGGCAGATCTACGAGTCGAACTCGGTGATGCTGGCCGGGGCCGTTCGCGACGCGGGCGCGGCCGTGATCGCCACCGCGACCGCCGGCGATGACGTCGCACAGTTCAGTTCGATCCTGGACCGGTACGCCTCCGACGCTGATCTGATCATCACCAGCGGTGGCGTCAGCGCCGGCGCCTACGAGGTCGTCAAAGACGTCTTCGGCAGGGACGGCGAGCAAGGCGTGGATTTCGTCAAAGTGGCCATGCAGCCGGGGATGCCGCAGGGCATCGGGCGAGTGGCCGGCACCACGATCGTCACGCTGCCCGGTAACCCGGTCAGCGCGCTGGTGTCGTTCGAGGTGTTCATCCGTCCCGCACTACGGACGGCCATGGGCCTACCGGACCCGCACCGACCGCAGCGGCCCGCGGTGCTGACCGAGGCGCTGACCTCGCCGCGCGGCAAACGGCAGTTCCGCCGCGCGATCCTCGACATCGGCGACGGCACCGTCACCAGCTACGGCCCACCGGCGTCACACCATCTGCGCTGGCTGGCTTCCGCCAACGGGTTGCTGGACATCCCCGAGGACGTCGTGGAAGTGTCGGCCGGAACCCAGCTGCAGGTCTGGGACCTCACCTAAACCATCGCTCCGTAGGATGTCCGCGTGGCTAGACGCCCCCGCACTGGCGGCCCGCAGCACATGCTGGAGTTGGTCCGCTCGACCATTCCGCCGATTCACCCCGCCGGCCGGCCGTTCGTCGCCGCCGGGCTCGGCCTGGCTCTCGCGGGGCGCAACCACCGGTGGCTGCGCCGCGCGGGCCTGCTGGCGGCGGGCGCCTGCGCGGGCTTTTTCCGTCATCCCCCGCGGGTGCCGCCCACCCGGCCCGGTGCCGTCGCCGCGCCCGCCGACGGCATCATCTGCGTGATCGACTCCGCGGCCCCGCCCGCCGAACTCGGCATGGGCGACACAGCGCTGCCGCGGGTCAGCATCTTCCTGTCGCTGCTGGACGCCCACGTGCAGCGCGCACCGGTGAGCGGCGAGGTGATCGACAAGCAATACCGGCCCGGACGGTTCGGGTCGGCCGATCTGGCCGAGGCGAGCACCGAGAACGAGCGCACCAGTCTGCGGATTCGGACGGCGGACGGCGCTGAGTTCGCAGAGGTCATAGTGGTGCAGATCGCCGGCCTGCTGGCGCGCCGCATCGTGTGCGACGCCCATGTCGGGGACAAGCTGTCGATCGGCGACACCTATGGCCTGATCCGGTTCGGCTCACGGTTCGACACCTACCTGCCGCCGGGCACCGAGCCGCTGGTCAAGGTCGGCCAGCGCGCGGTCGCCGGCGAGACCGTGCTGGCGGAGCTGCCATGATCGACAAGCCCCGGGGCAGGCGGACCATGAGCCTGCAACTTTTGCCGAGCGCGATGACGGTCCTGTCGATGTGCGCGGGATTGACGTCGATCAAGTTCGCCCTCGAGCGCCAGCCAATTCCCGCGATGGCACTGATTGCCGCGGCGGCCATCCTGGACGCGCTGGACGGCCGGGTGGCCCGCATCCTGGGCGCCCAGTCGCAGCTCGGCGCCGAAATCGACTCGCTTGGCCGACGCGGTGAACTTCGGCGTGACACCCGCGCTGGTGGTCTACGTGACGCTGCTGTCGAAGTGGCCGGTCGGCTGGGCGGTGGTGCTGCTGTACATGGTGTGTGTCGTGCTACGGCTGGCGAGGTACAACGCGCAGCAAGACGATAGAAACCAGCCCTCCTACGCGAAGGAATTCTTCGTGGGGATGCCCGCGCCGGCGGGCGCGGTGTCCATGATCGGCCTGATGGGACTCAAACTTCAGTTCCACGGCGAAGGCTGGTGGACCTCGCTGTGGTTCCTGGCCATCTGGATCACCGGGACCTCGATGCTGATGGTCAGCACGATCCCGATGAAAAAGATGCACACCGTGGCGATTCCGCCGAACCTGGCGGTCCCGCTGCTGGCGGTACTGGCGGGCGTCGCGGCGGCCGCGGTCCTGGCGCCTTACATCCTGATCTGGGTGATCATCATCTCCTACGTATGTCACATCCCGTTCGCGGTGCGTACCAAGCGGTGGCTCGCCAAACACCCCGAGGCGTGGGACGACAAGCCCCGGCAACGGCGCGCGGCGCGCCGTGCGACCCGCCGGGCGCAACCGCACCGCCGGTCGATGGCGCGGCTGGGGCTGCGCAAGCCGGGCGGGCGGCTGTGACTGGCCCCGGTCAGCTCACGCTTACCGCCCGGCTGAATACCTCTGCGGTGGACTCCCGCCGCGGCGTAATCCGGTTACACCCGAATGCCATTGCCGCCCTGGGCATCCGGGAATGGGACGCGGTATCGTTGACCGGGTCGCGGACCACCGCGGCGGTGGCCGGCCTGGCCGACCAGAACACCCCCGTTGGCACCGTGCTGCTCGACGACGTGACGCTGTCCAACGCCGGGCTGCGTGAGGGGACCGCGGTGATCGTCAGCGCGGTCATCGTGTACGGGGCGCGATCGGTGACGTTGAGCGGGTCTTCGCTTGCCACCCAATCGGTTTCGCCGGCCACCCTGCGACAGGCCCTGCTGGGCAAGGTGATGACGGTCGGCGATGCGGTGTCGCTGCTGCCCCGAGACCTGGGACCGGGCACGTCAACGTCGGCGGCGAGCCGGGCGCTGGCGTCGGCGGTCGGGATCAGCTGGACCTCCGAGCTGTTGACCGTCACCGGGGTCGAGCCCGATGGGCCGGTCAGCGTGCAGCCCAACTCCCTGGTGACCTGGGGCATCGGTATCCCATCCGGCACCAGGGCGTCTTCGCACGAATTGGACAGCGCCGCTACCCCACAGATCCTCGTCGAGGAACTCAAGGGCTCGCAGCCGCAGGCCGCCAAACTCACCGAATGGCTCAAGCTGGCCCTCGACGAACCGCACTTGCTGAAGACATTGGGCGCGGCCGCCAACCTCGGCGTGCTGGTGTCGGGTCCCGCCGGCGTCGGCAAGGTGACGCTGGTGCGAGCGGTCTGCGACGGCCGCCGGGTGGTCGAGCTGGACGGTCCGGAGGTTGGCGCGCTGAGCGCCGAAGACCGGCTCAAAACCGTGGCTTCTGCAGTCAACAAGGTTCGCGCCGGTGGCGGCGTGCTGTTGATCACCGATGTCGACGCCCTGCTGCCGGCCGCCGCCGAGCCGGTGGCCGCCCTGATCCTGGGCGAGCTGCGCACAGCCGTGGCCACCGAGGGTGTCGCGTTGATCGCCACCTCCGCGCGACCCGACCAGCTCGACGCCCGGCTGCGGGCCCCCGACTTGTGCGACCGGGAGCTGAGCCTGCCGCTGCCCGACGCGACCACCCGCAGGGCGCTGTTGGAGGCGTTACTCAAACCGGTGCCCACCGGCGATCTCGACGTCGATGAGATCGCCTCCCGCACGCCCGGTTTCGTCGTCGCCGACCTGGCTGCCCTGATCCGCGAAGCGGGGTTTCGCGCGGCGTCGCGCGCCAGCACCGAGGGCCAACCACCGACGCTGAACCAGGACGATCTCGTCGGCGCGCTGACGGTCATCCGGCCGTTGTCCCGCTCGGCCAGCGAGGAGCTGACCGTCGGCAACGTGACGCTCGATGACGTCGGCGACATGGCCGAAGCCAAACAGTCACTCACCGAAGCGGTGCTGTGGCCGTTGCAGCACCCCGACACCTTCGCCCGGCTGGGTGTCGATCCGCCGCACGGCGTGCTGCTGTACGGCCCACCCGGGTGCGGCAAGACCTTCGTGGTCCGGGCGCTGGCCAGCACCGGTCAGCTGAGCGTGCATGCCGTCAAAGGCCCTGAGCTGATGGACAAGTGGGTCGGCTCTTCGGAGAAGGCTGTGCGCGAATTGTTTCGACGGGCCCGGGACTCCGCCCCGTCGCTGATCTTCCTCGATGAGGTGGACGCGCTGGCGCCCCGGCGGGGCCAGAGCTTCGACTCCGGCGTGAGCGATCGGGTGGTGGCCGCCCTGCTGACCGAACTCGACGGCATCGAGCCGCTGCGCGATGTGGTGGTGTTGGGCGCCACCAACCGGCCCGACCTCATCGATCCCGCGCTGCTGCGCCCGGGCCGGCTGGAACGTCTAGTGTTCGTCGAGCCGCCGGACGCCGCGGCGCGACGCGAAATCGTGCGTACCGCAGGGAAATCGATCCCGCTGAGCGCCGACGTCGACTTGGACGCGGTGGCGGCCGAACTCGACGGTTACAGCGCCGCCGACTGTGTGGCGCTGCTGCGCGAGGCCGCACTGTCGGCGATGCGCCGCTCCATCGATGCCGCCGACGTGACCGCCGCCGATCTCGAAGCAGCCCGCAAGACCGTGCGCCCGTCACTGGATCCGCTGCAGGTGCAGTCCCTACGCGCGTTTGCCAAAGCTCTTTAGCATCGCCCGCGCCGACGCCGCGACATCGGCTTCGAGCCACGACGGCATCGGCTCGTCGTGGGCGTGGCGTCGGACGACGGCATAGGGCAGGTCGGCAACGGCCCTGCTCACCGCGTCGACCGCGCGGGGATCGCCGCTGCCGTAGAGCTGTTGGGCCAGCTCGCGCACCTTGTCGACGAGCGGTGCGTTCATCTCGGCCAGGGTCTTGTGAAAGTCGGCGTCGGGTTGGCCGTCGAGCAGGTCACCGGGCCGGATGGTCAGCAGCAGTCGCGCATCGTCGGGCAGTTCACGGGCGAAGGTGACCGCAGCTGCGGCCATCGCTATTGCCGTGTCCAGCGCGGTCCTGATCGGAACGTCGGCCCCGGTTTCCAGCGCCTTCGACTGGAACCGGTCGAGCGCGCGCAGCCAGGCCGCCGCCACCACGCCGTCGCGGTTGCCGAACCGGTGATACAGCGTGCCGACCGGTGCACCGCTCGCCTCGGCGATTGCGGCGACGCTCGCCGCACGAGGTCCGTGTGCCAGCACCAGGGTCCGCGTTGCGTCCAGGATCACATCGGTTTCGTGCTTCCGCGGAGGCGCCACGATCTAGTACATTCCTTCTATATGGAACGATTAATCTATATCGACGAACATGCTATCTCAATTGACGCGACTCGCGCGCAAGCATGGTCGGCTCTGCTGCGGGTGCTGTGTCGCGACCCCGCGGATCCGGGGACTTTGCGGTTCGGCCGGCTCGACGAGGTGATACCGCGGCAACGACTGACGTTGAACGGCCGGCACCTGTGCTTCGCCAACTATCGACTGGTGTTCGAGTTCGACCCAGAGAGCGACACCCAAAACGTCCGACTGCGGGTGCGCACTTGGGCAACCTTCTTCGGGTTGCGCGGACAGGTCTTTCGCACGTTGGCTGTCGGTGGCGGCGCCCACCAATTCGTGGTGCGAAGAATGCTGAGGAGCGTGAAAAGCGCTGCGGTGCAAACAGACTCAGGCTCGAAGGCCGTCCGGTGATGCACTCTGCGAGCTGGGGCGCAACGGTCTCGGAGCGAGCAGCCGCACTCCCCTGCGACGAAGTGTGCCCGCGGGCGAGCGTCCAGGCAGACCGCGCGATCAGCATCGATGCGCCGCCACCCATCGTGTTCTGCTGGCTGTGCCAGCTACGCATGGCTCCCTACAGCTACGACATCCTCGACAATCTCGGCCGCCGCAGTCCCCGCGAACGCGACCCCGAACTCACTCACCTCGAGGTCGGGCAGCGGTTCATGACCCTGTTCGTGCTGCACTCGTTCGACACCGGGCAGCAGATCACCTTGCGCTCCAAAAATGTCGCCGTGACGTACCGGGTCCGGCCCGAGGAGTTCGGGTCACGGCTGCACGTGCGGGTGTGGTTCGCGGGCCCTCAGCTGGTCGGTCGTGTTCTCGCGCTGGCTGACTTGGTGATGATGCGAAAGCAGCTGCGTACGTTGAAGTCCTTGGCTGAGCGCGAATCGGCCGGTCGGACTACGCAACGCTAGGCCGCGCTGTCACATCGCCGCAGCACGGGAGACATGATGTCCCGCTCAATCGAAGGAGCACCGCCGGGGCATCGAGTGTGCGCCTACGGCTTTGAGTGTGCTTGTGGGGCAGGATTTTCCGCGATTTCCCGCCCTGGACCCACACTCGATTCCGCCGCACCGCTATTCGGACAGCTGAAACTCCACCATCTCGGTGACCGTGTCCACGGCCTCGCGCAGCGCGGCCAGCCGCTCGGCGGCCGACGGCGCCGACAACACGGCATAGCGGTCGGCCGCGCCGATAGGCAGACGAGATGCCAACGCGTACAACCATTCTCCGGCGTCACCCGGTGTCGCGATCGGCACCCAGCAGCGTGTCCCGGCTCGGCAGCCGCGCATCGCGGGCGGCCGCGATCCGCTCGAATAGGGCCATCACCCGGTCTTCCAGTTCGACTATCTCGGCCGCCGATACCGGATCCCCCGGCTCGTCGGGCCAGACCCGAACCAGGGCGCGCGGGTAGGGATCGTCCGGCAGCCAGTCGTCGACCCGGATGCGCTCGCCCGTCCGGCACTGCAACACATACCGGCCCGAGCCAAGCTCGGCATATTCGGCGATGCGGGCCAGCACGCCGACGTCACATCGCGTGTCGCCGCCACCGACTTCACGGCCGCGGGAGATCAGCACTACGCCGAACGGATCGTCGTTGTCGATGCAGTCGCGCACCAGCGCGCTGTAGCGCGGCTCGAAGATGCGCAGCGGCAAATCCCCGTTGGGCAGCAGCGCCGATTGCAACGGAAACATTGCCAGCGCTGTGAATTTAGTGGGTTCGGACCCTCGGACAAACCCCGACATGATTAGATGTCCAGCTCTCCGACCAGCGCATCCACCACCGCACGCAGGTCGCCGTCGTGTTCCTCGGCCACCCGCCGCTGGCGCTGATAGGACGCGCCGTCGCGGCAAATGTCGGACACCGCGGCGAGTTCCTCAGCGCACTGCAGCGACTTCGCGACCGGCTCCAGCCGGGTGAGCAAGTCGGGAAGTTCGTCGGTGACCAGCCGCTCGTTGCTGTCGGCGTCCAGGATGATCACCGCGTCCAAGCCGTAGCGAGCGGCGCGCCACTTGTTCTCCTGGACATGCCAGGGCGGCATGGTCGGCAGCGTCTCGCCGGCATCCAGCCGACGGTCCAGGTCGACAACCAGACAGTGCGTCAAGGCGACCAGCGCACTCAGCTCACGCAGGTTGGACACCCCGTCGCAGATTCGCACCTCAAGGGTGCCCAGATGCGGCGACGGCCTGATGTCCCAACGGATTTCGTCCATGTGGTCGATGATGCCGGTCTTCTTCTGGTCGTGAACGAAGCCCTCGAACTCCGCCCACCTCTGAAAGTGGAACGGCAGCCCGGCGGTGGGCAGTTGCTGAAACATCATCGCCCGGTTGCTGGCGTAACCGGTGTCCTCCCCGCCCCACCACGGCGAGGACGCCGACAGCGCCAGCATGTGCGGGTAGTAGTTGAGCAGCGACGTCATGATCGGCATCACCTTGGCGGCCGAGGAGATCCCGACGTGCACGTGGACACCCCAGATCAGCATCTGCCGACCCCACCACTGGGTGCGCTTGATCAGCTCGGCGTAGCGCGGCGCATCGGTGAGCTTCTGGGTCGACCACTGCGCGAACGGGTGGGTGCCGGCGCAGAACAGTTCCATCCCCGCAGCCCGGACGATCTGGCGGGCGGGGCCCAGGGTTTCGCGAAGATCGTCCATCGCCTCTGCGGCGCATTCGCAGATGCCGGTGACGATCTCGACCGTGTTGCGCAGCAATTCCTTGTGCACGCGCGGGTTTTCGCCGATCTCGGCGATGATCGCGGTGGCTTCGTTGCTCAGGTCACGGGTGACAGCGTCGACGAGCGCGAATTCCCATTCCACCCCGATCGTCGGCCGGGGTGAGCCGGCGAAGTCGATGTGGGCTCGACCTCTTTTAGGGGCCCTGCTGACCGGCGAGCTAGCCGGCACCGATGACACCGCACGCCACCCGCTTGCCAGCGTCACCGGTGCTCATCGTCATCTCGTCGGGCCCGGGCGCCCCGTTGGCCTGGTTGTAGCGATCCGGCGGAATGTTGGCGAAGTTGTCGGCACCGGCGTGAATGACGATCGCGGTCTTCTCGCCGGCCAGTAGGTCGTCCATGGTGAAGGCGTCCGTGGTGGTCACCAGCATTCCGGTACCGTCCTTGCGCACCTCGAGCGAGGTCAGGTCACCACTGGCCGGCTCGGCCGCGTGCCCGGCCACTTGGAAGTGCCCGCCGGCGGACATGAAGTCGCCGGGCGCGCCGCCGGTCGGCGCGACGGAGTTGGGCTCACACTTGCCCACCTTGTGGATGTGCACTCCGTGAAAGCCGGGTGTCAGCACACCGACTGCGACCGTCTCGATCTTGACTGAGACGTGGCCGTTGGTGAACTCGAATTCAGCGATCGCGACCTGGGTCCCGTCGGGCGCCTTGAGATGGGTGGTGATGGTCTTCTGCGGCGCCGCCTGCATCCCCGGGGTCTTAGCCGAAGACGGCGAGGGCGATCCGGTCCAGATCGCCGGCGTGGTGCCCGGGACTGACGATGCGTGTTGGGGCGACGAGCACGCGCTCAGCAGCGCGACGCAGGACACGGCGGCGGCGACGACGTTACGGTGACCGGCAAGCTTAGGCATAGCGAGAGCCTAGCCCGGCGCCCTGCCGTCTGAAACGACTTGCGCGCGAGTGTGTCAGCCCGCGACGAGAACGATGACGCCGGGTGGCTGGTTGGCGAGTGCGGGAATGCGCGCCTCGACGGGCGCTTGGAGCTTCTGGCCTACGGCATCGGCGGTGGCATGCTCGCCGTCAGCGTCGCTGTAGTAGACCGTGGTCACCTTGACGTCGGGCACCGGGAGGTTCCCGACGTCGGTGACCTTGAAGCCGGCGGCCGTGAGTTGGTCCCTGGTGCGCGCGGCGACGCCCTCTTGTGAGGAGATGTTGTACACCCGGACATCGGCCTGGTTCGGGGCGGGTTTAGCGCTCGTCGAGGACACGGTGGTCGAGGTCACGCTCGACGCCGGCGAGGCCGACTCGTCATCGGAGTTACCCGAAGAGCCCAAGGCCTGCCACCCGAGCAGCAGGAAAATGATTCCAAGGAACAGCAGCACCATCACCATGGCCCGCAGGGGAAGCCCCGACGAATCGGGGACGCGCTCATTCATCGAGCCCCACTGTAGCCAGGAAGCGGCTTAAACCCGCAAAGGCGCCTTAGCAAGATCGGGCGGGGCGTCAGGTCACCTCGAAGCCGAGCCGCCGCGCCGCCCGCGCCTTTTGGCGGCTGGCCCGCAACCGCCGCAGCCGCTTCACCAGCATGGGATCGGCTGCCAGCGCCTCGGGCCGGTCCACCAGCGCATTGAGCACCTGGTAGTAGCGCGTCGCCGACATCGAGAACAACTCTTTGATGGCTTCTTCCTTGACGCCGGCGAATTTCCACCACTGACGTTCGAATGCCAGGATGTCGTGCTCCCGGCGGGTGAGCCCATCGGCGATGTCAGCGTCGTCCCCCGCTTGATTTGCCCGCGCCATGGCGCTGTCCATATCGCTCCCCTGGGCCCTTCCGGCGAATTCTCAAACTGCTTGCATGACTGATTAGTTCGGGGCGTGTTTTGCGCGAATATTGAACCACGCCCCCAACCCTCAAGGTGTCATCTAGACCGCGAGTCGGCCGACTTCGTTGGATTACCGCGCACAGTGTGCCGGAAAGCTCGCGGGTCGGCGAGTTTAAGCTAGCCGACCATGGCAGTCGTACCCATTCGCATTGTGGGAGATCCGGTCTTACACACCCCGACGACGCCGGTGCAGGTCGGCGCCGATGGTTCGCTGCCGGCCGATCTGGCCGCATTGATCGCCACCATGTACGAAACCATGGACGCCGCGCACGGGGCGGGCCTGGCCGCCAACCAGATCGGATACGGTCTACGGCTGTTCGTATACGACTGTGCCGACGACCGTGCAACGCCGGAACGGCGCCGCGGTGTGGTGATCAATCCGGTCCTGGAAACCTCCGAAATACCCGAGACCATGCCCGACCCGGGTGACGACGACGAAGGCTGCCTGTCGGTGCCCGGCGAATCGTTCCCCACCGGCCGGGCCAAGTGGGCACGGGTCACCGGCCTGGACGCCGACGGCAGTCCGATCGCCATCGAGGGCACCGGCCTGTTCGCCCGGATGCTGCAACACGAAACCGGTCACCTCGACGGCTTTCTTTACCTGGACCGTCTGATCGGCCGGCACGCGCGTGCCGCCAAGCGCGCCGTCAAGTCGCACGGCTGGGGGGTTCCCGGACTGTCGTGGACGCCGGGCGAAGGACCCGACCCGTTCGGCCACTGATGGTCTCGTGGCCGGACCTCGGAACACGGGTGACGGTTCGCTACCGGCGCCCCGCCGGGTCGATCCCGCCGCTGACCGATGCGGTAGGCCACCTGTTGGCCGTCGATCCGGTGGTTCGGGTGCAAACGAAGACCGGCGCCGTGGTCGAGTGCGCGCCCGCCGACGTGGTGGCGCTGCGAATGCTGACCGACGCGCCGGTGCGCACCTCCGAGATCCGGGCACTCGAGCATGCGGCCGCGGCGGCCTGGCCCGGTAGGGAACAGACCTGGCTGAACGGCTGGCTGCTGCGCGCCCAGCCGGATGCCGAACTTGAAGCCAATTCAGCAGTGCCATTGGATATTTCGGCTCGCACCGGTTCCATCCCGGCGATCATCGCGTGGTATGCGGATCGCGGCCTGACACCGCGGCTGGCCATCCCCGAGCGCCTGCTGCGGGCGCCTGCCGGCCTGACCGCCGAGCGCGAGGAGCGCATGCTGGTGCGCGACGTGCGGCTCGACAACGAAAGTCCCGCCGGCGCGTCGTTCGGTGAGTTCGCCGAGGTGACCGACGCGCCCGACGGCACCCGCTGGGTGGGCCTGGCCGCAATCGAGGCGGCGGCCGGGTCCGCGGGCCCGTCGTGCGAAGCGCTGCTGGCCTGGGGTGCCCGGCGCGGCGCCACCCGGGCCTACGTGCGGGTCGGTGAGCGCGACGCGCCCGCGATCGCGCTCGCGGAGTCCTTGGGTTTCCGGCTGCACCATCGGCGCAGCAATTTCCGGCTTAGTCTCTAGCCATGCCCGACGGCGCGATTGATGGCGGCGACCCGCTGCGCCCGGCTTCGCCGCGCTTGCGATCGCCGCACCTGCGGCTGGCCACCTGGAACGTGAATTCGATTCGCACCCGGCTGGACCGCGTCACCGATTGGCTTGCCCGCGCCGATATCGACGTGCTGGCCATGCAGGAGACCAAATGCTCCGACAGCCAATTTCCGACGCTGCCGCTGTTCGAACTCGGCTACGAGGTCGCCCATGTCGGCTTCAATCAGTGGAACGGCGTGGCGATCGCTTCCCGGGTCGGCCTCGAGGACGTGCAGATCGGCTTCGACGGCCAGCCCACCTGGAGCAGCAAGCCAGAGGTCGCCGCCACGGCGGAAGCCCGCGCCTTGGGCGCCACCTGCGGCGGCGTGCGGGTGTGGAGTCTCTACGTGCCCAACGGCCGCACCCTGGACGATCCGCATTACGTCTACAAGCTGGATTGGCTTGCCGCACTGCGTGATACGGCCGCAGGGTGGCTACGCGACAATTCCACGTTGCCGATCGCACTGGTCGGCGACTGGAACATCGCCCCCACCGACGAGGACGTCTGGAACCCCGAATTCTTCGCCGGCTCCACACATGTCTCCGAGCCGGAACGTAAAGCGTTCAACGCCATCCTCGAGGCGCAATTCACGGATGTGGTAAGGCCTTTCACCCCGGGTCCGGACGTCTACACCTACTGGGATTACACGCAGCTGCGGTTCCCGAAGAGACAGGGCATGCGAATCGACTTCATTCTCGCCTCACCGGCGCTGGCCGCGCGGGTGACCGATGCACAGATCGTCCGCGAAGAACGCAAAGGCAAGGCGCCCAGCGACCACGCACCGGTGCTGGTCGATGTGCGCAGCGAATGACTCACGGCCCGGCGTAGGCTTCGAACGAGTAGCTGTATTCCAACGGTTGCTCGTTGTCTAGTTGTTTGCGACATGGCAGGCTTAACGTGGCAGGCTTTCGGATGAAAGCCGCTGTTAACAATCGCGTAGATCCTGTTAACTGTGCGATCAACGGGTATATACGGACGTAGCGAACGAGATCTGCAGCGACCGAGACTAAGGGCCAGGGAGTCATCATGGGTGTCGTCGGTGGAGCAGTTCGTGGCGTGGGTCGAACAGTGAATCGTGCGGCGGCGGCGACCACAGCGACCGCGGGCGCGGTGGGCGGCGCCGCGGTGAACGGCGTTGTCGGAGGGGTCAAGGGAGCCGCCGAAGGCATCCAGCGCGGCGTCGGATCCGGGAGCAAGTCGACGGCCGCCGCCGCATTGGCGATCGGCGCACTCGGCGTCACCGGCCTGGTCGAATGGCCGATTCTGTTGGCCGTCGGCGGCGGGGCGCTGGTGTTGCAGCGGATGAACCGCAAGCCTGGAGAGTCAGCCCCGGCATCGAAGCCGGCATCGAAGGCGAAGCTGACAACCGTACCCACTGAGTCAGAGCCAGAAGCGACGCTGCCCAAAGCCCCTTCCCGCAAAGCTGCGCCGAAGAAGGCGGCTGGGCGGCGCGCGGGCTCGGGCGCGTTACGCAGCACCAACTGACCGGGCACCAATTGAGCTTTGCCACGTCAATACGCCGGTCTTTGCCGTTGCGCTTTGTCGCGTCCAGCGTGCAGGTGACCACCAACCTGACCACCGCTTTGGCCAAGACCGGTGTCGAGATCGCCGCCATCCCGGTGCGAGAAGGCGCCAAGGTGCTCTCCGGCGAGATCTCCCGCGAGACGCTCAGCCGCAACTGCTGGCGCAACGAAAGCCGCGCGTGGATCGAGGTGCGCGGGCTCGGTGATGACGACGACGGTGAACTCGGCCGTGTCGTGCTCGACGCGATCCTCGCCCACCCGGGCGTCACATCGGTCAGCCTGAATCACCCGCTATCGCGCGCGGTCGTCGACATCGACGATCCAGGATTCTCGCTGCGCGGCCTGTGCCGGACTGTGGAGGCCGCCGAAAAGCGTTGCGGTCGAAGGGTCTCTGGTAAAGAGGAGTCGGTTTTCGCGGGAAGTCTGCCGGGCGACGGCGTGGTGCTGGCGACCAGGGCGTTGACCATTGCCGTCAACGCGACGGGGCTGGGCGTCGCGCTCACCGGTCGGGCGCTGGGCATGCGTCCGTTGCCGGCCGCCGTCGCCGCCAGCGTGGCCTTCGTGGACTACCAGCCGTGGCTGCGGCGTTTGTTCGCGGACCGGCTCGGCGGACCCACCACCGACACCGTGCTGACGCTGGCCGCGGCGGCAGCGCAAACCCTCACCCAGTCACCGACGTCATTGGCGTTGGGGCTGACCATGCAGTCGATGAAAGCCGCCGAGGTCCACGCGGAGGCCCAAAGCTGGGCGCACCACGAACCGGAACTGGCGCGCCACGCCGACCAACCGAGGATGCACCCGTCACCGCGGCCGCAGCCGTCCAGACCCGTCGAGCGGGCCGCGGGTCGTTTCGCGCTCCTGCAGGCGCTCAGCGCCGGGGCGATCGGCGCAGGCACCCGCAATCTGGCCATGGCCGCCACCGCGGTGCAGGTAACCACTCCCAAGGCCAGCCGGACCACGCCGGAGGCATTCGCCTCGACCCTGGGCCGCGGACTGGCTGACCAGCACGCGGTACTGCCATTGCGGCCGGAAAGTCTGCGCCGCCTGGACAAAATCGACGCGATCGTCATCGACCCCCGGATTCTGTGCACCGACACGCTGCGCGTGGCCCGCATCCGCGGCGCCGACGACGCCGAGTTGTCCGCGGCGTGGAACCGCGCCCAACTCATGCTGGAGAAAAATAGCCTGCGCCCCGGCTGGCGGACAGTGCGCGGGATATCGGGCAGCCAGCCGAACTCGAAAGTCGAAGCACATTTCCTGCACACGCACGATCCGCTGGCCTCGGCCGTCGTCGCCGAAGCGCATCGCACTGGGGCGGAACTGATCTCGGTCGACGTCGACTCACTGGACGAGCTGCGGCCGGCCTTCGACGACGTCCGGCCCGTCCAAAGCGGGACAGACAGCTCGATCGACGACGCGCTGGCCGCCGCCGTTGCCGATCTGCAGCAGTCCGGACGATCGGTGGCTGTGTTGTCATCGTCCGGCGCGCAAGCGATTTCGTCGGCCAGCCTGATGCTGGGCGTCAAGCCCAAGGAAGGCGCACCACCCTGGAACGCCGATCTGCTGTTGCCGGATCTGGCCGCCGCCTGGCGGGTGCTGCACGCGCTGCCCGCGGCCAAGACGGCGACCCAGCGCGGCGTCGGGATTGCGGCCGGCGCAACGGCCATGGGATCGCTGTTCATGATCCCGGGTGTGCGGGGCAATCTCGGATCCGAATCGGTCAACGTCGGCGCGGCCGCCGGTCTCATGTCGGGATACCTGCTCGCCCGGGGCATCCTCAACGCGGACACCCCACGCCCGGCGGCCGTGCACGAATGGCACGCGATGTCGGTCGAACAGGTCCGCAAGGCGCTACCCCCGCCGGATCCTGATCTCCCCGAAGCGGTGCGTGCCGCCACCGGCACCGGATCGAACGAATCACCCCTGCAAGCGATTTGGCAGCTCACCAGGGCCGTCCGGGCCGAGTTGTCCGATCCGCTGACCCCGGTGATGGCACTCGGCTCGGCGGCCAGCGCGATCCTCGGCTCGCCCGTCGACGCGGTGCTGGTCGGGTCGGTGCTGACCGGAAACTCGATACTGGCTGCCGCCCAACGGCTTCGGGCCGAAAAGCGGTTGACCCTTCTGCTGGCTCAGCAGACCCCCGCGGCCCGCAGGGTTATTGCCGGCCCGGACGGTGAGCGGGCCTACACCGAGGTCGACGCCGAACGCTTGCGGCCCGGTGATGTCATCGAAGTGCGCACCCACGAGGTGGTGCCCGCCGACGCCCGGATCATCGAGGAGGTCGACGTCGAGGTTGACGAGTCGACGCTCACCGGTGAATCGCTTTCGGTGGAGAAGCAGGTCGAAGCGACACCCGGGACCCCACTCGCCGAACGTCGCTGCATGCTGTTCGCCGGGACCACGGTGGTGGCCGGCACCGCGGTCGCGGTGGTGACCGCGGTCGGCGCCGACACCCAGCAGCGGCGCGCCGCCGATCTCATCTCCGGCGAGCTGTCGTCCGACATCGGCCTGCAGCATCAGCTCGGCCAACTGACGAATCAGGCACTTCCGGTGAGCATGACCGGGGGCGCACTCGTCGGCGCGCTCGGGCTGCTGCGCCGCACCCCGTTGCAGCACGCGGTGTCCAGCGCCATCGCCATCGCGGTCGCCGCGGTCCCCGAAGGGATGCCCCTGGTGGCCACGCTGGCACAATCGGCTTCGGCCCGGCGATTGACGAAGTTCGGTGCGCTGGTACGTGTTCCGCGCTCGGTCGAGGCGCTCGGCCGTATCGAAGTGGTCTGCTTCGACAAGACCGGAACGCTGAGCGAGAACCGCCTGCGGGTTTCGCAGGTCCACGCCGCCGCCGGCCATTCGGAAGCCGAAGTGTTGCGCTGCGCGGCGCACGCCGCGCCGGTGACCAACGGCGAGCCGCAGCTGCACGCGACCGACGTCGCCATTGTGGAGGCGGCGGAAGCGGCCGGGGCGGCCGGCACGAGCGGCTCGGATGACTGCGGGGCCGTTGGCCCCATCTCCGCTCACCTACCGTTTCGCTCCGGCAGGTCGTTCTCGGCCTCGGCGACCGGAACCGAGCTGACCGTCAAAGGCGCCCCCGAGGTGGTCCTGGCGGCCTGCGGGGACGTCGGGAAAGTCGAAGCACTGGACGGCACCGTCGCGGAAATGGCCGCCGGCGGGTTGCGGGTGATCGCGGTCGCGAGGCGCAAGCTCACGGCTAAGCAGGCTGCGGCGGTCAAGGAGAACCCCGACGACATCGCCGAGTACTGCAGAGACGGGTTGACCCTGGCCGGCTTCCTCGGACTGTCCGACACCCCCCGCCCGGAATCCGCTGGCGTGCTGTCCACGCTGCGGTCCCAAGGGGTGGGCATCAAGGTGATCACCGGCGACCACCCGATCACCGCGAAGGCGATCGCCGAGGAGCTCGGCCTGCCGGTGACCGCCGAGCAGGTGATCACCGGCACCGAATGGGATTCGTTGTCCCGCAAGGAGCAGGAGCGCATCGTCACCGAGCGGGTGATCTTCGCCCGGATGACCCCCGAGAACAAGGTCCAGATTGTCCAGACGCTGGAGAACGCCGGCGTGCGCACCGCGATGGTGGGTGACGGCGCCAACGACGCCGCCGCCATCCGAGCGGCCACGGTTGGAATCGGTGTGGTCGCGCACGGCAGCGACTCGGCTCACCTGGTGGCGGACGTGGTGCTGGTCGATGGCCGTGTCGACGCGCTGCTGGAGGCCATCGAAGAAGGACGCCAGCTGTGGCGACGGGTGCAGGCGGCCGTGTCGGTGCTGCTCGGCGGTAATGCCGGCGAGGTGATCTTCGCGATCATCGGCAGCGCGATCACCGGGACCTCACCCCTGAACACCCGCCAGCTGCTGCTGGTCAACACCATCACCGACGCGTTCCCGGCCGCGGCCCTCGCGGTGAGCAAGCCGCGCGGCACGGTGGACTCCAACCTGCGCGGCGTGGATCAACCCGCATTGTGGAACGCCGTCGCCATCCGCGCCGGCACGACGGCAGCGGCCACGACGGCGGCGTGGATGATGGCAGGCGGTGTCGCACTGCCGGTGGTCACCGGATTGCCCGGGCTGCCTGCCCTGCCGGGGATGAACAGACTGCTGGGAGCCACCGGACTGCCGCAACGCGCATCGACCGTGGCCCTGGTCGCGCTGATCGCGACCGAGCTGGGCCAGACCCTGGTGGAGTCCCAGGCCCCGCTGGTGGTACTTACCGCGCTGGGCTCACTCGGCTTCGTGGGCGTCTTGATCAGCATTCCGGGGGTCAGTCAACTGCTCGGCTGCACACCGCTCGATCCGCTCGGCTGGGTCGAAGCCCTGGGGTCCGCTGCGGTCGCAACGATCGCCGTGGGCGCGCTCAGCAGTGTCTTTGACGTCCGGGGGCTGCCCCAGCCGCCCGAGTCTCCGCAATCTCCAGGACGCCCACGCGCCACAACAACGCATAGAGTTCAAGTAACGGAACACGCAGGAACGAGGCAATCGGTGAAATCAGCGGATCGGTCTGCGGCTGATCGGTCCTCCCCATACGTCCGACGGTGACCGCACCATCCGGCTCATCGGCAAATCCTTCGTTACCGAAAGGCAAATGATGACGGAAAAGAAGGTTCGGCGGGCAACGTCGCAACGTGAGGCCGTGGACAAGATCCGCGAAGGCGAAACCTTCGTCGTGAACCTGCCCCTGCTCGGCCAGACCGAGATTCCGCGGCCGGAGCAGCTGGCCTACTTCGGCGGGCTGGCCGCCCTGGCGGCTCTCGAACTCATCGATTGGCCGGTCGCCTTGGTCATCGCCGCCGGACATCTGTTGGCGGCGAACCATCACAACAAGATCCTCGAGGAACTCGGCGAGGCGATGGAAGAGGCCTAACTTTTCTGGCCGGGGACCGCGTGGTCGAACAGCATCGTCACCCGGGTGCCCCAACGATCGCGCATGGTGTCGACCCGATCCGCGAGTCCGCTCATCAAGGTAAGGCCGCGTCCGCGCCGGTAGCTGCGCAGGCTGGCCGAGGAGTCGCCCGACCAATGACCGGAATCCGCGACGGTGACGGTAATCGTGGTGTCGCGGATGAAGGCCTCGAGGGAAACGGTTCTGCGCGGATCACAATGGCTGCCGTGTTCGATCCCGTTGGTCACGGCTTCACCGGCCGCCAGCAAGATGTCCTGTGCGCGAGACGGATCCACGGCTACCGCAGTCAGCCATTCGTGCAACCGGTCCCGGACGACGGGGACCTCAGTCTCCCCTGCCGGAACGATGATGGTGAAGCTGTGCGGCCCCGAATGGCTCGGGCGCAGTGCGAGCACCACGACGTCGTCGCGGTACCCACCCGGCGGGGTCATCCGGCGCAGTAGCTCGGCACAGACGTCGTCGACCGGAAGGTGCGCGCACTCGGCGGCCGTGGCCTTCAGGCGGTCGAATCCCTGGTCGAGCGGCTCTCCGGGCCGCTCGATCAGTCCGTCGGTGTAGAGCAGGCACGTAATCGTTGTCGGCCACCACCAGCCGGACCGACGTCCCGGCGGCCAGCCCCAGCTCCCTGCAGTCGAATATCGCGTTCAAACCGGCACTGCCGAAGAAGGTCACGGGTTGCAAATCGACGACGAGCGGGCGGGCCGGGTGGCTGGCAGCCAGCTCTAGGGCGGCCGTCAGCTGGGAGCTCAGCTCGCCGACGGTTATCGAATCCACGTCGCCTTGAACGCGGACGAGGACCGCGTCCTCGCGAACCTACGATTCCACCGTCTTTACCGCCTCTGCCGCCTTCGAAAGTCAGCCACCGCCCCGTCAACCACTCGTTTGCTTAGCCCGAATATGCACCGAGCCTAGCGCGGCGCCCGCTAATGGTCGGGTTCAGCGGGGACCCGAGTGTGGACGGTCAGCAGCAGGTGGTCGAACTGACTTTGCACATCGGCGGACGGGGGCGGCAGCGCGGCGATTTCGCAAACCAATTGTTTGGCCAGTGCGCGCAGCTTGATGTTGGTCTCCTGCGATCGCCACTGCAGCACCCGGAAGGCCTGTTCGGCGCTGACCCGGTAGACGGCCATCAACACGCCCTTGGCCTGCTCGATCGCCGCGCGGCTCTCGAACAAGTCGGGCAGGGCCGTGTCGAGGACCTCCTGGCGGGTCTCGTCGCGGGTCTCGTCGAAGGTGTCGGTGAGGTCGATGTAATAGCCGGCGGTCCCCACCACCGCGCCCGAGTCGTCCAGCATGCGGTCGGCCGCCACGATCGCGTCGTGCACTGCGCCCGCCGTGTCGACGAACCGGTGGCGGCTGGAAAACGACCCTCCCGAGTGCAGCGCGTAATCAAGCAGATCCTGGACGTGCGCGCGATCGTCCGGATGCTTATGCGACAGCAGCAGTTCCGTCGTCGGCACTACGGATCCGGGTTCGTAGCCGTGCATCCGCGCGACCTCGTCGGACCACTCCCAGCGCTGACCCACGAACCAGAAGCGAAAGCTTCCCACATTCAGGTACCCGCCGTCGCCGGGCTCTGGCATGTTGATCTCCTGCATGCGAATCCCGGCTGGTGGCGCCCCCATGTCTTGTCAGGCGGCCGCTCGGGTTGGTTCACGATGTGAATCATCCCACCACGCGGGTAGAGCGGCCAGCGCCCCCGGAGTAGCCTCGCTTGCGGACCCAACAAAAATTCAGACACGGGAGCGCACGCGGAGTGCGCTGAGAGGACGGCTCGGGGCCGTCGACCGTACGAACCTGACCGGGTAATGCCGGCGTAGGGAGATGAAAATGACGGTTACCGTCGAACCCTCTGTCACCACCGGACCCATCGCCGGGAGCAGCAAGGCCTACCTCGAGCTGGAGGGCGTGCCGGGCGCGCGTGTGCCATTCCGGCGGGTCAACCTGTCCACCGGAGACCACTTCGACCTCTACGACACCTCCGGGCCCTACACCGACCCGGACGCGGCGATCGACCTGGCGGCGGGCCTGCCGCCGCGGCCCGGGGTGATCCGCGACCGCGGCACTCAGCTACAGCGCGCCCGCGCCGGCGAGATCACCGCCGAGATGGCATACATCGCCGCCCGCGAAGGCCTGCCGGCCGAACTGGTCCGCGACGAGGTCGCCCGCGGCCGCGCGGTCATCCCGGCCAACCACAACCACCCCGAAAGCGAGCCGATGATCATCGGCAAGGCGTTCGCGGTCAAGGTCAACGCCAACATCGGCAACTCGGCGGTGACCTCGTCGATCGCCGAGGAGGTCGACAAGATGGTGTGGGCCACCCGTTGGGGGGCCGACACCATTATGGACCTGTCCACCGGGAAGAACATCCACGAAACCCGCGAGTGGATCCTGCGCAATTCGCCGGTCCCGGTCGGCACGGTGCCGATCTACCAGGCGCTGGAGAAGGTCAAGGGCGACCCGACCGAGCTGACCTGGGAGATCTACCGCGACACCGTGCTCGAGCAGTGCGAGCAGGGCGTGGACTACATGACCGTGCACGCCGGCGTGTTGCTGCGGTACGTGCCGCTGACCGCCAAGCGGGTCACCGGAATCGTGTCCCGCGGCGGGTCGATCATGGCGGCGTGGTGCCTGGCGCATCATCGGGAGTCGTTCCTGTACACCAACTTTGCCGAGCTTTGCGACATCTTCGCGCGCTACGACGTCACGTTCTCGCTGGGCGACGGACTGCGGCCGGGTTCGATCGCCGACGCTAACGACGCCGCGCAGTTCGCCGAGCTGCGCACCCTGGGCGAGCTGACCAAGATCGCGAAAGCCCATGGCGCACAGGTGATGATCGAGGGACCGGGCCACATCCCGATGCACAAGATCGTCGAGAACGTCCGACTCGAAGAGGAACTGTGCGAAGAGGCCCCCTTCTACACGCTGGGCCCGCTGGCCACCGACATCGCGCCGGCCTATGACCACATCACGTCGGCGATCGGCGCCGCTATCATCGCGCAGGCCGGCACCGCGATGCTGTGCTACGTGACCCCCAAGGAGCATCTGGGTCTGCCGGACCGCAAGGACGTCAAGGACGGGGTGATCGCCTACAAGATCGCCGCGCATGCGGCGGACCTGGCCAAGGGGCACCCCCGCGCCCAGGAGCGCGACGACGCGTTGAGCACGGCGCGGTTCGAATTCCGGTGGCACGACCAGTTCGCGCTGTCGCTGGACCCGGACACCGCGCGGGAGTACCACGACGAGACCCTGCCGGCCGAGCCGGCAAAGACCGCGCACTTCTGCTCGATGTGCGGGCCGAAGTTCTGCTCGATGCGCATCACGCAGGACGTCCGAGACTACGCCGCGGCACACGGACTCGACAGCGAGGAAGCCATCGAGGCGGCCATGGCGGAGAAATCGGTTGAGTTCGCCGAGCACGGCAACCGCGTGTATCTGCCGCTCACGCAGTGAATTACCTGCCCCCGAGCCTGCCTCTGCCGCCGCCCGGCAGCACGCCGCTCCGGGTGCTGTCGATCGCGGGATCGGACTCCGGCGGCGGGGCGGGCATACAGGCAGACATGCGCACCATGGCGCTACTGGGTGTGCACGCGTGTGTCGCGGTTACCGCGGTAACCGTGCAGAACACGTTGGGAGTCAAGAGCTTTCACGAGGTTCCCGACGATGTCGTGGCCGGCCAGATCGACGCCGTGGTCACCGATATCGGCATCCAGGCCGCCAAGACCGGGATGCTGGCGTCATCGGACATCATCGATGCGGTGGCCGCCACCTGGCGCCGGCTGGACCTGACGATTCCGCTCGTCGTCGACCCGGTCTGCGCATCCATGCACGGTGACGCGCTGCTGGCGCCGTCCGCGCTGGATTCGCTTCGCGCTCATCTGTTTCCGTTGGCCACACTGGTGACACCGAACCTCGACGAGGTGCGATTATTGGTGGATATCGACGTCGCCGACACCGAGTCGCAACGGGCCGCGGCCAAGGCCCTGCATGCGCTGGGCCCGCGCTGGGCGTTGGTCAAGGGCGGACACCTGCGGTCCTCGGAGCGCAGTTGCGACCTGCTCTACGACGGCGCCGAGTTCTACGAGTTCGATGCAGCGAGGGTGCCCACCGGCAACGACCACGGCGGCGGCGACACGCTGGCAACCGCGGTGGCCTGCGCGCTGGCGCACGGGTACACCGTGCCCGACGCCGTCGGCTTCGGGAAGCGATGGGTGACCGAATGCCTGCGCGCCGCCTATCCGCTCGGGCACGGCCATGGCCCCGTGTCGCCCTTGTTTCGATTGTCGTGAACCTCGATCAAATCGCGGGCATCGCGCATGAACCGTCTGGTACCCCGGACGGCGTCGTTGTCCTGACCCACGGCGCCGGTGGCAGCCGGGAATCCACACTGCTGCAACGGATTTGCGATGAATGGGCGCGGCGCGGCTGGCTGGCGGTGCGCTACAACCTGCCATACCGCCGGCGTCGGCCCAAGGGTCCGCCGTCGGGCTCGGCCGCCACCGACCGCGCGGGGATCGTCGAGGCGATCGAGGTGTGCCGCGCTCTGGCCGACGGACCGCTAATCGTCGGCGGGCATTCCTACGGCGGACGGCAGACGTCGATGGTGGTGGCCAGCCCGGAAGCGACTTCAATAAGCACGGACGTGTTGACGCTGTTCTCCTACCCGGTTCATCCGCCGGGCAAGCCCGAGCGCGCGCGCACCGAGCACCTGCCCGACATCAGGGTGCCCACGGTGTTCACCCACGGCACGTCGGACCCCTTCGGCACACCGGCGGAGGTGCGCGATGCGGCGGCGCTGATCTCAGCACCGACCGAGGTCGTCGAGATCACCGGCGCGCGGCACGACTTGGGCTCGAAGACCCTCGACGTGCCCGCGCTCGCGGTGGATGCGGCGCTGCGACTGCTGAGAGCATGAAATGTTAGAGAAGATTCGCAAGGTCCTCGATTTCCAGATCACCATCGGCCAACTGATGGCCATCGGATTGATCGTTGGTACTCCCTATCTGGTGGTGGGAACGATCTGGTCAACAACGCACACCGAGCATTTGCACCAGATGCACGGAGTCGATCTGGCGGTGTCGTTCCTGGGTTCGATCGTGTCGTGGCCGGTCCTGTTGTTCGCCAATGTCTGCATGACTTGAGGCCTGAGGCTCCTGAATTTAATCACTTCAAACCGGAAAGTTTTAACGGTCCGTCTACGGCGGTGGTGTGGACGGTGTCGCCGACTCAGCCGCAGCGACGCCCGCGATCTGCGGGTGGGGATCAGCCGGCTGCGACGTCAGTTGCGGGGTCTCGCGATGGACGGCGATCTGGCACCGTCGCAGACGGCGGTGCTCATCCGGCTCAGGAAAGAGGGGCATCGTGGGCCAGCGTGCTGGCCGGTGCCGCGGGTGCGTCCACAGTCCGTGACTTCTCCGGCGGCTCGGAGCCGCCGGCTTGTTCTCACGCAGCTTGAGCGTGAAGGGCCAGCCCGGCCCGTAAGATGTTGCGTGCGGCGTATTCGTCGGCCTGGGTTGGTCCATGACCACACGCTTGGCAGACGAATTCCGCTTGCGTGACCCGATTCTCCGGTGCTGCATACCCGCAGGCTTCGCAGCCGTCGGAGGCGTGCCGGGGGTCGATCTCAATCCAGATACGCCCAGCCTCTTCCGCTTTGGCGCGCAGAATTGAGACGAACCGGCCCCAGCCGGCGTCACTGATACTTCGTGAAAGCCCGGACTTCGCCCGGGCACCGTTGGCCAGATACTGGCCAGGATTGTCTGGATTGGCGAGAGGCTTCGCCCGCCGCAACATATTGACGATCTGCAGATTCTCGACCACGACAAGGTCGTAGCGCTCCACGAGCCGGCGCGCTTGCTTGTGGTGAAAGTCTTTACGCTGGTTGGCGATCTTACGATGCCGGGCCGCGACCGTCTCCCGTTTGCGTTCACGGTTCTTTGAGCGTCGCTTCGCGTGCTGCAATCGCTGCTGCGCTGCGGCCAGCCGGTCCGCTGCGGCACGTCCCCAACGCGGATTATCGATGTGCTCACCATCGCTGGTGGTGGCGAAACTCGCGACGCCGACATCGATGCCAGCCTGACGACCGGTCGACGGCAGCGGATTGGCTCGGACGTCATCACAGGACAGCACCAGCACCCAGCGCCGCCCCAGGCGTTTGACCTGGATCGTCTTGACCCGACCTTCTACCCTGCGGTGCAGCTCGACTTTGACCTGGCCAATGCCCTGTAGATATACCCGCCCGGTCGCAGGCAGCCAGCGCGCACCGTCGCCGTCTTTGGGCCACTGCACACTGTCGAACCTGGCCTTGCCCTTAAACCTTGGATAGCCGGGCTTGACGCCAGGCTTGGCAGTCTTGACGCGGCGGAAAAACCTGGCAAACGCCTTATTCAGCCGGCGCAGCGTGGCCTGCTGACTTGAAAATGACCACACCGCCACATCCGGGCGTGCTTCCCGGACCTGGGTTAGCTGCGCCGATTGATCTCCATAGTTGATGCGGGTCTTGCTGTGCGCCCAGGCATCCCGGCGCTCGGCCAACGCCGCGTTATACAACTCGCGGTGCGATTCCGCACACGCAGCCAACGCGACGTGTTGACGCGCAGTCGGGCGCAACCGGAACACATACGCCCGCCTCATGACGCGATCACCGCGTCCCACGGATGCGCGATGTATCGGCGCACCGTCGACTCGAAACATCGCCGACCGAAACGACGAAATACGACGGCAACCACAAGACCTTCGCCCGGTTGCCCAAGTACGGAAACACGTGAGGCAACACTCGCGCGGTGCGGCCCTCAAACGCCCGCGCCCTCGCCGCTGGCGCGTCGGTCGGCCCCACCCGCACCAACAGGTGCAGGTGATCGGGCATCACTTCCTTGGCCACAATCTGCCAGCCGTGTTCGTCGGCGATCTGAGCCAACAGTTCACCGCAGCGTGCCGTTAGGCAACCACCCAGAATCCGCCGCCGGTACTTCGGGCACACCATGCGCCGCCCCAGCGAGCAGACCCCGCCGGGGGGACGGCGAAACCGGCGCTCGGACATACCGCGCACCTTATGCAACGACACCGACAAGCACCGGATCCGACACTGTTCAGGCCTTGCCGTGGTCGACCCCTTCGAGGACACCGACGCGTACCTGAAGACCGTGGAGCGCTACGCCGGGCTCGGCATCGAGATGATCAACGTCGGCCCCCTCCCCGGCAACCCGGACCCCGTCGGCTTCATCCGCCGGTTCGGCGATCAACTCGCCCCAAGGCTGGCTCAGATCGGCTGAAATGGCTGCAGCGCTTGGCTTGTGCTTATGTCCGGCGTTACGGATTCCCGTGACGGTGATGAGAGCGAAGAGGATTGCGCCGATGATTATTCCGGCAATCGCCAAACCACGGCCACGCTGACCGGTCTGCTTGATCTGGTTCAGAGCGAGAAAACCGAAAATCAAACCCAGGAGCGGCCCGATGATGCACAGCCACCCGATCGAGGAGCACAGCAACGACGCGATGGCCATCCGGTTCGTGCGGGCGCCTGGTGGCGGCGGTGGATCAGTCACCGGCGCTAGGCGGTGTAGCGGCTGTAGCAGGCGTCCGCACTGCCGGTCACGCCGGCGCGGAAGGCCGCGATCCGGGTGAAACCGGCCGGTACCGTGACACCGTCGGCGTCGCTGGCGACCAGATGGTTGGTGAGCAGCCCGGAGACGGCCTTGTCGAGGTCACCGGCGGTCAGCAGAAGCTGCTTGTGCGACGGCAGGTCGATGGGCTCGGCCATCTTGCGGTGCGTGTACCCGGTCAGGCACGCCGTCCGCAGCGCGGTCCACGGGCTCTGCATCGGCAAGCCGCGCTCATGCTGCACCGCCAGCGCGTACCTCGACATCACGATCGACAGGGCGGTGTCGTCACCCTGGGGTAGCTCGTGTTCATCCGTGCCGCCGGGCTTGGCCATCGCCTTCAGCGCGGGCAGGTCGACCACGATGGTGTTGGTGGCCGGGCAGTACGACGCCGGTGGGCTGGCCTTCGCGTCGGGGCAATCGGCCGGCGTGTAGGACAGCGTGGGCGGTTGCTTGGGACTGAAGATCTGTCCCATCACCTCCATCAGCGTCGACAGGGTGTCTTCGTCGACCGTGACCTCACCGGTCTCGGTTTCCCCAGTGTCCACATCGGTGCGCAGTATCTTCGGCAGGTCACCACGGCGCTGCTCGATTTCCGTGGTGGTAATCGCCGCGCATGCCGTGGCGCCGGTGATGAAGCCCATCTGGAAGGCACTGACCCGGTCCAGGGCCGACCCATGCTCGTTGTCGTCTTCCCTGTCCTCCACCGGGTCGCGCATGGTGATCAGCCCCGCCATCACATGGTCGAGCCCGTCGCCGGTGCTCAGCGTGAAGCGCGGCGACTTGCCGGCGGCCACCCAGTACAGATAGACGCCCGCGAAACAGTCGGCCTGCTGCTCGAAGACGATGGTGGGGTCATTGTTGGAAACCAGTTTCGCCATCCGCTGCAGCGCGTGGCCGAACTCATGGGCCAGCACCCCGGTGACGGACATGTCGCCGAAATAGCGTTGCGCGAGCGGTAACAACACCCCGCGGTCCCAAGCGATCAGGTCGCAACGACTGTTGTAGAAGGCGTTGACGAACTTGTAGGTCTTGCGGCGGCAGATGATGGGACTGTTGGGATCGTCAGAATCGTAGGAAATGAACTTGTCGACCTGCTTGAAGCTGCCCTTCAGGGACTCGCTGTAAACGCCCTTCCAGTACTCCTCGATGTCGTTGATCGAGAGCAATGCCAACTTGTCGATCGGCCCGTTGTTGGTGTTGACCACCTTGCCCGTCGGAGCCGGTGCGTTGGGCCGGGGCCCGCTGGCACCGTCGGCCGCGGGCAGATCCCCCACCCGAAACGGGTCGTTGAGCATGGCTAACGCCCGCCCCTCGACGAACGTGCTGCACCCAGCCACCAGTAGCACCGCCGCGGCACAGGCGATCGCCGCCCACACCGCCGCGATCGCGCGCCCACGATTCTTCATGGCCAAACAGTCTAGAACGGTTCGTTTGCTGGCAGGGCAGAAAAGCCGCAGCTCACCAGGAATTCACAAAGGCGCTGGCCGACCGCTGGCCGACCCCTAAGGCACCTGGGTGCGATGCCGCTTGTCACGGGGCGGGACGCCATTGACCCCCCCGATCGACTCGGCGTAACAACCCACCGCGTAGGCGACGCCAGAACCCATAACCCCCAGCGCTTCCCGGTTGATGTTCCCGACGGTGTCACGGACGCTCTGATAGTTCGGGTCGAACCAGACGCCGGCCTGGCCACCCCAGAGTCGGGCCTGCACAGTGGTTTTCGTCTGCGAAGCGCCACCGGTCATGCCCCCGATCGGCACTCCGGCAACCATAAACGGGTGATAGTCCGTCCTGGTGCTCAACGGCATGTCGGCGGGCCGCTTGCCGTCCAGGTACAGATAGCCGGCCAGGGTGCGCTCAATCCCGGCCGAACCTTCCGGGACGTCGGCGGCCGAAATACCCGCGCCCGGCGGACCGGATTGGTCGCCGTCGTCGGTGAAGAAGCCCGCGTTCGCCGAGCCCAGCATGACGAAGTCCAAATACAGGGCGATGTCGTTGAGTCGCTCGGGGTCCAGGCCGAAGACATAGTCCATGGCGCCGTTGGGGCCGTCCTGATCGGCTCCCCAGAACACGAACCGCACCGCGTTGTTAACCGGCGGCAGCGGGCCCAGCTGCAGCGCCGTTTCCAGCACCGCCGCCACCCCGGACCCGTTGTCGTTGATGCCCGGTCCGCCTCGCGGGCCATCGAGATGTGCGCCGACCATCACCACGTCGTGTGGCGAGCCGGTCTTGGTCTGCGCCAGCACGTTTCGCGAGGTGATTTTGACGTTCTCGGCGTCCAGCACCAGGCGCACCGGTGCGGTCGCTGAGGTCCCCGTGCCCAGCGCGGCGCCGCCCAAGGCACCGACAACCGCGACCGGCACGGTCAGCTGGTTGTAATAGCCGGGACCGAACAACGTGGGCGGGGCGCCCGCGCCGGTGGGCTGACTGACCACGATCAGCGCTGCGGCGCCCTTGGCCAGCGCGCTGTTCTGCTTGTCGACCACCGAGCAGCGACTGTCGTCGACGACGGCGATCGAACCCCGCGGCACGACGGGCGGGTAATCGCCGGCGGTGCAGCCCGCCGGTCGGTTGGGGTGGATCGGCGGGCCGGTGAGGCCGCCGGGTGGTGTCCGGACCAGCAACGAGGCCTGGTCGACCGGGTAGCTGCGGCCGGCGATCGTCAGCGTCGGCTTACCCGGGGACACGGTGGACAACCGGTCGAATTGCGGTGTCAGCACGTCGAAACCACTGCTGCGCAACACTTTTGCCACGTAGTCAACGCTGGCGTCGTAGCCCGGCGTGCCCGCTGACCGGTTCCCCCCGTTGCCATTGGCGATATCCTGCAGCGCGCGCAGGTGCGCCAGCATCCGGTCGCCGGTCACCTTTCCGGCCAGCCCGTGGCCGAGGTCGGGGGCGGATGCCGGCGGCCCCGGGCGAGACGAGCAGCCCGCCAACAGTCCCGTCAGCAACAGCAGGGTTGCGACCAGCCGGCCGATCATTTTTTGGCCAGCACGTGGCGCGTGCGGTCGTCCAGGACCGGAATCCCGTTGCGACCGCCGAGGTCTTGCGCGTAGAGCGCGACCGCGTAGGCGACGCCCCCGCCGTTGATGCCCAGCGAGGTCCGGTCGATGTGGTCGAGGGTGTCGGTCTTCTTGTGATAGTTCGGGTCGAACGGCTCGTTGGCGGTCCCGCCCCACAGCTTGGCCTGCTCGTCGCTTTTCTTGTTCTCCGCGCCCGAGAACAGCCCACCCGCCGGGATACCCGCCAGGGTGAATCCGTCGTAGTCGGAGCGACCGTCGAACGAGGTGTCCTGCGCGGTCTTGCCCGCGGACTTCAGGTAGGCGACCAGCGTGCGCTCGATACCGGCCGAACCCTCGGGTACCACCGGCTGGCCGCGGGTGTCCGCGGGCAGCGATTGGTCTCCGTCGTGGGTGAAATAGCCGGGATTGGGTGATGCCAGCATGTCGAAGTTGAGGTACAGCGCGATGTCCTTCAATGCGTCCAGGTCCAGCGACTCAACGTAATTCCGCGAACCGATCAATCCAAGCTCCTCTGCCCCCCAGAAGCCGAACCGTACCGCGTTGCGCACGTTCGGCGAGTTCCCCAGCTGCACAGCGGTTTCCAGTACCGCGGCTACCCCGGAGCCGTTGTCGTTGATGCCCGGCCCCTCCGGCACGCTGTCCAGGTGCGCGCCGGCCATCACGACGTCGGTGGTCGACCCCGTCTTGGTCTGCGCGATGACGTTGCGCGCCTTGACGCTTTGGGTGCTCGCATTCAGCTTGATGGTCGCTTGGCCGGGCTGCCCACGCAGCAGCAAGCCGGTGGACTTGGTGACGCCCACCGCCGGGATCTTGACGTCGGTGTCCGCCCCCAGGGTGCCGCCCATCTGCTGCTCGTCGACGTTGTCGGCGACGATCATGGCCACCGCACCCCGCTGCGCCGCGGCGTCTTCCTTCTTGGCAAATGGGCAGTTGCCGCGATCCACCAGCACCACCGCGCCCCGTACCGGCAGCCCGTCGTAGTCGGCGGCGTTGCATCCCGAGGTCTCGCCGCCCGGCACAGACACCAGCGGCCCGCTCACCCCGTCCGGGGGTGTGCCCAGGCTGTATTCCAGTGCCCGCGCTTCGAAGTTCTTACCGCCGAGGGCCACCGACCCCTTTTCGGCGTGAAACACCCGCGCGGAGAATTCGGGCGTCTGCACGTCAAAACCGCTGCTGCGCAACGTGTTGACGACGTAGTCGATGCTGGCTTCATACCCGGGGGTGCCCACCGCCCGGGTGCCGTTGTTCGCGTTGGCGATGTCCTGGAGTTTGGTCAGGTGCGCCATCATCGCGTCGGTGGTCACCCGGTTGCGCACCCCGGTGGCAAAGTCGGCCGCCGCGGGGTTGGCCGGCTGTTGCGGATGAGCCGACCGATGGGAGCAGCCGCCTGAGAATAGGGTGAGGGCTATCGCGACGAGCACCGCGATCGTCCTTGAGTTCCCCATCGCGCCCCACGTTAGACCGCAGGCCACGCGCGTCAAGGCGAATTCGAGTGTGCACTCACTGCTTTGAGTGTGCGCTGACCGTTGGTATCGCCGGCGTGTCGCCGCAGTAGGCGCACACTCGAAGGCGCGAAACTCAGACATACAGGCCGGTGAATGGCGCAAAAGGGATGTTGCGCACCACAAACCACGCCAACACCAACGACAGCGTCACCGCCGCAGACCAGCGCTGGCGTTGCCAGCTCCCGATCCGCCGGCCCGTCAGCCGGCCGTAGGTCCAGGCCCAGTACGCCCACACCAACAGCACCACCGCCACCAGGCCCAGCGCGTTGAACCGCGCGGCCGCCAGCAGATCACCGTGCAGGAGGGAATACACCATCCGCAAACTGCCACAGCCGGGGCAGTCGATACCCAGCAGCGCCTTGGTGGGGCAAACCGGCAGCGGACCGTGCGGGGTGGTCGGGTCAGCCACCCAGATGGCCGCGCACGCGACCGTCGTGGAGGCGGCCACCGCCAGAGGCGCCCCCCAACGCAGTGGAGCGGACGCCGGGCGGGTCACTGCCATCTCGGAGCCAACCCGGCCTCTAGAACATCGCGGCAAGCATCGCCGCGTTCGAAGTGTCACCGCTCTTCGTCGCGTAATAGATGGATATGGGGATGCCGATGAGGCCGAGGACAGCGGAAATAATCACCCACGTCCTGGCACGGGCTGACGCCTTCTGCGCCTCCGCGTAACGCCCTTGCGCCCACAGCCCGTTGACCTGAGCGGAAAAAACGATGGCGACAATGCCGGGGATCAGGCAGCAGAACAGCGTCACCAAGATGGACCACACCAGGTAGTTCTTCGGCGCCTGCGCCGCGGGCGGCTGCGGCGGATAACCGGGAGGAGGAGGCGGCGGCTGAGCACTCATGCGGTTCTCCAGTCCAGAGAAGTTAACTGGCCTAAAACGGTGCCTAACCATACCCGACGGGCGTCGCGACGGCACCCCCAGTGCGAAAACCTCGCTGCATGCAAACGGGTAAATGGTTGAAATCGACGCGCTGGATTGTATTTTCAATATCTATGCGGCACCGGGCATCGGCGCCTGCCTGACCGTTAAGGAGTCAGAGGATGTCTCATCTCGCCAATGCGTTGCGAGCCGCAACGGCTGCCGCACTGATGGGCAGTTTGGCCTGGCTGGCTACCGGCACCGCGACCGCGGATCCCGATCCCAATGCCGATCCCGGTACCGGCAACCCCGCGGACGTCAACACCCTGTCGGGAAATCTGTCGAAGGGATACGGCCTCAACAACTGCACCGCCCAGCCGATCACCGGTGGCCAACTGGCCGCGCTCATTTGCGGACAGAGCCCCGACCCCAAAGGACCGGTCCAAGCCAAATTTTTCCTGTTCGGCAAGAGCGATGATATGGCTACCTGGTTCAAGAACAGCGTCAAGGACGACGTGCTGGCCAATTGCGGGGACAGCAGCACCAAAGGGCCCGCCCCGTGGCACCAGGGCAGCAACGCCACCACGAACGGCGGGCAAATTGTCTGCGGGACCTACCAGGATGGCGCCGAAGTCATTTGGACCACCGACGCCAAGAACATATTGAGCTACATTCGCGGGTCCAATGACGACGTCACCGCGCTCTACAAGTGGTGGCAGGCCAACGGCTGACTCTCGTTCGGCTACAACCGATGTGAAATCAATTCGGCCACCGCACGCATTCCGGCGCCGTTGGGGTGCAGCGGGGCGGGGCGACCCGGTAGCGGCACACCGGTTCTCGTAGGCTTGACCGTCCAAGGCTCGGCCGACCACGCGTGGTGCTGCCGACTCGCCGCCGCCGCGCCGACGACCTCGCAGCCCGTCGCCGCGGCCGCATCAGCCGTGAGTCGTTCCAGGGTGGCGGCCACGTGCCGGCCCAGATCGGCGTCTGCGGCCGACAGCGGGGGCGCCGGCGCGCCCGCGGGCGGCAGCACCGTCAGGTAGTCGACGAAGAACACCCGGGCGTGCGGGGCGCGCTCGCGTATGGCCGTACCCACCGCGCACAGCGCGTCGAAGACGTCGGCCAGGGCCCGATCACGCGCCTCAGGGTCCAGCAGTTCAGCGATGCGCGCGCCGAGCAGCGGAATGCGTCGCGCGGCCCGCGGCAGCGAGGCCGCCATCAACAGCGGAATGTATCCGACGTCGTTGCCGCCGATGGTGACCGTCACCAAGGTCTCCGAGCCGTCCAGCGCAGCGATTTGGGGCGGCGCGCCGCGCTGCCGATCGGCGAGCACGTGGGCGGTGGTGGCGCCGGAGAAAGTAACATCCACCAGGTCGAGGCGCAGTCGTTCGGCAACCAGATGCGGATAGTTGCGGGCGGATCGGCCCGCCGCCCAGGGCGCGCCGGCCGCGCGGGGGCGGATACCGGGGCCTGCGGCCATCGAACTGCCCAGCGCGACGTACCTTTTCATCGAGGCGGGCTGGATGCCTGCGCCCAGAAGCGTTTCGGAATTCGCCCGGCCCGGCGCGCCAGGTATCCGGCGGTGACGGCGGCGGCCATCGCGGTGGCCATCGCCGGCGGATCGGCGGCCCGGGTCACCGCGGTGGCCAATAGCACGGCGTCACAACCCAATTCCATCGCCAGCGCGGCATCGCTGGCGGTGCCGATGCCGGCGTCGAGCACCACCGGTACACCCGCCTGGGCCACGATCATCTCGATATTGTGTGGGTTGACGATGCCCAGGCCCGTACCGATCGGCGAGCCGAGGGGCATCACCGCCACGCAACCGGTGTCCTCTAGCCGACGGGCGAGCACCGGGTCGTCGTTGGCGTAGGGCAGGACCACGAACCCGTCGTCGACCAATTGCTCTGCCGCCCGGACCAATTCGACGGCATCGGGCAACAGGGTCCGTTCGTCGGCGATTACCTCCAGCTTGATCCAGTTGGTGTTCAGCGCCTCGCGGGCCAGTTGCGCGGTCAGCACCGCCTCGGCGGCGCTTCGGCAGCCCGCAGTGTTGGGCAGCGGCGTGATGCCCAGCCGGTCGAGCAGGTCGAGCATCCCGGTGCCGCCCTGCGCGTCGATCCGGCGCATCGCGACGGTGGTCAGTTCGGTGCCCGACGCGATCAGCGCCTCTTCCAGCACCGCCAGGTTGGTGGCTCCACCGGTGCCCATGATGAGCCGCGAGGCGAAGCTGCGGTCGCCGATAGTGAGTTTCGAATCAACCACCTTGCACCGCCGTTAACACCTCGAGTCGTGCGCCCTCGAAAAGCTCCGTTGTCCAATGTGATCGGGGCAGCACGGAGAGGTCCAGTGCGACCGCGATGCCCCGATCCGGAAAACCTAGCGCCTCCAGCAGTGCGGCGACGGTGGTCTGCTCGTCCACCTCGACCTGTTTCTCGTTGACAACCACGATCATCAGTACGCTCCGACCGGGAGAAGTTCGGACACAATCTGTTCGGCCGTCCAGGGCGCCAACAGAAAACCGGATCGCCCGTGGCCGGCAGCGACCAGGGTACGTTCGTCCAGGCGGTGCACGAGCGGGAGGTTGTCGGGCGTCATCGGGCGCAGCCCGGCGGCGCACTCAGCCAGCTCGTACTCACCCAGCGCCGGTAGCACCGCACACGCGTCGTCGAGCAGGTCACGCACGCCGGACACCACCGGGGCGGTGTCGCGGCCGTGTTCGTACTGGGTGGCACCGACGACGACCCCGTCGGCGCGCGGGACCAAGTACACCTGCCGCCCATGCACGCGCGCCCGAATCACCCTCTGCGGCAGCGGCATACAGCCCTTGCGCCAGCGCAGGCGCAGCACCTCGCCCTTCACCGGACGCACGGGCAGGCCGGGCCACAGTGCGGGGGCGTCAATGCCGTTGGCGATCACCACGGCATCGCCCTCGGCGCGGGTCAGGTCGTTCACCGGTGCCGCCCAACGGATCCCGAGCCGCTCGCAGTCCGCGGACAGCGCGTCGAGCACCGCGCGGTTGTCCACGGCCAGCTCGGTGGGCGCCCGAAAGCCGTGCCGGATGCCCTGCGCCAACAGCGGTTCGACGTCACGGGCGGCCGTCTCCCAGACCACCTCGTGTCCCTGCGCGGACAACCACTCCGCGACGGTGCGCAGATCGGCGACGTCGGCCCGGTCGACGGCCACCACCAGCGACTCGCGCGCGGTGATCACCTGCGGCGGCATCCCGTCGAGGAACCCCCCCTCGCGCCACAGCCGCAGGGACTCGATGCCCAGCCGCAACAGCCGTTCCTCACCGGGCCAGCCTTCGCTGTGCGGGGCCAGCATGCCGCCGGCGACCCAGGACGCGCCCCGCTCGCCGGTGCGGTGCACCCGCACGGACCACCCCGCCTGCGCCGCGCGGCGCGCCACCGACAGCCCGATGACACCGCCGCCGATCACGGCTAACGACTGCTCCATCCTCTGCATCCTGTTGCTCCCTAGCGCCGGCATGACCCGGATCAGGTTCGACGGTAAGGGCAGGCGCGCCCACTCTCAGTCCCCGCTCGCTAGGACTCCCGTGCTCTTCGTGCTCCACGCTAGCGCGATAACGTCTGCTTGTGCACGAACGTCTCGCCCGAGCGAGCCTGTACCTGTGCACCGACGCGCGGCGTGAGCGCGGCGATCTGGCGCAGTTCGCCGAGGCCGCGCTGGCCGGCGGGGTGGACATCATCCAGCTGCGCGACAAGGGTTCGGCCGGTGAGCAGCGGTTCGGCCCGCTCGAGGCACGCGACGAGCTGGCCGCATGCGAGCTCCTCGCCGACGCGGCCCGCCGGCACGGCGCCCTGTTCGCGGTCAACGACCGCGCCGACATCGCCCGGGTGGCCGGCGCCGACGTGCTGCACCTGGGTCAGGGCGACCTGCCGCTGGATGCGGCGCGCGAGATCGTCGGGCCGGCCACGCTGATCGGGCTGTCCAGCCATGACGCGGCCCAGGCGGCCAGGGCGGCCGCGGGTGCCGCCGACTATTTCTGCGTCGGCCCCTGCTGGCCCACCCCGACCAAGCCGGGCCGCGCGGCGCCGGGCCTGCAGCTGGTACGGGCCGCATCCGAATTCGGTGGCGACAAGCCGTGGTTCGCGATCGGTGGCATCGACGCCGCGCGTCTGCCCGACGTCCTGGCCGCCGGGGCCCGCCGGGTCGTGGTGGTGCGGGCGATCACCGCGGCCGAGGACCCACGGGCCTCGGCGCAGCAACTCAGTTCAGCGCTTGCAGCAGCGAGCTGATCCGGCGACTCAGCTGCGACGGTGCCTGATGCGCGTCACCTGGCATGCACCAGATGAAAACCCCGGCCGCGATCTCCATCGTCCGCGGCAGCTGTCGGCGCCGCTCGTCGCCGTGGTCGAGCGGCACGGTCGCCGGGGCCGTGCGCAGCCGCTGCCAGCTGGCCGCGAATCCGGGATGCAGCGGCAGGGCGGCGACTTCGTCCTCGCCGACCCAGCGCAGCTCGGCGCTTTCCCGGTTGGGCACGGTGTGCAGCAGTTCGTCGGCATCGGCGATCACCGTGGTGTAGCTCCAGTGGGTGCCGCCGATCCCGGCGACTTCCGCGGTGATCACCGTCGCCCGGACCGAAAGCCGTTCGGCCGCCAACCCGGCCTCTTCGCGCGCTTCGCGGACCGCGGTCTCCTCCGGGGACTCGTGGCTGTCCCGGGCGCCTCCCGGCAAACCCCACGTACCGCCCTGATGGCTCCACACCGCGCGGTGCTGCAGTAGCACCGCGGGGGTTCCGTCGGGCCGCGGAGCCCGCAACAGCAGACCGGCCGCGCCATACCGGCCCCAATAGTGCGCGCCGCTGTCGGCGACCACCCATCCGTCACCGTCGCCATGCACGCGTTCAGGATATGCAGTCCAATTCCGTCCGCCTCCCCCCATCCGACCGAACATGCTCTTAGAATTCGCTTATAGAGTTTGGGGAGATGGCCAAAGCCGCTGAGAGAACCTGAAAGAGGGTCCGAGCAGACGTGACGGTTGAGCTGGCGCACCCGTCGACCGAGCCGCTGGGGTCGCGGTCCCCGGCCGAACCCGCCCATCCCCGTTGGTGGTTCATCTCCACGACCCCGGGCCGCATCTTGACCATCGGCATGGTGCTGGCCTGCCTCGGCGTTGCCAGCGCGTTCGCCACCTCGACGACCATCAACCACCGGCAGCAAGTGCTGAGCACGGTGCTCAACCACACCGAGCCGCTGTCGTTCGCGGCCGGACGCCTGTACACCACGCTGTCGATCGCCGACGCCGCGGCCGCCACCGCGTTCATCGCCCAAGCGGAACCGCGCGGGGTTAGGCTGCGCTACGAGCAGGCCATCACGGACGCCGCCGTCGCCGCGACGCGGGCGTCGAGCGGGCTGACCGACCAACCGCTGGTGGAGTTGCTCGGCCGGATCAACGCCGAACTGGCCGTCTACACCGGGTTGATCGAGGTCGCGCGGACCAACAACCGAGAAGGCAACCCGGTCGGGTCGTCCTACCTGTCGGAGGCGTCGGGGCTGATGCAGTCGACGATCCTGCCCGACGCGCAACTGCTCTACAAGGCCACATCGGAGCGGGTGGACTCGGAAACCACTGCGTCCACTCAAATCCCGGCGCCGGTGATCCTGGTCGTCTCGGCCACCGTGGTCTTCGGCGTGTTCTCGCACCGCTGGCTGGCCCGGCGCACCAGGCGTCGGATCAATCCCGGGCTTGTGGTGGGCGCGCTCGGTATTCTCGTGATGATGGTGTGGGTCGGGACGGCGCTGGCCATTTCGACGACCGCCAGCCGCAGCGCCAAGGACACCGCGGCCGACTCACTCAAGATCGTCACCAACGTCGAGATCACCGCCCAGCAGGCGCGAGCCGACGAGACGCTGTCGCTGATCCGCCGCGGCGACGAAGAGATTCGCAAGCAGTCCTTCTATCAGCGCATCGACGCGATGCACGAACAGATCGACCGCTACATGGCCCGCCCCGATGCCGTCGACAAGGGCGATCTGCAGGGCGCCGACCAGCTGCTGGTCCGCTGGCGGCAGGCCAACGACCGGATCAACTCCTACATCTCGGTCGGCAACTACCGGGCCGCCACCGAGGTCGCGCTGGGCAGCGGTGAGAACGACTCCACCCCCGCGTTCGACAAGCTCGACGAATCGCTGGTCAAGGTCATGGACCAAAGCCGCACCCATCTGCGCAACGACGTCCTCAACGCGTTCAACGGGCTGTCCGGCGCCCAGCTCGGCGGCGTGGTGCTCAGCCTGGGTGCCGCCGTCGCGGTGGCGCTGGGCCTATGGCCCCGGCTGAAGGAGTATCGATGATCCGGCGAGCGTGCGCTGCGCTGGCTGGGCTCGTTATATCGATCGCGCTGGCCGGGTGCAGCCACACCGAATCCCTGAAGGCGGCGGCGATCCCGACCCTGCCGCAGCCGACACCCGTCGGCATGGACCAGATGCCGCCGGAGCCCCCACTGCCCCCGGACGACGCCAGCGCTGACTGCAACCTGACCGCCAGCCTGCGGCCCTTCGGAACCAAGGCCGAGGCCGACGCCGCGGTGGCCGACATCCGCGCCCGCGGCAGGCTGATCGTCGGCCTCGATATCGGCAGCAACCTGTTCAGCTTCCGCGACCCGATCACCGGCGAGATCACCGGGTTCGACGTCGACATCGCCGGCGAGATCGCGCGTGACATCTTCGGCAGCCCGACCCATGTCGAGTACCGGATCCTGTCCGCCGAGGAGCGCGTTACCGCCCTGCAGAAGTCTGAGGTCGACGTCGTCGTCAAGACCATGACCATCACCTGCGAGCGGCGCAAACTGGTGAACTTCTCCACCGTCTACCTCGATGCCAACCAGCGCATCCTCGTGCCGCGCGACTCATCGATCGTGCGGGTGGCCGACCTGTCCGGCAAGCGGGTCTGCGTGGCGCGGGGAACCACCTCGCTGCACCGGATCCGGCAGATCGCGCCGCCACCGATCATCGTGTCGGTGGTGAACTGGGCCGACTGCCTGGTGGCCATGCAGCAACGGGAGATCGACGCCGTCAGCACCGACGACTCGATACTGGCCGGCCTGGTCGAAGAAGACCCCTATTTGCACATCGTCGGGCCCAACATGGCCAACCAGCCCTACGGCGTCGGAGTCAACCTCAACAACCCCGGGCTGGTCAGGTTCGTCAACGGCACACTGGAGCGCATTCGCCGCGACGGTACGTGGAACACGTTGTACCGCAAGTGGTTGACGGTGCTCGGCCCAGCGCCGGCCCCGCCGATGCCGAGGTATCTGGACTGATGGCCGAGCACCTCGAACCCGACTCCGACGACTCCGCAGATGTCGGCCCCGCCACCCAGCGGGCCGATCCGCCGTCGGGCGCGACGGGACTGCGCCTGCAGTCCACGCAGGCGGTCTTCCGACCCGATTTCGACGACGACGACGACTTTCCGCACATCTCCATCCCCAGCGCGGATACCGAGCCGCAAGACCGCATGACGGCGGCAACCCGGGTGCTGCCGCCGGTCAGGCAGCTCGGCGGCGGCCTGGTGGAGATCCCCCGGGTGCCGGACACCGATCCGCTCGAAGCGCTGATGACCAATCCGGTGGTGCCGGAGTCCAAGCGGTTCTGTTGGAACTGCGGACGGCCGGTCGGCCGGTCTGACGAGAACGGGAAGGGCCAGTCGGAGGGCTGGTGCCCATACTGCGGGAGTCCGTACACGTTCCTGCCCCAACTGCGGGCCGGCGACATCGTCGCGGGCCAGTACGAGGTCAAGGGTTGCATCGCGCACGGCGGCCTGGGCTGGGTCTATCTGGCGGTTGACCACAACGTCAACGACCGCCCGGTGGTGCTCAAGGGCCTCGTGCACTCCGGTGACGCCGAGGCGCAGGCGATCGCGATGGCCGAGCGGCAGTTCCTCGCCGAGGTGGTGCACCCGCAGATCGTGCAGATCTTCAACTTCGTCGAACACACCGACCGGCACGGCGACCCGGTCGGCTACATCGTCATGGAGTACATCGGCGGCCAGTCGCTGAAGCGAAGCTCCCAGAAGGGCGCCAAGAAAGGCGAGAAGCTGCCGGTCGCCGAGGCGATCGCCTACCTGCTGGAAATCCTGCCCGCGCTGAGCTATCTGCATTCCATCGGCCTGGTCTACAACGACCTCAAGCCGGAGAACATCATGCTCACCGAGGAACAGCTCGAGCTGATCGACCTGGGCGCGGTGTCGCGCGTCAATTCCTTCGGCTACCTCTACGGCACACCCGGCTACCAGGCGCCGGAGATCGTGCGGACCGGCCCGACGGTGGCCACCGACATCTACACCGTCGGGCGCACACTCGCCGCACTCACGTTGAACCTGCGCACCCGCAATGGGCGTTACGTGGACGGGTTGCCCGAAGACGATCCGGTGCTGGCCACCTACGACTCTTACGGTCGCCTGCTGCGCCGTGCGATCGACCCCGACCCGCGGCGCCGGTTCACCTCCGCCGAGGAGATGTCCGCGCAGCTGATGGGCGTCCTGCGCGAGGTGGTCGCCCAGGACACCGGGGTGCCGCGCCCCGGGCTTTCGACGCTGTTCAGCCCGAGCCGATCGACCTTCGGGGTGGACCTGTTGGTCGCGCACACCGACGTGTATCTGGATGGCCAGGTGCATTCGGAGAAGCTGACCGGCCGGGAAATCGTCACCGCGCTGTCGGTGCCGCTGGTCGATCAGGCCGACGTCGCCGCGCCCGTGCTGCAGGCGACGGTGCTCTCCCAGCCGGTACAGACGTTGGATTCGCTGCGCGCGGCCCGCCACGGCACCCTGGACGCCGAGGGCGTCGACGTGTCCGAGTCGGCCGAGCTGCCGCTGATGGAGGTCCGCGCCCTGCTGGACCTGGGCGATGTGGCCAAGGCCAGCCGCAAACTCGAGGATCTGGCCGAGCGGGTCGGCTGGCGATGGCGGTTGGTCTGGTACAAGGCCGTCGCCGAGCTGCTCACCGGCGACTACGACTCCGCCATCAAGCATTTCACCGAGGTGCTGGACACCTTCCCCGGCGAGCTGGCACCGAAACTGGCGCTGGCCGCGACCGCCGAACTGGCCGGCGAGAGCGACGAGCAGAAGTTCTACCAGACGGTGTGGCGAACCAACGACGGCGTGATCTCGGCGGCCTTCGGCCTGGCCAGATGCCAGTCGGCCGCGGGCGACCGAACCGCCGCCGTGCGCACGCTCGACGACGTGCCGCCCACCTCACGCCACTTCACGACCGCACGCCTGACCAGTGCGGTGACCCTGCTCTCGGGCGGCTCGACGAGCGAAATCACCGAGGAGCAGATCCGCGACGCCGCCCGGCGGGTGGAGGCGCTGCCGCCGACCGAACCCCGCGTGCTGCAAATTCGCGCCCTGGTGCTGGGCGGCGCGATGGACTGGTTAGCGGACCACCACGAGGCCAGCACCAACCACATCCTCGGGTTCCCGTTCACCCAACACGGGCTGCGCCTGGGCGTCGAGGCGTCGTTGCGCACCCTGGCCCGGGTCGCGCCCACCCAACGGCATCGCTACACGCTGGTAGACATGGCCAACCAAGTACGGCCCACCAGCACGTTTTAGGTTTTGCGGGCTTCTCTCTCGCATCGAGTGTGCGGCTACTGCGGCGACACGCCGGCAAGGCCCACAGCCAGCGCACAGTCAAAGCAGTGAGCGCACACTCGAAGCCGCCAGGGCGGCCCGAACCCGGCGCAAGGTATCTACCGGCCGGTCCTCTGCGACCACTCGCACGATGATCCAGCCGATTCGTTCGAGCATCTCGATGCGGCGAATGTCCTTGACGTATTGCCGTCGGTCCGTTCGATGTTGATCGCCGTCATATTCGACGGCCACCATGCGATCGGGCCAGCCCATGTCGAGGTAGGCGATCGGGAAACCATCCGTTCCTAGCACCGGTATCTGGGTTTGCGGCCGAGCCAATCCCCCCTCGACGAGCAGGAGTCGAAGGTAGCTCTCCTGAGGGGACTCCGCGCCGGAGTCGACCAGCGCCAGCACGGCCTTCAACTGTTGCAACCCCCGCGACCGGGGATGGCGCTTCGCCAAGCCCACGACGTCGTCGAACTTGAAATCCGTCGCCCGCGCGAGCGCGTCCAGGCGGGCGACCGCCAGGCGTCGCACTCCGTGCCGACCGATGTCGAACGCTGTGCGCGCCGGCGTGGTGACCTCGCACCCGTCGATGGTCTGAGTTTCGCCGGTGAACAAGACGTCCCGGCGCGTCAACACACCCCGCGGCGACCGCGGGTTGGAGTGGACCAACTCCACCGGAATCTCATCGGCAATCCACGTAGCGCCGTGCAGGGCCGCGGCCGCTGCTCCGGCTATGGTCCCCTGGCGATGCGACCATAGCCAGGCGGCAGTAATCCGCTGCTGCAGGGAAGGCTCAATCCCATTCGAGAGATAGACATTCGGGAATACCGCGCGATATTGGGTGCGCAACTGGTGCCAACTGAGCGCGCCGCACTCCAAAGCTTCACTACCGATAAAGGGCTCCTCCATACCGGGAGACTCGCAAGACGTTCACCGGCCGCGCTTCCGTCTATCCACAAGCCGCCCACCAGGGCCGCAAGGAAATCGCAAGGAAACTCAGCCACAGTTGACCCATGGCGGGGGAGTCCACGCAGTGGATCAACACTGCCCGGGTGCTGCGGCGGGCCGGGTTCGGCGTGACCGGCCCCGAGGTCGACGCTGCGCTCACCCGGGACTGGCCGTCCCACGTCGACGCCATGCTGGGCGCCAACCCCGACGCCGACCCGGTCGCGGTCGCCACCCCGATGCCCACCTTCCCGTCGCCGCGCGCCCCCGGCAAAGGCGCGACACGAGCCGCGCGCAAGGAATTCGGCCGCCAGCTGGCCGAGCAAGAGGGCGTGCTGTCGGGCTGGTGGCTGCGGCGCATGGTCGCCGTCGGGCAACCGGTCCACGAAAAGCTGACCCTGTTGTGGCACAACCACTTTGCCACGTCCGCGCAGAAGGTCCGGGCCGCGTCGCACATGGCCGCGCAGAATCAGAAGCTGCGCGCCCTTTCGCTGGGCGATTTCCGGACCCTGGCGTACGCGATGCTCACCGACGCCGCGATGCTGCGCTGGCTGGACGGGCAATCCAATACCGCCAAGGCCCCCAACGAAAACCTGGCCCGCGAATTCATGGAGCTGTTCGCGCTCGGCCACGGCAACGGCTACACCGAGGACGACGTACGCGCCGGGGCCCGAGCCCTGACTGGATGGGTCATCGGCGCCGACGACAAGACCTCGGTGATCCCTAAACGCCACGACGCCACCACCAAGAGGCTGTTCGGCGTGACCCGTAATTTCGACGCCGCCGGGTTCTGCGACGCCGTGCTGGCGCAACCGAAGTCGGCGCAATACGTCGCGGGGCGGTTATGGCGGCAATTGGCCTCCGACGAACCGCCGTCACCTCAGGCGCTCGACAGGCTGGTGTCCGCCTACGGTCCGGGTCGCGATCTGCGCGCACTGACCCGCACGATCCTCACCGACGACGAGTTCACCAACAGCCGCGCCAGCAAGGTCAACACGCCGGTCGAATGGCTGGTCGGCGTGCTGCGCTCGCTGCGGGTGCCGCTGGACGAGCCCGCTCAGGTGAAGATGGCCCAGGCGACGTTGCGTGCACTGGGGCAACGGCCGTTCTACCCGCCCAGCGTCGGCGGCTGGCCGCTCGGCCAGGTGTGGCTGTCCACCGCCAGCGCCGAGGCCCGGTTGCGCGCCGCGACCCGGATGGCCCGCACCGGCGACCTGTCCGGTGTCGAGGACGCCGGCCCCGGTGACCGCATCGACGCCGTCGGTTATCTGATCGGCATCGGAGCCTGGTCGGACCGGACCGCCGACGCGCTGCGACCGCTGGTGCGCACCCCGCCGCAGCTGGTCGCGGCCGCCGTCAACACACCCGAGTACCTGACGTCATGATCAACCGCCGCAGATTCCTGATCGCCAGCACGGGCGCCGGCGCGGCCGGCCTGCTGTCCGGGACCGTGGCGCTCGGCTGGCACGACCTGATGCGGGCCGCCCAAGACCGGCCGCTGCCCGAGGGCGCCGGCGTGCTGGTGATCGTCACCCTCTACGGCGGCAACGACGGGATCAACACCCTGATCCCGTACGCCGACAACGCTTATCACGATGCCCGGCCCGAGCTTGCCTATTCCCCCGCCGATGTCTTGCACCTGGACTCGGAGCTTGGACTCAACCCGGGAATGAAGGGCCTGGCTCAACTGTGGGGCCAGCGGCAACTCGCCATCGTGCGCGGCGTGGGCTATCCCCGGCCCGACCACAGCCACTTCCGGTCGATGGACATCTGGCAGACGGCATCGCCGGCCGAACCCGTCTCCACCGGCTGGATCGGCCGCTGGCTCGACGCTACCGGCGACGATCCCCTGCGCGCGGTCAACATCGGGCCGGTGCTGCCGCCGCTCGCCGTCGGCGAAAAGTACACGTCCGCGGCACTTTCCGCCAATCAGACGCAGGCCGAGCGCGCGGACAGCTTCGACACCATCATGGGCGCGCTCGGCAGCGACGACCCCACCGACACCCCGGCGATGGCAGCGGTGTGCAAGGCCTACCGCGCCGCACGCACCACCAACGAGCGGTTCGCACCGGTCAAATCGACTGCCAACGAACACAACTCGCTGGCCACCCAGCTGTCCCTGGTGGGCAGCGCCGTGCAGACCCGCGTCCCGACGCGGGTGTACACGGTGCAATTGGGCGGATTCGACACGCATGCCAACGAACGCGACACCCAGCAGCGCCTGCTGCAGACCCTCGACGAGGCCGTGACCGCGTTCCTGCGGCAGATGTCCAACGATCCTTACGGCAAAAACGTTGTTGTGATGACGTATTCGGAATTCGGACGGCGGGTGCGCGCCAACGCCTCCCAAGGCACCGACCATGGCACCGCCGGACCGGTTTTCGTGGCGGGCGCGCCGGTTAAGGGCGGCTTCTACGGCGACGAACCCGGCCTGAAAAACCTGGACAACGGAGACCTGCAGTTCACCACCGACTTTCGCGGCGTCTACTACGAGCTGCTGTCGCGCACGGTCGGGACCGACCCCACACCGTCGGTCGGCGCGGGACGAACCGCCCTAGGGTTCCTCTAACACGCTGACACAGTCGCGGGCGATGGCCAGCTCCTCATTGGTCGGGATCACCAGAATCGAAATCGGTGAATCTTCTGTGGAAATGCGGCGCTCACCGCTCGCGTTGCGGTCGTCGTCGATGATCAGACCGAGTTCGACCAGGCCCGCCACCGCGTCGCGGCGTACCCCGGCCGCGTTCTCCCCAATGCCGGCCGTGAAGGTCAGCACGTCGGTGTGTCCAAGCACCGCAAGATAGGCGCCGATGTACTTGCGCAACCTGTGGATGAACACGTCATATGCCAATTTCGCGGAGGCGTCACCAGATTCGACCATCCGCTGCAATCGCCGGAAATCGTTCTCCCCCGAAAGGCCCCACACCCCAGACCGGTGGTTGAGCATTGACTCGATCTCGTCCACGCTCATGTTCGCCCGACGCGATAGGTAGCTGATGACGCCGGGGTCCACGTCGCCGCTGCGGGTGCCCATTACCAGCCCCTCCAGCGGGGTTAGCCCCATCGACGTCTCGACCGGCCGTCCGCCCGCGATCGCCGAGGCTGAGTCGCCGTTGCCCAGATGCAGAATGATTTGATTCAGCCCGTCGAGCGGCCGGTCCAGGAAGGCGGCCACCTGCTCGCTGACGTAGCGGTGTGACGTGCCGTGAAATCCGTAGCGGCGTATGTCATATCGCTGCGCCAGCTCGCGGTTGATGGCGTAGGTCGCGGCCGCGGGCGGCAGGTCGTGGAAGAAGGCGGTATCGAAGACCGCGACGTGCGCGATGTCGGGCAGCAGCTTGCGCGCCACTCGGATGCCCCGCACCGCAGGCGGATTGTGCAGCGGCGCCAGCTCCGAGAGCTTGTCGATCTCGGCGACCACCGTGTCGTCCAGGAGCGTCGGCCGGTAAAACCGCTTGCCGCCGTGGACAACCCGATGCCCGACCGCCAGCAGGCTGCAGGACTTGAGGTCGACGCCGGCCTCGGCCATGTGCTCGAGCCCGAGCCGCAGGGCTTCCTCGTGGTCGGCGACCCGCGACGACGGCTCGCCGATCTGCTGGATGACACCGCCCTCGCGTGACTTGCCCGAGTCCGGGTCGACGAGCTGGAGTTTCAGCGAGGATGATCCGGAATTGACTACGAGCACAAGGCGATCAGCCATGACCCACGCCTTGTGCCTGGATCGCGGTGATGGCGACCGTATTAACGATGTCTTCGATCAGCGCACCTCGGGACAGGTCGTTCACCGGCTTGCGCAAACCCTGTAGCACCGGTCCGATCGCGATCGCCCCCGCACTGCGCTGCACCGCTTTGTAGGTGTTGTTACCGGTGTTGAGGTCGGGAAAGATCAGTACCGTCGCGCGACCAGCCACCGGCGAATCACCCATCTTGGTGGCCGCGACAGACGGATCCACCGCGGCGTCGTACTGGATGGGACCCTCGACCGGCAGCTGCGGATCTCGGGAACGCACCAACTCCGTTGCAGTCCTTACCTTGTCGACGTCGGCGCCGGTGCCGGATTCCCCGGTGGAGTACGACAGCATGGCCACCCGCGGCTCGATTCCGAACTGCGCGGCGGTGCGTGCCGAGCTGACCGCGATATCGGCGAGCTGTTCGGTGGTCGGGTCAGGGACGATCGCACAGTCGCCGTACACCAGCACCTGATCCGGCAGGCACATCAAGAAAACGCTGGAAACCGTGGATACTCCCGGCGCGGTCCTGATGATTTCGAACGCCGGCCGGACCGTGTGCGCGGTGGTGTGCGTGGCACCGGACACCATGCCGTCGACGATGCCGTTGTACACCAGCATGGTGCCGAAATACGAGACGTCGTACATGATCTCACGCGCCTGCTCGACGGTGACACCCTTGTTCTTGCGCAACTCCGCGTACTGTTCGGCGAACTGGTCGGATAACTCGCTGGTGCGTGGGTCGATCACCGCCGCGTCATCCAGGTCGACACCGAGTTCGGCTGCACGCAAGCGGATTTGAAGCTCGTCGCCGAGGATGGTCAGATCCGCAATCCCGCGCTGCAGCACCCGCCCGGCCGACTTGAGGATGCGATCTTCGCCGCCTTCAGGAAGCACGATGTGCCTGCGATCCGCTCGAGCCTGCGCACGCAGCCGGTAGGTGAACATCTGCGGTGTGGTCACGGTCGGGATCGGGATGGCAAGCTGCGCAAGCAGATCCGCGATGTCGACGTGACGTTCCATCAGTTCCAACGCGGTGTCGATCTTGCGCAGCGACCCCGCGGTGACCCGCGCGCGCACCGACGCGACCGCGCTAGCCGTCTCGAAGGTACCCAGCGTGGTGGTGGCGATGATCGGCAGCCGTAGACGGAGGCCGGCCACCAGCGCGGCGATCGACGGATGCAGCTCAAACCCGCCGTTGAGGATGATGCACGACAGCGACGGAAAGCCTTCGGCGCCATGCGCGCTGGCGACCGCCAGTGCCACGTCGGAACGGTCACCGGGGGTGATCACCACGACCCCGTCGTCCAGCCGCTCCAGCACATGCTCGGCGGTCATCCCCGCGACCAGGACACCGAGCACTTCGCGTCCCATCAGTGCGGCGTCACCACTGACCAGTGTTCCGTTCACGGCTTTCTGCAGCTCGGCCACCGTCGGGGCGGCCAGCAGCGGCTCGTCTGGCAGCACATAGGTCTGCGGGGCGAATGCGCGCAGCGCCTCGGCGACGGCGCTCAGCTGCGACGGCTCGCAGCGGTTGGCCACCACCGCCGCGGTATGGGCATGCTGGGCGGCCAGCTCGTCCAGACACAGCTTCACGACGTGTGCGACGTCCTCGGCGGTGCGGCCGCCGGCCCGCACCACCAGCAGCACCGGCGCGCCGAGGTTGACCGCGATACGAGCGTTGACCGACAGCTCAGCGGGGCTGGCGACATCGGTGTAGTCGCTGCCGACGATCACCACCGCGTCGCACGCGTCGGCCATCGCATGGTATCGGTCGACGATGTCGGCGAGCGCGGCGTCGATGTCGGCGTGCAGCTGCTGATAGGTCACGCCCACGCACCGCTCGTAGGGCAGACCGGCAGTGCTGTGCGCCAGCAGCAGCTCCAAGATGTAGTCGCGATCTTCGCCGAGCCGGGTGATCGGCCGAAACACCCCGACCTTCGCCACCGTCGCGGCAAGTCGGTGCATGATTCCCAGCGCGATTGTCGACTTGCCGGTGTCCCCCTCGGGCGCCGCGATGTAGATCGCGGAGGGTTGAGAATCCGGCCGGGAGCCGTCGGGCACGCTGAAAGCTTGCCACTATCAGGCCAGCCTCCGCAGCCTGGGCGCGAGGTCCTTCTCAAAAAGTTCCAGGAAGCGGCGCTGGTCGTGACCGGGCGCATGGAATACCAGGTGGTTGAGGCCCCATCTCACGTACTGGGCGACCTTCTCGACGGCGTCGTCGGGGTCCGACGCCACGATCCAGCGCTTGGCGACCTGTTCGATCGGCAGTGCGTCGGCCGCCTTCTCCATCTCGATCGGGTCGTCGATGCTGTGCTTCTGCTCGGCGGTCAGCGACAGCGGCGCCCAGAACCGCGTGTTCACCAGGGCCAGCTCGGGGTCGGGGTCGTAGGAGATCTTGATCTCGATCATCTTGTCGATGTCGTCGACGTTGCGGTCCGCGGCGGCCGCTCCGTCCTTAACCGCTGGAATCAGCTTGTCCTGGTAGAGCTCTTCGCCCTTCCCTGACGTGCAGATGAAGCCGTCACCGGCGCGTCCGGCGTATTTGGCCACCGCCGGGCCGCCGGCGGCGATGTAAACGGGCACCCCGCCTTCGGGCACGTCGTAGATCGAGGCCCCTTTAAGCCGGTAGTACTCACCATCGAAGTCGACGCGATCGCCACGCCACAGTTCCCGCATCAACCGCACCGATTCCCGCAGCCGGGCGAATCGCTCCTTGAACTCCGGCCAGGCACCTTCATACCCGGTAGCGATTTCGTTGAGCGCCTCGCCGGTACCGACCCCCAGAAAGATCCGGCCCGGATACAAACAGCTCATGGTGGCGAACGCTTGCGCGATCACCGCGGGGTTGTACCGAAACGTCGGGGTGAGCACTGAGGTGCCCAGCACGATCCGTTCGGTGCGCTCCCCGACCGCGGTCATCCAGGACAGCGAGAACGGAGCGTGCCCACCCTCGTGCCGCCACGGCTGGAAATGGTCACTGACGGTGGCGCTGT
>CAWGCI010000019.1:0-149499 GCA_963820985.1 uncultured Actinomycetota bacterium | reverse complement strand
CATCACTGTCACCTGGCGGCGCTCACCGGTGAACACATGGTCGCCTTGGTCGAGCAGCCGCGCCGCGAGCGCGGGGTCGACGTAGGTGCCGAACGCTGGAAGCGTGAAGTCGTTGTCGCTCAGCCAAACCCGCCGGCATGCGGTTGAACGACCACGGCCAGCGCACCGAGGTTATCGTCCTGGACTACCGGCACGCGTTGGGCTACGGCCTGCCGCAACGCGTTCAGTGCCTTTGGCGAGGTCGCGGTATCGGACCAGTGCCGGGAGACGATGGCACCGACGGTGACCGGCGCCGCGAGTACTGCCGTCGCCGCGCAGGCGATCACGAGGGGCAGCACCGGGGAATCGGTGACCCGGCCAAGGAGCACCCCGACCATCACGCCCGCGGTGGTGAAGTTGCACGCTGAGCATCGAGACTTCCAACCACCGGGGTAACGTCGGCCGGGAGCGTGGGAGAGTGTGCGTTGCCGATCCCCAATCGCCGGCCAGCGCTGCTCTCACCGGGCGCAACAACCTCTTCCATGAAGGCGTGGACGCTGATGAGTGTCGTGACGATTCCCATGGCGCCACCCACGATCGCGTACTGGATCACACCTATTCCATGAGCTCCGGCGAGCGAACTGACAATCGCGAAAAATGTTGCAGCCCAGATGGGTACCAACCACAACTGTCTAATGCCCGCTGCCCGACCCCACACGTACGTTTCGTTGAGCGCTTGAAATTGATCGACCTCGTCACCGGCCGACACCGGTCGCATCAAGCGAAATCGTCGCCGACCAGGTAGCACGACGAACGACTGCAATACGACCGCGATAGAGGTGACGACGACCGCTTCGAGATAGCGACTCGATCTCTGAACAGGTGATGACTAGCGACCAAGGCGACAGGTCACGAGCATCGATGTGAACCCGAATGCCCAGATCACCCACGGATACCTCGCCCCGTACCGATCCCACGCCCACTGCCAAATGCGATCCATGCAGGGAAGATGAAACGCCTGCTACCCCGACCGGAGTCGACTTCTCGGTTTGGGCTAGACTGAGCTCGGCGAAACAAACTGATCACGTTGCTCGGCGCGTCGGCTTGCTTCGCCGGGGCGGGTGGGCCGGTAGGTTGTTCGGCACGCCGCCGTCGTGCTCGGGGATCCAGTCGCCGTACAGTGCGGAAAAGACCTAATGGTCGAACACGTGCGATTCTGACGCACTTTGAGTCGAGAACGTGGGCCGGAAATCCCTCGAAAGTTCCGGCCCCCGCCTTCTCAGCGATTAGTGACTGTGTCCGTGATGACCGTGGTGGCGACCGTGGTCGTCGTGCTTTGGTACATCCTCGACAATCGCCGTCTGCGTGGTCAGCACCATCAGTGCCACCGAGGCGGCGTTCAGCACGTTAGTGAGGCGGTCACCATGTTCACACGACGTCGTAATCGAGATAGTCAGCGTCCTCGGACCCGTCCATAAACCACGGTCTTTTGATCCGTGCCGACTTCCCGTTGAGTTCGAATCGGATACCGGCATCGACGAGTAGCTTGCGCCGGTCCCGGCCTTCCTCGCGACGCCTCGCCATAGGTCTGGTCCGTCTCCTCGGTGACCCACGAGGCCCTTACGCGGGGCCTCGGAGAGCTGGTCCCGCCGTGCGGTCTGAACCCGCATGCTTCACGAGATCCGTTCATCCTCGGGGGTGGTGAGGAGCCCAGCGTCCGACTCACGCCGCAGGCGTGCGATGGTCGCCTCTACCTGCTCCAGCTCGTGGCTGTGGTCCTCGCCTGGCACGAAGACCCGGCGGACCACCTTCGAGTTCCCCCAGTGTTTGACGAAGACCTCTTCGAGAATGTCTATCCGCTCCGTCCCCGATCTCGGCTCGGACGATCACCCCGTTGCAATTCAAAGGGGTTCGGCCACAGCGGCAGTACCGCCACTCGTTACCGTTCCTCCGGGTGATCTGCTGAGCCAGAGAGGCTCCGCAGACCCCGCAGAACCCAACGCCCAGCATCGGATTGGCGGTCTGCGACGGCGTCCGTTGGCCGATCTGTCGGAGCTGGGCAGCCCGTTGGATCCGCCGCCACGTATCCGGGTCGAACGTCGGAGGCCCGAGCCGGATCGGCTCTCCGTTCTCGTCTAGGACGCTCTCTCTTGTGGAGCTTGAGGCCCTGAGTCCTCGGTGAGGTGAGAGCGTCGATAACGGGTCGAGACAGTCCAGGGCTTGCGCTGGGGCTCCTGCCCCTTGGCGACCCTGACCCGTCCAGACCCTCGTCAGAGCCCCGGACTCGTTCAGCCACGCGGCTATTCGGATGAAGCTCCACCCGTCCAGTAGACGGGAGGCCATCCCGTGCAGCAGCTCCCGACCCTCGGGGTCGGTGTCGAGGCCCTTGCCCCTCCCGCTGGGATGCGGGACGACTCGGAACCCGAGCGGAGGACTCCGCGGCCCACCGATCGGTCTGCCTGAGACCGCCGTCGAGGGCACGGGACCGGAACCTGTTCCAGCTCCAGCTCGGCGAAGACGAAGCCGAGGTCGACGAACAGGTTCGCGATCATCGCCTCGATAGAGCCCGGTTTGGAGTCCCGATAGTTGAGGGTCATCGAGTCCTCCGCGAATACGAGGATCTTCTTTCGCTCCTCGGCCACTCCGCGAACTTCACACAGTCGCGGGTGGACCGAAACAGCCTGTCCAGCTTGGAGAACACGAGTACGTCCCACTCCCCCGAGCTGTCCTTGGCCAGCCAAGGCCCGAGGTCTGGACGCTCGAACGGACTGACCGAGGCAGACACCCCGAGGTCCTGAATCGTCCCCACGATCTTGTGGCCGTGCTCCCGTACCGACCCACTTACGGGCGGTCTCTTGCTGGGCTAGGTGGCTGACCTTTGAGGGCCTTGGAATGTGGAGACACGAGCCCCGACTGAGGGCTCGGAGCCGCCGCGATGCGAACGCGTCTCGATGGGTCGCCGGCACCTTGTCCAGCAGGACTGACCAGCACGCGCAACGGTTCGTATTCAGCAGCGCGTCGGGAGCCGTACTTGGACAAGCTGCAGTTTCTGAAACCGCGACCGATGACGCCATCGTTATTGGTCGGCGAGTTCACCAGCCGATAACGCGGCGGTGTCAACCCCGTAGGCGTGCGCGACCACGTGATCCGCGTCCCTGGTCCATGTCACCACGAACCCGCTCGACGATGGGTAGACATTATGCGGCAGATTTCCATCGCTCCGCCCTGCCAAGGGATCGGTCCCAGATCGGTTGATGTCCCCGGGCATGGAATCGGAGGGTAGTTGTAAGGCGCGTTGAGGTCGACGGGACTTCCGTAAAGGGTGTAATCGACAGCGTAGGGGCCGCCGGGAATGTTGCGGTGGCAGCTGATGAGGGCGAGGAAGGGATCCGAAGGCTTCACCCCGGTCTGGGCCGGCGTGTCGGCCCGGGTGAAGCCCCCCGACAGCAGCCCGAACAGTTTGTCGTTACTGGCCTGGTTGTCCGTGGGGTCGGCGATCGCCGTGGCCGGCGTACCGCAAAACGCAATCACGGAAACGCACGCGGCAGTCATCGCGGTACCGGCGAGGACCTGCAGAGGCTGAGTTTTCATAATTTGCCATCGTCGTCGCCGATCAACAAGCATCCTCCTGAGCGGCAGCCGAATACCAGCAGATAACCACCCAGCTATCGTGGCGTGGTGGTGCAGGAAGTGCGAGATTGGCACTGATGCTGGACAGGGACGAACTGCATCAGCTCGTCAGCGCCTACTGCCGCGCTGTCGACCGCGCTGATTATGAAGCGCTTCGGCTAATCACCCCGATGCGACCGACTCGCACGGCTCGTCTATGCGGTGTTCGAACAATTCATCGCACAACTACAGGCGGCGGAACCTTATGTGCTTGTCTCCCAACACAACATCACCACAACGAACTTCGTGATCGAGGGCCACGTAGGCCGCGGTGAGATTTACTGCCTGGTGTTTCACACCTTCGCCGGTCCGGAACACGACATCGACGTCATCATCGGCGGCCGGTACCTGGACAACTACACCAAACACGACGGGCGCTGGAAATTCAGTCAGCGCACATCGTCGCGGACTGGGCATACCAAACGACCCGTCCCGAGTTAACTCGGACATCCCAGCACCCGGGGAAGCCTGCGCGGCAAGCCAGGCCAAGCCGACCCCTCGATCAGCCTATTCACAGCGCAGCGATGACTGCAGATTCACCTTAGAGCTGCCAGTGAGAAGGCACGCCGGGGACGGCGGGCACCCGGGCGCGAAGATCCCTGGTGATCGTGCGCCGGGGCCAGTGGGATCCCTTCGAGATGACCGACAACGACGAATTCGATGGCGTCGCACGAGTTCGTAGGACACCCCCCGATCCCGTTGTCCAAAGTGATGTCCAAGATGATCGCCGACCGCCCCGACGCCAAGACGACATGGGGGGCGCCTCAGGTGGCCCTACTACGTCTCTATGGGCGTTGCGGCGGCGGTCATATATGGCGGGTTTTATCTCTTTGACCACGCCCCGGCGGGGTGGAGCCACAGCTCCACAGCGACCGGACTTGCGATCGCCGTTGTCGTGGGGGTGCTCGGCTACCTTGGGTGGTACAACACCCGAGAGATCTTGATTCGCGTCACGAGCAGCGACGGCCTGTCCGTCAATCGGCGGCGGTGCGATATTTCTTCTTTCAGCGACGCCAAGCTCGGCCTCTGGGCGTGGGGCAACCGGCAATCGACCAGTACGGCACTGCACCTGCGATCTGGCCCGCACCGCATTGTATTGGGCGGCCGAGACCATCGCCTTGGCGCCGAGATACCGTCGGCGAACGACCCGTGAGCGACCGACGCGTGGTTGTGGGCGTCAGAGTTCGATGAGCTGCTCACCGCCGTCAGCCGTCGGAGCGGGATGGATGTACACCGACCGACATCCGGAGAACCGACTCGCTGTCTGCTGTTTCCCAACGTTGAATTGACATCACTGCGAGGCGTGGCAGAGTCGAAAACGTTCGACTCGTGAATTCAGCCTGGAAACCGCGGCTGGCGATCGACCTGGGCGAAGATGAGATCCGCGTGATCGACCCGAATAGCACAGCGCCCGTAGCCACGGCTCGACTGGCACAGGTGTGTGCGACACCGGCAAGGCACAACTGCTCGAGGAAGGGTTGCTACGAGTCGTCCGTCCTGGTGCCGCGCGTTCCTGGATTGCAACCACTGAAGATCAGATGTCTAGACCCCGCCAAGTTCGGGCAAAGTTACAACTACCCCCGGTTTTCATGGCGCGGCAAGGTGCAGGCACAGGTGAAGACACCCGCTGAATACTCAGTCGAGCATGGATTGGCTTACGCACGTCGAGAAATTCGGCTTGGCCCCGTATCAAGGCGACTCAGCGAAATAGGACCCGCAACCACGAAAAGTCTTATTGCGCAACGGCTATGGGCCCAGCTAGGCCAAGTTACCCGCTCTTGCGGCGGAATTCCCGACGGCTCTCCGCCGGACCGTGGCCGTGCGACGGCGACTGCTTGCCGCCGCTGTCCTTGTGATCGGATCCGCTCGACGACTTCGCTATCTTGCGGTCGAGGGCTTCCCGGAACTTGCGCTTGGTGTCGTCCTCTGTCCCGCCGGAATCCTTCGGCGGCTTCGACTCAGCCATAGGGGCAGCCTAGCGCTTCCCCGGGGGCAGGCCGTAAACGTGGGAGATCGGCAGCGTCAGCACCACTCGCCGGTCGGTGACCATCGCCTGCCGGTATTCGTCCCAGTCCGGATGCTCACCCGCGATGGTGCGATACAGGGCAATCAAAGCCTCGACCGTGTCGTCGTCGGGCGCCGCGGCGGGGCGCGTCAGCTCCACGGTTCCCTCCGCGACGGCGTAGGACCACCCGTCGTCGGCGTCCACCAACAGCGACGCCCGCGGGTCGCGGCGCAGATTGCGGGTCTTGGCCCGCGGTTCGGTGATGGACACCCGCACCACCACCTCGCGCGGGTCGAAGTGATACGACACGTTCGAGAGTTGGGGACGCCCGTCCTGTTTGATCGTGGCCAGCACCCCGAGGGAGTTCCCACTGATCACGGCTAGCAACTTGTCGTCGAAGACTTGGCGTCCCATCCCGAAAGCGTACGTCGCCCGTACATTGGCGACCATGACTCGGTTCGCAGCATTCCTGCGCGGCGTCAACGTCGGGGGCGTCAACCTCAAGATGGCCGACGTGGCCACCGCGTTGTCCGACGCCGGATTCACCAACGTGCGCACCATCCTGGCCACCGGCAACGTGCTGCTGGAGTCCTCGTCCGGCGTTGCCGCGGTGCGAAAGAAGGCCGAGGCCGCGCTGCGCGAGCGATTCGGTTACGAGGCCTGGGTGCTGGCCTACGACATCGACACGGTGCGCGCCATCTCCGAGGCCTACCCGTTCGAGCGCGAGCTCGACGGGCATCAGTCCTACGTCACGTTCGTCACCGACGCCGCGGTGCTCGACGAACTGGCCGCGCTGGCCGATCAAGCCGGCTCCGGTGAAAAGATCGCCCCCGGTACCGGCGTCATCTATTGGCAGGTGCCCAAGGGCAGCACCCTGGACAGCACGATCGGGAAAACGATGGGTAAGCCGCGCTACAAGTCGTCGACCACCACGCGCAACCTGCGCACTGTGGCCAAGGTGCTGCCGTGAGCGCCGCAGAGCCCCCGAAAGAGCGGGTCAACCTCAGCGGCGTCTCCGAGACCGCCCTGCTGACGCTGAACGCACGAGCCCGCGAGGCTCGCCGTCGTGACTCCGTGATCGATGATCCGATGGCGGTAGCGCTGGTCGACTCAATCGACTTCGACTTCGCGAAGTTCGGCCCCACCCGCCCAGGAAGCGCCCAAGGTATCGCCTTGCGCGCCTTGGCCTTCGACATGGCGACCAGGTCCTACCTCGATCAGCATCCGTCGGCGACCGTGGTGGCCCTGGCGGAGGGCTTGCAGACAAGTTTCTGGCGCCTCGATGCAGCCAAGCCCGACAGCCAATTCCGTTGGCTGACTGTCGATCTGCCGCCGATGATCGACGTGCGGGCCCGGCTGCTGCCCGCCTCGCCGCGGGTTTCGGTGTGCGCGCAGTCCGCGCTGGACTACAGCTGGCTGGACGCCGTCGACGATTCCGACGGGGTCTTCATCACCGCCGAGGGACTGCTGATGTACCTGCAGCCCGAGCAGGCGCTTGAGCTGATCACCCAGTGCGCCAGGAGATTTCCCGGCGGCCAGATGGCCTTCGACTTGCCGCCGGCGTGGTTCTCGAAACTGAGTCGGTACGGGGGCCTGCGGCCCACGCTGCGCTACAAGGTGCCGCCGATGCCCTTCAGCCTGTCCTCCGCGCAGGCCGCGGACCTCGTGCACACAGTGCCGGGAATTCGCAGGGTGCGTGACCTGCAGATGCCGTCGGGACGTGGCCTGCTCTTGAAAACCGCGGTATCAATCCTCTACCGGGCACCGTTCTTGGATCCGTTGCGTCCGTGCCTGACGCTGCTGGAGTTCGGCTGACCGGGGTTTCAGTCGTCTGGCACGTTGGTGAGGTAACGCATCGCGTCGGACTTGGTCAGCCCCAGCGCCCTTGCCACTTGGACGTATTCCCTGGCGGCGGCCGCCATCGCTGCGTCGGTCGGATCGAAACGGGAGATGAAAGTGCCGAAGCGCCCACGTGTTTCGACGATCGCCGCCGACTCCAGCTCGCGATATGCGCGGGCCACGGTGTTGGCGGCCACGCCCAGCTGACCGGCCAGGTCACGCACCGTCGGGAGACGGGTTCCCGGCGGCAACGCGCCGGCGCGGACTCCGTCGATCACCTGGGTTCTGAGCTGGTCGAACAACGGCTTGCGCCCCTTGATGTCGACCCGTAGCAAATCCCGCAACTCCACGTATCCAGTATCTCCCAAGCACGGCTATCTTTGTGGGATGCGAGTGACGGTACTTAGCGGTGCGGGCATTTCCGCGGAGAGCGGGGTGCCGACCTTCCGCGATGACAAGAACGGATTGTGGGCCCGCTTCGACCCTTACGAGCTATCCAGCACACAGGGGTGGCTGAACAACCCCGAGCGGGTCTGGGGATGGTATCTGTGGCGGCATTACCTGGTGTCCGAGGTCGAACCCAACGACGGGCACCGTGCCATCGCCGCCTGGCAGGACGAGGCCGAGGTCACCGTCGTCACCCAGAATGTCGATGACTTGCACGAGCGCGCCGGCAGCTCACCGGTGCACCATTTGCATGGAAGCCTTTTCGAATTCCGTTGTGCGCGTTGCGGTGTGACGTACACCGAAACTCTGCCCGAGATGCCCGAACCCGCCCTGGAGGTGGAGCCGCCGGTGTGTAGCCGTTGCGGCGGCCTGATTCGGCCCGACATCGTGTGGTTCGGCGAGCAATTGCCCGACGAGCCGTGGCAGCGTGCGGTCGAAGCGACGCAAGACGCCGACGTGATGGTAGTGGTGGGCACCTCGGCGATCGTCTACCCCGCGGCGGGGCTACCCGAAGTGGCGCTGGCCCGCGGCACGGTCGTCATCGAGGTCAATCCTGAGCCCACGCCGCTGTCCGCAAGTGCCACGATCAGCATCCGCGAGCCCGCGAGCAAAGCGTTGCCCGGGCTGCTGCAGCGGCTGCCGGCCCTGCTGCAGTAATTGCGCCGCGCGCAGATCAGGGCTTGCGAGCCCGGCCCAGCGCCAACTCCGAAACCGGCATTGGCATCCAAAACGGCAAGGTCCACTCTCGCCGGGAGGTGTCCACCTGGAATCCGGCGCTGACGACCGAACGCTCGGTATCGCGATGCGTGTGGCAGTTGCCGAACAGCCTCGGCCACAACGTCGCATCGACCAGTCGCTGCCACCGGCCCCGCATACCGGCGCTGGCCACGTGCTCGAGATACCGCAGCTGCCCGCCCGGCCGCAGCAGCGAATACAGGTGTCGCAGCGCAGCGTCGGGGTCAATCACCGAGCACAGCACCAGCGAGCACACCACCGCGTCAAACGGCTCCGCGTCGCTGAACTGCTCGATCGTCTCGCCGGTCACGTTGACGGGAACGGGCGCGTAGGCGGCTGCGGCGCGAGCCCGGACGCGCAGCCGCGGCTCGGGCTCCACGGCGATCACCTGTTCGACGGACTCCGGGTAGAAGGCGAAGTTCGTCCCGATGCCTGCGCCAACTTCCAGCACCCGCCCCGACAAGTCCGCGAGGTTCTCCCGGCGAAGCTCCTGTACCGCTTTGGCCTCGTGGGTTGCGACGACGGGCCAGACTCGTGCGAAGAACGGATGGTCCACCGGCGATCGCACCCAAGCCGTAGCCTTCATAACTCTCCCGCCGAGGCATGTGCCCGCACCCAGGCCATGAAGTCCTGAGGCATCACGTCCTCGCCAATAAGACCGACCACCGCGCGTCCGATAAACGCCGAGCGAAACACCCGGTCGGCGAATGCTTCCGCCTCGCCGAACGGCAAGTGGGGCTTGGCGATCAGCATGGCCGCCACCCCGTGCGCGGCGGTCCACAATTCGAGCGCGATGGTCGACGGGTCATCCTGCAGCCGAACGCCCTCATCCACCAGCGCCTGGACGGTGGCACGCATGTGCTGAAAAGTCGAACTGTCCAGCACCACGTCGATGTCGCGTCCGGAGCGCCACTCGCCCATCATCGCGATCCGGTACAACTCGGGGGTGCGAACCGCGAACCGGACGTAGGCCTGTCCCTGCGCGCGCAGCGCGTCCACCGGAGATGTGTGCTCCTGGGCCGCCCGCTGCATTTCCACTTCGAGCTTCTCGAAGTAGCGCGCGCACACCGCGTCCAGCAGCGCGTCCTTGTCGGCGAAATGCAGGTAGATCGACGGCGGAGTAACGCCCACGCGTTGCGCCACCGAGCGGATCGACACGGACGTGGCGCGCCCGGTCTCCAACAGTAGGTCGGTCGCCGCATCCAGAATTTCGTCGCGCAGCAGGTCGCCCGACCCGCGCGGGGCCCTGGAGCGACGCTCGACAGGGACGCTAACCAACGCGCGTCGCCCTTTCCTCCCTGAGCGCCGGCTCAACTGGCACCACTGTTTCCGAAGGTCCCTCGCTGATGCCGAACCGATCATGCAGCCACGCCAACGGCTTGGGCGCCCACCAATTCCACCGGCCCATCACGTGCATGAACGCTGGCACCAGGACCATGCGCACCAGTGTCGCATCCGCAACACGGCGAGGGTCAGACCTAGACCGAACATCCGCATGAACGAAACGTGCGCAGCGATCAGCGCGGCGAACGACATCGACATCACCAACGCGGCCGCGGTGATCACCCGGCCGGTGCGGGCCACGCCGTGCGCCACGCTCTCGTCGTTGGCGGCGTGCGCCTCTTTGGCGCTTACCCGCGCCGGTCGAGCAGCTCCGGAAGCCAGCCAGTATTCGCGGATCCGGGAGATCAAGAACACCTCGTAATCCATCGACAGCCCAAAAGCAATGCAGAACAACAACACCGGCATGTTGGCCACCAGCGTCCCGCTCGGGGTCGTTCCCAGCGCGCCGAGATGGCCGTCCTGGAATATCCACACCAGCGAACCGAACGCCGCCGTCAGCGACAGCACGTTGCACATCAGCGCCTTGAGCGGCAGCACCACGCTGCCGGTGAGCATGAACAGCAGCACGAACGTGATGGCGGCCATGATCCCGAGCACCAGCGGAAGTCGGTCGTCACCGCAGCGTCGCTGTCGCGGTTGATCATTGCGACGCCGCCCATCTCAACGGATCGGCCGGCCGGCCCGGCCACCTGGTGCAACCGGACCAGCTGGGTGTCGTTGGCCTGCGAAAACAGCGGCGCCGTGCTGCTCACGGTCAGGAACGCGCTGCCGTCGGCCAAGCCCGTCGCTACCGCCGCGGCCGGTGGCCCCACCCGGTTTCCGGCCACGAAGGTCCCGCCTGGAGCCGATACGCCCGACACGTCGGACACCCGCGACAGGTCGGCGGCGTACTTATTCAGATCCGCCGGGCTCAGGCCGCGCGCATCGGGACGACGACGGGCACCGCCGTCGCAGAGTCGTGGGCAAAACCGTTGCGCAACTCGTCACCGACCTGATGGGAAGACGCCGAACGCGGCAACACCCGGTCGTCGGGGAAACCCCACTTCACCGAGAAGAACGGAAGCCCGAGTAGCAGCAGCAGCGCGATGACAGCCAGTCCGATCGGCGCCCAGCGACGCATCACGAACTTGCTCGACCGATACCAGAACAGCTCCTCGACCGGTTTGTGCAGCGGATCCGGGCGGCGGAATAGCTTGCGGACGTTCAGCGCGTCCAGTCGGGAACCCAGCAGCACGATCGCGGCCGGGGTCACCACGATGGACGCTGTGGCGACGAAGGCCACGGTGGCCACGCCGGAGTAGGCAAACGACTTCAGGAAGTACATCGGGAACGCCACCGTCGCCGACATTGACAGCGCCACGGTGACCGCGGAGAACAGCACCGTGCGGCCAGCGGTGGTCATGGTCCGGATCAGTGCCTCGTCTGGGTCGCTGCCCTCGGCCAACTCGTCGCGGTAGCGGCTGAGGATCAGCAGCGTGTAGTCGACGGCCAGGGCCACGCCGAGGGCGGTGCTCAGGTTCAGCGCGAAGATCGACACGTCGGTGGTGAACGTGACAAGCCGCAACACCGTCATCGAGCCGACGACGGCCAGTCGCACCAAGGGCCATCGGCAACGCCGCTGCCAGCAGCCCACCGAACACCCAGACCAGCACCAGGAAGGTCAGCGGGAGCGCGATCGTCTCCATCAACAGCAGGTCTTCCTGGTTCTGCTTGTTGATCTGGGCGTACTGCATCGCCGGGCCGCCGGCGCGGACGGTGACGGCGTCGCGGTCGTGGATGAATTGATCCGAAAGGGTTTGGGCGTTTTTCTGCGCGTAGTTTTCGCCGCCTTTGACGTTGACCACGATCAAACCCGACTTGCCGTCTTTGCTGATCAGATCGGCTGAGGCGCCCGGTGGTGCGGTCCAGGGCGAGGTCGCGTTGTACACCAACGGTGACCGTTGCAGCTGGTCGACGAGGTCGGTGCCCACCTTGCGGGCCTGGTCGCTATTGACGCCGGCGGGTGCGGTCACCAGGATCAGCATCTGCTGACCGCTCTGCCCGAACTTGTCGGTCAGCACCTTGATCGCGCGGGCCGACTCGGAGTTCGGATCTTGGAAACCCCCGGGCGACAGGCTGTCGGCGACCGGGATGCCGAAGACCGCCGCGGCGATGAAGACCAGGACGGCGACCCCGATGATTCGTCGCGGCGCCGCGATGGCCAGTCGAGCGATCCTCTGCAGCATGTTGCAGTCCTCCCCCGCCGGTGTCCGGTCGCCCCCGACCCCGCACCTACCGGCGGTAACTTATCAACGCTAACTTACGGGTGTCAAACAACACCCGTATCTAGGTACGAGCGGGGGGCATGGATGGTTCAACGCGAATCGAATAAGCGCGCAGCATTGCCTCGAGTCGACACCGCCCGGTTTCCTGGCGGATCTGACCTCGAGATGCGGCGCGGGCGAGGCGAAACCCTACCCGGCGGTAATATTGCCACCATTTTCCGAATCGTGACTCAAAGATTCCTTAATGGCGGCTCATAGGCTCAGTGTCATGTGGATCGACGACTCGAGTGCCGACGTCATCATCAAAGCTGACTTCGAGGCCCTCTACCACGGCGACATGCTGGTGGAAGGCGTGACCTCCGAGCAGTTCGAAGACTGGCACCCGCTGCCTACGGCGAGCTGACCGTTATGAGCGTGCTTGCGCGGCTACTCATGGCCGAACCCGCCATCACCCGTTGGTTCCGTCGATAACGGAATTCCTCTTTGCGATGAAAGCCCCCCGCAGCCGCGGGGGGCTTTCAGTTTGTACCGATCAGCGCGGCGCCATGCGGATGGCGCCGTCCAGACGGATGACCTCACCGTTGAGCATGGGGTTTTCGATGATGTGCACCGCGAGTGCACCGTACTCGTCGGGGTTGCCCAGCCGCGAGGGGTGCGGCACCTGCTTGCCCAGCGATTCCCTGGCGGGTTCGGGCAGACCTGCCAGCAGCGGCGTGTCGAACAGACCGGGGGCGATCGTCACCACCCGGATCGCCTTGCTGGCCAGGTCGCGGGCGATCGGCAACGTCATGCCGACCACACCGCCCTTGGACGCCGAGTAGGCGGCCTGCCCGATCTGGCCGTCGAAGGCCGCCACGGAGGCGGTGTTGACGATGACGCCACGTTCCTCACCGATCAGCTCGGTCTTGGCGATCCGCTCGGCGGCCAGCCGCAGCACGTTGAAGGTTCCGACCAGGTTGATGTCCACGACCTTGCGGAAGGCTTTCAGCGGGAACACGCCGTCCTTGCTCAGCACCCGGAGCGCATTGCCGGTGCCGGCGCAGTTGACCACGATGCGCAGCGTGCCCATCGCTTCCGCCGCGTCCAGCGCGGCCGCGACGGCGTCCTCGTCGGTGACGTCGGCCTGTGCGAAACGCGCGCGATCCCCGAGTTCGCGGACCACGTCGTCGCCCCGCAGGTCCAGCACCACCACCTGCGCGCCGGCGTCCAGCAGCCGCTTGGTGGTGGCCAGGCCCAGGCCCGACGCGCCGCCGGTGACGACCGCTACGGCGTCCTTGATCTCCATGCCAGTCCTTCCCTATCGACCAACCGTTGGTTGGGCACTATACCCAGTCGTTGAGGATCGCGTCGACGTCGGTCGGCGCCGCCGAGCGTGGCGTCTCGGGCGCCGTGCGGGAGAACCGCGGGGCCGGTCGCGGCTGCAGGCCGCCGTTCACTTCGTAGAAGGTGTGCCGCTCGGTGATGTGCGGCTCGCTCTCCACCTCGCCGAAGGAGAGCACCGGTGTCACGCAGGCGTCGGAATCGGCGAACACCTTGGTCCAGTGGTCGCGGTCGTGGGCGCCGAACGCGTCAGTGAACACGCCCCGCAGTTCGGGCCAGCGGGTGACGTCGTTCTGCGCCGGCAAGTTGGCAGGGTCCAGGCCCAGCCCGGCCAGCATGGCCGCGTAGAACTGCGGCTCGATGGCGCCGACGGCGACGTAGCGGCCGTCGGCGCACTCGTAGGTGTCGTAGTAGGGCGCGCCGCTGTCGAGCATGTTGGTGCCACGCTCGTCGGACCACATCCCGGACGCGCGCATCTGCCACATCATCTGGACCAGCACGCTGGAGCCGTCGACCATCGCCGCGTCGACGACCTGCCCCTTGCCGGAGGTCTGCCGCTCCCACAGCGCCGACAGGATGCCGACCAGCAGGAACATCGAGCCGCCGCCGAAGTCACCGACCAGGTTCAGCGGCGGCACCGGCCGCTCGTTGACCCGGCCGATGGCGTGCAGGATGCCGTTGAGCGAGATGTAGTTGATGTCGTGGCCCGCCTGCTGGCTGCGCGGGCCGGTCTGGCCCCAGCCGGTCATCCGGGCGTAGACCAGCCGCTCGTTGACCTTCGCGCAGTCCTCGGGTCCCAGGCCGAGCCGCTCGGTGACGCCGGGCCGGTAGCCCTCGATCAGCACGTCGGCCTTGGCGACGAGCTTCAGCACCAGTTCGCGGCCCGCGTCGGACTTGAGGTCGGCGGTGACGACGCGCCGGTTGCGGCTCATGGCGTCTTTGACCACTCCGCCGGGACTGCTTGGAGGGCCGATCGATGCGCACCACGTCGGCGCCCAGGTCGCCCAGGATCATCGAGGCATGGGGACCCGGTCCAATGCCGGCCAACTCGATGACGCGCAGCCCATTCAACGGTCCCGCCATGATCTCCTGACCTTTCATCCGCTTTGATGCCGTTCGCATCTTCGCAGCCGCCGCGAGGGCCGTGCATCCCGGTCACCTAGTGCCGATCGCGAGCGCGGCGAAGCCGGGTGAAGCGGGTCGCCACAATCGGCTTAGTCTGAGCGTCATGCCGGATTCGGGAATCGCCTCCCTCGCACCAGTCGCAGGTCTCGACGTCACGCTGACCGACGGCGTGTTGTCCGTGACCATCAACCGACCCGACAGCCTCAACTCGCTGACCATCCCGGTGATCACCGGGATCGCCGACGCGCTGGAACAGGCCGCCGTCGATCCGGGCGTCAAGGTGGTGCGCCTCGGCGGTGCCGGCCGCGGCTTCAGCTCCGGAGCGGGCATCAGCGCCGACGACATGTCGGGCAGCGGCGGTGTCCCGCCCGACGAAATCATCCTGGAGATCAACCGCCTGATCCGGGCGATCGTCGCACTGCCGCACCCGGTGGTTGCCGTCGTTCAAGGACCGGCGGCCGGCGTCGGGGTGTCCATCGCGCTGGCCTGTGATGTCGTATTGGCCTCTGACAAAGCGTTTTTCATGCTTGCGTTCACGAAGATCGGGTTGATGCCCGACGGCGGCGCGTCGGCCTTGGTCGCCGCCGCGGTCGGCCGCATCCGGGCGATGCGGATGGCGCTGCTGCCGGAGCGGTTACCGGCAACCGAGGCGCTGTCTTGGGGTCTGGTGAGCGCGGTCTACCCGGCCGACGACTTCGACGCCGAGGTGGACAAGGTGCTCGCGAGGTTGGCGGCGGGCCCCGCGGTGGCCTTCGCCAAGACCAAGGACGCGATCAACGCGGCCACCCTGACCGAACTGGAGCCGACGCTCGAGCGCGAATTCAAAGGCCAATCGGGCCTGCTGCGAGCCCACGACCTCAAAGAGGGCACGAAGGCATTCCAGGAAAAGCGCGCCCCGGTGTTCACCGATTCCTTGAGCTAGTCAGCCGCCGAACTGCTTCGAGGCTTAGTTCTGACAACTTCGGCAATCCTTTCCTGCGTCGGATCCGAATGACTGACAGGCGAGGAACGGAGACTCGATGGCGGGACGGGTTAGCTGTCTAGTGACCGGAGCGACCGGCTACGTCGGCACCCGCCTGGTGCCGCGGCTACTGGACGAGGGCCATCAGGTACGAGCCTTGGCCCGCGACCCCGCGAAGTTGGCGGACGTGCCATGGCGAGAGCGGGCCGAGGTCGCCCGCGGCGACCTGGCTGACGTCGAGTCGCTGATCGCGGCGTTCGACGGCATGGACGTGGTCTACTACCTGGTTCATTCGATGGGCACGTCGAAGGATTTCGGCGCCGAGGAAGACCGCGCCGCCCGCAACGTCGTGACAGCCGCCCGCCGCAGCGGCGTCCGACGGCTGGTGTATCTCAGCGGTCTGCATCCGGAAAACGGCCAGCTGTCACCGCACCTCGAATCGCGCAGGGCCGTGGGTGAAGCCCTCATCGACTCCGGCATCGAGACCGTGGTGCTGCAGGCCGGCGTGGTCGTCGGGTCGGGTTCGGCGTCGTTCGAAATGATCCGGCACCTCACCGACCGGCTCCCCGTGATGACCACGCCGAAATGGGTGCACAACAAGATCCAGCCAATCGCGGTGCACGACGTGCTGTATTACCTGGTCGCCGCGGCCACGGCGCCCGTACAGTCGTCGCGAACCTGGGATATCGGCGGTCCGGACGTGCTCGAGTACGGGGACATGATGCGCGTCTACGCCGAGTTGGCGGGATTGCGCAAGCGCTATCTGATCGTGCTGCCGTTCTTGACGCCGACGATTGCCAGCCTGTGGGTCGGCACGGTGACACCGATTCCGCCCGGACTGGCGCGCCCGCTCATCGAATCGCTGGAATGCGACGCGGTGATGCGCAACTCCGACATCGACACCATCATCGAGCCGCCCCCGGGCGGGCTCACCGGCTACCGCCGCGCGGTCACCCTGGCGCTCAACCGCGCCGCGCCCGGCCCTCCCGCTACCACCTGGGCGTCGTTGGAGTCGCAGCCGGCCGAGCTGCTGCCCAGCGACCCCGACTGGGCCGGCCAGATCGTTCACACCGCCGTGCGGACTGCGGTGACCGCCGCCCGGCCCGACGACGTCTGGAAGGCGGCCGAGAACTGTCGCGAACAGCAGCGGCCGGTGGAGTGTGGCGGAGCGCGAGCCCGCCACCCTGCTCCTGCGCTCCACAAAACGGTCGCCGGGCAAGGCGTGGTTGCGAAGTGACGGTCACACCGCACGTCGGCGGCGGCAGCACGTACACGCAGCGGGCGATTTTCGTGCCGATCGGCATCGTGGGCCGGTTGTACTGGTTCTTGCTGCGGCCGCTTCATGCCGTCGCGCTGTCGGCGCTGGCACGCGAGGTCGTCGGGTCGGCCAGCAAAACGGCCGAAGTCAGTCCCCGAACATCGGCGGCAACGCGAGCACCATGATCAGACCCCACACGAAGTGGGTCAGCATCGGCGCCAGCACCCCGCCGCTCGCCCGGCGCTCCAGAGCGCAGACGGTGCCGAGGATGATCGCCGCGAAGCCGAGCATCAGGTTCCCGCTGGCCATCGTCGCGACCACGTAGATGACGGTCGAGATCACCAGCGGCTGACGCCGGCCCAGCGCGGTGTAGAGCGCGCCGCGGAAGAACAGCTCCTCGGCGACCCCGTTGATCACGGTGATCAGCACCACCAATGCAAACGATCCGTGGTGGGCGTATTGCAGGACCCGGCTGATCAAGGCCGCCACGCTCGGAATCTCCCTGGCGACCAGGCCGCCCAGCACGAAGACGCCGCCGAGCAGCAGCCCGATGCCCGTGCCCGAGATGACCGGGCGCTGGTTGCGGCCGCGCCAGCAGATGCCGCCCAGGTGCAGCGGCCCCGAGAGCCACGCCCCGCCGGTCCACACGGACGCCAGCACCAGCGTCAGCCAATAGAAGTTCGAGTCACCGGGGTGACGCCTCAGCGAAAACCCAAGCACCGCGACGCCGATCACCAGCGTGACGGCGACGACGATGCGCCGGCGCAACACGACCGCCGGCGATTCATGATGTGGCACGGCGACATTGGTGATCGCGCGGCGCAGCTCGGAGTAAACGCTGGCGCGGTACGGATCGGTGGTCTGGCTCACGCTCATGCAGGATGAGCCTTCGGGGTGAGGGTGACCAGGAAGTCCAGGCCGGTTCGCAGCGCGCCGGCCAGCGGGCCGGGAACCATATTCACCAGGCCCAGCGTGGGCCGCACGATGGGTGGGGTCACCGCCCGGGCCAGCCGCCGGATGCGCAACGCGTCACCGCCGGCCCACACCGGGTCGGTATCCGCGAGGTGATGGGGATCGGCCAGGGCGTTGACGGGGGGCGGATGGCCCGACTGGCCCTCCAGCGACCGCGTGATGGCTTCCTCCACCCCGACCAGGCCGCCGGGCGGGTCGGGCACCAGATCGCGCAGGCCGGAGCCGGATGCCCGCATCGGGTGGTCCAGCGACTCGACCAGGTCGCCGGCCAGTCCCTGCGGCACCGGCAGCGCCACACCCGTCACCACGGAGGCCAGCCCGGTGCCGATCCCCGGCAACCGCACCGCCGTCTGCCACCTGCCGGAGATGCGCGCGTAGGTCTTGAGCAGCTCCCGATACGAGGTGGTTTCGGGGCCGCTGATGTCGTAAGCGCCCGCCGGAACCTGGTCCGGGTCCGCCGCGGCCACCAGGTAGTGCAACACGTCGCGGATCGAGATCGGATCCATCGGGTTGTACATCCAGCCCGGCGCCGGGATCACCGGGAACCGGTCCCCCACGTAGCGCATCATCTCGAACGACGTCGACCCGGAGCCGAAAATCATCGCCGCGCCCAGCCACACCAGTTCCGGGCCGCCCTCGACCGTCAGGGCCTCGGCCACCTCGGCCCGGCTGGTCAGGTGCTCGGACAGCGCCTCGGTCTCTGGGGCACGAAACCGCCCAGATAGACGATGCGTCGCGCACCGGCCTCGCGGGCCGCGGCTGCGACGTTGGCCGCCGCGGTCTGGTCGGCGTCGCGGAAGCCGGGCTGACCGATCGCGTGCACCAGGTAATACACCACGTCGACCGGGCCCGCGGCGTCCCTGGACAGGGCAAACGCGGCCTGCGCCGACACCGCATCGACGGCGTCGAGTCTCGACCGGTATGACGTCGTCGAACCAACCGAAACGCTTGAGACGGGCCGGGTTTCGGGTGGCGGCCACGACCTGGTGACTGTCCGCCAGCAACGCGGTGACCAGGCGCGATCCCACGTAGCCGGTGGCACCGGTGACCAGAATCCGCACACTCCAACCTAGCCCGATGACGGCGACTCCAAACCTCAGCCGCTGGAAGCGCGGTGCACGTCGAGCAACCGCCGGTACACCTCGGCGTTGTACCGGTTGTTGGCGACCTCGGCCGCGCTGAGCTCGCGCTGCACCCGGCCCGGCACCCCCGTCACCAACGATCGCGGCGGTATCACCATGCCCTGCGGGACCAGCGCGCCGGCCGCCACCAGCGCGCCGGCACCGACGAGTGCGCCGTTGAGGACGATCGCTCCCGCGCCGATCAGCGCGTCGTCTTCGACGGTGCAGCCGTGCACGACAGCGTTGTGGCCCACGGTCACCCCGGCGCCGATGCGCACCGGGAATTCCTTGTCGACGTGGACGGTCACCCCGTCTTGGATGTTGCTCCCGAACCCGACCTCGATCTGCTCGGCCTCCGCTCGCAGCGTCGCCGAATACCAGACGCTGACCCTGGCGGCCAGGATGACCTGTCCGATCACGCTGGCATTGGGCGCGACCCAGGATTCGGCGTGCAGTTGAGGCGTGTGACCTCGAATCGAGACGATCAGCGGCGCAGCCATGGCCGCCATCGTAGGTGCCCGCACGTCACCATCGGGCTTTGAACCCATCCAGCTACAGCAACGTAACCCACTACATGAACAACGTTCACAGGGGGCAGATTCGGCGTCGGTCGGTCTGAGAACATCCGACGCCCGTCGCAGATCCGTTCAGTCGCAGCAGTTGCAGTCAAGTTCCCGCCAAACCGGTACACCCAAGACGAAGCCATCGGCGCGCTGACCGACTTTGCCGGCCCGGAATTTCGGCGGTTCGCTCTGAGCAGCGGGGTTGAGTTCCGCAACACCGCGCTGCCGCTGTCGCAATACGGCCGGCTGAGCGGCTTCACCGAGGCAAACGACGCCTACGTCGACGTCGCCCTCGACCTGGCTGAGCAGGCGTTTCTCGCAGCGCTTGACGAGGCGAAGGTCAAGCCGTCGGAAGTCGACATCGTCTTTTCGACGACGGTCACCGGGCTTGCCGTGCCGACGCTGGAGGCGCGGCTGGCCGCGCGGGTCGGGCTGCGCCCGGACGTCAAACGCGTCCCGCTGTTCGGCCTGGGCTGCGTGGCCGGTGCGGCCGGGACGGCGCGCATGCACGACTACCTGCGCGCGTTTCCGGACCAGGTGGCCGCGCTGATCGCCGTCGAGCTGTGCTCGCTGACCATTCAGCGCAAAGACAATTCGGTGGCCAACCTGGTCGCTACCAGCCTCTTCGGTGACGGCGCCGCCGCCGTCATCGCCAAGGGAGCCGCCCGGGCTGCCGCCGGCGATTCCGTCAGTCCCCGGGTGCTGGCAACCCGCAGCCGGATCTACCCCGACACCGAAGAAGTCATGGGCTGGCGGATCGGCAGCGACGGCTTCCGGATCGTCTTGTCGGTCGATGTCGCCACCGTGACCGAGAAATACCTGGGCGAAGACGTCCGCGGATTCCTCGCCGACCATGGCCTGACTCCCCAGGACGTGTCGACCTGGGTCTGTCACCCCGGCGGGCCGCGGGTGATCGAGGCGGTCGAGCATGTTTTGGACCTGCCCGGGGCCGCGCTTGACCACACGCGAAACTCATTGCGCAACAACGGCAATCTGTCCTCGGTGTCGGTGCTGGATGTGCTTCGGGCCAACATGGCCGATCCGCCGCCGGCCGGTTCGATCGGGCTGATGATCGCGATGGGTCCGGCCTTCTGCTCCGAGCTGGTCCTATTGGCCTGGTAAGCCCCGGCAGGAGATAGTAGATCCATGTATTACCTGCTGATCCTTGCGGTCGGGATCGAACGCCTGGTGGAGCTGGTGGTTTCCAAGCGCAACGCCGAGTGGTCTTTTGCCCACGGCGGCAAGGAGTTTGGCCGGCCGCACTACGGCGTGATGGTCGCCATTCATACCGCGCTGCTGGTCGGCTGCGTCGTCGAACCGTGGGCACTGCACCGCCCGTTCATCGGCTGGCTCGGCTGGCCGATGCTGGTCGTGGTGGCGCTCAGCCAGGCGCTGCGCTGGTGGTGTATCACGACGCTGGGCCCCCGGTGGAACACCCGGGTAATCGTGCTGCCGGATGCACCGTTGGTCCGAAAGGGCCCCTATCGCTGGCTGCACCACCCGAACTATGTTGCAGTGGTGGCCGAAGGGTTCGCGCTGCCGCTGGTGCACACCGCGTGGCTGACCGCGGCCGCTTTCACACTGGCCAACGCGATGCTGCTGACGGTGCGCTGCGGGTGGAGAACGATGCGCTGGGTTACGCATGACGTCTCGCGCCGGCGACGTGGCAGCTAGACGTGACGATGACCCACGCGATCCTACGACGCCGACCTGCTGATCGTCGGTGGCGGCCCCGGGGGTCTCGCCACGGCGCTACACGCCCGCCGGCACGGGCTTTCGGTGATCGTGGCCGAGCCGCGGGAGAGGCCCGATCGACAAGGCGTGCGGCGAGGGGCTGATGCCCGGCGGCCTGGCCGAGCTGACATCACTCGGCGTGGACCCGGCCGGCATGCCCTTTCGCGGGATCGCCTACGTGAGCGAACGTCGGCGCGCCGAAGCGCTGTTTCGCACCGGGCCGGGCCGGGGCGTGCGACGCACCACGTTGCATGCGGCGCTGGCGGCGCGCGCCAAAGAGCAAGACACCGAATGGATCCGGACGCGGGTGACCAGCGTCCAGCAAGACGCCCATGGGGTGACGGCCGCGGGTGTGCGGGCGAAATGGTTGGTGGCAGCCGACGGACTGCATTCGGCGGTCCGGCGCTCCGTCGGAATCAAAGCGACGGCCGGAACACCGCGACGCTATGGCGTGCGCTGGCACTACCGGGTGCCGGTGTGGTCGGAGTTCGTCGAAGTGTATTGGTCCCGTTGGGGCGAGGCGTACGTGACGCCGGTCGAACCGGACCTGGTCGGCGTCGCGATCCTGTCGGGTGGGCGACCCGACCTCGCCTGGTTCCCGCGGCTGGCCGAACACCTGCAGGGCGCCAGCCACGGGCAGCCACGCGGCTGCGGCCCGCTGCGGCAGGTGGTTTCGCGCCGGGTCGCGGGACGGGTGCTGTTGGTGGGCGACGCGGCGGGGTACGAGGACGCCCTGACCGGCGAAGGCATCAGCCTGGCCGTCAAGCAAGCCGGCGCGGTGGTCAACGCCATCGTCGACGACGCGCCGTCGTCGTATGAGGCGGCGTGGCACCGGGTGACCCGCAATTACCGAGCTGCTCACCCGCGGGCTGGTGCTGGCCACCACACCGCGCGCGGTCCGGCCGGCCGTCGTCCCGGCGGGTGCACTGCTACCCAGGGCGTTCGGGCGCGCGGTAAACATCCTTGGCGCACTGACGATCTAGCGTGCCTTCCACACCGGTTCGCGCTTCTCGGCGAACGCCAGCGGTCCCTCCTTGGCGTCCTCGGACTTGATCAGGGAGCGCATCTCGCTCATGGTGCGCTGCCAGCCCGCCTCGTCGGCCGTGATGACGCCATCGTCGACCCCGTAGGCGATGCGCTTGCTGGCCTGCACCGACAGCGGCGCATTGACGGTGACGCGCGCCGCCAATGCCAGCGCCGCGTCCAGGCACCGAGCCCTCCTTGACCACCTGGTTGATCAGGCCCCATTCCCAGGCGTCGGAGGCGGTCAGCGGCTCACCGGTCAACAGCAGCTCCATTGCCACTTTTTGGGGCAGCTGGTTCATGATCCGGAAAACACCGCCGGCAGCGGCGATCAGCCCGCGCTTGACCTCCGGTAGCCCGAATTGGGCCAGCTCGTGGGCCACCACCAGGTCGCTGGCCAGCGCCAATTCGGTACCCCCACCCAACGCGGTGCCGTTGACCGCGGCGATGGTGGGCTTGTCGATGAAGTGCTGCACGTAACCGGCGAAGCCCCACTCGCCGTGGTCGGGGTGGTAAAGGTTTTCCCGGCGCGCGATCGCCTTGAGATCGGCTCCGGCGCAAAACGACTTGTCGCCCGCGCCGGTGATCACCACGGCACGCACGTCGGGGTCGTTCTGCGCTTCTTCCAGCGCGTTTCCGACGCCGATGCTCACTGCGCTGTTGACGGCGTTGCGAGCCTCAGGCCGGTTGATCGTGATGATCAGGACGTTGCCGGAGCGATCGACCAGCACCGCCGGCTGGTCGGTACCGGCGTCCGTCACAGCAACTCCACGATGGTGGCGTTGGCCTGCCCCCCGCCCTCACACATCGTCTGTAGGCCGTACCGAATTCCCTTGTCCCGCATGTGGTATAGCAGCGTGGTCATGAGCCGCGCGCCCGAACCACCCAGCGGATGGCCGAGCGCGATCGCGCCGCCATTGGGGTTGAGCTTCTTCTCGTCGGCGCCGATGTCCTTCAGCCACGCCAGCGGGCACCGGCGCGAACGCCTCGTTGACCTCGTAGGCGCCGATGTCGCCGATGCTCAGGCCCGGATTTCTTCAGCACCTTCTGGGTGGCCGGGATCGGCGCGGTGAGCATGATCACCGGGTTGGCCCCGGCCAATGTCGCGGTGTGCACCTTGGCGATCGGCTTGAGCCCCAGTTCCTTCGCCTTCTCGGCGGACATGAACAGGATCGCAGCAGAACCATCGGAGATCTGCGAGGAGTTGCCCGCGTGGATCACGCCGTCTTCCTTGAACGCCGGCTTGAGCGAGGCCATCTTCTCCATCGGGGTACCGCGGCGGATGCCTTCGTCCTTGAGGACGAGGGTTGCCGTCCTGGTCCTTGATGCCCACGATCTGGTCGTCGAAGGCGCCGGAATCCTGTGCGGCGGCGGCCTTTTCGTGTGAGCCCAGGGAGAATTCGTCGAGCGCGAGGCGGTCGAGCCCCCACTGCTCGGCGATCATCTCGGCACCGATGCCCTGGTTGGGTATCTGGCCGTCGTAGCGGTCGATGAAGGCCTGCGGGTAGGGCCGCCCGCCGTTGGCCAGCGACGCCCCCATCGGGGTCCGCGACATCGACTCGACACCGCCGGCCACGACGACGTCGTAGTGCCCGGCCACCACGCCGGCCGCGGCGAAATGGATGGACTGCTGGCTTGACCCGCACTGGCGGTCGACGGTCACGCCCGGGACGGTCTCCGGCCAGCCCGCCGTCAGCAGCGCGGTGCGGCCGATGTCGAGGGCTTGTTCGCCGGCCTGCATGACGCAGCCCCAGATCACGTCGTCGACGATCCCGGGGTCGATGCCTGCCCTGTCCACCAAACCGTTGAGGACCTGCGCGGACAGGTCGGCCGGGTGCACGCCGGACAGCCCGCCGTTGCGCTTGCCGACCGGTGAACGTACAGCCTCGACAATGACGGCTTCAGCCATGATTAGGTCTCCTTCGACACTGAGTCTTTGCCTCGATTGTCAACCAACGCGTTGGGCGGTCGGGGGGCGGGGTGGTTTTCTTAGCCCGACTAGCCGAAACGGAGCCTATCGGACCAGAAATTTGTTCGCACAATTGGTTCGGCCTTGCTTTACGACGCCACCAGCATCAGCTTGTCGGCCACCCATTCCGGTTCGGTGATCATCATGTCGTGGCCGGTGTCGAGATCCCACACGCGACCGTTGGACCTTCGCCGCAGGCCGTCCACATCACGCCACTTCATGTACATCGTGGTGCAGAGGTGGGACTGCGGGATTTGGGCGAGCGTGGCTTCGTTGGTCAGCCGCAGTGGTTGCTCGAAGCACTTCCACGGGTGTGGCGTCAACCGCTCCTTCATCCACTCTCGCTGGCCAGGGTCGCGCACACCGTAGTACCGCAGCGTGTCATCGGTTGGGTACAAGCACATTTCGACACCGTCGACGATGCGGCTCTCGGCGCGCGCTGCCGCCATCATCTCAGGGGCCTGGTCGACGAGCGTCTGACCGTTGACGGGCGTCGCGGCGTCCAGATAGACAAGATGGCCCACCCGGTCGGCGGCCCGATCGGCGGCGCCGGTGATCACCATGCCCCCATAACTATGGCCAACCAGGATCACGCCGCGCAGATCCTCGAAATGCAGCAGGTTGACGATGTCGGTGATGTGGCAGTCCAGGTCGACACCGGAGGCGAACAGGTGCGCGCGCTCACCCAGACCGGTCAGGGAAGGGGCGTAGACGTCGTGGCCGTGCGACCGCAGGATCCGCGCAACCGGCTGATAGCACCAGCCACCATGGCCGCCACCGTGCACCAAGACATAGGTGGCGGCCATCGTGCTACCCGGCTGAGGACTTACACCGCGGGATATGCCACGGACTTGATCTCGGTGTACTGGTCGAATCCGGCGACACCGTTCTGCCGTCCGATGCCGCTTTCCTTGTATCCGCCGAACGGTGTGTCGGCGCCGTAGGGGGCACCACCGTTGACGCCCATGAAGCCGGCCCTGATCCGGCGGGTCACCGACAGCGCACGCTCGAGGGAGCCCGAAAACACGTTGCCGGCCAATCCGTACACGCTGTCGTTGGCGATCCGGATCGCGTCCTCCTCATCGTCGAAGGGGATGACGCATAGCACCGGGCCGAAGATCTCCTCCTGCGCGATGGTCATCTTGTTGTCGACGTTGGTGAAAAGCGTTGGCCGGACGTAATATCCCTTGTCGAAACCGGTGGCCGCACCGGGGCCGCCGACCAGTGCGGTGGCACCTTCCTCGACACCCTTCTTGATGTAACCCGTCACTCGCTCGAACTGCCGTTGCGAGATCACCGGCCCACACAGCGTTCCGGGATCCTGCGGGTCGCCACACGTGACGTTCTCGTAGATGTTCTTGAGGATCTCGACGCCCTCGTCGTAGCGGGACCGCGGCAGCAGCAGCCGGGTGGGGTTGGCGCAACCCTGACCGGCGTGCATGCACGGCGCGATGCCGACCATGCAGGCCGTGCCGAAGTCCGCGTCCTCCAGAACGATGGTGGCCGACTTGCCACCCAGCTCGAGGAACAGCCGCTTCATGGTCGCCGCGCCCTTTTCCATGATCCGCTTGCCGACCACCGTCGAGCCGGTGAACGAGATCAGGTCGACCTTGGGCGACAGCGTCAGCTCCTCGCCCACAAAGTGATCCGACGCGGTGACGACGTTGACGACACCGGCGGGGATATCAGTCTTTTCGGCGATGAGCCGGCCCAGCCGGTTCGCGTTGAACGGCGTGTTCGGCGCCGGCTTGAGCACGACGGTGTTGCCCGTGCCCAGCGCCTGGCCGAGCTTGTTGAGGGTGACCTCGAACGGGAAGTTCCACGGCACGATCGCACCGACCACGCCGACCGGCTCCCGCCAGACCTTGCGGGTGGTCAGCGTGCCGGTCAGGCTGATCACCTTGTCACCCAGATCGGTCTCCCACGCGTACTCGTCGATCAGCCTGGCCGGGTACTTCAACCCGTCTTCCAGCGGGGCGTCCAGCTGAGGCCCGAACGTGATGGCCCGGGGCGAGCCGACCTCGAGGATGAGCTCCTCGCGCAGCTCGTCGATCTCGGACACGATCGCATCGTGCAGCTGCAACAGACAGCGCTTCCGCAGCTCCTTGTTGGTCGACCAGTCGGTCTCGTCGAAGGCGCGGCGGGCGGCGTCGATGGCCCGGTGCATGTCCTCCTTCGACGCGTCGGCAACCTCGCCGAGCGACTCCTCGGTTGCCGGGTTGATGTTCGTGAAGGTGCCGGCCTGGCCGTCGACGAGCTTGCCGTCGATCATCATCTTCGGCTCGAACCGGACCTTTACAGTGTCAGTCATGTTTGTCACTCTCTTTTGACTCGTTAGAGGGCGGCCCGCCGGGCACTGATTACCCTATGGTGAGCCTTACTGGAAACTAGCCGATTGACAAGCTGGCGGGATCACTGGGGATCAAACAACACCGGTACCGAGGTAGGCGACCGGAAGACCTGCCCGCGGACGTGTGGGTCGTCGCCGTCGGGGTCCAGCCGCAGATTCGGCAGCCGGTCCAGCAGCAGGTTGATGGCGGTGCGCATCTCGAGCCGCGCCAGGTGCATGCCGAGGCAGACGTGCACGCCGTGCCCCCATCCCAGATTTGCCTTGGCCTGCCGGAAAATGTCGAACGTGTCGGGATCGGGGTAGCGGTCTTCTTGCCGGTTCGCCGAACCCAGCATCGGCATCACCGTCGCGCCCGCCGGGATCGCCACGCCGCCGAGTTCGGTGTCGCGAGTGGCCACCCGGGTGATGGTCAACAGTGGTGATTCCCACCGCACGCCCTCCTCGATGGCCTGTGGCAGCAGCGACCGGTCCGCGCGGATCGCGTCCAGTTGCGCCGGATCCGACAGCAGCGCCAAAAGCAGGCTCCCCAGCGACCGGTAGGTGGTCTCCACACCGGCGGGCAGCAGCAGTCGCAGGAACGAGAAGATCTCCTCATCCGCCAGCTTCTCCCCGTCGATCTCGGCCGCAGCGAGGGCGCTGATCAGGTCGTCCTTGGGCTCGACGCGGCGAGCCTGCAGGATCGGCGCGAAGTAGTCGCACAGGGCGGCCGAGGCGGCAAGCCCGCGTTCCGGGTTCATCAGCCAGCTCAGCAGCGAGATCGACCACCGCTGGAATTGTGGGTAGTCCTTCTCGGGCAAGCCGAGCAGTCCCGCGATGATCTGGCTGGGGTAGTCGAAGGTGAACTCCTTGACCAGATCCGCCTTGCCGTTGGGTGCGAAGTTGTCGATCAGGCCGTTTGCCACGCGGCCGACCAACTCGTCCTGCCAGCGCGCCAATGACTTCTGCGTAAACGCCTTCGATACCAGCGAACGCAGCCGGCCGTGGATTGGCTCGTCCATGCCGAGCATCACGCCTTCGCCCAGCACCGGGCCGAATGCGGCGATGACGGCCGACGACGAGAACGTCTCGTTGTCGCGCAGCATCTGCTGGATATCCTCATGGCGATACACGATGAACATCGGCAGCGATTCCTCGTGCGGAAGCGCGCCCGACATCTCGAGGCGCTGCACCGGTTCCTCGCGGCGCAGCCGCGCCAGTTCGGTGTACGGGTCGCGCACGTCACCAGAGATGGCGTCGTCGAAGGAGCCGAAGTCCTCCAGGTCGTCGAAAAGCTGTTCCATTATTACCCCTCGTTTTCCTTGCGGCGCTTCGCCGCCAGCGACGCCAAGCGCTGCAGCACCGGCGCCGGAAGAGTGCGTGCGGCGAGCACCATCGCCTTTTGCGCCGTCGTCAGCGGCCACGCCCCGTCTCGCATCGAACCCTGCCTGGGTATGCCCAGCACGATCCGGGACATGTGGTGCATGCCCGAAGCCGGCAGGATCCTGTTGGACATCAACAGCATTGAGGCATCCGGCCCCACGCCGCGACGGCAAAACGGCTTGCGGTCATCCAGCGCTTTGAGCAGGCCGGCAGTGAACCGCTCGGGGCGCCTGGCGAGTTTCATCGCGAAGCGCCCGCGGCTGTTCATGGTGTTGTGCAACCGGGCGTACGGGCCCTCGAAGTTGCGGTTATCGGTGGTGCCCGCGTCGGTGATGATCTCGGTGTCGTACGTGCCGGCCACCAGAATGGTGACACCGAGACCGAAGGGCGCGATCTCGCACGCCATCGACTCGCCCCACCGCTCCAGCGCGCCCTTGGCGGCCGAGTACGGCGCCGTGGCAGGCTGACCGCGCACCCCGGCCGCGCTGGACACCAGCACGATGCGGCCCTCGCCCGCAGCCCGCATCGACGGCAGCAGCGCCTGGGTGAGCGCGACGGGACCCAGGACTGACGTGGCGAACATCCTCTGCCACAGCGCGATATCGGCTTCCTCCACCATTCCGGCGGCCGAGATCCCCGCGTTGTGCACCACCGCGTACGGTGCGCCCACGGCTTCTTCGATTGCCTTGGCCGCCGCGCAGACCGACGCGGCGTCGGTGAGGTCGAGCTGAACGCCGATCAGCCGATCGTCGTCTTCACCCGCCCCAGTCGCCTGGCGTAGCAACGGAATCCCGCTATCGGGTGTCCGCATGGCCGCGACCACGCGCCACCCTTCGCGATAGAGCCGCACTGCCGAAGCAAACCCCAGGCCACGGGAAGCGCCGGTGATGACGACGCTGCGCGGCTCAGCCATTCTTGCCCGCACACGCGCCTTCACCCGGCGGCGGTGCGTCGACGTGCGGCCGCCCGTTCGGCTCCCCGTTCGCCCAGGTCGACCAGATACCGACCGAGTACGGCCCTGCAGCGCCGGCCTTCTCGTAAAACCCTTGTGGGTCATAGACTTTGGCTTCTGGGTAGGGCCAAGGGCAGGCGACGGAGGTCGCCGCATGGCTGACCTTGATGGCCCAGAACCACGCTCCGTAAGCGAAGTACGACACATTCATGATGGCGAACATCACCAGGAAGGTGCCGAGCACCGGACGGCTGGGCAGGATCTTCGCCTTCGCAGTCAGCTTCTCTGCCACCGACTTCCCGGTGTCGTCGCGATAGCACAGAATCGCCGCCGGGATCATCACGAATGTGACCGAGAGCGACTCCCAGATCAGCGGGAATTGGAATGTGGTGCCGGTGAATACGGAACCCCAGGGAATCACCTGCGAGTAGATGTACATGCCGGCGTGCACGAGCTGGATCTCCAACCAGGCGTCGAAGATGAAGCCGATCACCAACGTCAGCAAGCCCAGGCAGACCAAGGGGTGTCGCGACACGTAGGACTCGGGGCCGTATTTGGCCTGCAGTTTGCGCAGGATCCAGATCGCCGGGAAGTAGGGGCCGAAGTAGAACATCACGTAGCCGAACACCACGAACGGTTCGACGCTCGGCGACAACGACACCAGCGGCCACGACTCCGGCCAGTGGATGAGGTCGGGGTTGTAGACCGCGAATGGCGACCAGTTCATGATCGGGTCCTGCCACACGATCAGTGTGGTGCACAGGAACATCAGCATCACCGGACTGCCCGGATTGCGCCGCCAGCCCCTGATGAATACCACCAGCAGCACGAGCAGCATGATGACGGTGGAAATGTGCAGGAAAGTGATGTAGTCCAAACCGAAGATGAATTTCACCGGGCGCGGTCGGCCCTGCCACGTTCGGGTTGGCGACGCGCGGGTCAAGCGCGACACGGCAATTCGCGATGAAGAAGAGCGCGAACGCCGCCAGGGCAGCCCCGGCTATCCATCCGCCCCACCCACGTTTCTTGGCTGCGCTCGACGGGGTGGGCTCCTCGGGTGCTTGCAGTGGTGCGGATTGTTCGGTAGACATCTCAGCCTTCCTCTCCAAAGCGATCGACCAGATGCGAGTTGACGCCGTCGGCGTCGAGGGTCCGGGCCACCAGATAGCCGGCGCCCATCCAGGCCCGACGGGTCCACTTGCCGAACGACACCCGGGTGCCGGGTGCACCCGAGGCGGCGGGCATCATCTTGACCCGCTCCAGCGCCTCTTTGACGCCGCGTGGGCTGAGCGGGTGGGAGTCGCTGAACGCCCGCACCAACGTCGCGGCGACATCGCGGTTGACTGGCGGCACGCAATATTCGGGACGCCGCCCGTTGTACTTTTTCGCGTAGCGGTCGAGGAAGTCCTGGCCGATCTGATTGGCCTCGTCGTACTGGTCGACACCGATCCAGCCCATGAAGGCGTTCCACATGATCGGGTTCACCCACGCGTTTTGGAAGGCCGTGGTGGTGAATCTCGGCGGGTCCCAATCGACCGCTTCTAACGCCGGATTGATGAACACGATCCCGAAGCCGAAGCCCAGATGGACGATCGCTTCCGCCTTGGCATCGTGCAGGGTGCGCACGGCTCCGTTAATGTCCTGTGCGGTTTGAGCAACCGCGACTTCGGCGACGATCCGAATACCCTTGCGCTGGCACGCAGTTCGCAGATTCTTCAGGTAGGTCTGTCCGATCAGGCTCTGCTCCATCAGAACGCCGACCTCGGTGATCCCACGCTTTCCCAGCAGGTCGGCGATGAAGATCGGCTCATCGGTCATCGAGCCTTGCGGGAAAGCGAAGGTCCACTCGCCCAGCCAGTCGTCGGTGCCGGTGACGCTGATGGCCGGGACCTTGAACCGCTCCTCGATCGCTTCGCGGGTGGGCACGCAGTTGTCGGTGATGTGCGGCCCGAATACCACGAGGCAGCCTTCGTCGACGAGCTCGCCGAACGCATCGATCACCGACTTGACCGTGCCCTTCGGCAGCCCCTCCACCTCGCGGTAGATCATCTGTACGGGCCGGTCCATTACCCCCTGTTCGACGGCCTCCTCGAAGACGAGGTCAAAGCACTGCGTGAAGTCCGCCTTCATCTCCTCGGGGAACATCGGCGGCAGCGTGAAGTCCATCAGGTAGCCGACCTTGATGGGCTCAGCGGTGCTTTCGTAGGACATCTGACCTCCCGGGTAATAGACCTAAGATTTGTTCAGGCCGCGGATTGCGGTATCAAGCATCAGATTCTCCACCCAGATAGACCTCGATCATCTCGTTGAGGCCCCTGCCCACGGCCGAATCGTCGGTGAGCGGACCGGCGATCGCCGCGCGGGCCGCCTCCCGCATCGACAGGCCCGCCGCGATCAGCTTGCCCGCCGCGATGAGGATGCGGGTCGACGCGACCTCACGGAGCCCGCCGGTTTCCAGGCGGCGGATGGCCTGGCCGAAGCGCACCAGTTCGGCCGCGGTGGCCCCGTCCACGCCCGCTTCGTGGGCGACGATCTCCTCTTCGACATCGGCTGCGGGGAAACCGAATTCGATGGCCACCATTCGCTGGCGCGTCGAATCCTTGAGGTCCTTCAGCACGCTCTGATAACCCGGGTTGTAGGACACCACCAAGCCGAATCCCGGTGCCGCGTCCAGCGTGACACCGAGACGCTCGATGGGCAGCTGCCGGCGATAGTCCGCGAGCGGATGCAACACCACGGTCGTGTCCTGGCGGGCCTCCACCACCTCGTCGAGGTAGCAGATCGCGCCCTCGCGCACCGCCCGGGTCAGCGGACCGTCCACCCACACCGTCTCGTCGCCCCGCAGCAGATAGCGACCGACCAGGTCCGCCGTGGTGAGGTCGTCGTGGCAGGCAACGGTGATCAGCGGCCGGCCGAGGTCGTGGGCCATCGCCTCGACGAAGCGGGTCTTGCCGCAACCCGTCGGCCCCTTCAGGAGAAGCGCCAGACCCTGCCGGTAGGCCGCCTTGAAGATGGCCTCCTCGTTGCCGATTGCCTTGTAATAGGGCCGCACTTCGCCTTTCCCGTCCGCCTCGGACGGAGCGCCGTTCCGGTACGCGAGCCCGGACTCGTTCGCCATAGCGTCCCTTCTGCCGCCCGCCGAATCATTGGAGCCTAACCCGGAACAGATGTTTGTTTCAATCTCCGTCATGACACCCTCCGACGGACCTCCGCCGAACGCAGCGCGGACCGGAACAGGGGACCGATCACGCCGGCCAGTTGATCCGGGCGCGCGATCGTCGCGTGCGCGGTGCTGCCGAACACCGCGCGTAGCGAGCGCACGTCGGTGCCCGCGCCGATGGTCAGGCACACACAGCCGGTGCCCCGGCGGCGGGCCTCGATCAAGGCGCGGCGCGCGTCGGCGGCACCGTAGGCCCGCTCGTATCCGTGGTCGTACGCCAGTCCGTCGGACAGCACCACCAACAGCCGGCGCGATGTGCCGCCGCGCGCCTCCAGGACCGCCGAGCCGTGCCGGATGGCCGCGCCGAGGCGGGAGTACGCGCCGGGTTCCAGGCTGTTCAGCCGCCTCATGATGCGGGCGTCGAGGTGATCGTCGAACCGTTTGACGGGCACCATGCTCACCGCCCCGCGGCCCTGCGAGTAATACGCGTAGAGCGAGACGCGGTCGCCAAGGTCATGCAGCGCGACGGTCAAGTTGGCCACCGCCGCGCGCTGCTGCTCGTGCACCGTCCGGCCCACCGTCCCGGGCTCCGCCGCCGACCCCGACACATCGAGAAGCAGCAGCACCGACAGGTCACGCCGGCGCCGCAGGCTGTCGAGGTACACCGCCTCGTCGGGCACCGATCCGGCCCGCACTTCGACGCGGGCTTCGACGGCCGCGTCGATGTCGATGTCGTCGCCCTGCGACTGGCGGTGACGGCGGTGCAGACCCATGCCCAGTCGTGACAGCGGTCGCCGCACCCCGATCGCGCCGTCGATCGCCTGCGTGGCCGATACCTTGATCGTCGGCTCGACCTCCCGCACGGTGCACCAGGCGGGCCGATAGGTCTTGCGGGTGACGTCCCATTCCGGGTATGTCACGCCGTCCGCAGCGGCGTCGCGATCGTTGAGGTCCTCGCTCAGCGTCGAGGCCAGCGACGACACGGCGTGTAGTCCGCGGTTCGAGGAGTTCGTGCGATGGGTCGGGTTATCCGCGCCGGGCGGGCCGCCGCCGCTGCCGTGCGCGCCTCTCCTTTTTGAAGACAGCATCTTCTTCAGCCACTTGCCGATGAAGCCGCCCCCGCCGACCGGGCTGGTGAACAGGTCGGGATCGTCGGAATCATCGACCTGCGCCTCGTCCAGCTCCTCGAGTTCCTGTGCGCCCCGGCCCCGCGGGACGTGTTGCGCCTGATCCTGCTGTTCGACCGCCCGGGAGCTCGCGGCCAGCACCTTCCCCGCACGGATCACGCCGAACCCCGGCGGCGGGTCGCCGGTCGGGGCGCGCCCGGCCGCGATGCTCAGCGAATCCGCGGGCGACTGGCTGCGACTCGCGATGTCGCGGTCGCCCAGCGAGGCCAGGACGCCCGGCAGCAGGTCCGCGTTGCTGACCAGCGCCCGGTGACCCTCGATGGCCAGATAACGCCTGGCCAACCGCGGGTGGCGCACCAGGGGGCGCACGACGTCGGGCTCCAGGCTGCCCGCGGCGAGCAAAGACGCCTGCACGGCTATCGCCGAGAGTCGCGCACCGACGGGGGCCGCAGCCGTCGACGTATATCGTCTGACCGTCCGTCCATGGCGGCTCGCTCGCCGGCAGTTCGGCAACCGCGACCGCTCGGCCCGCCAGTGCGGATGCGAGCATGCCGAGGGACTGCAACCGGTCGCCGCGAGCGTCGTCTGCCACGCTCAACCTCCGAACCGGTCCCGATCTCGTTGACCAAATATCTGTTCCACCGTAGAGTCCGGTTCGGCCGGGGTCAATCAGATCGGGATGTCGGCGAAAGGACTTGCGCCAGGTGCCCATGGACGACGATGAGCTCAGAGACCAGCTCAGGCTTCTCACCGACCGCTCGGAGATCTGGGACTGCATGCAGCGATACGCGCGCGGGATCGACCGGCAAGACCGCGCGCTGCTGCGGTCGGCCTACCATGACGGCGCCGTCGACGATCACGTCGGATTTGTGGGCGTCGTGGACGATTTCATCGACTGGGCCCTCGCGTATCACAGCACGCAGACGCGATACCAGCACTATCTGTCGAACCACACCGTCGACATCGACGGCGACGAGGCGCACGCAGAGACCTACTACCTGTTCGTCGGGACCGACCGCGAACCGGCGAATCACATGACGATCTCCGGCGGCCGTTACATCGATCGCCTTCAGCGGCGCGACGGACGGTGGGCGATCGTCGACCGCGTGTGCCTGGTGGAGTTCATGAACGAATCGCAATCGCTGCTCACCGAGGAAGCGATCGCCGCCGTGCCGGGCGCGCGGACCCCGCGGCACGGTAAGACCGATGCTTCGTACGATCGGCCGCTCGCGGCGTCGCGAACGGTCAAGCAGTAAGGGGGACAACATGATTGATTTCACCGACCGGGTGGCCGTCGTCACCGGCGCCGGTCGCGGACTCGGCCGCCTGTATGCGCTCGACCTGGCCCGCCGCGGCGCCGTGGTGGTGGTCAACGACCTTGGCGGCTCGATGCGTGGTGATGGCGCCGACTCCCGCGTCGCGGACGATGTGGTCGACGAGATCACGAAGGCGGGCGGCAGGGCTGTCGCTTCTTACGACTCGGTCGACAGCCAGGCCGGCGGTCAAGCCATCGTCGACGCCGCGGTGGACGCGTTCGGGCGGCTGGATGCCGTCGTCAGCAACGCGGGAATATTCGGCAGCGTGCCGTTCGAGGACCTCTCCGCGGACGAGTGGACCCGAATGCTGCGCGTGCATCTCGACGGCGGCTTCTACCTGGCTCAGCCGGCGTATCGCGCGATGAAGAAGAACGGCGGCGGAAGGTTCGTGTTCATCTCCTCGTCCGCCGGCATCTTCGGTCAGCCGATGGAGGCTCACTACGCCGCGGCGAAAGCCGGCCTGGTGGGCCTGACGAACGTGATCGCGATCGAGGGCGAAGCGCACGGGATATTCGCGAATTCCGTTATGCCCACTGGCTTCTCGCGCATGGTCACCGAGACCGTCGGGGATGAGAAGTTCCTCGCCGAATCAGGCTTCATGCGCGCGATTCGCCCCGAACTCGTCGTGCCGTTGGTGACCTTTCTCGCGAGCAGCGCTTGCACGTTCACACATCGGAACTATTCCGCCTCCGCCGGACGGTATGCGCGCGTGTTCGTCGGCCTAAGCGAAGGGCTGGCTGGCGGACGCCGAAAGCCAACCGACCGCGGAAGACATCGAGGCGCATCTTGAGCAGATGTCGGCCACGGAGAAATTCTTGGTGCCCTCGTCGATCGTCGATGAGGTGCTGGAAGTGTGTGAGCGACGCGGCATCAGCGCGATGCCGGACAACGCCGAGATCGCGTTCCCCGAACCGCAACGCGTTGACCGAGAATCTGCTCAACCGTAGAGTCCGGCTAAACGACCAGGAACCAAAGTCAAGGAAAAGTGGACTTCTCCTATCCAGCGGAAGTAGAACGGTTCCGCGCCGAGTTGCGCGACTGGCTGTCCGCCAACCTGACCGATGAGCTGGTTGCCGCCCGCCGACCCGCCGGGCGCGACGACGCGGTGTTCGAAATGCTGCGCGCCTGGAACCAGACGATGGCCGACGCGGGGTGGGCCGCGGTGTCCTGGCCCCGCGACTACGGCGGCCGCGGAGCGACGGTTCTCGAGCAGCTTGTCTATACCGAGGAGACCACCCGCGCTCGGGCCCCGATGCCGCTCAACGTCATTGGATTGAACAACATCGCCCCGGCGATCATGCAGTACGGCACCGAAGGCCAGAAGAAAACGCTGCTCCCCCGCATGATGCGCGCCGACGACATCTGGTGCCAAGGGATGTCGGAGCCGGAAGCGGGATCCGATCTGGCCTCGCTGCGCACCCGGGCGGTGCGTGACGGTGACGACTTCGTCGTCACCGGCCAGAAGATCTGGACGTCGCTCGGGCACCGTGCCGACTGGTGCCAGCTGTATGTGCGCACCGACCCAGACGCCCCGAAGCACAAGGGGATCTCTTGCCTGATCGTGGACATGAAGCTGCCCGGCATCGAGGTCCGTCCGCTCGTCACGCTCAACGGCGACGCCGACTTCGCCGAGGTGTTCTTTCACGACGCCCGGGTGCCGGCCGACGCCTTGCTGGGGCCGCTGAACGGGGGCTGGGGAGTGGCCACCACCACGCTGAGCCACGAACGTGCCGGGGCCGCACGACTGTACGCCGAGATGCAGGTCAGGCTGGAAGAGCTGGTCGAGGATTTCGCCGGGGCTGACGTTCTCAACGACCCGGTCATACTCAAGCGCCTGGGCGAAATCGCGCTCCGTATCAAGTATCTCGAGGTGCTCTGCCAGCGGTCGATTTCGGCCACTCTGCACGGCGGTGACCCGTTCGGGTCGGCCAGCCTCGCCAAGTCGGTGTGGGGTGAGATCGGCCAGGACCTGGCCGCCCTTGCCTTCGACGTGCTCGGCACCCGAGGCGCACAGGCCCCCTGGGCGAACTACCGCCTCACGTCGCGCTCGCTGACCATCGCCGGCGGAACGACGCAGATCAACAAGAACATCACCGCACAACGCGTCCTCGGGTTGCCCCGCACATGAACCTCGAACTCACCGACGAACAGGTCGCGCTGCGCGACACCACGCGGCGCTTTCTTGCCGAGAAGGCCTCGATCTCGGACCACGTGCGCCCGCTGCTCGACGATGCGACCGGGACGACCGAAGCAGTGTGGCGTGGCCTCGCCGACCTCGGGACGACCGGGCTGTTGGTGCCAGAGGAACACGGCGGCGCCGGCATGACGATGGTCGAGGCCGGCGTGGTCGCCGAAGAACTTGGCGCCGCACTCCATCCGGGGCCGTGGTTGTCGACCGCGGTTGCCGCCACACGAGCGCTGACCCGTCTCGGCGCCAACGCCACTGCGTCGAAGCTCTTGGCCGGGATAGCGGAAGGCACGACGATCGCCACCATCGGCCTTCCGGACGTCGCGAACGCGACCGTCGCCGCTACCCGACAGGGTGACGACGCAGTGTTGCAGGGTGAGATCGCTGCAGTGCCCGACGCCGCGGCCGCTGACGTCCTGCTGGTCCTCGCCGAAGATGCGGAGGGTACCGGGCTTTTCGCGGTGAAGACCGGCTCGCCCGGGCTGTCGGTGGCGCCCGAGCGCGGCATCGATCAGACCCGCAAGGAGTTCCGCGTCGGGCTGGACTCAGCGCCCGCCCGGCGACTGGCCGCGGCATCATCGGATGCCGTGGCGGCGGTGATCGACGACATCCTGATCGCTACCGCCGCCGACGCCCTCGGCGCCGCCCGCGCCGTCATGGACCTCGCCGTCGAATACGCCAAAGTGAGAAAGCAATTCGGTCAGGTCATCGGTTCGTTCCAGGCGGTCCAGCACCTGTGCGTCGACATGTTCGAGACCGTCGAGCTAGCCCGAAGCGGCGTCATTCACGCGCTCTGGGCCGCGGATGCGCAGGCCGCCCAGGCAGACGAGCGGCACCTGGCCGCGCTGCGGGCCAAGGCGTTCGCTGGGCGACTGGCCACCGTGGGCGATACGGCCATCCAGGTGTTCGGCGGCATCGGCTACACCTGGGAGCACGATGCTCATCTTTACCTCAAGCGCCTGCTGAGCTGGAGCGGCCTGCTCGGCGGATCCGATCGGTACCTCACCGAGCTCGGTGCACACCTAGCGACGAGGGCCTCCAGATAATGGACATCGACTACCTCCTCAACAACACCCGCTCGGCGCGCAAGACACTCGACCTGGACGCACCGGTCGACCTCGCCGACATCCGGGACTGCCTGCGCGTCGGGCTGCAGGCCGCCAACGGCTCGAATCAGCAGAACTGGCGATGGCTGGTCATCGCCGACCCTGCGTTGCGGGCCGAGATCGCCGAGCTGTACCGCAAGGCGTATCTGCTGCGAGTAGGCGGGCAGCTGTTCGCCGACAAGATGCCGGCCGGCACCCCGGAAAGCCGCCTCATGTCGTCGACGGAGTGGCTGGTCGTGAACATGGCGAAGGTGCCGCTGCTGGTAATCCCGTGTTACGAGGCCTACTTGCCGCGCATCGACGGGGATGAGTCGTTCCACCTGGCGACGCTGTACGGTTCGATCTTCCCGCCAGTGTGGAACTTTGAGCTGGCGCTGCACACCCGGGGCTACGGCACCTGCATCACGACGCTGCACCTGCAGTACGAAGCCGAAGTCCGCCAGCTGCTGGGCATCCCGGAGACCTACGTCCAGGGCTGTCTGCTGCCTGTGGGGCGGCTGCGCGCGGGGCATACGTTCCGTCCGGCCATCCGCCGGCCCGTCGAGGAGGTGGTCGCGGTGGACCGTTGGGACGGATCTCCGCTATAGAATGGGCCCATCACCGCTGTAAGCAGCGCCTTTTCCGGAGGGGCGGTCTGATAGCCTTTACCAAAGATTTGGTTCGGGTCTCTTTTGCTGGGAGGACTGGCTAGCCATGGCCAAAGCCGATGCCCTGGCGAAGGGCCGACGGCCGGCAACCGATCGAGCGGATCAGGGCGGCGCCGACGACGGGACGCGGCGGACCGAGATCCTGCAGACCGCGGCGTCCCTGATCGCCTCGTCGGGTCTGCGTACCTCGCTGCAGGAAATCGCTGACGCGGCAGGCATTCTCCCCGGGAGCCTCTATCACCACTTCGAGTCCAAAGAGGCGATCCTTATCGAGCTGATCCGCCGCTACCAGGACGACCTGAATCGGGTCGGGCTCGAAGCCCAGGCGAGGCTGGACGAACCCGACGACCGCCCCGTCTCCGAGAAGATCATCGGGTTGGGTTCGGCCATCGCCAGATGCGCGGTGCAGCACCGGGCCGCGCTGCAGATGTCGTTCTACGAGGGACCGAGCGCGGACCCCCAGCTGATCAATCTGACCCAGCAGCAGCCCACGGCGATCCAGGAGGCGATGCTGCAAACGCTGCGCGCCGGCCGGTGGAGCGGCTACATCAAGCCCGACATCGACCTGCCCACCCTGGCCGACCGGATCTGCCAGACCATGCTGCAGGTCGGGCTCGACGTCATGCGCCACAATTCTCCGGCCGACCAGGTGGCCGGGCTGCTGTGCCGGAACATCTTGCAGGGGTTGGCCACTCAGCCGCCTACCGACGCTGCTTTGGATCGGTCCGACGCCTTCAAGGCCGCGAGTGAGGTCGTCAAGACATGGGCCGACGACAGCGAGGCCGATCCCAGCGATAAGACAGCGCATGTCCGCGCGGTGGCGCGCACAGAGTTCGGCCGCAAGGGCTACGAGGCCACCACCATCCGCGACATCGCGGCGGCGGCGGGCCTTGGCACCGGCACCGTCTATCGGGTCATCGGATCCAAGGACGAACTCCTCGACTCGATCATGCGGTCCTTCGGCAGGAAGGTCGAGGCCGGCTGGGTCGGCGTGCTGCGCTCCGACGCGACGCCCGTCGAGAAACTGGACGCGCTGAGCTGGGTTAACGTCAACGCCCTGGATCAGTTCTCCGACGAGTTCAGAATCCAGCTTGCCTGGATGCGGCAATCACCACCGACCGCCAACCCGGGCTGGTCCTACCCCACCCGGCTACGGCAGATGAAATCGCTTCTCTCCGAAGGGATCCGGTCGGGTGAGATTCAGATCGACGCGCCGTCAACCGCGATGCTGGCGCGCTGCGTCATCGGCCTGCAGTGGATACCGGAGAACATCCTGCGCACCGTCGGGAAACGGACGGCGCTGGTGCACGTGCGCGACACCGTGCTGCGCGGCGCCGCGGTCCGTGGCACGTAAGCGTCTCGTACGGGGAACCCGGTATTGAACCAAAAAACTGTTACCCATACAGTTGGGCAATTAGAACCTGGTTGGCGTTAGTTGAGAAGGGGATTTCCATGTCTATTGTCGATCGGTTGCGCTACGACGGTAAGCGGGCGCTGGTTGTCGGCGGCGCTACCGGCATGGGCGCGGCGGCCGCCAAAGCGGCTGCCGAACTCGGCGCCGAAGTCATCGTGATGGACTACGCGCCGGTGGACTACAAGGTCGCCCAGGCGATCCAGGTCGACCTGCGCGACCCCGCCTCCATCGACGCAGCGCTCGAGCAGATCAGCGGGCCCATCCACGCCGTGTTCTCCGCAGCCGGCGTGGCCGACGGGACGACCGACCTGTTGAAGATCAACTTCATCGGTCACCGCCACCTCATCGACCGGCTGCTGGAAAAGGACCAACTTCCGAACGGTTCGGCGATCTGCTTCATCTCCTCGGTCGCCGGCATGGGCTGGGAGAACGACCTGGAACTGATCAACGAGTTCCTGGCCACGCCGGACTTCGCGGCGGCCGAGGCCTGGTCCAAGGCCCACGAGTCCGAGGGCATCATCCACTACGGCACCAGCAAGAAGATCATCAATCAATACGTGGCCACCCAGGGCTACCCCTTGGCGAAGAAGGGCATTCGCATCAACGCCATCTGCCCGGGACCGACCGACACTCCGCTGGCCCAGGCCAATGCGGACCTGTGGCTGTCCTTCGCCCAGGACTACCGGGACGAGACCGGTTCCAAGGTCCACACCCCCGAGCAGATGGGTGACGTCATGGCGTTCCTCAACAGCGATGCCGCCTGCGGCGTCAGCGGGATCACCCTGCTCGTGGACTCGGGCCACACCATGGCCTCGATGACCGGCGCATACGCGCCGGGCAAGCCGATCATCGATCTGATCATGGGGAAGGTCAAGCTCTAACGCCGGTAACGTCGATGGCATGGCACGCGTCATCGACGTCATCGTTATCGGCGGCCACGGACAAGTCGCGCTGTCGCTCGCGCGCGTTCTCACCGCACAACGGCTTTGGGTCAATCCTGACTGCGGCCTGAAGACGCGCAAGACCGACGAGTGACCGCGTCGCTGCAGAACATGGTCACGGCCGCCCAGCAGGTTCAGGCCGGAACCTAAAGCGGTTCCGGCTCGCACGAGCTGGCTGGCTCGTCGGCGGGCTTCTCGGGCTTCTCAGGCTGCTCAGCTGGCTCCGACAGCACCTGGACCGGCACGTCGTCGGCCCAGGGCTGGCGGGTCACCATGTCGGCGACTTTGACTATGCCGCGCTCGAATTCGCCGGTCGCCGCGTCCAACAGTCGGTAGGCCTGCGTCTGCTTGTGGATCGGCTGCGCGTCGAGCAGCACGACGCGCACCTCACCGGGCGCGAAGCCGCAGCGCTGCTGCATCGCCGCGATCAGCTGCTCGTTGTGCATGTGGCCGTCGCCGAAGTTCCACCCGATTGCGGTGCTGCAGATGCGCTCACCGTCGGTGATGACGTAGTCGTCCTCGTTCTGGCCGGCCATGGCCCGATGCGCCAGGGTGAACAGTGCCCTGCCGTGAGTGTTCATGGCGCGGAAGGCATATCCGAGGTACATCCCGGTCTGCGCCTGCTCCTTGCCGAAGTACCGCTCCAGCTGCGCGTGCGGCATGCTGGCGATCGAGACGATGTTGTGGCCGATCTTCTTATCCGCGGACGGCTTGATGCACCACAGCGTCGTGTCCCAGTTTCCGGCGTAATAGCGCATACCGGGCAAAAACGAGATCTTGCGCGGAAACAGGTTGCCCGCGATCACGATTCCCACGACGAACGCGATGAAAATCCCCACCAGCACAGGGTTTTTCAGGTCGGTCAAACCGAGCTTGGCGTGGCCGACGAACAGCGACAGCACTCCGCCGATCATGAACACGTTCCATTCCAACGGCACTCCCATCGGGATGGCGCTCAGGATTCCCAGGTGGAAGATCACCATGATCGTCGCGGCCACCGTGGTCGGCCAGCCGCCGTGCGCGAAGAACAGCACGACGGGCACGCACATTTCCACGAAAGTGCTGACGTGGGCGAAGATCCGCGACAAACGTCCGGGCCGCAGGTCGTCCGGGAACTTCTCGAAGAACATCCGCTTGATGAACCGCGGCCGGAACAGCGGGTTGTTGGACATCATCGTCGACATCACGAACGGGAAGTGCTTGTTGAGCTTCGACGTCGCCGCGCCCATCCAGATCACCAGGAACACCAGCTTGGCGGCGACGATCGTGTCGACACCGCCGAACAGGAACGTCACCGTCAGGGTCGCGTACACCTCGCCGCGAGCGGCCAGGAAGATCACCTTGTCGCGCAGCCCCAAGATCGCGAGGATCGCGAGAATCACCCAGATCCGCCACATCGGCAGCAGCCCGACCGTGGTGCCGAGTTGCGGCACCGGGCCGGTGCCATCGGCGAACAGCGTCCCGAACGTCATCAGCACCAGCGCCGCGTACAGCGCGACATCCACCAAGGTGCGCACGGTGCCCCTGGTGAATGGGACGCGACCCGGCCACGGTGGCAGCCGGATGGTGTCGGGACGCAGCCAGTACAGGGCCGAGCCCATTGGTGGGACGAACCGGTTGTTCAACGGCCCGAAGCCGCAGCCCAGCCCGATCACCTCGAACAGCATCGTGTAGAGCACGACCTTCTGGAACACGATCGGCTCCGCGTACCAACCCATGACGTCGGTGGCACGGGCCAGGCCGGCGGTGGTCGCCACGGAGAACAGCCAGGCGCCCAGGATGTAGAGCACGATTTTGACGACGTAGAACAGGTGCAGCACGACCGGCGTGCCGAAGCCGACCTCGGCCCAGTGCCTGGCCATCGGGCGGATCTTTTCGCTGCGGGTGCCCTTGCTCCACTCTTCGATGTCGATCTCCGGCATGACGGGCTTGAGGAATCCCATGATCGTCAGATTAGAACGCCTTTGCCCGCGGATGCGTTAGCGGGATACCGTCAAATGCAGACGGCGTTTCGCAGCTGAGGAGATGTCCACGATGCGCAGACTTCGGTGTCTCGTGCCGGCGATGGTTGCTGCCGTCACCGGTTGACCGTCACCACCGGTGTGGGTGAACCTGTCGCGAAAGCCGATGCGCCGTCGCCCGGCGATTCGTGCACGGTGTTGCACGCAACCACCCAGGACGCCAACGGCCGAACGATGTGGTGCAACCCGACAATGACCGGCAATCACAGCCTGATGTGGCAGTACGGCGGACCCGGCTAGTCGGCGATTCGGCAAGCCGGATTGCGTTCCCGCTGAGCCTCTTTCACGCAGCGCCGCCCCGATGAGTGCGCGAGTAATCCGCTGGAACGCCGGCTACCGGTGCCGCGGCCGGTGTAGCTTGCTCACAGAACTTCGATCAAGGAGCCGGCCGTGGCAGAGTTCGACTATTGCGTCGTTGGAGCGGGATTCGCGGGTTTGACGGCCGCACTGCGGCTGAAGCAAGCGGGCCACTCGGTGGTCGTGTTGGAGGCTCGAGACCGGGTCGGCGGTCGCACGTTCACCGTGACTCGCGACGACGGGGTCTGGGTCGATCGAGGCGGCGCGTGGGTTGGCCCGGGCCAGGACCGGATCTACGCACTGATGCAGGAATTCGGCGTACCGGAGTACAAGCAGCACAACGACGGCGACGCGATGATGATCGTCGACGGCAAGCAGCACCGCTACGGCGGCACGATCCCGTGGACCATGAGCCCGTGGGCCGTCGCCAACCTTGGTATCGGCCTGCTGCAGGTGGAGCAGATGTGCAAGGCGCTTCCCCGCGAAGCTCCGTGGGAAGCCAAAAAGGCCGCCGAGTGGGACCGGATCAGCATCGCCGAGTGGCTCGAGGACAACCTGAAGTCCAAGCAGGCCCGCGAGATGCTGGACACGGCCCTGGCCGGCCCTTACACCACGGCCGCGTCCGAGACGTCGTTGCTGTGGATGCTGCTGCAGCAGGGGTCGGCCGCCAGTGCCACCATTGGCGGTCCCACTTTTGTCATCTCCGGCAAGGGCGGTGCCCAGGACGCCCGTCCGGTCGGCGGCATGGGCGCCATCTACCGACCTATCGCCGCTTTCCTGGACGATGCGGTGCACCTTTCGCAGCCGGTGCGGACCATCGCTCAAGACGATGACGGCGTGACAGTCCGCTCCGACGGGCTGACGGTGCGGGCGCGGCGCGCGATCGTGGCGATTCCCCTGGCGATCGCGAACACGATCAGCTACGAGCCGATGCTGCCGATCGACCGCTCGATGCTGCATCAGCGGATGCCCGGCGGCGCGGTCATCAAGATCTCCGTCTTCTACGACGAGCCGTTCTGGCGCGCCGACGGGCTGTGCGGCCAGTCGGTCCGGCCCGGAAGCCCGGCGACGCTGACCATCGACGCCTGCACGGACACCGGCGACCCGGGAATCATGTGTGTGATCACCGAGGGACGCGCCGCGCGCGACCTGGGACGGCTGGATGAGGCCGAACGCAAGGCGACGGTCGTGCGCGAACTGGTCGACCGTTTCGGCAGCAAGGCCGGCTCGCCCGTCGAGTTCCACGAACAGGATTGGACCAAAGAGCGCTATTCCGGTGGCGGGATGATCAGCCACGCGCCACCGGGTGTGCTCACCGAGTTCGGCCACGCGCTGCGCCCGCCATGCGGCCGCATCCACTGGGCCGGGACCGAGAGCTCGGCCACCATGTGCGGGTGGATCGATGGCGCGATTCGCTCCGGTGAGCGCGCCGCGGCCGAGGTGGTAGCGGCCGACACCGCGGCGGTCGGCTAGAGGACAGCCGCGCGACTATCCGGCCTGCTTGGCAGGCGGCCGGTAGAAGATCACCAACTGGCCGATGGCGCCGGCCACACCCAGCACAACCGAGATCAGCAACCCGTTCCAGCCGTTGAGCGGGTTGTTGACCCCGAAGATCAGCCAATCCAGGCTGAGCTGCCCGGGACCCAACGTGGCTACGACGACGGCGCTGACCGCCAGCACCAGGTTGTATTCCCAGCCTTCCTTCACGATGAAGAAGCCGTTGGCGCGGTGCACGGTCCAGGCCGCCACCAGCATCAGCGACACGAAGCCCGCCGCCGGGATCGGTGTCAGCAACCCGGCGGCCAGTCCCAGTCCGGCGGCCGTCTCGGTGCTGGCGGCCACCGTGGCGTGGAACTTGCCGGGCTTCATCCCGATGCTTTCGAACCAGCGCGCGGTGCCCGATATCTTGCCGCCGCCGAAGAACTTGTTGAGGCCATGGGCGGCGAGTGTCAGTCCCAGCACCAACCGCAGGATAAGTAACCCGACGTCGTACGGAGTCATACGTGCAAACCTAGATCATCCGCTACAGGGCGGCGTCCAGCAGTCGCAAATACGCGTCGATGTCGGGCACGGCCGACTGTGCCGCGTGAACGCTGATCGCGACGGTATCGCCGATTCCAAGCACGCCGTGGGTCAGGCCCATCAGCGGCGACAGTGGCGGAAACGTGGCCGTCAGTACCACCGGGGCATCCCCGAAGCTCAGATCGGCGGCTCCGCGGTTAATGCTGGACACCACGGTGTTGCCGGCGACCTGCGCCGGCCGGGCATCGGGGTCGAACAGGGAGACGCCCCAACGCAATAGCGGCGCGGGTACCGCGGCGAAGGCGCGGTCGGCTGAGCGAGTAGCCGGATGCTCGAAGCGGCGGCGGCCATTGGCCAAATCGGTCGCGATCCGCTCGATCCGATCATCAGTACCCAGTCCGGGGTAAAGCCCGACAGCGACATTGCCGAAGCGGTTACGCGCTGGTGGCGCATCGGGTTTGGCCATCGGCACTTCGGCGCCCAGCGAATCGACCGACCCGCCGAGCAGCCGGGACAGTGCCGTGGACACCGCCGCCAGCACCGCGACGGTGACCGTGGGACCGGTCAGTTGCGCACGGTGTCGCACCAGCGTGCGCATCGAGCGGGCACCGTCCGGGCGGGCGTTGGTCGCCAACGGCGGCCGCAACCCAGCCCCGGGCTGCAGCAGCCCGGAGCGGAGATCGCGAACCAGCCGGCGATGTGCGCGCCCGGCATCGAAGGCCCGCCACAGGAAGAAGTCCGCCGGTGGCCGTGCCAACTCGGGCACCGGTACGTCCCGGCCGAAGAGCCATGCCGCCATCGCCGCACTACGGACACCGTCGGCCACGGCATGCGGGACCTGCATGACTGCGACTGTGCCCGCGCCGGCGACGCCGGGGATGCCAAGCACCGGGCTGAACACGTGCAGCCGCCAGGGCATTCGGCGAATGTCCAACTGGTTGTCCGCGAGGCCGGGCAGCGCCGTCAGACAGCCGTGCCAGCTGTGGTCGGCCAGATCGTGACAGACCACATACTCCGGACCGACGGCCGCGGGCACCCACCGCGGGTAGGTGAGGGCACTCCCGTCGTCGACGCGCAGCCCAAGCTCCGGGCAGGCGTGGGCACGTCGCAAGACCTGCTCGATGGCACGCTCCAATTCCGCGGGTTCGCCGTCGAATGCATAGAGCATGAAGTCGTCATTGGGGACTTTGGCCGACATCCAGTAGAACTGCGCATCGACGGCCGCCATCCGGTGTGCCGGCACGGGCCCCTCAGCCGGATGAGCCGGGCGAGCCGATGAACCCAAGCACCAGCTCGGAAACCTTGTCCGGCTGTTCGAGCTGCAGGAAATGCCCGGCGTGGTCGACGATGGCAGCCTCGCTGCCGGCCGGCAGCACCTTTTCGGCCCACTGCGTGAAACCCGCTGTCATGCAACCGTCGTCACGGCCATGCAGGTACAAGCTCGGCAGGATGGGCGCCTTGGTGAAGAAACGGTTCAACTCGGCGTATTGCGGCGGCGGCGGGGTGTTGCGAACCGTCGCCCGATACGGTTCCCAGCGCCGCCCGCCAGCTCTCCGGTGTCCCGATCGCGGCATCGACGTGCCGCAGATCCTCATGGGCGTCGCGGTAGCCCGGCGACCATCGCCGCCACAGCAGCGGCAGCACCCAGGAAGCGGAACGCTCAGGCAGCCAAGGCAATTGAAAGTAGAAGATGTACCAACTCCGCAGCAGCTGACGCGGTAGCTGACCGGCCAGCCGGGCGCGGTCGGCCAGCCGGCTGAGCGAAGTGAACGCCGCCGAGGGCGGTAGCGACATGATGACCGCCTTGACGAACGGGCTGTCGGGCATCGCGGCCAGGCCGGTGGCTGCCAGCGCGCCCCAGTCGTGACCGATCACCACGTCGTGCTCGGTGCCGCCCGCGGCCGAGCGCACCCGCAGGGCGTCGTCCATCATCGCACCGGGGTGATAGCTGCCGTCGACGGGAATCGACGACGGCGCGTAGCCGCGCATGAACGGTGCGACCACCCGCCAGCCCGACTCGGCCAGCCGGGGCGCGACCTTGCGCCACCCGTACGCGGTGTCGGGAAAGCCGTGCAGACATAACGCGATCGGGCCGTCGGACGGACCCCAGCTCAGGGCCTTCAGGTCCCCGGCAGGACCGGGCACGTCGACCCAGCGCGGCTCAGTCATAGGACTAACGTAACGCGGCCCGCGAAGCCGTTAACGTCTAGGCATGACGACCTCGGCGCAGGCTCGCCGCTGGGCCAAGACCGGCGCCACCCAGCGGCGGATCCTCGACGCGGCGACCGAGGCCTTCGCAACCAGGGGCTACACCGCGACGACGATGGCCGACGTGGTCGCCGGCTCGGGGGCGAGCGTCGGCAGCATCTACCACCACTTCGGCGGAAAGAGCGAGCTGTTCCTGGCGATCTTCGAGCAGATGGCCGATGCCGTCGACCGCCGCATCGACGCGGCGATGCGTCATGCGGGTGACTCCCGGCCGGACGGGCGGCGCGTGTTCGAGCTGCACGTGCGGGCCTACCTCGAGGCGATGTGGGAGAACCGGCGCCTGGCCAGGGTGCTGACGTCCGGTGACACCCCGGCCGGGTTCGAGGTCGCTCGTCGCGACCGCATGCAAGCCGCGTTCCGGAGTTGGATGGCGGTGCTCGAGCTGGACAAGTCGCTGCGGGGACAGCTGCTCAGCCGGGTCCTCATCGCGACCATGGCGGAGTCCTCGCTGATGGTCGCGGACTGCGAGAACCCCGATGAGGTGCCGGAGATCATCGACGCGACGATCGAATGGATCGACCGGCTCACGGAATAGCTGACCGCTACGCGCGCACCGCGGTCATGTGCATCTCGAGCGTGCCCCGGCAAGGGCCACTCAAGATATCGGTGTGCATGACTCCGGCAAGTGATCCGTCGGCTTGGGGCGTGTAATGCACATTGGATCGGGCCGGACTCCATTGGATCGTGGTGTCGGGCATCATGCAGTCCCATTGGAAATCGCTGGCTTGCGCCCACGACGACCCGTCCCAGGTGAATACCACCGGTTGTGGAACCGTCGGATTGCTCGGCGGCGGGCCGCTGACGATCGTGGCGGTGCACTTTCCACCCGCACAGCTCGACTGGAACCCGTAGGTTTCGGTGTGCTGGCTCTCAGGGTCACCCGCCGCCATGCTGGTCCCGGATTTTGGACCCACCATGAACGTGATCGCGTACTGGCCGTTCCAGGACGGTTGGTCGGCGGAGGCAGTCGCCGGCACCGACAGGGCGACCGCGAGCGACGCGACGCAGAAGACCTTGGCGAGTCGACCTTCGCGCAACATGACGCGAATCCTAGACCCGCTCACGGAGTTAGCTGTGCGGCTTCCGCCGCCTTCTCCATTTCAGCGACCACGATCTTGCGCATGCCGTACATCGCCTGCGTGGCGGCCGTCGCCCGGGCCGGATGCGGGTCGCTGACCAGCTCATAGAGGCGGTCCGGAACGATCTGCCAGCTCAGGCCGAAGCGGTCTTTGCACCACCCGCACTGCGATTCCTCGCCGCCGTCGGTCAACCGATCCCAGTAGTAGTCGACCTCGGCCTGGTCTTTGCAGTGGACCGTGAACGACACCGCCTCGCTGAACGGGAACTGCGGCCCGCCGTTGATCCCGATGAATCGGGTGCCGTCCAGTACGAAGCTGCCCGACAGCATCGAGCCCGGCTCGCCGGGGCCGGCGTCGGTCGATCGGTTGTATTCCTCAACCCGCGAGTTCGGGAAGACCGAGGTATAGAAGGCGGCCGCCTCCTCCATGTTGTGGTCGAACCACAGCGATGGGGTGATCGATGGCATCTCGTCTCCTTGTCGATTGGTGTCCTCCAGGATAGACCCGACGGGCCGACGGAACTCATCGTTGACAGTATTAGAACGCGATTCTAAATTGAGCAGATGGCCGCTCCCGTTGAGCAACTCCCGGTGAAGTTGTGGGCCAACTCGGGCGATTCCCACTTCATCGAGCCCGAGAACCTGTGGCGCTCGCGGCTGCCGAAGCGACTGGCCGAACTGGTGCCGCGAAGCGAGAAGGATCCGGACGGCAAATGGGAGTCCATCCACGTCGACGGCCAGGTCTTTCGCCGTCGGCTGCCGAGCCTCGCCCAAGAAGAGTTCATCCAGGCCACGGTGGCCGCTGCGGGCGCGCGTGACGTCGACAAACGGCTGGCCGATCTCGACGCCGAAGGCATCTGGTCGGAGCTGGTGTTCCCGTCGCTGGGCATGTGGGCCGGCTCGTTTCGCACACCGGAGCTGATGCAGGCGACGATGCGGGCCTCCAACGACTGGGCCAAAGAAACGATCATGGACCACTCCCCGCGGCTGATTCCCACGGCGCAGGTCTCGACGCTGGACATCGGCGACGCGGTCAACGAGCTCAAGCGTTGCGGCGCAATGGGATTCAAGGCAGTTTTTCTGCCCGTGACGCCGCATCCCGCGCAGCGCGACTACAACCGCGACGAATGGGAGCCGTTCTGGGCTACCGCGGAAGACATCGGTATGGTGATCGCCTTCCACATCGGCAGCGAGCCAATCGATTTCGCGGCGGGCAACAGCATCGGGGTGACCTACCACGGTCCGGGCGGCGCCGTGCTCAACTACACCGAGACGTCGTTCGGCGGCCAGCGCGCAGTGGTCAAGCTCGTCGCGTCGGGCGCGCTGGATCGCCACCCGAAGCTCAAGGTCCTGGTATCGGAGGGCGGGGCGACCTGGGTGCCGTTCGTCGCCGACCGGATGGAAGAGGGCTATCGCCAGCACGCAATGGTGGTGCGGCCCAAGCTGAAACGCAGCCCACGCGAGATCATCTACTCGCAGGTGTACGCGTCGTTCCAGCACGACTCGTCAGCGGTCACGACCGTGACGGCAATGGGTTTCAACAATGTGCTGTGGGGCAGCGACTACCCGCACATGGAGGGCACCTTCGGTCACACCCAGGCCACGTTGCATCAGCTGTTCGACGGCGTCGATCGAGCGACCAGGGACCGCATCCTGTTCGGCAGCTTCGCCGAGCTGTTCCCCGATGCGCCGCTGCCGCCAGCCCCCGGCAGCGGAGATAGCAAGGTTGGCTAATGTCTTTGGGGTGGTTGAGACACTTCCCCGAATGCATCATGTCGCGATCGCCGTGTCGGCGGACCGGCACGACGAGACGAAGCGGTTCTTCGGCGATCTGGGTTTTACGTTCGCCGAATTCGACCTGCCCGACGTCGGCCTGCACGTGGCACTGGACTGGGAGCGCGGCGTCGAGCTGCTGACGCCCACGCCCGACGACGTCGGCAGGGAAAACGCGGTGGCCAGGTTTCTCGCCCGCCACGGCGACGGCCTCTACTCGGCGGTGCTGCGCGTAGGCGACGCCGCGGCAGCGCAGGACGTGGCCCGCCGCTACGGGTCGACAACTTTATTTACGCAGCATCGCGAGGTCGGCGAGTTTTCGCTCGACGAGATCGAGCTCGACGTGCGGGGCATCCCGGTGACCGTGCTGGCGACGGATCTGCCATGAGCAGCGGTCCCCAGATACAAGAGTTTTCCGGCGCCGGCGGGATCACCCTGGTTGGCGACGAATGGAACCGCGGCGCCGCGGCGGACGAGCAACCGACGATCCTGATGTTGCACGGCGGCGGTCAGAACCGATTCTCGTGGAAGAACACCGGCCAGATCCTGGCCAACGAGGGATATCACGTCGTCGCGATGGACAGCCGGGGACACGGTGACAGTGACCGCGCGCCTGGTGCGGACTACGCCGTCGAAACGCTGGCCGCCGACGTGTTGCAGGTCCTGGACGCCATAGGGCGCCACGTGGTGATGATCGGCGCGAGCATGGGCGGGCTGACCGGGATCCTGGTCGCCGATGCCGCCGGCCCCGAGCGGGTGACCGGCCTGGTCCTGGTCGACGTGGTGCCGCGCTACGAGAAGACCGGCAGCGCCCGGATCCGTGACTTCATGCTGACCAACCTGCACGGTTTCGGCTCGCTGGAGGAGGCGGCCGATGCCGTCGCCGCATACCTGCCGTACCGCGAAAAGCCGCGCAGCCCAGAAGGATTGAGAAAGAATCTGCGGCTGCGCGACGGCCGCTGGTACTGGCACTGGGATCCGGCTTTCATGACGGCACCCGGCGACGACCCCGAGCTGCGCACGGAAATCTTCGAACAGGCAGCGGTCAACCTGGAGATCCCGATCCTGTTGATCCGCGGCAAGCTTTCCGACGTGGTCAGCCCCGAAGGCGTCCGGCATTTCCTGGCCACGGTCCCGCGCGCCGAGTTCGCCGAACTATCCAACGCCGGGCATACCGCGGCCGGCGACGACAACGACGCTTTCTCCGACGTCGTCGTGGAGTTCGTCAGGCGGCACACACCGACCTGAACGCAATACATCGGGGGAGGACCGTGGCGAATCTGACGCCGTTTCGCGGCCCGCAGGAGCGGGCGCGGTTCATCGCGAAGTACGAGTCGGTCATGCGCGGTTGGCCCGTGCCATGCGAGGAGTACGACATCGAAACGGCGTTTGGTCACACCCACGTCGCCGTCAGTGGCTCGCCGTCGGCGCCGCCCCTCGTCCTGCTGCACGGTGCCAGCGCCACCTTGACGATGTGGCGTCCGATCATCGCGAAGCTCAGCAGTTCCTACCGCTGTTATTGCCTCGACACCATCACGGAGGCGAACAAGAGCGTGGCCGCCCAGCCCATCCGCGGCGTAACCGACTACATCGAGTGGTTGCAACAAATCTTTTCCAAGCTGGAAATCACGCGGGCGCGGGTCGCTGGAATGTCGTACGGCGGCTGGCTCGCGGCGCTGCTGGCCCTGCACGTGCCCGAATGCGTCAGCCACCTCGTGCTGATCTGCCCGGCTGCGACGCTGGCTCCGCTTTCGGTCGAGTTCTATATCCGGATGCTGACGCCGGGCGTGCTGAAATCACGGTTTCTGGTTGGCCGCTCACTGCAGTGGTTGTCCGTCACACCCGATGCGGCATCAGACCCTGTCGTAGACCTTATTGCGGAGAACTTCATGGCCTGCCGGCCGATTCGGCCCGAGATCGTCCGGCCGACGGTGCTCACCGACGACGAGTTGAGCCGACTCGGCGGGCGCGCGACCGTCTTGATTGGCGACCGGGAGGTCATCTATCGCGGCAGGCCCACCACCGTTCTCGAGCGCGCGCGGCAGCATATTCCCGGTGCGCACATCCGGCTGATGGCGAACGCCGGTCACATCTTGACGCTCGACTGCCCCGGGGCGCTCGTCACCGAAATTTTGGCGGCTCTGGCTTAGGCGACCGCGCTCCCCGCGGGCCGGTAACGGCTTCAGTGACCACATGGATCACATCAGTACCGTCCGCCGACCATAACCATTAGGCGGTTTAAAAATGCGATATCACAGGTGATGTCACATTCGAGAGTCGTCTATTGCTCGGTCTCCCAGCACCAGCGCCATCACGCCTGAAAACCTAGTTCGCCGGTTTCTCCGCGTGTCCGCCGAATTGCTTGCGCATCGCCGAGAGCGCCTTGTTGGCAAAGTCGTCGAGGCTGCGCGAGGCGAAGCGGGACTGCAGCGCGGTCGTTAGCACCGGGGCGGGCACCCCTTCGTCGATCGCGGCGATGGCGGTCCACCGACCTTCGCCCGAGTCGGAGACCCGCCCGGAGAACTCGTGCAGGTCGGGTGATTGATGCAGCGCGATCGCGGTCAGATCCAGCAGCCAGGAACCGACGACACTCCCCCGGCGCCACACCTCGGCGACGTCGGCGATGTCGAAGTCGTACTGGTAGCACTCGGGGGCCGACAGCGGCGCGGTCTCGGCATCTCCCTCTTGGATGCGCTTTCCGACGTCGGCGTTGCGCAGGATGTTCAGCCCCTCGGCGAGGGAGGCCATCATCCCGTACTCGATTCCGTTGTGCACCATCTTGACGAAGTGGCCGGCCCCGGACGGGCCGCAATACAAGTAGCCGTTCTCAGGCTGCGCGATGTCGCCGGATCGGCCCGGGGTGCGCTCGGCCGCATCGACCCCGGGTGCGATGGTGGCGAAGAGCGGCTCGGCGTGGGCAAACGACTTCTCGTCGCCGCCGATCATCAGGCAGTAGCCGCGCTCGAGGCCCCACACGCCACCGCTGGTACCGCAGTCCAGTAGGTGAATTCCCCTCTCGCCCAGCAGCTTTGAGTGCCTGAGATCGTCGCGATAGTACGAGTTGCCGCCGTCGATCACGATGTCGCCGGCCTCCAGCGTGTCGGCCAGCCCTTCGACCACCGTCTGGGTGATCGTGCCCGCCGGCACCATCACCCACACGATCCGCGGCGTGGACATCTTCTCGGCCAGCTCGGCCATCGAGTACACCCCCGTCGTCCTTTCCTCACTGGCCAAGGCCTTGACGGCGGTAGTGTCGTGGTCGTACACGACGCACTCATGTCCGCCCGCGACCACGCGACGGACGATGTTCGCGCCCATCCGCCCGAGGCCGATCATTCCCAGCTGCATCTTGTCCAGTTCTCCTTACTGCGCCGAGCTCGTCGGAAGCCACGGCTCTTGCCAAGTATGGTGGCCACGCAACAACGACTGCGCGGCCTCGGGTCCCCATGACCCGCGTTCGTAGTACTGGATTTCACAGGGCTTATCGAGCAGCGACTCGACGATCCGCCACGTCTCTTCGATGCTGTCTTCCCGCGCGAAAAGCTGATGGTCTCCGGTCAATGCGGCGTGCAGGAGCAGCTCATACGGGGCCTCCGGTTCACCGAGGTCCGCCTTGAACGAAGAGTCCAGGTGAACGTCGTGCCACGCGTCGCCGACCCGGGCCGACAACTGCAGCCGCAGCCCCGGCTCGGGATCGATGCGCAGCACTATCTGGTTGCCATCGGCCGGCCGGTGCTCGGGCAGGAACGCCAACTTGGGCACCCGGTGCAGAAACAGCCGCACCTCGGTGACCTTTTCGGGCAAACCCTTGCCGGCGCGCAAAAAGACCGGCACCCCGGCCCAGCGCCAGTTGTCGATCTCGGTCCGCAGCGCGATGAAAGTCTCGGTCTGTGAATCCTTTTGCACACCAGTGATATCCGTGTAGCCACGGTACTGACCCCGGACGCAGCGCTTGGGGTCCAGCGCCGGCATCGCGCGGAACACCTCGGCCTTTTTGTCGTTCACGTCGTCGGCGCTATATCCAACCGGAGGCTCCATCGCGACCAGCGCGAGCACCTGCAGCAGATGGTTCTGCACGACGTCGCGCAGCGCACCGACCGGATCGTAGAACTTGCCGCGGTCCTCTACGCCGATGTTCTCGGCCATGGTGATGTGCACCTCGGAAACGCTGTGCCGGTCCCACAGCGCGGCCAGCGACTGGTTGGCGAACCGCAGGTACTCCAGCTCGACCACCGGACGCTTGCCCAAGAAGTGATCGACGCGCATGATCTGGTCTTCACGGAGCACCGCGCGCAATCGGGCGTTGAGCTCGCGCGCGGAGTTCAGGTCGTGGCCGAACGGCTTTTCCACCGCCACCCGCGCATGTTCCACCAACCCGGCCTTCCCCAGGTTCTCGACAATCGGCGCAAACAGGAACGGCGGCATTTCCAGGTAGTAGAGGGGACGCTTCCCCGATCCGATTCGCTTGGCCAGCTGCTCGTAGAGCGCCGTGTCGGTGACGTCGCCGTGCAGGTAGTCCAAGCGGCCGGCCAGCCGGTCGAACACCTCGTCGTCGATCTTCTCGCCGGAGTCGTTGATGGCCCCGCGCGCCCGCTCAACCAACTTCTCGACGGACATGTCGTCACTGGCCACACCAAGGATCGGGCAATCCAGCAACTTGCGCGCCTCGAGACGATACAAAGCGAGAAATGTCATCTTGCGGGCCAGATCACCGGAAATCCCGAAGATCACCAGCAAGTTTGACGAACCACCACCGTCGTCGGCCAAGACCGAACCTCCCAAAAGTCACCTAATCGGCTCACTTGGAGATGCACTACCGCGGGGCGTTCGAGCTCAACCCTAGACACTGCGGATGGGCCCGACAACCGGAAGCGGGCGCGGGCCCTGAAAGAATGCCAAGGATGCCTGACGTGCTGCACATCGCTGTTTACGCGCTGGCCGGGGTTGCCGCCGTCGAAGCCGGCGCGCTTGTCGTGTTGTGGAGATTGCTCGCGCGTAGCCGCGAGGAGGCCGACGAGTTACGGCAACGCAACGACACCCGCCAACGGCTGCTGTCGAGCGGGCGCGAGGCCGTCAAGACGGTGTGGAACACCGCCAACATCATGCGCAAGGAGGGCTTCGGCGCGGCAGTGCGCAGCTCGATCGAGGACCTCGCCGACTGGGCCGAGGTGGAACGGCCCGACCTGGCCCGGGTCACCCGCGACGGCCGCGTGGTGATCATGTTCTCCGACATCGAGGAGTCCACCGCGCTGAACGAGCGGATCGGCGACCGCGCGTGGGTCAGGCTGATCGGCTCGCACGACAAGCTGGTGCAGCGACTGGTGCAGCGCCAGTCCGGACATGTGGTGAAAAGTCAGGGTGACGGCTTCATGATCGCCTTCGCCCGCGCCGAGCAGGCGGTGCGGTGCGGTATCGACATACAGCATGCGCTGGACGAGGACGCAAAGCGTAAGCGGCACGAGGAAATTCGGGTGCGGATCGGCATCCACATGGGCCGTTCGGTGCGTCGCGGCGACGATCTGTTCGGGCGCAATGTCGCAATGGCGGCCCGAGTCGCCGCGCAGGCGGTCGGCGGCGAGATCTTGGTGAGCCAACCGGTGCGCGACGCCTTGCGCGACAATGACGACATCAGTTTCGACGAGGGCCGCGACGTCGAGTTGAAAGGTTTTTCCGGCAGCTACCGGTTGTTCGCGGTCGAACCAGAGCCCGTTCCCGATTTGGCCTGAAAACCGTCCGCATCGTATTCGGCCAACTTCTGATGCAGCCGGGCCCGGATTTCGTCGGGCGTGTAGGCGCGCCGCTTGCGCTGGTCGCGCACGACCAGAGCGCCACCGGCAACCACGCCGGCGACGCCAGCCAGGCCGATCCACTTCCAAATGCCGCGCATAGTTGACAGGCTATTACCGCCATGGAAACCCTTCGCGACAAGGTCGCCGTCATCACCGGGGCGGCCAGCGGCATAGGCCGCGCCACCGCCCGCGCACTCTCCGGCCACGGCGCACAAATTGTGGCCGTCGACCGCGACGACGACGGAATCGGCGCCCTGGCCGAGGAGCTGGGTCGGGCCAGCGTGCTGCCGCAGCGTGCCGACGTCTCGGATCCGCAAGCGTTCGAAGACATTCGAAGCGCGGCGCTAGAACGGTTCGGCCGGGTCGATATCGTGGCCAATAACGTCGGCGTGCTGACAAACGGCCTGCCTCAAGACATTCCCGTCACCGAGTGGCAACGCATCCTCGACATCAACCTGATGTCGGTGGTGCGCAGCAATGCCGCCTTCCTGCCGCTGCTGATCGAACAGGGCAGCGGGCATCTGGTCAACACCGCCTCGTTCGCCGGGCTTTTCACCTACTCGTACGACCGGCTGCCGTATGCGGCCAGCAAGGCCGCGATCGTCCAGATCAGCGAGGGTCTAGCAATTTACCTGCGGCCGAAGAACATTGGCGTCACCCTGCTGTGCCCGGGCCCGGTGCTGACCAATATCGCCGCTGTCGTGCCGAGATTCGGCGGCGGGGCGCCGCTGCGGACCCCCGGCGAGCAATTCGAGTTGCTCGACCCCGAGCCGGTCGGCGAGTTGGTCGCCGACGCGATCCTGCACAACCGATTCTTCGTGCCCACCCACCCCCACGTCGTTGACGAGCTGCGCCGTCGCATCACTGACTGGGACGCCTACATCGACTACCAGATATCCCGCGAACCACATTGAAAGGCAAACACCATGACTGACACCCGAACTCAGGGGCTGGACGTGCTCAAGAAGATGCTGCCGGGTATCCCGGACGAGGTCACCAGCCTGAGCGACGGCGGCGTCGCCGACGAACTCGGCGAGCTGAGTCTCGACCACGTTTTCGGCGCGCTGTGGACGCGCCCCGGCCTGGATCGCCGGTCCCGCAGCCTGGTAACCCTCGGCGCGCTCATCGCGCTGCGAGCCAGCGACGAACTGAAGATCCATTTCCAGATCGCGCTGAACAACGGGCTGACCGTTGAGGAGATCGAAGAGGTGATCTACCACATGACTGGTTACGCCGGCTATCCCGCGGCCGTCTCGGCGCGCAAGCTCGCCAACGAAGTGCTGAAGCCCTGATGCTGACCTTGGACCAAGCGCTCGACCAAACCCGGACCGGCGACCTCTGGCTGTTCCGCGGCGGATCACGGCCCGACCGCGCCATCCAGACCTTGACGAATGCCCCGGTGAACCACGTCGGCATGACGGTGGCCATCGACGACTTGCCGCCGTTGATCTGGCATGCCGAACTGGGCGACAAGCTCGTCGACATGTGGACCGGAAGCAACCACCGCGGCGTGCAGCTCAACGACCTGCGCCAAGCCGTTCTGCAGTGGACCGAGCGCTACCACCAACGGTGCTGGCTACGTCAGCTGACGCCAGACACCACCCGCCAACAGGAGAACGCGCTGCTGCGGGTGATCGCGCGAATGGACGGCACGGCGTTCCCCACCACCGCGCGGCTGACCGGCCGCTGGTTCCGTGGCCGGCTACCGACCATCAACGATTGGGTTAGGGGAATTCCGTTCGTGGACAAGAAGGTTCGCGAGCAGACCCGGCGGCGCAGGGAGGAGCGCAAAATGAGCCTGGCCACCGCGTACTGCGCGGAGACGGTCGCGATCACCTACGAGGACATGGGATTGCTGGTCACCGACAAGGACGCACATTGGTTCGACCCGGGCAAGTTCTGGAGCGGTGACACACTGCCGTTGGCGCCCGGCTACCGGCTGGGGAACGAAATCGCGGTGTCCGTCGGTTAGGCGATCTGCACGCTCGTCGTCACCGGAGTGGCGTTGCGGGTCAGATCCAGCACCGGGCAGTGCGCGTCGACCGCTTCCTGCAATTCGCGGTACCGCTCCGGTGTTTCCGGCCCGCTCACCGTGATCACCAGCCGCACCTCGTTGAATCCCGGGCGGACCGCGTCATCGAGACGAGACCGAAGAAGCCCTGCACGTCGAGATCGCCTTCGGCACGCGCGGTGATTTCGTCGACCTTGACTCGCAGCTTTTCGGCCCAGATGCGCCAGGTGACGACCTGGCAGGACAGCAGCGAGGCCAAGTAGTACTCGACCGGGTTCGGGGCCTTGCCGTCGCCGCCCAGAGGCGGCGGCTCGTCGACCTCGACCCGATACTGACCGAGGCTGACCGTGCTGGCCACCGCGTCGTGAGCGGTGGCCGAGGCACTGAAGACAACCTGTGCGTTGGACTTGTCGGCGGCAACGGCAGCACCGCTGGCGGCGATGACGCCACCGAGATGGGTAACCGAACTCGTCATCATGGACATGCTAACTAATGAGCCGCTTTCGCAGGCGGCCCCGATCAGCTCAGCGTGAACTGAAGTATTGTCCGCCGCGTAGTGACGTGAAACACAAATCGGCCGGCGATATGGCCTCGGTCATACCAAGCCATTCGCCGGCCGATTTGTTTGGCAGTATCTATTAATTGCCGAGTGGAATTGTTACGTATTCGCGATATCGGGGGCACCGACCGGAGGCGCAGCGGGGGCCGGCGGCAGGTCCGGAGCCGGTGCCGGCGCGTCGACCAGAACCGCCGGCGGAGGCGGCGGCGGAGCGTCGGGCGCGGGCGGTGCGTCGGGCGGAGGCGCAAGGCCCGGGCCGCCGTCGGGCATCGGCAGGAACATGTGGCGGGTGAATTGTGGCTGGTAGGCGCCACCACCCCCGATGTGTACGCCACCGCCTTCACCGCTGGACACCGGTGTCCCGTCGGGCAGGGTCGCCGCCGTGTGGTGGCCATTCCATCCGACCACCACGGCGTTGGGGGCCGTTCCATATTGGAAGCCACGCTGCAGCAGGGCAGCTTCCTCGTTACCTGTGTTAAAGCGGCTACCGAAGACCGGTCGCTCGGTTGCTGCATTCGTAACCCATGAAACCAGGCCCGAGCAGTCGGTCCCGGCGGGAGAATCTCCACCCACAATGTAAGGCGTGCCGGAAACCTGATTAACAAGCGCCAGCAATGTCGCAATAGTAATCACGGACGGCGACGCTAGCAATAACATACTTAGAATACCAAAATTTGTGACCGGCATCACCATTAAATCGATAAATGGCCTGCGCTATATAGCCACAGAATGTCACATAATGGCGAATAAATCGAAACAGAACCGACTTTGTTCGTACTTAATGCGCCCGATCAGCCCGTTGACCTGCGCCTGGCGCGCTGGCGAGTACGGTTCAGTCCGTGCCGCTGCGATATGTGGACCCCCACAAGAAGCGAGGCCGCCTATATCGGGCCAACGTTCGTTTCGGGCGTTCCCGCGCCGGTCAGTTCATGGCGCGCCACATCGCACGTCACACCGACCCCTATTTGTTCCGGCTAACCGGCGGCCGGGTGAATATGGGCGTGATCATCAACGCGCCGCTCGTCTCGACCGGGGCGAAGTCGGGCCAGCGGCGCGAGGTGCAGCTCACCTACTTCCACGACGGGCCCGACGTGATCCTGCTGGCGTCGAACTACGGGGGAACCAAGCATCCGCAGTGGTACTACAACGTGAAGGCGCATCCCGAGTGCGAGTTCGGCGGACAGAGTTTTACCGCCGGCGAGGTCACCGATTCTGACGAATACGCACGGCTGTTCAAGTTGGCCGAGCAGGTCTACGCCGGGTACGCCGATTACCGCGCCAAGACGTCGCCCGTCGGCCGGCAGATCCCGATGTTCCGACTCAAACCGCGCTAGTCGCCGTGGGCTACGGCTGCCCCTCGAGAAGGTGGGCATAGGGATCGCTGTCGGGGCCCACACTCTCGGGCATCGGGTAGTAGGTCTTGATGAGTAGGTTTCCGTCCTCGTCCCACGCGAAAGTTTCGATGCTGTAAGCCATTTGAACGTTCGGTTCGGTGCCGAAGTGATTTTCGCACACCCAAGCCATCTCGTTGCCGTTCACTTGGACGGTGATCATCTTGATCTTCAGGATGGACTGGAACATGTCGAACGCCTCCGAGGTCGCGGTCTCGAAACCGTGCTTCTCCTCCGTGCCGACGGGATCGAACATGCGGACCTCGCCCGGACAGATGGTGCGCCAGGATGCCACCCATTCGTCTTTCTTGCCCGCGTTCCACAACTCGGCGTGCTTCGCCGCGTGCGCCAAACGAGCCTGACGACTGGGGACATCACTCATGTCCATTTCCCTTCCTGCTCACCCAACGGGGTTAGACCGGAGTCCATATTCCGTTGTTCCAGAATCCCCAGACACCGGTGGTCGGGTTCCACATCAGCTGAGCCCCGGGCGCCCACGGCGGCGGCGCTGGTGGCGGCGGCGCCCACCCCGGCATGGGTCCCCAGGGTCCCGAGCCCAGCGCACCGCTTTGGCCTGCCTGGCCTTGCCAGTCGTGACAGCGATGCCAGTCCCAGTCGTAGGCTGTGCCCCAGCCCGGGTTCCATGGATCACCCGGACACCAGTGATTGCTGGGCGCAGGGGCCGCCTGGGCCCACGGGCCGCCAACTAGCCCGAAAGCGGCCAAAGCCAACGCGCTGCCAGACCGCCGAAGCCACTGCTTTACCGTCGCCATCTCCCAAGAATTTCCCCTAGACCCAAATCAAGCAATAACTGATTCAAAGTCCACACATAGCCGACCTGGATACCGTCTAGCGCACAAGGCTCGGTGATTGAGGGGCTACATGTCACTTCTGGACGTGACTCCCCCGTTGCTGGCGTCAGCGGCGGCGGAGCTGGAGAGCATCGGCGCGGAGCTGAACGCCGCCCACGCGGCCGCCGCCGTTCCGACCACCGGGCTGCTGGCTGCCGGCGCCGATGAGATTTCGACGGCGACCGCGGCACTGTTCACCAAATACGGCCAGGCCTTTCGGGCGCTCGGCGCGCAGGCCGGCGCGTTTCATGCCCAGTTCGTGCAGGCCTTGAACGGCGCGAAAGGCGCGTATGCGGCCGCGGAGGCAGCGAACGCGTCGCCGCAGTGGTTCTCGCCGTGGAAGACCCTGACGGGGCGCCCACTGGTCGGCAACGGCGCCGACGGCAAGGCAGGTACCAGGCAGGCCGGCGAGCAACGCCGGCTGGTTTTTCGGCAACGGCGGCGACGGTGGGTCCGGCGGGGATGGGCAGGCCGGCGGCAACGGTGGTCACGCCGGGCTGATCGCCGGCAACGGCGGTAACGGCGGGGCCGGCGGAACCGGTGGTGCCGGCGGAGCCGGAGGTGGTGCGGGTCTGATGGGCTCGGGTGGGAACGGCGGTGCCGGCGGACTCAACGCAGCCGGTGGGGCCGGAGGCAGGGCCGGTCGGTTGTTCGGCAACTTCGGGGCCGGCGGGCAATCCGGGACGCCCCTCGGGACCGGGGGCGTTTCGCTGCACATGTACCAAAACAACATGCCGGTGGTGGACATCTCGGTAAACGGCGGACCGAGTGTGCCCGTGGTGGTGGACACCGGATCCACTGGTCTTGTCATCCCGCTCAGAGAGATCGGGCTGTATAACCTCGGCCTGCCCACCGGCCTTGGCAGCGGGCGCCTACGGCGGCGGGCTGACGTACTACTACCTCACGTTCGACACGACGGTGAACTTCGGCAATGGCATCGTCTCCTCGACCCCGGTCGACGTCGTCTTCTTCTCGTTCCCGTATTCGTTTCGGCTCTTTGCCGGCGCCGACGGTGGAGCCGGAATCATGGGTATCGGGGTGAACGCGGGGGGCCCCGGCCCAACCTCACCGGTCACGGGATTGCCGGGAAACCTCAATCAGGGCGTCCTCCTCAACGAACCGCAGCGGCTACCTGCAGTTCGGTCCCAACCCGCTACCCCCCGTCACCTCGACCTCCGGAGCGCCGGTCAGCGACCTGTACGTACAGATCAATGGCGGGCAACTCCACAGCGTTCCCGGCACGTTCATCGATTCCGGCGGTGTGTATGGAAGCATCCCGTCAGCCCTGGTCGGCGGCGGCTACAGCGTGCCGACGGGCACAGCAGATCACGGTCTATAACAGCGACGCTCAGGAGCTGTACTCCTACACGACGACCGCGACGAACCGCCCGTCGGTCACGTTCTACTCGTTCGACACGATGAACACCGGATTTGAGCCCTACTCGCAGGGACCGGTGTACATCGACTACAGCCCCAGCGGTGTCGGGACGACGATCTTCGATTACTCGCCCACCTGACGTGAGTGGTCGGTCGCCGTCCTTTGCGCCGTCAAACTCCGAACTTGGCCCTCGAGCCTCGTCCGTGACCGGCGTGAACAAGTTGACCAGGTTGCCGTCCGGATCCCGGAACAACAACGCACGGTTCCCCCAAGGCATCGTCGTCGGCGTCGTCACCACCTCGGCGAACTGCTCTCGGCCAACCGCCCATACTCCGCATCAACGTCATCGACGATGAATTCGATGATGCAACTTCGGTTCGTCGCAGGCTCGGCTGATCCTTCGTCCGAAACAGAGGGACGGTCTTGTCACTACCGATTGCCAACGTGCCGATCGGCGTCGGAATCTCAGCGAAGAGCTCATTACCCCAGATGGCGGCGACCTCCGATGACCAGCTCGTAGAACGAGACGAGCCGCTCGACGTCGGCCGTGATGATGCGAGTCGAAATGAATTTCATGGCGACAGCTCCCCCGGGTGCTACGATCTCCGATGTCGGTCACCGGCTGTCACGGCATGTAGGCGCGCACTTCGACAGGCCGAATGCTCGGCAGTCCCTCCGACTGCAAACATGGGCGCATGTTTACATGGTTCAGCCTGGCCCCGTCAACGTTCAGGAGTCACCCATGGGCGACGCCGATGCCGCAGCGATCCGAGCGGCGCGCAGCGACTGGATCAGCAAGCACCTCGAGACCTACCTGACCTCCGGTGGCACGCGGGGCCACATCATGGACGTCAGTGCGGTCGGAGGGCGTGCGATGACCACGCACTGCTTGATCAAGTGTGTCGGGTCGCAAGTCGGCGAAGGTCTATGTCCGACCGTTGATCTACGGCAACGTCGGTGGCGAGATCGTGATTGTCGCATCGAAGGGCGGTGCCGACACCCATCCGGGTTGGTACTTGAATATCTTGGCGAGCAACACGATCGGAGTGCAGATCGCGACCCAAGCGTTCGAAGCGACCTGGCGGGAACCCGAAGGTGAAGAGCGGCACCAGGTATGGGCGTATATGGCCCACCTCTACCCGCCGTACCTCACCTATCAACAGTCGACTAGCCGTCAAATCCCGCTGGTGATGTTGACGCTCGTGCGTCCAATCGACGTCTTCTCTGCGGAAGGCTAATTCCCTAGCGTTCCATTCCTGGGTATTTTCCGGTGAGATGGTCGTATCGTGCTGCCGGAGGGGCTACCAGGTTAGGAACATCGATGAGGAAGCTACCCGTGACAACCGTCGCACTGGCCGTATTGGCTGTCCCGCTCGCCGCTCCAGCGTCAGCCGACCCGGCGGCGGCCGACCAGGTGGTGAATGGGATGTACAACATCCACTTCACGGATGGAAGTCGCGACGACCTAACATTCAAGGCCACGTCGTGCGGTATTGGTTGCACCCAAGTCGCTTTCGCCAACGCCTCGGGCCAGGCCCAGTTCTTCGCTGACCGGTGGCACGCAAATTTTGTGCCTCATCCCGCGGCGTGGCGCTGTAACGACGGGACGGTGCATGACGGCTTCGAGCAATTGGCCTGGGATCCCGCCACCGGGGTTGGCACGATGGTTGTCGTCCGTACCGAAGCCGCCTGCGGATATACATCTCACGCGAGCACATCAGGCATTACACACCCATTCACCTTGACCAGGAGCCAGTCGGCGCAGCAGCCAAGCGTTCTCCCGCCCGCCGCCCCGTAGCGGCCTTGCCTTAGACGTTGAACCGGAACTCGACCACGTCGCCGGCGAACGTCACAAACTCACCCAAACACCGCGACACCGGCGTCGTCACAGGCAGCCTTCAATCGCTTGTCACGAGTCCAAAGTCGAGCTCCACCCACAAGCGCAGCTGAGGCGAGCAACCGAACGTCGATGACGCTGAGCCCTCTGCCCCACAGTCCCTTTCGTTCGATCAGGTGGAGAATCTCGTGGTGCTGTACCTCGGGAAACCGATTGAGGTTCGCGAGTAGGTCGAGGATTTCAACCCGTTTCCGGAGCGAGCCCAGGGCGAGCTCTTCGATCACGAGGTCGTGGCATCCGACCTCGTCATTGGCCAACAGCTCAACAAGGCGGCGTTCGGCGCGGTGGAGATGGTCGATCCAAATCGAAGTGTCGACCAGGATCACTTCGCCGCGGACCTCCGACGCGGTGCGGCAGTTGCCTGCTCATCAGTGCCCCCAAGTGCGGCCAACCGCCGACCGCTCTCCACCCGGATCAGCGTCTGCAGCCCTTGCCGCAGCAGAGCGACGCTTTCGGTCACTCCGGTCAGCTCGGCCGCCTTGGCCAGCAGGGCATCATCGATCGAGACAGTCGTTCGCATCGGCACCTCCACCAGCATCAATTGATGCACTCAATGATGCCACACGGCATCCCGGCATTGCGATGTCCAGCTAACTTGGGCGCGAGGTGGTCCGGCACGACCGGTTACTACTTCTTCGGTTGACCAGACGTTGCTTGGAACCGGAACTCGACCACGTCGCCGTCACCGGAGGCCGAGCCTAGCGGATCGATTCGCGCCGAAAGCGCGCAGAGCAGATTATTTTGGGCTATGCCCAATGTAATCGCGTCGGTCGTAATCCCACATCCCGCACAAGTCGTCTGGGACTACATCATCCGCCCGGACAATTTGTCGATCATCTTGCCCGGAATCGTCTCCGTTGATGCCGGCAAGGAGCCTCCGTATGTTCCAGGCGATGTATGGCGCGGAGTGAGCCGGTCGTTGGGCATCACCAACAGATGGACCGGCGTCTTCACTCGTGTAGATATCCCCAAGGTGATGGAGATGCAAATAACAGAATCCAGGTTTCCCTTCGCCACGATCGACACTCTGGAAGAGGTCGCGGGCGGTACTCGCTACACCTTCCGGGTCACCGGCGAACCGGCTTTCGGCGGACCCCTCGGTCGACTGGTAGATGCCGTCACGTCTATGGCCTTCAAGCGGGCGCTTGTCAAGCATCTCGCACGGCTTCCCGCTCATATCGATGCTTGGGCGCTAGAGAAGGGCTGAACTGCGAGAGCAACGTGAGCGTCCGACGCTGGAGCGCGGACCCTAAAGCTGGTGGCCAAATGTTTATCCGTGGCGGAACTCCACCACGTCGCCGTCGGCCATCACGTAGTCCTTGCCTTCCATCCGGACCTTGCCGGCCGCTTTGGCCGCCGCCATGGACCCGGCCGCGATCAGGTCGTCGTAGGACACGATCTCGGCCTTGATGAAGCCCTTTTCGAAGTCGGAGTGGATGACACCGGCCGCCTTGGGCGCGGTATCGCCCTGATGAATGACCCACGCCCGGGCCTCCTTCGGGCCCGCCGTCAGGTAGGTCTGCAGTTTGAGGGTGTGAAAGCCGGCCCGGGCCAACGCGTCGAGGCCGCGCTCGGTTTGCCCGATCGACTCGAGCAACTCGGCGGCGGACTCGTCGTCGAGCTCGGCCAGCTCGGCCTCGATGGCGGCGTCCAGGAACACCGCATCCGCGGGAGCAATGAGCTCGCGCAGCGCGGCGACCCGTGCGGCGTCGGTCAGCACCGCCTCGTCGGCGTTGAAGACGTACAGAAATGGCTTGGTGGTCAACAGGTTTAGCTCACGCAACGCCGAGACGTCAGGGCCGCCGGCGAACGCGGAAAACAACGTCTTTCCGCTGTCCAGCACTTGTTGGGCGGCCAGCGCCGCGTCGTGGAGGGGCTTGCGTTCCTTGTTGGTGCGGGCTTCCTTCTCCAGCCTGGGCAGCGCGCGCTCCAGGGTTTGCATGTCCGCCAGGAGGAGCTCGGTCTCGACGATCTCGATGTCGGACTTGGGATCGACCTCACCGCTCACGTGCGTCACATCGTCGTCGGAGAACACCCGAACCACCTGACAGATGGCGTCGCATTCGCGGATGTGCGCCAGAAACTTGTTACCCAGCCCGGCGCCCTCGGACGCGCCCTTGACCAGGCCGGCGATGTCGACGAAGGTCACCGGCGCCGCGACGATGCGCTCCGAGTTGAAAAGCTCTGCCAGCTTGGCCAGGCGCGGATCGGGCAGCGAAACGACGCCCTCATTCGGCTCGATCGTCGCGAACGGATAGTTGGCCGCCACCACGTTGTTCCGGGTCAGCGCGTTGAACAGTGTCGACTTGCCGACATTTGGCAGACCCACGATTCCCAGGCTCAGGCTCACAGGGAGCCAAGTCTAGGGCGATGCGGCGAGGCCTTCCGAACAGGACCAGCGCATGGCGCGCCAAGGCATCTCTACAAGGTATTTACAGGCCTTTGGGCCCATAGCCGGTACGGTTCTACTGTGTCTGCACAGCGGGCGCGGTCGGCGGTTGAGGCTTCCCACCGTTCGATCCACCCAAATATCCCAGGTCTGCCGTGGTGGGCAGCCCTGCTTATCGCCACGACCGCGACGGCGATCGGGTATGCGATCGACGCCGGATCGGGCCACAAGGACCTGACCGATGTCTTCGCTGTCCTCTACATAGCCGGCTGTGTGGTGGCGGTGCTGGTTGTCCGGCAGTCGGGAGTGTTCACCGCCGTCATCCAACCGCCGCTGATCCTTTTCTGCGCGGTGCCCGGCGCCTACTGGCTGTTTCACGGCGGCAAGGTCGGTAACCTCAAAGACCTTTTGATCAACTGCGGCTATCCGCTGATCGAGCGTTTCCCGCTGATGCTGGGGACCGCCGGCGGCGTGCTGCTGATCGGCTTGATCCGGTGGTATTTCGGGTTGACACATCGCACGGGCGACGTTGCTGATGTCCCCAGCACCACCGAGACCACCGAGACAAAGTCCGTCATCAGCGGCATCGCCGCGAAACTGGCCTCGATGCTGGGCCGCGACGACGACGACGGTTCGTCCGCCGACGTCGAGCGGGTCAAGGCGGTCGACCGTCGCAGCCGGCCGGCCCGCGGCAGTCGCCCCGCCCAACGAGCCGCCAGAACCCGCTCCCGCCATTCTCGAGCCCCGCTGGACCAGGACTACGAAACGCCGGCCGACCGGCGGCGGCACGGCAGCCGCCGTGGCTCGACTTCGGCCCGCGATTTCGAACCCGACGAGCCGCCCCGTCGGCCGCGACGCCGCCCCAGGCCGGCGGGCGACCCTGACCCGAACGCCCAGCCGCCACGGGAAATGCATCGCGATTCCTACGATTCCTACGGGCGTCGCAATGGCTACGAGCGGCCGGCCGGTCGCGGCTTCGATCCCTACGCCGACTACCGGCCGCACGAGTCCTACGAGCCGTACGAGCCGCCGCGCCGTCGTGCCTCGAACGGTGCCGGCCCGACACACCACCCGATCTCGCAGGTCCGCTACCGCGGGTCAGCATCGCGCGACGAACGTCGAGACCCGTACGACGACGAGCCTGGAGCCGAGCGCCGAAGTCGATCGCGCACACCCGGTCGGTCCCGGGGCCGGCCCCCGACCGAATCCTGGGAGTACGACGTCTAGTTCTTCTTCGGAACTGACCGAATCTCGCGTGGCAGTGCGAACACCAGCGTCTCCTGGGCCGTTGTCACCGGCTGCACCACGCCGAAGCCGCAGTCGGCCAGCCGTTCCAGTACGCCTCGCACCAGAACCTCGGGGACCGAAGCACCCGAGGTGACGCCTACCGTGGTGACGCCCTCCAACCACGCCGGGTCGATGTCGTCGGCCCAGTCGACCAGGTGAGCGGCCCGGGCGCCGCCACCCAACGCCACCTCCACCAGCCGCACCGAGTTCGACGAGTTGCGCGATCCGACGACGATGACCAGCTCGCACTCGGGTGCCATCGCCTTGACCGCGACTTGCCGGTTCTGCGTCGCGTAGCAAATGTCGTCGCTGGGCGGATCCTGCAGCTTCGGGAAACGCTGACGCAGCCGCTCGACGATCTCCATCGTCTCGTCGACCGACAGCGTGGTCTGCGACAGCCAGATCACCTTGTCCTCGTCGCGGACCGTCACCTTCGCCACGGCGCCGACCCCGTCGACCAGCTGTACGTGGTCGGGCGCTTCGCCGGCGGTACCGATGACTTCCTCGTGGCCCTCATGACCGATCAGCAGGATGTCGTAGTCGTCTCGGGCGAATCGCCTGGCCTCGTTGTGCACCTTGGTGACCAGCGGGCAGGTGGCGTCGATGGTGTGCAGGTTGCGTTCGGCGGCGGCCGCATACACCGTCGGCGCGACGCCGTGCGCGGAGAACACCACGATGGCCCCCTCGGGAACCTCGTCGGTCTCCTGGACGAAAACCGCCCCGGCCTTTTGCAGGGTGTCGACCACTTGCCGGTTGTGCACGATCTCGTGGCGCACATAGACCGGGGCGCCGTGCTTCTCCAGCGCGCGCTCGACCGTTTCGACGGCGCGATCCACCCCGGCGCAGTACCCGCGGGGCTCGGCGAGGAGAACCCGTTTCTCGGTCGGGCCCTCACTGACCGATCTGGATGCGCCCGGAATCCCCATATCAACGGTCGGCGGCATGAGGTCCAGCGTAGCGACTAAGAAGGCCTTGGCGCCGTCCCAATCACTTGTCGGAGGGCGGTGGCATACTCGCACGTATGTTCGATGAATCGGGACCTCGATCGCGGCGGGAGGTGATCGCGCGCTTCGATGCGCTGGCCGAGCAGATGGTGGCGCGTGAGCGGCAGCGCACCCCGACGGCCGAGTCGGCGGACTTCCTGGATCAGATGGCCACGGCGGTCCGCATCGAGAATCAGGTGGTGGCCGCGCAGTTCGCCGCGATCGGGGGGTTGTTTCGTTACCGGCTTTCCCAGTGCTCGCGAGACCGAGGACTGGGCCGTGGACACGACGGCCGCCGTGGCCGCCGAAGTGGCCGCACGCCTGCGGATCAGCCAGGGGCTGGCCACCGACAAAGTGCACGATGCCCGCGCGATGCGCGAACGGCTCCCCCAAACCGCCGAAGTCTTTCTCGCCGGCGACATCGATTACCGCGCGTTTGGCACGATCGTGTCGCGCACCGAGCTGATCGTCGAGCCCGACGCGTTGGCCCGCGTCGATGAGTTGGTGGCGGTCAATGTGGCGCGCTGGCCCTCGCTAACACGGGGCCGGCTGGCCGCGAAAGTCGATGCGATCGTGGCCCGGGTGGACGCCGATGCGGTGCGCCGCCGCAAAGAACGCCAGCTCGAGCGCGAGATCTGGATCGGCGCCGACACCGACGGGATCTCCCAAATCACCGGCAGCCTGTACACCGTCGACGCCCACGCCCTCGACACCCGGTTGAACGCGTTGGCGGCCACGGTGTGTGAGCACGACCCCCGCACCAAACAAGCGCGCCGCGCCGATGCGATGGGGGCGCTGGCCGCCGGCGCGGACCGGCTGGGGTGTCGCTGCGGGCGCACCGATTGCGCCGCCGGGAAGCGACCCGCAGCGTCGCCGGTCACCATCCACGTCATCGCCTCCCAGGACACCCTCAACGGCGGCCAGACGCCGGCCTGCCAGATCAGCGCCGAAGGGCTGATCACCCCCGAACTAATCGCCGAACTCGCGAAATCGGCCAAACTGGTCCCGCTGGTCCATCCGGGCTACGCCCCACCCGAGCCGGGCTATCGGCCGTCGAAAGCGTTGGCCGATTTCGTGCGCGCCCGCGACCTGACGTGTCGCTTCCCCGGCTGCGACGTCTCCGCGATCAATTGCCAGCTCGACCATACGATCCCCTACGCCGACGGTGGGCCCACCCACGCGGGCAACCTGAAGTGTTATTGCCCGACTCATCATTTGCTGAAAACGTTTTGGGGCTGGACCGAACAGCAGCTGGCTGACGGGACACTGATCCTGACCTCCCCGGCGGGGCAAACCTATGTCACCACCCCGGGCAGCGCACTGCTGTTCCCGAGTCTGTGCCGCTCCGTGGGCGGCCTGCCCACCCCCGAAGCCGACCCACCACCCGACGACTACTGCGCCGAGCGCAGCGCGATGATGCCCAAACGCCGACGCACCCGCACCCAAGACCGCGCCTACCGCGTCGCCACCGAACGCCGCCAAAATCGCGAAGCCCGGCTAGCCGCCCAACCCGGACCCGCCCCACCCGACGACGACCCACCGCCGTTCTGACGGCCGCTCAACGATTTAGGCGGATGCGACGGCGGAAAGCCGCCATTCTCCGGGCACGCCCTTGAGCTGGTGAGCGCCGCGGTCTTCGAATTCGAGTCCTGACCCGATCACGAGGTCGCGCAGCGTGCTGGACACCAGCACGTCGTTCGGCCCCGCCAGTGCGCTCACGCGCGCGCCGATGTGCACGGCGATCCCACCGATGTCATCGCCGCGGACTTCGCACTCGCCCGTATGCAACCCGGCCCGCACCTGGATGCCCAGCGCCTGCACCGCGTCACGGATCGCCATCGCGCAGCGGATCGCTCGCTGCGGGCCGTCGAACATCGCGAGGAAGCCGTCACCCGAGGTGCTCACCTCGCGGCCTCGAAAGCGAGACAGCTGTGCCCGGATGAGGACGTCGTGCGCATCGAGCAAAGCGCGCCAGTCGCGGTCGCCCATTTCTGCGGCATGGCGAGTCGAGTCCACGATGTCGGTGAAGAGCACGGTGGCGAGTACTCGATCGTCGGCCACGTCGGCCTGGTGGCCGGTAAGGAACTCGTGAATCGCTTGGAAGGATTCGCGCCATGGTTCTACGAAGTGGTAGGCATTGCGCCCCGGTAGCTCAACGTATTTCGCGCCCGGTATGTGATCGGCGACGTCCTTGCCGAACTCGTGCGGGATCACCGCGTCGTCGGTGTGGTGGACGACGAGGGTTGGCACGCGGATTGTCGGGAGGATCGCCCGCACATCCAATTCGAGCACGAGACGGAACAAGAGGCCGAAGGTCGCTGGGCTCGCCGCCAGGCGTTGGTGTCGCGCCCATGCTGCCCGAATCTCCTCGTTCCACGGCATGTCCGGGTTGAGCACATGCTCCATCTCCCCCGTGCCCCACGTGGCGAGCAGGGCAGCCGTGCTTTCCTCGGGAAATGCTCGCGCGGTGTAGCCCTCGAGCACGACCAGCCCGGTTGTGCGGGACGGATGTGTTGCCGCGAACAGCGCACCCGTCGCGAGCGTGCCGCTGCTCACAAGGAGAACCGCTTCACGACTCCCCAGATCGTCCAACACCGCGGTGATGCTGTCGGCCCATTGCTCCAACGTTGGCAGCGCGCCAGGTGTGACCGGGTCGGACGCTCCGTTGCCCGGCTGGTCGAAGAAGATCAGCCGACCGAGCGACGTCATCGCCTCGACCCAGCCTTGAAGGGACGGCAGCTCCGGAAAGACCTCACAGTTCGTGAACCAGTTCGGGACGAACACGATGTCACGTTCACCTTCAGCGGACGCGCGATAGGCGACACGCAAGTTCGCGTTCAGCGCGTAACGCGTCTCCGAGAACATTGCGGAAGTCTAAGCGGAGTCAGGCCGCGGGGCTGATCGCCAAGTCGTCGACGGCACGCTGATCCTGAGCTCCCCAGCCGGGCGGCTAACGGGTAGCCACCGCCGTTCTGATCTGGCCCACTGGACCCTCCACCCTGGGTAACATTGCGTAGCTGTCCTGAGGTTGTCTCGCCAACGGGATCGGAGCCGACAATGTCGTCGTACGTGAGCGCAGCACCTGAAGCTTTTGCATTGGCATCGGGGGACTTGACCGGCATCGGGGAGGCCATCGAAGGGGCCACCGCTGCGGCGGCGCCCTCGACGACGGAACTCGTCGCAGCGGCACACGACGAAGTGTCGGCGGCCATCGCGAGTCTCTTTGGCAGCTACGCCAAAGAGTTTCAGACGCTGACCGCGCAGGCGACGCCGTTTCACGCCGACTTTGTGCGGGCGTTGAGCGCGGCGGGGACCGCGTATGGGGCCGCCGACGCTTCGAATGTGTCGCTGCTGGTAAAGGGGCTGCAGCAACAGTTCTTCGACAAGGGATTTTTTTCACCCTTCATCTATCTGACCGGCAAACCGCTCTTCGGTAAAGCTGCCGTCGGGCCTGTCGTCACCGGAACCACCGGCCCCGGCCTGGGCGGCAGGCTGCTCACCGGCTTTTTCAACGGGAGTCTCGGGAGTGGCAGCGGCGGTGTGTCGCCGGGGACTGGGACCCCCAACGGGGTGACCGGGGTCCGGGAGGGGACCTCCTACCTGAACATTGCGGTCGGTCCCAATGGTTACCCGGCCCCGGCGCGCTGGTATTTCCCGACGCAGGCAGACGGTTCGGTGGATGCCCGCGGTGTCATCTATCTGTCGCACGGCTTCCTGGCAACGGGTGGTTATTACAGCCCTCTGGCGATTCAGCTGGCCGAGCGCACCGATTGCATCGTGGTCACCCCTACCGTGTCGTCGCTTCCGTTGCCGAACGGCGCCTGGATAAGCGGCACGCAGATGCAGCAGGCCGTCGGCTCGTTGTTCCTGGGCAACGAGGCGGCGCTGAACCTCAGCGCGAACCAGGCCGGTTACCACGGCACGCTGCCGCAAAGCTTCGTGATTTCGGGACACTCGGCCGGCGGCGGCCTCGCCACGGCGGCCGGTGGCGATTACGTCGCCGAACTGGGGACGAACCCCGCCGACAACCACCTTCTCGGTGTGGTGATGTTCGACGGGGTCGCGACCAATCCCACCAGCTTCGCGCCTGCGATAGCCAGCCTGCAGACGTTGGGCATCCCCGACTACACGGTGGCCGCGCCGCCCCAGGCGTGGAACCTTTACGGCGCCACCACCAATCAGCTGGTCAGTCTGTACCCGGGGCAGTTCGTCGGGGTCGAGCTGGTCAACGGCTCGCATGTCGACTCGATGCTGGGCAACAAACCGCTCGTCGACTTCGCCTCGCAGCTGGTCACCAAGTTCTCCCCCGGCGGCGACACGGCGGCCGTGTACACCCTGTCCAGCGGCTGGATCAACGACATGTTCGCCGGGGCGGGCCCGACCGACCCGATCTACGGCCTCTACGGGACGCCCGGCGGCTACGAGCCCCCGGGCGGCCAGCAGATCATCCTTGGCCCAGCCACCGGGATCGTGCTGCCGGTCGCTTAATCTGGACCCATGGCTACTGCACCGTATGGGGTTCGGCTATTCGTCGGCGCGGCGACAGTCGCCGTCGAGGAGACGATGAAGCTTCCGAAGACCATCCTGATGTACCCGATGACGTTGGTCAGCCAGGCGGCGCACCTGGTGATGCGGTGTCAGCAGAACCTGGCCGAGCTGGTGATCAAGGGAGACACCACGCTGGAATCGATCTTTCCGCCGAAGGACGAGAAGCCGGAGTGGGCAACATTCGACGAGGACCTGCCCGAGGACGCCGACGGGGGATTCGCCACCCTGGACGGCGCCGACGGCGATCGCCGGGCCGAGGGCCGATTCGCCTTGTACTCGATATCCGACACGGATGACGCCCCGACCAAACCCGCGCCCGCCAAACAATCGAAGAAGGCTAAGGCGACCGTCCCGGCGCCGGCGGTGGCAGCCGAACTCGACTATCCGACCCTGACGCTGGCCCAGCTGCGGGCGCGGCTGCAATCGCTGGACGTCGACGAACTCGAAGCCCTGCTGGCCTACGAGCAGGCCACCAAGGCTCGAGCTCCGTTCCAGACGTTGCTCGCCAACAGGATCACCCGCGCGACTGCGAAGTGAGCCAAGGGAATTCGGCCGAGAACCCATTCCCGGTTCGCGCGGTCGCGATCCGGGTCGCGGGCTGGATCGACAAGCTGGGCACCGTGTGGGTCGAGGGTCAGCTGGCGCAGGTCACCATGCGACCAGACTCCAAGACGGTGTTCATGGTGTTGCGCGACCCCGCGGCCGACATGTCGCTGACCGTCACGTGTTCGCGCGACCTGGTGGCGCGCGCGCCGGTGAAACTGGCCGAGGGCATTCAGGTGGTGGTCTGCGGCAAGCCCTCGTTCTACACCGGTCGCGGCACTTTTTCCTTGCGCCTCAGCGAGATTCGCGCCGTCGGCATCGGGGAGCTACTGGCACGCATCGACCGGCTGCGCCGGCTATTGGACGCCGAGGGGCTCTTCGACCCGCGGCTTAAGCGGCCGCTCCCGTTCCTGCCCAACACAATTGGGTTGATCACCGGCCGGGCGAGCGCCGCCGAACGCGATGTGACGACGGTGGCCACCGCCCGCTGGCCCGCGGCGCGGTTCGCCATCCGCAACACTGCCGTCCAGGGACCCAACGCCGTTCCGCAGATCGTCGAGGCATTGCGCGAACTCGATCAGGACTCCGACGTCGACGTGATCGTGCTGGCCCGCGGCGGCGGCAGCGTCGAGGACCTGCTGCCGTTTTCCGACGAGACGTTGTGCCGCGCAATCGCGGCCTGCCGCACACCGGTGATCAGCGCGGTCGGTCACGAACCCGACAACCCGCTGTGCGACCTGGTCGCCGATCTGCGCGCGGCCACCCCCACCGACGCGGCCAAAAAGGTGGTCCCAGATACCGCCGCCGAGCAGCGGCTAGTCGACGACCTGCGTCGGCGCAGCGCGCAGGCACTGCGCAATTGGGTGTCCCGCGAACAACGCGCGCTGGCCCAGTTGCGCAGCCGCCCGGTGTTGGCCGAGCCGATGAAGGCCCTCGACGCGCGCGCCGAGGAGGTGCACCGCGCCCGGTCGGCGGTTCGCCGCGATATCGGCAGGCTGGTCGCCGTGGAGGACGAACGCGTCGGCCATCTGGCCGCACGGCTGGCCACGCTGGGCCCGGCGGCCACCTTGGCCCGCGGCTACGCGGTGGTGCAGACGGTCCCGACCGCGAAACCGATGGGAGTGCTGCGGTCGGTCGACGACGCTCCCCCCGGCACCAGGCTGCGGGTGCGGGTTGCCGACGGCGCCGTCGCGGCGGTGAGTGAAGGACGGACTGATGGCCCCTAACGAGAACCCGTCGTCAATTACACCTATTAGTCAGCTCGGCTATGAACATTGCCGAGACGAACTGATCGAAGTCGTGCGGCAGCTCGAGCAAGGCGGACTTGACCTCGAGGCGTCGCTGCAGCTGTGGGAAAGGGGCGAGCAACTGGCAAAAAGGTGCGAAGAGCACTTAGCTGGAGCTCGCCAGCGGATAGCCGACGCGCTCGCCGCCGCCGAGGCCGAGGAGGGCTGATCCCGGCCCATCGGGAAGCAAGTTGTTTCCGTTTTGGAACACGTTTCAGTTATGCTTCAGCGCATGGGTGATGCATCGCTGCAGGCCGAAATCGGACGCGTCCTGGTCACCGGGGGCTCAGGCTTCGTCGGCGCGAACCTGGTGACCACCCTGCTCGACCGCGGATACCGGGTGCGGTCGTTCGACCGCGCACCGTCGCCCCTGCCGCAGCATCCGAAGCTGCAGGTGCTGCAGGGCGACATCACCGACGCGGCCGTCTGCACCGCGGCCGTGGACGGCATCGACACGGTGTTTCACACCGCGGCGATCATCGAGCTCATGGGTGGCGCCTCGGTGACCGACGAATACCGGAAGCGCAGCTATGCGGTGAACGTCGAGGGCACCAAGAACCTGGTGCACGCCGGACACAAAGCCGGAGTCAAGCGATTCGTCTACACCGCCTCCAACAGCGTGGTGATGGGCGGCCAGCGCATCTCCGGCGGCGACGAGACGCTGCCCTACACCGAACGGTTCAACGACCTCTACACCGAAACCAAGGTGGCCGCCGAGAAGTTCGTCCTGGAACAGAACGGTGTGGACGGCATGCTGACGTGCTCCATCCGGCCCAGCGGCATCTGGGGACGTGGCGACCAGACGATGTTCCGCAGACTCTTCGAAAGCGTGGTCGCCGGCCACGTCAAGGTGCTCGTCGGGAGCAAGAACGCCAAACTCGATAACTCGTATGTGCACAACCTGATTCACGGTTTCATCTTGGCCGCGGAGCACCTGTCGCCCGGCGGCACCGCGCCCGGGCAGGTCTACTTCATCAACGATGGCGAGCCGATCAACATGTTCGAGTTCGCGCAACCGATCGTCACGGCCTGCGGCGAGCACTGGCCCCGGATACGGGTGCCGGGCCGGCTGGTGCGCGATGTGATGTCAGTGTGGCAGTGGCTGCACTTTCGCTTCGGGTTGCCCAAGCCGCCGCTGGAACCCCTTGCCGTGGAACGGCTTTACCTCGACAACTACTTTTCGATCGCCAAGGCGCAACGGGACCTGGGCTACCGGCCGCTGTTCACCACCGAGCAGGCCATGGAGGAATGCCTGCCGTATTACAAAGACCTGTTCGAACAAGTCAAGGCGTCGGCTCATCCGCACTTGACGTCCGTCGTGGCCGCGCCGCCGTCGGAGTAGCGCTCAGCGCCGCGATCACGGTTTGCCGCGAGGCTCCAACTGCGGGCACGTTTCGGAGACTAACGTGTCCCGGAATGTCGCAGAACGCACTTTCGCGGGCAGGAAGGCGGTATGAACACCGAATTCACGCTTAATCAGAAACGCGCCGTGGCGATATTCACGATCATCGCCCTGCTGTTCGGTGCGTACTTCCTCCGCAACTATTTTGTCCTGATCGTGGTGGCCGCGGTCGGGGCGTATTTGTTCACACCTCTGTTCAATCGGTTCAACCGACGGATGAGCAGCGGTTTGGCCGCCACGTGCACCTTATTGTCGGCGCTGGTCATCGTCATCGTGCCGATCGGACTCTTGGTTGTCCTGGCGTTTGTTCAGATTTCGCGCATGGTCGACCACATCGCCGAATGGGCGAAGACAACGGATCTGAGCGGGCTCGGCGACAAGGTCCTACACGTCGTCAACGACTTGCTCGCAAGGGTGCCGTTTGCACACGTCACCGTGACGGCGGAGATGCTGCGGAAAGCAATGATCACCGGAGGACAGCACGCGGGCCACTGGCTCTTGCAGTTTCTGCAAGGCGCCGTCGGCGGCATCGCCGGCGCGGTCACCCAAGCCATCATCTTTCTGTACGTGTTTGTCGCACTGCTGGTGAACCGAGAGAAGTTGCGAACGTTGATCGGCCAGCTGAACCCGCTCGGCGACGAGGTGACGGATTTGTACCTCCGGAAGATGGGTTCCATGGTGCGCGGCACCGTGAACGGCCAGTTCGTCATCGCGCTCTGCCAAGGCGTCGCCGGCGCCGTGTCGATCTACGTGGCGGGATTTCACCACGGCTTCTTCATTTTCTCGATTCTGTTGACCACATTGTCGATCATTCCGCTGGGGGGCGGAATCGTGACCATTCCCTTCGGCATCGGGATGATCTTCTATGGCAACATCGCCGGTGGCGCCTTCGTGATCCTGTGGCATCTCCTGGTGGTCACCAACATCGACAATTTCCTGCGCCCCGTCCTCGTTCCGCGCGATGCCCGGCTGAATTCGGCGCTCATGCTGCTTGCGGTGTTCGCGGGCATCGCGATGTTCGGCCCCTGGGGCATCGTCATCGGTCCGGTGCTGATGATCCTGATCGTCACCACCGTCGACGTCTACCTTGCCGTGTACAAAGATGTTGAGCTGCAACAACATAACGACGAACCCAGTCGCCGGCTAAGGCGCCCGCGCAAGAAAGCGCAGAGCGGTCAGCCCCTCAAGGCAGACACAGAGGCAGACGCAGCCAAGTAACCCTGGCTACCGGAAGCTGACCATCTCGGGGCCCCAGGCGGCGAGTTTGCGCCCGTCCAGATCGTGAACGACGTCGTCGTGCCGATCGATAATCAGGCAGGCGCGGTCGGCTTGCTGGTAGGTCGTCCATTCGGGCTCGCCGGGCGGCCCCTGCGGCTTGCCCTGCGCGGCGAAGTTGATCCACCGGGTCCGTACCCTGCTAGAGATCGCCCTCGCGGTTTTGGCGCCGCCGAGTTTCAAGGTGGGATCCTTGGGCCCCCCGAGATTGCCCCAAACGTAAGGCAATTCGGTGGCATGCGCGGCCCGCACCAGGAACAGCTTGAGCAGCGGGGTCGAGTAGTCGAACCGATACAGATAGACCGGCGCCACCCTGCTGTGCCCCTCGGCCAGCCACACCGACGGCATCCGGAACCCGACATCGGTCGCGATGCTCAAACCCCGTGACTTGCGCCGCATTCGGGGGTAGGCCGCGACGACCTGGTGCTCGGTGGGCAATTGCAGGTCGGGCTGTTCGGCCGCGATCTGGTTGAACATGGACGTGATCGCGCTGGGAGTGATCGGCATGAGCGGCGACCTCATCAACCGAAAGAGTGCCGCCTCATGCTTATTGGTACCGATGATCAGCGGCACCGGATGTGAGCGGCCCTCCTGCGCTGCCTTGACCGGGTAGTCGCTCAGCACGTCGCCGTCGACGATCGGGACGAACGCCAGCGTCCCAGGATTACGCACCGGCACTTCGTTGAACACTTCGCTGGTCGCCGACACCAGTGCCGCACTCGGCACTTCGCGCAACCGCTGCACATCGGACGCGACCCCATTTTTCAGCAAACTCAGCTTTTCCAGCACGGTGACCGCCATCTGCCGGGCCCTGCCGCTGTCGTATACCGATGTGGCCGGGGAACTTTGGGCGATTGCCCCGGCGAACAGGCCCGCGGCCGCCGGAACGGCGAGCAGTGTCGTGACGATCCCCGCCCCGGCGGATTCACCGAACAGCGTGACCCGCTCCGGATCGCCGCCGAAGGCCGCGATGTTGTCACGCACCCAGCCCAACGCCGCCAACACGTCACGCAGCCCGATGTTCGAGTCGAAACGCTGCCGTGACGTGCTGAACGACGACAGGTCGAGAAAGCCGAAGGCGCCGATTCGATAGTTGACCGTCACCACAACGACCCCGCCGCTCGAGCCGCCGGCGGCCAACCTGCGACCGTCGTAGAGCGGCTGGCTGCCGGACCCCAGCACATAGGCACCGCCGTGCAGCCACACCATCACCGGTTTTCGATCACCGGGCCGGGTGTCCGAAGATGCCCAGATGTTCAGGCTGAGGCAGTCTTCGCCCTGCGGCGCACCCAGGTCCAGCGGGACGTTGGGAATCGGAGGCTGCGGGCAGGCCGGCCCGAAGGCGGTGGCGTCGGCCACCTCGGTCCACCGCTCGGGCGGCTCCGGCGCCCGGAAGCGCAGGTCGCCCACCGGCGCAGCGGCGTAGCGAACGCCCTTCCACACTTTGACCCGGCCGTCATCGCTGCCCCGCACCGGGCCGTAGCCGGTTTCGGCCACACGGTCGTCGATCGCCATCCGGCTAGGTCAGCCTCTCGGTAAGAAACTCGACCACCCGTTTGCGCGCCTCATAGGCCGGCTGGCCGTCGACCTCGCGAACCTCGTCGGTCAGCACCGAATGCGCCATCTTGCCGAAGCCGTGTTCGTTGCCCGGGCGCGAATCGATCTCGATCACCTCGAACGCGTCGCCGAGGCGCTGCTTGAGCGTGGTGAAGCGGTCACGCGGGGCCATGCCGTCCTCGCTGAACCGCAAACCGATGGCGCACAAGCCCTCGTTGGCGCAGCGATCGGCGACCGTGGCCAGCTCGGATTCGCTCATTCCGGGATCGCGACGCTGCGCACGGGTCAACGGAAACGGCACCGACGGCTGGCTGAGCACCGGCGCCAACACACTGTCGTCGGCCGCGGCGGCCAGCGCGAAGCCTCCGGTGAAGCACTGGCCGATCACGCCGACGCCCTTGCCCGGCGTCGACGCGTTGAGGTCACGAGCCAGCGCGCGCAGGAACAACGACACCGGCCGCTGCTTGTTGGTCGCAAACCCCGCGAATTCCCTTGCCACGCAGGCCCGCGTAATGGTCGCGACCGTATAGCCGATCGTCGCGGGCTTGCCCGGCTCCCCGAACAACGACGGCATCGCGACGGTGAACCCGTTGTCCACCAAGTGATTGCCCAACCCCAGCACGCCGGGATGGATCCCGGGTATCTCGGGAATCAGCACCACCCCGGGACCGGCGCCCTTGCGGTAGACGTCGTGGGTATAGCCGCCACCGGTGAACGGCGCGGCCGTCCAACCAGAAAGGTCCGCTTCGGGTGCAGTCACTAGATATCCCTTCTCGCTATCGGCTGGGCAAAGGCGGCTGCGATTGGGTCGCCGACGCTAGCGTACGGAACTGATCGGCGCTCCCGGCGCCGGTGATAGCGATTTGGGTGGGGCCGACCGGGCTGGCGAGCCTGGTGGTCCACAGCGGCTCAGCAGTGGCCCCGTCTTGATAGACGACCCAGTTGGTGCCGGTGACGTCGACCGTGCCGGTTGGGACCATCGACGGATGGATGGATGCGACCAGCTTGTCTTCGTCGGCGTTGCTCTGCGTCAGGCTCAGATACATCCCCGTCGGCGTGATGTATCCCACGGTCGACGTGGCCGCGTTCAGGCGCTGACCGGTCGAGGTGTCGGTCCGCCCGTTCTCGATACCGGCGCGACCACCGGAGTTGGGCTGCCAGCCCGCGGGCAACCGGGGCAGTCGGATCGGGAACCCCAGCGTGGCAGCGTCTGCCCGCAGGGCCGCCGACGCATCGTAGGACGGAATGGTGCCCTTGGTCGTCCCGCCCGGCTGAAACGAGCACATCCCGACCAGGCCCGCGAGCAGGATGCACCCCACCACCAGCGGGCCCAGCGACCAGAACATGTCGCGGCCGTCCTGCAGCAGCCGAGGTTTCGCCGGCCTGGCAGTGGGGCCGGGTACCGGCCCCGGGCGGCCCAAGCCCTCAGAATTCGGCGGCTGCGCGGTCATTCCCCAAGTATCCCAGCTACAGCCCACCGTTCCGCTTCTGGGACAATCGGCAACCATGACAGCTCAAGGCGCCGTCGCAGGCCGCGACCCGTCGCAGCCACGGCCGCGCGGTGAAGCCCCAGACCGCAACCTGGCCCTGGAACTGGTGCGGGTCACCGAAGCCGGGGCCATGGCCGCGGGCCGCTGGGTGGGTCGCGGCGACAAGGAGGGCGGCGACGGCGCAGCTGTCGACGCAATCCGCGAACTGGTGAACACCGTCTCGATGCGCGGGGTCGTGGTCATCGGCGAAGGCGAAAAAGACGAAGCGCCGATGCTCTACAACGGCGAAGACGTCGGCAACGGCGACGGCCCGGATTGCGACTTCGCCGTCGACCCCATCGACGGCACCACGCTGATGAGCAAGGGCATGCCCAACGCCATTTCGGTGCTGGCGGTGGCCGATCGCGGGACCATGTTCGACCCGTCGGCGGTGTTCTACATGAACAAGATCGCCGTCGGGCCCGAGGCGGCGCACGTGCTGGATATCACCGCGCCCATCGCCGACAACATCCGGGCGGTCGCCAGGGTCAAGGAATTGTCGGTCCGGGACATGACGGTATGCATCCTAGACCGGCCCCGGCATAAGCAGCTGATCGAAGACGTGCGCGACACCGGGGCCCGGATCCGGCTGATCACCGACGGTGACGTCGCCGGCGCCATCTCGGCCTGCCGGCCCGACTCGGGCACCGACATGCTGGCCGGTATCGGCGGCACCCCGGAGGGCATCATCACCGCCGCCGCGATCCGCTGCATGGGCGGGGCGATCCAGGCGCAGCTGGCGCCCAAGGACGAGGCCGAACGCCGCAAGGCACTCGACGCCGGCCACGACGTCGAGCGGGTGCTGACCACCGAGGACCTGGTGTCGGGCGACAACGTCTTTTTCTGCGCCACCGGAGTCACCGACGGCGACCTGCTCAAGGGCGTGCGCTACTACCCCGGCGGCTGCACCACCCAGTCGATCGTGATGCGTTCCAAGTCGGGCACCGTCCGGATGATCGAGGCCTACCACCGGCTCTCGAAGCTCAACGAATACTCCGCCATCGACTTCACCGGCGACAGCAAAGCCGCCTATCCCCTGCCGTAACAGCACTGGAAAGTAGAGGACCTCATACATGGCCGACAGCGCCGAACACCGCATCGAGCACGACACCATGGGCGAGGTCCGGGTACCGGCAAAAGCGTTATGGCGCGCGCAAACCCAACGCGCGGTGGAGAACTTTCCGATTTCCGGGCGGGGCCTGGAGCGTGCTCAGATCCGTGCGTTGGGCCTGCTGAAGGGCGCCTGCGCGCAAGTCAACAAAGACCTCGGGTTGCTGGCGCCGGAAAAGGCCGACGCGATCATCGCGGCCGCGGCCGAGATCGCCGACGGGAAACACGACGACCAGTTCCCCATCGACGTCTTCCAGACCGGCTCGGGCACCAGCTCCAACATGAACACCAACGAGGTGATCGCCAGCATCGCGGCCGCCAACGGGGTCACGGTGCACCCCAACGACGACGTCAACATGTCGCAGTCGTCCAACGACACGTTCCCGACCGCCACCCACATCGCGGCCACCGAGGCCGCGGTGCGTCATCTGATTCCGGCGCTCGAGGTGCTGCACGACGCGCTGGCGACCAAGGCCCGCGAGTGGCGCACCGTGGTCAAGTCGGGCCGCACGCACCTGATGGACGCCGTTCCGGTGACACTCGGCCAGGAATTCAGCGGATACGCCCGCCAGATCGAGGCCGGCATCGAACGGGTGCGCGCGTGCCTGCCCCGGCTGGGTGAGCTGGCGATCGGCGGCACCGCGGTGGGCACCGGCCTCAACGCTCCCGACGGCTTCGGCGCCATGGTGGTCGGAACGTTGGTCGCCGAGACGGGCTTGAGCGAATTGCGCACGGCAGCAAACTCTTTCGAGGCCCAGGCCGCTCGCGACGGGCTGGTCGAAGCTTCCGGCGCCCTGCGCACCATCGCGGTGTCCCTGACCAAGATCGCCAACGACGTCCGTTGGATGGGATCCGGCCCGCTGACCGGGCTGGCCGAAATCCAGTTGCCCGACCTGCAGCCGGGCAGCTCGATCATGCCCGGCAAGGTGAATCCGGTTCTGCCCGAAGCGGTTACGCAGGTCGCCGCGCAGGTGATCGGCAACGACGCCGCGGTCGCCTGGGGCGGCGCGAGCGGCGCCTTCGAGCTCAACGTCTACATCCCGATGATGGCCCGCAACATCCTGGAGTCGTTCAAGCTGCTGACCAACGTGTCAAAGCTGTTCGCGCAGCGCTGCATTACCGGGCTGTCGGCCAATGTCGAGCACCTGAAGGAGCTGGCCGAGTCGTCGCCATCGATCGTGACGCCGCTGAATTCGGCCATCGGCTACGAGGAGGCCGCCGCGGTGGCCAAACAAGCACTCAAGGAACACAAGACCATCCGCCAGACAGTGATCGACCGCGGCCTGATCGGCGACAAGCTCTCCGAAGAGGAGCTGGATCGCCGGCTCGACGTGTTGGCGATGGCGAAGGTAACCGACGACTAGAGTTTGGTTCACCGGCTGTGGGCCGTATGCACGAAATCGCCCCAACGATTCTGTGCATAGGCCCCACAGTCGGCAGCCTGCGAGCACCGCCGTTCGGGCCGTCGCTTAAGAATTTTTCAGGCGTCGCGCACATAATTGGTGACGCGGTAGCGCGGCCGCCTCGGGCGAGGTGGCCGGTGAGAGTGAGGGTGATTCGATGACGGTTCCTCCCGGCGGCCCCTACGGTCCGGACCCCTACGGGACGAACCCGTATGGCCAGGGCCCCTATTGGGGCGGCCAACCGCAGGGCGGGCCACCCCAACCACCCCAACCACCCCAACCACCCCAATACCCCCAGGGTGGCCCCTATTCGTACCCGCCACCGTCCGCCGGGGGCGCCTACCCGCCGCCTTACCCACCGCATGAGTACACCCAACCCGGCCAGCAGGTTCCCCCCGGCTGGCCGGCCGGGGCCTACCCGCCCGGGCCACCGCCGGGTGGGCCACGCTCGAAGGCGCCGTGGCTGATCCTTGCCGGTGTCGCCGTGCTCGCCGTTATCGCACTGGTGGTCATCCTGGCGCTCAGCCTGGGTAACTCGAACAAGCCGAACAAGGCCACCCCGGGCGGCACCTCGGCGGCCCCGTCGTCGCAAAGCGCCCCGACGTCGGAGCCGAACAATACCGAGCAGACCGCGACCGACTGCACCCCCAACGTCTCCGGCGGCGAGAAGCCCGCCGGCGGCTCCCCGCTCAGCGCGGGCAAGCTGTCGTTCCCGACCACCGCCGCCCCCGGGTGGATGCCGATCTCGGACGACCAGACCCCGAACCTCATCGGAGCGGTGGGCGTCGCCAAGGAGGTTCCTGGGGCCAACCAGTGGGTGATGCAGGCCGAGGTCGCCGTCACCAACTTCGTCTCCAGCATGGACGTCGCCGCGCAGGCGTCGAAGTTGGTGCAATGCGTGGCCAGCGGACCCGGTTATGCCAACGCGTCGCCCACTCTGGGCCCGACGAAATCGTCGTCGCTCACGGTCGACGGGATCAAGGCCGCCCGGGTCGACGCCGATGTGACGATCGCCGACCCCGCGCGCAGCGTGAAGGGCGACTCGCTGTCCATCGTCGCCGTCGACACCAAACCGGTCACCATCTTTTTGGGCGCAACACCCATCGGCGATGCGGCCTCGGCGGGCACCATCAACCAGATCATTGCGTCGCTCAAGGTCGCGAAGTAAGCGGAGCCGAGACTTGCGTGGCTTCAGAGCGGCCACGCAGCACCGTGGAATAACACTCCGACCACCGCCCGCGCTCGGCGTCATCGGCGTGCCCGATGGCCGCTGCCGAGCACAAGATCCGTGACTCCGCGGTCTTGGCCAGGTCGGCCAGCCGCGCGGCCTCGTTGACGGCGTCACCGATAACCGTATATTCGTGACGGTTTTCGGCACCGATGTTGCCGGCGAAGACTCGCCCGGCCGAAACACCGATGCCGAAGTCCACGGGCAGTTGGCGCAGCTTGGTGGCCAGGGCACGGGCGGTCGCCAGCGCCGCTGAGGCCGGCTCGGTCATCCGCAGCGGCGCGCCGAAGACGGCCAGCGCGGCGTCGCCGGCGAATTTGTTGATCATCCCCTGACGCTCGTCGACGGCGCCGACGACGATCCGGAAGAAGTCGTTGAGCACCTCGGCAACCTCTTGCGGCGGACGACTTTCCGCGAGCTGCGTGGAGCCCACCAGGTCGATGTAGAGGACGGCCGCCTCGACCACGTCGCCGGACAGCTGCGCGCCCTCTTCGATGGCGCGGCGGGCGACGTCGGTTCCCACGTAACGTCCGAACAGGTCGCGCAGCCGGTCACGTTCGGCGAGGCCGGTGACCATCCGATTGAATCCCGTTTGCAGGCGCCCGATTTGGGAGCGTTCGTAGGCACCGACATGGGTTTCCAGGTTGCCGTGTTCGATCTGGGCCATCGCGTCGACGATCTCGTCGAGCGGGTCGGCGATGGATCGCGACGTCAGGATCATCGTCGGCAACCCGAGGATCAGCGCCGCCAGTGACACCACCAGAATCGGCACATCCAGCGATGCGGACTTTTGGATCAGCCAGCCGTAGGAACGCAGCACGACGAACGTCGCGACCACCCCGATCGGCACCGCGCCGCACAGGAACCACATGAGAACCAGTCGCGCCAACACTCCGGGCACGGCCAGGCGGGGCGTGGCATCGCGGGTGGCGGCGATCATGATCGGCCGCAGGCTGCGTTGGGAAAGCAGCATGCCGGTGCCGGCGGCCGCGGGTCCGCCGAGCAGTACGCCGAGCAGCATGGGCAGCAGAGGCGAGGCTCCGCCGGTCCGATTGATCAGCATGAGGACCGCGGCGCTGGCACCCCAGGCCGCCAGCAGTGTCACCGTCTGGCGACCCGCGAGTTTCATTGCGGCTTCGCGCTGGTCCCTGGTCGGTTCATCCCCGGCGAGAAACCACCGCAGGGTGGGAACCAGGCCGTAGGCACCCGCCGTCCCGACGGCAACGGTGGCCAGGACGACCAGCACCGCGACGATCACCAGGTTCTTTTCCTCGAAGTGCACCGAGGTATGGCCTCGTAGCGGGATGAGAATGGCAGCCACGTCGAGGACGGCCAGGAAATAGGCCGCGGCGAGGTCGGTCCCGTATTGAATCGCGTACCTGCGAACGGTTTTCGGATGCTTGCGATTAGGCACCGTTGTTCGGCCCGCCCGAGTTCTGGCCCGGAATATCGGTGATCGGGAAGTTGGGCATCGGCTTGGGCGACGGGGTGTTGGGCAGCGTCGGGATCTGGCCGGCCGGGATGTCGTGCAGTTCGTTGGCGGGTGGACCGTTCTCGCGGCTGCCGTAACTGCTGCCCGGCGCTCGCGAGCCGAGCAGTTCGCTGACCGTCACTAAGCGGTAGCCGTTGGCCTTGAGAACCGGGATGAACTGATACACCAGGTCGACGGTGCTCGAGTAGGTGTCATGGAACAACACCACCGAGCCCGGCTTGATGTAGGTCATCAGCATGTATCGCGTGGCCGCCGTGTTGGAGTCGTTGGCCCAGTCGAAAGGGATGACATCCCAAAGTATTTCGGCCAGGCCAAACTGGCCGGCGGTCTGGCGAACCATGGGATTGGACAGTCCGCCGGCGGGACGATACAGGCTCGGTGTCCGGCCGGTCGCGGCGGTGATCGCGTCGTTGGTCCGGGAAAATTGGGCGGCGACGTCCTCGGGCGGGATGGTCGTCATGTTGGGGTGTTCCCAGGTGTGGTTGCCAATCTCCATGCCCGCGTCGGCGATGCGCTTGGCGCCCGCCGGGTTGGCCGCCACCTTGTTACCGATCAGGAAGAACGTCGCCTTGGCGTCGTTGTCCTTCAGGATCTGTAACAGCCGCTCGTCAAAGGGCCCGGGCCCGTCGTCGAACGTCAGCGCGACACACTTGACCACCGCGCAGCTCACGTTATCGGCGCGCGTCACGTGACCGGTGAGGCCGCCGATCACCAACACCGCCCCGGCCGCTACGACGCCGATGACGGTCCGCCAGTAGCGCCAGGCCTGGTTGTCAGGTCGTTTCGGCACTTAGGAAGTTTACCGAAACGCCCCGTCAGTGCGGTCCGGCGATCTCCTCGAGCATCTCGGTGACCAGCGCGGCGATCGGCGACCGTTCGCTGCGCAGCAGGGTGATGTGCGCGAACAGCGGATGACCCTTGAGTTTCTCGATCACGGCGGCGACCCCGTCATGGCGGCCGACGCGCAGGTTGTCGCGCTGGGCGATGTCGTGGGTCAGCACCACCCGCGACCCCGCACCCAGCCGGGACAGCACCGTCAGCAGGACGTTGCGCTCGAGCGACTGTGCCTCGTCGACGATGACGAACGAGTCGTGCAACGAGCGACCTCGAATGTGGGTCAGCGGCAGCACCTCGAGCATGCCCCGGGACAGCACCTCCTCGAGCACCGCCGGACTGGCCAGCCCCTCGAGGGTGTCGAACACCGCCTGCGCCCAGGGGCCCATCTTTTCGCTCTCGCTGCCGGGCAGGTAGCCGAGCTCTTGGCCGCCTACGGCGTACAGCGGGCGGAAGACCACCACCTTGCGCTGGGTGCGCCGCTCGAGCACCGCCTCCAGGCCGGCGCACAACGCCAGCGCCGATTTGCCGGTGCCGGCTTTGCCGCCCAGCGACACGATGCCGACCGACTCGTCCAGCAGCAAGTCCAGCGCCACCCGTTGTTCGGCGGAACGGCCGCGCAGCCCGAACACCTCGCGGTCGCCGCGCACCAGCTGGACTCGCTTGGCCGCGTTGACGCGGCCGAGCGCATGGGAGCTGCCGCCCAGCAGCCGAATCCCGGTGTGGCACGGCAGATCTCGGGCTTCGGGCAGATCGATCTCACCCTCGGCGTATAGCCCGTCGATGTCCTCGGTGGCGATCTCGATCTCCTGCATCCCCGACCAACCGGAGACGACGACGTCCTGCGCGTGGTATTCGTCGGCGGCCAGGCCCACCGCGGCGGCCTTGACCCGCAGCGGAATGTCCTTGCTCACCAACGTGACTCGCCTGCCTTCGGCGGCGAGGTTGGCGGCGCAGCTCAAGATCCGGGAGTCGTTGCTGTCCGTCCGGAAGCCGGCGGGCAGCACCGCCGGGTCCGTGTGGTTCAGTTCGACGTGAAGCGTGCCGCCTTGTGTCCCAACGGGAATGGGCTGATCCAGCCGTCCGTGCTCGAGTCGAAGATCATCAAACAGACGTAACGCCTGGCGGGCGAACCAGCCCAGCTCATGGTGGTGGCGTTTGGCCTCAAGCTCGCTGATCACCACCAGCGGAACCACGACCTCGTGCTCGGCAAACCGGCTGCACGCCCACGGGTCGGACAGCAGCACGGAGGTGTCGAGCACGTAAGTCCGGGTATCGGTCACGAAGCGCTCCTCGAGCTAAACCCATGGGGCCCCACACAGGCGGGTCGACGGGAGCCGCAGCACCAGGACCGGGGCCGGTCCTGCCTAGAACTACCGGAGTAGTGACGGGAGGCGCCGCCCTGGCAGCAGATTATGTCGCTGACCATCAGATGCGACGCTACTCTCGTGGCCGCGTAGCCGCCCGTCAGGCGCGCCGAGACCCGCTAGCCGGTGACGAATTGCCGCAGTTGCGGCTCGTCGGCCACACCCCAGGCGGTGATGCGGTCGGAGATCGCCTGCCGCAGCTCGGCCGGCCCGAAAATGCCTGCGTCGGCGACGTTCTGCACCTTGTCGTGGTAGGCGTCGATGTCGGCCCCGACCACCTGGAGGTCCGCCGCGCGCGCGGCGATCGCGGCGATCGTCTCGTCGCGGGTGTAGTCGAGGCAATGCGCGACGAGGTTGGCGAAGAACAGCTCGTGACGCTCTTCGTCCCTGCGGATCCGGTCGATGAGCCCGGCCAGGATGGGCTCCTCGATCTTCGCGGCCAGGTTGGCGCAGAAGACGGCGTGGGTGCGCTCGGTGAGCGCCATGTACACCAGGGTCTCGACCTGTGAGTACATGTCGCCGCGGTAGCCCTTCATGACGTACTGGACCCTCGCCTCCTCGTTGGCGGTCGGGTCGACCTCGCGGGTCACCACCAGGTATTCGCGTAGCGCGATGGCGTGCAGGTGCTCCTCGGCGGTCCACCGCCCCAGCCAGCGACCCCACCACTCGTCGAGGATGAAGTGCTCGACCAGCTCGCGGTGGTGGCCGGAGAGGTTGTCCTTGAGCAGCAGCAGGATCTCGCAGGCGTCGGTGATGGTCCTGGGCAGCGTCGCCTGGGACGGGTCCCAGTCGCGGCCGCCCAGAAAGGCGAAGTTCTCGCCCTGCTCGAACGGCACGTAGTCGTGGGCGAACCAGATGTCCTCGGTGTTGAGGTGGCGATCCATGTTGGCTTCGCACACCCGTTCGAGTTCCAGCGTCAGCGCATCAGCGACAGGTTTCTGTGCCATGCGGTTACTGTAACCCGCGTACACAGGTTTTTGAAATTACCGCGCCCTGTGTCGCGCCCGGGTGTGGCGCCAGTCCAGCCCGCCGCGTGTGCCTAGAGCGTGAGACCCGGGTAAAGCGGATGGGCGGCCAATAGCTCGGCGGAAGCGGCGCTGACCCGTTCGGCGGTGCCGTCGGCCAGCTTGTACTTGGCCTTGGAGGAGCCCTCTGATGCCGTGTTAGTCAGCACGTCGACCACCAACTCGGCCACCCGGTCGAATTCGGCGGCACCGAATCCGCGGGTGGTCAGCGCCGGAGTGCCGAACCGGATGCCGCTGGTGTACCAGGCGCCGTTCGGGTCGGCGGGGATGGCGTTGCGGTTGGTGACGACGCCCGCGTCTAGCAACGCCGACTCGGCTTGGCGTCCAGTCAAGCCAAACGACGTGACGTCGAGCAGCACGATGTGGTTGTCGGTGCCCCCGGTGACCAGCCGCGCATCGCGCTTGAGGAAGCCGTCGGCCAGTGCTTGAGCATTATCGGCGATGCGCTGCGCGTAGGCCTGGAACGAGAGCTGCCGCGCCTCGGCGAGCGCGACGGCCTTGGCCGCCATCACGTGTGACAGTGGCCCGCCGAGCACCATCGGGCAGCCCTTGTCGACGGCATCGGCGTATTCGGGTTGGCAGAGCACGAGGCCGCCGCGCGGACCGCGCAGCGACTTGTGTGTCGTCGTTGTCGTGACATGGGCGTGCGGCACCGGATCCTCGTCGCCGGCGAATACCTTGCCTGCCACCAGGCCCGCGAAATGCGCCATGTCCACCATCAGTGTGGCGCCCACCTCGTCGGCGATTTCACGCATCGTCGCGAAATTGATCCGGCGCGGATAAGCGGAGTAGCCGGCCACGATGATCAGCGGCTTGAACTCACGCGCCGCGGCCGCGACCGCGCCGTAGTCGACGAACCCGGTGTTCGGATCCGTGCCGTAACTGCGCTGGTGGAACATCTTGCCGGAGATGTTGGGCCGGAAGCCGTGGGTGAGATGGCCGCCGGCATCCAGCGACATGCCCAGTAGCCGCTGGTTGCCCAGCTTGGCGCGTAGCTTCTCCCAGTCGGCCTCGGACAAATCGTTGACATGCTTGACTCCGGCCTCGGCCAGACCCGGCGCCTCGACCCGGGTAGCCAAGATCGCCCAGTATGCGACGAGGTTGGCGTCGATGCCCGAATGGGGCTGCACGTACGCATGCGGCGCGCCGAACAGCTCGCGGGCATGCTCGGCGGCGACGCTTTCGACGGTGTCGACGTTCTGGCATCCGGCGTAGAACCGATGTCCGATGGTGCCCTCGGCGTACTTGTCCGACAGCCAGGTCCCCATGGTCAGCAGCACGGCCGGCGACGCGTAGTTCTCACTGGCGATCAGCTTGAGCGAACCACGTTGGTCGGCAAGCTCTTTGCGCGTCGCCTCGGCGATGCGAGGTTCGACGGACTCGACGACCTGCAGTGCCGCACGGTAGGCCGCGCTCGCGGTATCCGCGTATTCGGCGCCTGGTGATGTGGTCGAGGTGGCGGTGCGGGTCGAGTCGGCTGACATGGGAACGAGACTAGTCGGCCAGCAACGCCGACGGGATCAGCGGCTGGTCCAGCAGCCGGCCGATCGTCCCGCCAAAGCCGTCATCTCGTCGTTTTCGCAGGCCTTTGGCCAGCCCCGCCGTCGGGCATGTGCCGGGCCCTGCCACACTGTGCACTATGCCCCGGCTGAGCGAGCCGAGCCCATATGTGGAGTTCGACCGAAAGCAGTGGCGTGCGCTGCGCATGTCGACACCATTGGCCCTCACCGAAGAGGAACTGATCGGCCTGCGCGGCCTGGGCGAGCAAATCGACTTGCTGGAAGTCGAGGAGGTCTACCTGCCGCTGGCCCGGCTGATTCACCTTCAGGTCGCCGCGCGCCAACGGCTGTTCGCCGCCACCGCGGAATTCCTTGGCGAGCCGCAGAATAACCCCGACCGGCCGGTGCCGTTCGTCATCGGCGTGGCCGGCAGCGTGGCGGTCGGCAAGTCGACCACCTCACGTGTGTTGCAGGCGCTGTTGGCCCGCTGGGATCACCATCCCCGGGTGGACCTGGTGACCACCGACGGCTTCCTCTACCCCAACGCCGAACTGGACCGCCGAAACCTCATGCACCGCAAAGGTTTTCCGGAGAGCTATAACCGCCGGGCACTGCTGCGGTTCGTGACCTCGGTGAAGTCCGGCTCGGACTATGCGTGCGCGCCGGTGTATTCGCATCTGAAGTACGACATCATCCCCGGTGCCAAGCACGTGGTCCGCCATCCCGACATCCTGATCCTGGAGGGCCTCAACGTGCTGCAGACCGGCCCCACCCTGATGGTGTCGGACCTGTTCGACTTCTCGGTCTACGTGGACGCCCGGATCGAAGACATCGAGCAGTGGTACGTGTCGCGGTTCTTGTCTCTGCGCGGCACGGCGTTCGCCGACCCGGAGTCGCACTTCCACCACTACTCGGCCCTCAACGACACCAAGGCGGTCGCCGCCGCGCGCGAGATCTGGCGCTCGATCAACCGGCCCAACCTGGTCGAGAACATTCTGCCGACGCGGCCCCGCGCCACCCTGGTGCTGCGCAAAGACGCCGATCACGCGATCAACCGGCTGCGCCTGCGCAAGCTGTAGGGCGGCGCGGGGAGCGGGATGCGTCCCGCGAAAACTACCGAGCCAGGCGGCGCACTCCCAGGTATTGCAGCCACGCGAAGAAGGCCGTGTAGACACCGCTGGCCAGGGTCGCAGCGACTCCGGTAGCGGTCATCGGCACCAATTCAGCGGCCACGATCGCCGCGACGGTGTACACGATGTTGGCCACGACGACACCGATGCCGGCGCGGCGCAGGTTCGGCAACGCCGCGAGGCTGAAGACAACCAGGCCATAGAGCACGAAGAAGGCGCCCATGGCGTACTCCGCACCGGACGTCAGGCCGGTCAGCGACGAGAGCGGGTCGGCGACGAAGGCAACGGCCAGGCCGAACAATCCCGTCACGGTGGCATCAGCGCGCATGGCGAAACGCAACAGCGAGTCGGTCGAGTCGTAGAGGGGCCGTGTGGTGATTCCGGATATCGCGGTCATGTGTGTACTCCTAGCGATGGCGGTTTGCGTCGAACAGGTTTGAGCGTGCCGTCGGAGCACTGCCATATCGACTCGTGGCGCTGCCAACTACTGCCACAAGTAAAACGACCAGCTAGTTCACCCGGCTATTCCCAACCGAGTGGATTTGTTACTCGCTGGAAACCGAAACGCGTCCGCGCAGATCGGCCGCGATGAGCCGGGCCGCAGCGTTTTGCCAGTTGTGCAGCGACCGCTGTGGCACCTCGGTGACGAACCACTGCCAGGCCTGCCGGGCGGTCGGATCCAGACCGGAGGCGGTCGCGTTCTGCGCATACGCCCGCACGCCGACGACATAGGGGAAATACAGCGCGTTGTAATGCCGCCACTGCTCGGTGGTGCCGAAGTCACCGCCGTCGCGCGGCTTGAGCCGCGATATCCCATCGGCGAGCACTGCCTTGAGTTCGTTGGCCCGCTCGAGCGGGTGATCGGGCGCGCCCCGCGCGGCGAGCCGCTCGTCGATCACAGGCAAGGCGGTGAGCGGGCTGGCCACCAGTTTGGTCAGGTCGCCGTAGTGCCCCAGCGCCCGGCGGGTGAGCCTGGCGAAGGTGTCGTCGTCGACGTCGACCAGGGGATCCGCGGACCGCAACGGCAGCGCGGCCCCGGTGTGTCGCAACGCTGCGCGGTCGGCGCGCAGCGTGGGTGATTTCCAGAACGCCAGCCGGTCCAACACTCCGGCCAGCGGATCGGCCAGCACCTGCACGGTGATGGCGATCGCCACGGTGGTGAACAGCAGGATCGTCAGCGCCACCTGGGTGCCGGGCTGGTCGCGGGTGACGGCCAGGCCGATCAGCACCTGACCACCGAGCAGCGTCGCCACCGCCGTGCAGCCGGCGAACGAGCGCAGCATGTCGGCGCGCAGCGCCTGGCCCTCGTCGAAGGCGTCCCATAGGGCCACCGCGACCCCGAGCAACAGCACGTCGAAACCCGTCGACGCCAGGGCCAGCCAACTGGGCACCAGGTCCAGCGGAATGATCAGGATCGCGTTACCCAGCGCGAAGAACAACGTCGCAACCACCATGATTCCGAGACCACTCCGGCGCACCGGCACCGGCTGGGCCGGCCGCCGCAACGCGGCGACCATCGCGCCCAGTGTGGAGGTCGAGATGACCGCGAACATCAGCCAGTGCCCCACCCGCAGCGGCCCGTCGACGCTGCCGGCCACCGCCGCGCCGACCAGCGTGAGCGCACCGACCGCGCCGACCAGCAACAGCTCGGCCGCGCGCGCCCGGGCCGTTTCCGATGGCCGGGACAGCTCGACGAGCACCGCGAACCACGCGACGCTCGGCACGGCGACCAGGTAGATCTCTAGCCGGCTGAGCAGCTGCGCGTGCGCCGGGGTGGCCGTGCGCACCGCGTCCAGCGCCACCACGAGCGCAAAGCCACACAGCCCGATCGCCGCCAAGGCGAGCACGGGCTTGCGCGGATCACGGGCCAGCAGATACAGCCCCAGCCAACCGCTCAGCGTGAACACCACCGCCGACAGCGCAGCCATGCATCCAGTTTGGCATGTTCTCGACGCGCCGACGGGCCCCGCTATCTGCCGTATCGGCGATGCCGCTGGCTGTAGTCGCGCAGCGCACGCAGGAAATCGACGCGCCGGAACGCGGGCCAGTGCGCTTCGGTGAACCACATCTCCGAGTAGGCGCTCTGCCACAGCAGGAACCCGGACAGGCGTTGCTCGCCCGACGTGCGGATCACCAGGTCGGGGTCGGGTTGCCCGGAGGTATAGAGGTTTTCGGAGATGGCCTCGGAGGTCACCGCCTCGACGAGTTCCTCGCCGGTCGCGCCGTTGGCGAGTTCCTTGCCCAACAACGCGCGAACCGCGTCGACGATCTCCTGACGGCCGCCGTAGCCGACCGCGACGTTGACGTGGAAGGGCGCGACGCCCGGGGTGGACTCCACCGCGTCGCGTAGCCGGCGGGCCGGCTCCTCCCCCAGCAGTGACAGGTCCCCGACGGTGCGCACACTCCAGCGGTTCGCCGGTGCGCAGATTTCCTCGACAACATCGGTGATGATTTCGATGAGTGCGGCGAGCTCGTCGGGATCGCGTTGCAGGTTCTCGGTCGACAGCAGATACACGGTGGCCATTTCGATACCGGCCTCCTGGCACCACCGCAGCATTTCGGCGACCTTGATGGCACCCATCCGGTAGCCATAGCTGACGTCGTCGTATCCGGCGTCGCGCGCCCAGCGCCGGTTTCCGTCGCACAAGACCGCGATGTGACGGGGCAGTTCGGATTTCGAGGCGGCCAGACCCTGCCGCAACCGCAGCTCGTAAACGCGATACAAGGGCTCCTTGAGCCGCGGCGGAATGATCTCCACGAGGATCCACACTACTGTGACCCGCAACCAATTCCGGTATGTCCGGACGGCGTTGGGGCGATGTTCCGGATACTGTGATCAGTAAGAGCCAGTGGCAATCTCAACTGAGGCAACAGGGGAAATGAGCGGTCAGACCAGCACGGTCACCAGCCCGGAGTCCGAATCAGAGGATGGCGCAGTAAGCAATGCCGCCCACCAGATCGTCGACGGCGTAACCCGCGTACTGACCAAGCCCCGGTTCCGTGGCTGGATCCACGTGTACTCCGCGGGCACCGCGGTCTTCGCTGGTGCGTCACTGATCGCGGTGTCGTGGGCGGTGGGGTCCACTCGCGCCGGGCTCGCAACGTTTGCCTACACGGCGGCCACGATCCTGATGTTCACCGTCAGCGCCACCTATCACCGCGTCCACTGGAAATCGCCGACCGCCCGGAAATGGATGAGGCGCGCCGACCACTCGATGATCTTCGTGTTCATCGCGGGCAGCTACACACCGTTCGCGCTGCTGGCCTTGCCGCCCGATGAAGGGCACCTGGTGTTGGGCATCGTGTGGGGCGGCGCGATCGCCGGGGTCCTGCTGAAGATGTGTTGGCCGTCGGCACCGCGCTGGGTGGGCGTGCCGCTCTATCTGATGCTGGGTTGGGTCGCGGTCGGGTTCACCACCACGATCCTGCACAACGCCGGGGTGGCCGCGATGGTGCTGCTGTTCGTCGGCGGTGCCCTGTACAGCATCGGTGGCATCCTCTACGCGTTGCGCTGGCCCGACCCGTGGCCGGCGACGTTCGGCTACCACGAGTTCTTCCACGCGTGCACGGCGGTGGCGGCGATCTGCCACTACATCGCCATGTGGTTCGTGGTGTTCTAGGAGCGATCGCAAGCGCGGCGAAGCCGTGCGCAGCGGGTCGCGACCGTCGGCCGCGATCGCAAGCGCGGCGAAGCCGTGCGCAGCGGGTCGCGAGCGCGGCGAAGCCGGGCGCAGCGGGTCGCGACCGTCGGCTAGACGCTCAGTGCCGTCTCTAGCTCCGCTGCCCCGGTGACCGGCAGGTCGCAGACCTGCCCCCGGCACACATAGGCCGCGTCGGCTCCGTCCACCCGATCGCGGCCGGCCAAGAGCGCCGACGAGTCCTTCTCGCCGCCGACGACGACGGCGCCGCCGGGCGCCAGCCGGCGCGCATCGGCCAGCAGCGACGATCCCGACGGCCCACACGCGACGGCGATCTGCAGCGGTCCCCGCACCGCCGCTTCGGCGACCGCCAGCCAATGCCCGGCCCCGCGCGGTGCCCGCTGCAGCAACACCGAATGCGCGCTCAGTGCCTCGCCCGCGGCCCGCAGATACCGCTCGGCGCGGCCGGCGTCGACCAGGTGCGCGGCGGTCAGCAGCGCCTCGGTGATCGCCGACGCTCCCGACGGCGTCGCGCCGTCCATCGGGTCGGCGGGCCGCAGCACCAATGCCTCGGCATCGTCGGCGGCGTCGAACCAACGGCCGGGACGCTCCGGGTCGGCGAAGTGCTGCAGCGCCGTGTCCAACAAGTGGGTGGCCGCCGTCAGCAACGCCTCATCGGTGCTCAGCTGATACACCGCCAGCAGCCCGGTGGCGAGCATGGCGTGGTCCTCCAAGATCGCGGCGCTGTCGCCGACCACCCCGCCGAGGCTGGCCCGTCGCAGCCGGCCGTCGACGACATGCAAGTCCAGCAGCGCGGTCGCGCAGCGCTGCGCGGCTGAAGCGAGCTCGGGTTCCCCCAACGCCACACTGGCCTCGGCCAGTGCGGTGATCGCCAGCCCGTTCCACGCCGTGACGACTTTGTCGTCGCGTCCGGGCTGGGCCCGGGTGAGTCGCGCGGCCAGCAGCGCGCCGCGGATCCGGTCCAGTCGGTGCGGATCGTCCGGATCGGATCGCAGCTGCAGCACCGACGCGCCGTGTTCAAAGGTGCCGGACTCAGTAACGCCGAAAACCTCTGCGGCCCAACGGCCGTCGTCATCGCCGAGCGCCTCGGCCAGTTGCGCGGGCGTCCAGACGTAGGTCGAACCCTCCTGGCCGGCGGCGTCGGCGTCCAGCGACGACGTGAACATGCCCGCTTCGGCCAGCTCGTCGAGCAGAAACCGCGCGGTCTGCGCAGTTACCTTGCGGGCCAACGGATCTCCGGTGCGCCGGGCCCAATGCGCGTACGCCCGCAGCAGCAGCGCGTTGTCGTAGAGCATCTTCTCGAAATGCGGTACTACCCAGGCGTTGTCGACGCTGTACCGGGCGAAGCCGCCGGCGAGTTGGTCGTAGATGCCGCCGCGGGCCATCGCGGCGCCGGTGTGCGAGACCGCCTCCAGCGCTGCCGCCGACCCGGTGCGCTCGTAATTGCGCAGCAGCGCCTCCAGCAGCGCCGACGGCGGGAATTTGGGCGCGCCGCCGAAGCCGCCGTGAGTCGTGTCCTGGTCGCGCAGCACGGCCGCGACGGCGTGGTCGCACAGCGCCGGCGCCATTTCCGGGCCGGTGCCCGGTGACCCGGAAGCCATCTTGCGCAACTCGCCGGAAATATGCTCGGAGGCCTCTTCCACCTCCCCCCGGCGATCCCGCCAGGTGTCGGAGACTGCCGAAAGCAGTTGCAGGAAAGCATCTTTCGGGTAGTAGGTGCCGCAATAAAACGGCCGCCCGTCGGGCGTCAGGAAACACGTCATCGGCCAGCCGCCCTGCCCAGTGAGCGCGACGGTGGCATTCATGTAGACCGCGTCGATGTCGGGCCGTTCTTCGCGGTCGACCTTGATGCAGACGAATCCCGCGTTCATCGCGGCGGCGACCGTGTCGTCCTCGAACGACTCGTGCGCCATGACGTGACACCAATGACACGCGGCGTAGCCGATGGACAGCAGGATGGGCACGTCGCGCGTGGCCGCGTCCTGCAGCGCCTGCGGCGTCCACTGCTGCCAGTGCACCGGGTTGTCGGCGTGCTGGCGCAAGTATGGGCTGGTGGCCTGCCCGAGGGTATTGATCCCGGACGGATCAGCCTGGCTCATCGTCGGCCCCCGGCGCGCGCGCGGGTCCGTCCACCGTGTCGGTGCCCTCGTCGGCGGCCTGGTCGGGTTCGGGGTGTGCCCGGTCGAATGATTTGGGCACCTTTTTCAACTGCCGATTCATCGACCGCACCAAAAACACCGTGGCGATCACCAGCAACACGATGACGAGCAGCCCCACCGGGCTGGCCTTGCCGAAATCCGGGCCGTGGTTGTGCGGCGTCCCGTCAGCAATCACGGTGAGTAGAAGGCGGTTCACCCGTTCGTCTCGATTCCGGCGAACAGATCGTTCTCGGGCACGTGGGCGGGCACCCGCGAGCGGGCCAACTCGAATTCCTCGGTCGGCCATAGCCGCTGCTGCCATGAGATCGGAACCGCGAAGAAGTCGTGGTTCGGGTCGATCTGGGTGGCGTGCGCCCGCAGCGCATCGTCACGCTGGCTGAAGTACTCCGAGCATTCGACGCGGGTCGTCACTCGGGATTCGAACGGGTCGTGGGCGGGATCCCAGTGCTCGAGCCACTGCTTGAACGGGCCTTCCTGGCCGTGCTTGACGCATTCGTCGTGGAACAGCTGCATCCGCGCCCGCAGAAAGCCGTGGTTGTAGTACAGCTTCGACACATTCGACGGCTCACCGGCGTCCGGGAAGCGGGCATAGTCGCCGGCGGCCTCGTAGGCACCGACCGAAACCTGATGGCAGCGAATGTGATCGGGGTGCGGGTAGCCGCCGTTCTCGTCGTAGGTGGTCATCACGTGCGGCCGGAACTCGCGGACCACCCGAACCAGCGCCTCGACCGACACCTCCAGCGGAACCAGCGCGAAGCAGTCCTCGGGCAGCGGTGGCGGCGGGTCGCCCTTGGGCAGGCCGGAGTCGATGAAGCCGAGCCAGGTGTGCTCCACCCCGAGGATCTCAGCGGCCTTCGCCATCTCGTCGCGGCGGATCTCGTCGATGTGCTCATGCACGCCGGGCAGGTCCATCGCGGGATTGAGGATTTCGCCGCGTTCGCCACCGGTCAACGTCACCACGAGCACGCGATGCCCCTCGTCGGCGTACCGGGCGAGGGTGGCGGCACCCTTGCTGGACTCGTCATCGGGGTGGGCGTGCACCGCCATCAACCGCAGTTCGCTCACGTGTCCCCTTGTCCGTTGGATGCGTGACCCTATAATTCCAGTTCCCCGCTCACCGACAACTCCCCAGGCATGACTCAGGCTCCCGTTCCGCGTCCCGAGGCCCGCTACGGGCGGCCGCGACTGTCCCGCAGATCGCGGCGCCGCATAGCAATCGCCTTGCCCGTGCTTATTGGCGCGGCCGGCATCGTCGTCGCCGTGCTCGGCTACCAACGGCTGGGCACCAGCGACGTCTCCGGCTCGCTGGCCGGCTATCAATTGATCGACGACGAGACGGCGTCGGTGACGATCACCGTGACGCGCTCGGACCCGTCGCGCCCGGTGGATTGCATTGTGCGGGTGCGGGCCAAAGACGGCAGCGAGACGGGCAGACGGGAGGTGCTCGTTCCGCCGTCCGACCAGGCCACGGTGCAGGTGACGACGACGGTGAAATCCTTCCAACGGCCGGTGATGGCAGACATCTATGGCTGCGGCACCAACGTGCCCGGCTACCTGCGCTCGGACTGATCGAGAGACAAACCCTCAACTGCGGATATACAGTCATCGTTTGTTATCGCAGTGGTAACATGGGTGAATGCACGGTTCCGGCTGGGACCGTGTATTGCTGCATTAATGCCCGTGAGCACAACGGAGCAGGCGGCACCGGGGCGGGAAACCGGGCACCCCCAAGCGGGGCCCAGGAGCTTACGCGGATACGCGGAGCCGAGAACACGAGGAGCGCGACGAGATGACGGACACTCAGGTGACCTGGTTGACCCAGGAGTCACATGACCGGCTCAAGGCCGAGCTCGACCAGCTGATCGCCAATCGTCCAGTCATCGCCGCGGAAATCAACGACCGCCGCGAGGAGGGCGACCTGCGCGAGAACGGCGGATACCACGCCGCCCGCGAGGAGCAGGGTCAACAGGAGGCCCGCATCCGCCAGCTGCAGGACCTGCTGAACAACGCCAAGGTCGGCGAGGCGCCCAAGCAGTCCGGCGTGGCGCTGCCCGGCTCGGTGGTCAAGGTCTACTACAACGACGACAAGTCCGACAGCGAGACGTTCCTGATCGCCACCCGCCAGGAGGGCGTCAAGAACGGCAAGCTCGAGGTGTACTCGCCGAACTCACCGCTGGGCGGCGCGCTGATCGACGCCAAGGTCGGTGAGACCCGCAGCTACCAGGTGCCCAACGGCAACACCGTCAAGGTCACCCTGCTCAGCGCGGAGCCCTACCACTCCTAGCGTCGCGCGACACTAACTCAGCGCCTGTTCGAGGTCGGCCAGCAGGTCGGCGATGTCCTCGATGCCGACCGACAGCCGCACCAGGTCGTCGGGCACTTCCAATTGCGAACCGGCCGTGGACGCGTGCGTCATGGCGCTGGGATGCTCGATCAGCGACTCCACTCCACCCAGCGATTCGGCCAGGATGAACACGTCGGTGTTGGCGCACAGCCGCTCGGCGGCCTCGCGGCCGCCGGCCATCCGCACCGAAACCATACCGCCGAAGCCGCGCATCTGCCGCGCGGCGACCTCGTGCCCGGGATGGCCGGCCAAACCGGGATACAGCACGGTGCTCACCGATGGCTGCTCGGCGAGGAATTCCGCTACGGCCAAAGCGTTTTCGCTGTGTCGCTGCATGCGCAGCACCAAGGTCTTCAGGCCGCGCATCGTCAGGTAGGCGTCAAACGGGCCCGGCACCGCGCCGGCCCCGTTCTGCAGGAAACCGAAAGCCTGGTCCAGCTCTTCGTCGTTGGTGACCAGCGCGCCGCCCACCACGTCGGAGTGGCCACCGATGTACTTGGTGGTGGAGTGCAGCACGACGTCGGCGCCCAGCGTCAACGGCTGCTGCAACGCCGGTGAGGCAAAAGTGTTGTCCACCAACACCTTTGCCGAACTCTGCCGGCCGATCTCCGCAATGGCCGCGATATCGGCGATGGACAGCAGCGGATTGGTGGGCGTTTCCACCCACACCAGCCGGGTACGCGGCGTGATGGCGGCGCGGACCGCGTCCACGTCGGGCAGCGCCACCGGCGTGTAATCGACGTTCCACTGGGTGAAGACCTTGTCGATCAGCCGGAAGGTCCCGCCGTAGGCGTCGTCGGGAATGACCACATGGTCTCCGGGCCGCAGCATTGCCCGCAGGGCGCAGTCGGTGGCGGCCATCCCGGAACTGAACGCCCGCCCGAATGCGCCCTCTTCGACCGCGGCCAGTGAGGCCTCCAGTGCGGCCCGGGTCGGGTTGCCGGTGCGTGCGTATTCGAATCCGCCGCGCAGACCGCCGACGCCGTCCTGAGCGAACGTGCTGCTGGCATAGATCGGCGCGTTCACCGCCCCGGTGGCCGGGTCCGGACGGTAGCCGGCATGGATCGCTTTGGTGGCCAGTCCTGTGTATGCGTCGTGTGCGTTGCGCTGTTGGCTCATCGACGATCAGCGTAGTGGGCTCCGGACAGTAGCCCTCGGCTTGTCAGATCGGGTCAGAGCGGCAGGCACACCGTCGTCATGATCTTGTCGGCCAGGGTTTGCCGCTTGGAGTCCCACAGCGGAAACAGAAAACCGACGTAACAGATGATCGCGTCGACGAAGTGCGCAAGTTGGCGCACCACCGACATCCCGAAACCGATCGGCTGCCCGGTGGTCTCGCTGACCACCTTGAACTTCATCACCCCTTTGCCGATGCTCGACCCGGTAGTCCCCTGGCGGTAGCCGATGTTCCACACCGCGTAGGCCAGGACCAGCCAGATACGCCAGCCACTGCGCCGCCATACCGATGCCGCTGGGCTGGCTGACGCAGTGCTGGGTGACGTCGTATCTGGCTCGCGCCGCCGTAACACGACTTGCTCACTGGTGAGGATCATGATCACGTAACCAATGCCGTAGACGACGGCGATCCGGATCGTGTCGATCAAGTACGCCAGCACGCGCGTGACCCACGGCGTGTAGGACTTTCCGTCGGCAGCGCACCGACCGCCGGTCCGGGCGGGGGCGGCGCATACCCGCCCGCCGACGGGGGAGGCGGCGGATACGAGCCGCCGCCGGGCGGCGGCGGCGGAGGCTGCTGCCCGCCGGGTGACGACCCGGGCGGACCGGCAGGTGGTGGGTAGGACCCGGGAGGCGGCGGTTGATCAGTCATGGGACACCTTCCACTGCGGGGATGCCAAACCAGGCCGCATTACATTACCTGAGCGCCCCGCTAACGTCGCCCTGTTCCGCCACGAGACCCGTCCGAGAGAAAACCCAGCAAGTCATACCGGGTAATCACCCCGACCGGTTTGCCCTGCTCCACCACCATCAACGCGTCCCAGTCGCGCAATGCCTTGCCCGCGGCCGTGAGCAGCTCGCCAGCGCCGATCATCCGCAGCGGTGGGCTCATGTGCTGCGAGACGGCGTCGGCCAGATTGGCGCGGCCCTCGAAGACCGCCGAGAGCAACTCGCGTTCGGAGACACTGCCGGCCACCTCGCCGGCCATCACCGGCGGCTCGGCCCCCACTACCGGCATCTGGGACACCCCGTACTCGCGCAGAATGCCAATGGCATCACGCACCGTCTCCGACGGGTGGGTGTGCACCAGGTCGGGCAGCTCGCCGGACTTGCGGCGCAGCACGTCTCCGACCGTCGGCTCATCGATCGACCCGTCCAGGCGGCTGCGCAGGAACCCGTAGGAAGACATCCAGCCGTCGTTGAAGATCTTTGACATGTAGCCACGGCCGCCATCCGGCAGCAGCACCACGACCAGCGCGTCGGGCCCGGCCGCCTCGGCGACCTTGATCGCGGCGACGACCGCCATCCCGCACGACCCGCCGACCAGCATCGCTTCCTCGCGGGCCAACCGCCTGGTCATGTTGAACGAGTCGGAGTCGGACACCGCGATGATCTGGTCGGGCACCGCCGGGTCATAGGCCGCCGGCCAGAAATCCTCACCGACGCCCTCGACGAGGTAGGGCCGGCCGCCGCCGCCCGAATACACCGACCCTTCCGGGTCGGCGCCGATGATGCGCACCGAGCCACCCGATACCTCCTTGAGGTAGCGGCCGGCGCCGGTGATGGTGCCGCCGGTGCCGATGCCGGCGACGAAATGGGTGACCTTGCCGTCGGTGTCGGCCCAAACCTCCGGCCCGGTGGTCTCGTAGTGGCTGGCCGGTCCCTGCGGGTTGGCGTACTGGTCGGGCTTCCAGGCGCCGTCGATCTCGGCAACCAACCGGTCGGAGACGCTGTAGTAGCTCTGCGGGTCGTCGGGTGGCACCGCCGTCGGGCACACGACGACGTCGGCGCCGTAGGCGAGCAGCACGTTTCGCTTGTCCTCGCTGACCTTGTCGGGGCAGACGAAGACGCATTTGTAGCCGCGGTGCTGGGCGACCAGAGCCAGCCCGACACCGGTGTTGCCCGACGTGGGTTCGACGATCGTGCCACCCGGCTTCAGTTGCCCGCTGGCCTCGGCAGCATCGATCATCTTGGCCGCGATCCGGTCCTTGGAACTGCCGCCCGGGTTGAGGTATTCGACCTTTGCCACCACGGCGCCCGCGCCGTCGGGAACGACGGAGTTCAGGCGAACCAGAGGGGTGCCGCCGATGAGGTCACTGATGTGCTGCGCGATCCGCATGCCTTCATCGTCTCAGGCGGTTTCGGGCCGTGCACAGCTAGCCGGTGGCCTCACGGATGTAATCACCGATCTGGCGCAGCGAACGGACCGCCTCGGGCACCAGCGGCGCGGCCAACTGGAAGTCATGCACCTGGCCGGGCCAGACCCGGACCTCGGCCGGCACACCGACCGCTGCCAGTCGGTGCGCGGCCAACTGCGCGTCGTGCAGCAGCACCTCGGATCCAGACACATGGATCAGTGTCCGCGGCAGGCCGGGCTTGATGTGCTCCAAGGGCTCGTAGACCTCTTCGGGCTTGCCGTCAACGACGTGCTTAGCGGCCGCGCTAGCAACCAGTTCGACAAGCGCGTCGAACGCGTTTGCCGGGAACATGGCGTCGGTCTTGATGTTGGGATGGGCCTGCTTGCATTCCTTTGCTAGCTGGAGCAGTGGCGAGATCGCGACCAGCGCGGCAGGCTCCTCGCCCTCCTCCTGCAGCCGTTGCGCTAGCGCAAGGGACAGATACCCGCCCGCGGAGTCACCGGCCAGCACTATCTGGTCGGGGTCAAATCCGCGCGACCGCAGCCACCGGTACGCGTCGTGGCAGTCGTTGAGCGCCATTCCGATCGAATGCTTGGGCAGCAACCGATAGTTGACGACCAGAATCGGTGCGTCAGCAAACGTCGACATCGCTTCGACGAGCCTGCCGTGCGAGTTGGCGCCACAGGTCAAAAAGGCGCCGCCGTGCAAGTAGAGAACCACCCGCCTGGTGCCGTCCGCGGGCAGCACTCCGGGCGCACGAACCAGCTGCGCCGAGGCATTGGGCAGGGCCACATCAGCCCGGACGGTGGCGGAGGTCGGCAGCAGCGCCTTGGCGGCCATGTCGATGAGACCCCACGGCCAGGGCAGGTTGGGCGCGTGGCTACCGACCGCCAGAACAGGCCGGATGGTCAGTCGCGACGCCAGCGCAGCTAACCTCGCTGCGACGCTGGGCCCGGATTCGAGAACCTCGACTGGTGCGCCGTCGCTGATGGCGAACCGGCGCGCCTCAACTCTACGAGCCCGCAGAACCTCATGCGGGCGAATGGCATTCCGGGGCGAGCCGGAAACCTCACTGGGTGCGCTCATGCTCAACACTTCCTACGCCTTTGTAGTCCGATACAGCATGTGACGAGTCGGGTGACCGTCCGGTTCATCCCGTTTGCCCAGGCGACCAGCCAACCCGTTGGACTTAGCTTGACAGCCGTTGTCGAGTGCAACATTTGAAGAAGCTGATTTGATACCACAATTGCTCCGCACCGTGATCGATTTATTTCTCAGCTATCTGCCCGAGCGTTACCGAAGCCCCCGTAAAATGGTCGCCGTGACCATGAGGGTGCCGCGTCGTTCGACGATCGCCCTGGCCACAGTGGGTGCACTCGCCTCGACCGGCACGGCCTATCTGGGCGCACGCAACCTGCTGGTCGGCCAGGCGACGCAGGCGCGCACCATCATCCCGAAGTCCTGGGATATCCCGCCCCGCGCCGACGGCGTCTACACCCGCGGCGGCGGGCCCGTGCAGCGGTGGCAGCGGGGCATGTCCGTGGACCTGCACCTGATGATCTTCGGTGACTCGACAGCCACCGGTTACGGCTGCTTCAGCGCCGAAGAAGTGCCCGGCGTGCTGATCGCGCGCGGACTGGCCGAGCAGACCGGCAAGCGCGTCCGGCTGAGCACCAAAGCGATCGTCGGCGCTACGTCAAGGGGCGTGTCCGGTCAGGTCGACGCGATGTTCGTGGCCGGGTCGCCGCCGGACGCCGCGGTGATGATGCTCGGCGCCAACGACGTCACGGCGCTCAATGGCATCAGCCAGTCGGCGCGACGGCTGGCCTCGGCGGTGCGCAAGTTGCGCGCCCGCGGTGCGGTGGTGGTCGTTGGCACCTGCCCGGACCTGGGTGTAATCTCCGCCATCCCCCAACCCCTGCGGTCGCTGGCACACTCGCGGGGTCTGCAACTTGCCCGCGCCCAGGCCGCCGCGGTCAAGGGGGCCGGCGGCGTGCCGGTACCGCTGGCGATCCTGCTGGCGCACCAATTCCGGGCGTCGCCCGAGCTGATGTTCTCCGCCGACGGTTTCCACCCCTCGCCGACGGCGTACGCGCTGGCGGCCGAACAGCTGCTGCCCGTGCTCTGTGGGGCGCTGGGAGAGGAGGACGGCGTCCCCACGGTTGAGGAGGCGCCGGCGCCGTCGCGGGCCAGCGCGCCCGTGCTCCGGTAGGCGATGTCACCCGCTTAGGTGAACCCTGGTCGCCAACGACTAGATTTGTCTGGTCGTATCCAGGCGCCATCGGAGGGAACCGTCATGCCGGAAGCCGTCATCGTCTCAGCTGCCCGCTCACCGATCGGCCGCGCCATGAAGGGGTCGCTGGTCAGCATGCGACCGGACGACCTGGCCTTGCAGATGGTGCGGGCCGCGCTCGACAAGGTGCCCGCGCTGAACCCCCACCAGATCGATGATCTGATCCTGGGCTGCGGTCTACCGGGCGGCGAGCAGGGCTTCAACATGGCCCGCGTCGTCGCCGTCGCGCTGGGCTACGACTTCCTGCCGGGCACCACGGTCAACCGGTACTGCTCGTCGTCGCTGCAGACCACCCGGATGGCGTTCCACGCGATCAAGGCCGGCGAGGGCGACGCGTTCATCTCCGCGGGTGTGGAGACCGTGTCCCGGTTCGTCAAGGGCAGCTCCGACTCCCTGCCGGACACCAAGAACCCGCTGTTCGAGGCCGCGCAGGAGCGGTCGACCGCCGCGGCCGCGGGCGCCGACGAATGGCACGACCCGCGCGCCGACGGCAACATTCCCGACGTCTACATCGCGATGGGCCAGACGGCCGAGAACGTCGCCATCATGACCGGCATCAGCCGCGAGGACCAGGACCACTGGGGGGTGCGCAGCCAGAACCGGGCCGAGGAAGCGATCAAGAGCGGGTTCTTCGAGCGCGAGATCACCCCGGTCACCCTGCCCGACGGCAGCACGGTCAGCGCCGACGACGGGCCCCGAGCGGGAACCACGTACGAGAAGATCAGCGAGCTCAAGCCGGTGTTCCGGCCCAACGGCACGGTGACCGCCGGCAACGCCTGTCCGCTCAACGACGGCGCCGCCGCGCTGGTGATCACCAGCGACAGCAAGGCCAAGGAACTGGGTCTGACGCCGCTGGCGCGCATCGTGTCCACCGGGGTCAGCGGCCTCTCCCCGGAGATCATGGGCCTGGGCCCGATCGAGGCGTCCAAGCAGGCTTTGGCGCGCGCCGGCATGTCGATCAGCGACATCGACCTGGTCGAGATCAACGAGGCGTTCGCCGTGCAGGTGCTGGGCTCGGCCCGCGAGCTGGGCATCGACGAGGACAAGCTGAACGTGTCGGGTGGGGCGATCGCCCTGGGCCACCCGTTCGGCATGACCGGCGCACGCATCGCCACCACGCTGCTGAACAACCTCAAGACGCACGACAAGACATTCGGCCTGGAAACCATGTGTGTCGGCGGCGGCCAGGGCATGGCGATGGTTTTGGAGCGGCTGAGCTAGCGCCGCCCAGGCGTCGAGTGTGCGCTCACGGCCTTCACTGTGCGTGTGTGGCGGCGACACGCCGAGCGAGCCCGCCGTCAGCGCACAGGCTAACGCCGTCCAGGCCGTCAAGACACGAAAAAAGCCGGTACGCGTGTGGGCGTGCCGGCTCTTTCGCGAAAAAGGGCTAGCGGTTCTGGAAGTAACTGAGCAGGCGCAGGATCTCGAGGTACAGCCAGACCAGGGTCACGGTCAGGCCCAGAGCGATGCCCCACGCCGCCTTCTCGGGCGCTCCGGCGCGAATCATCTGATCGGCCGCGTCGAAGTCGATCAGGAAGCTGAACGCCGCGATACCGATCATGACCAGCGAGAAGATGATCGCGATTGGTCCGCCGCTGCGCAGGCCCAGGCCGGTTCCGTGGGTGAACATCGCCAAGACCAGGTTGCCGAGCATCAGGAACACCGCGCCGAACAGGGCGGCAACCACCATGCGGGTGAACTTGGGGGTCACCCGGATGGCGCCTGTCTTGTAGACGACGAGCATGCCGAAGAACACGCCGAGGGTGCCCAGGATGGCCTCGCCGATCATCGCCCCGGCATTCACCGAGCGACCTTGGCCGACCGATACCTGGAACGTCAGGAGCAACGAAATGGCGCCGAGGGCGAGCCCTTCAAGCACGGCGTAACTGAGCACGATCGCCGGGCTGTCCTGTTTGCGGCCGAAGGTGGCGATCAGCACCAGCGCCAAGCCGCCGAAGGCCCCGATGAAGGTCAGCGGCAACGCCAGCGCCAGGTTCGTCGACACCAGGTAGAAGGACACAACGGCAGAGGCCGTCAACACGGCCAGCGTGATGCCGGTCTTGGTGACGACATCGTCGATGGTCAGCGGACGGGTGGGCTTGGCCTCCTGGTAGGGGGCCGGGTAGGGGTCGGTTGGGGAGTACCCCCGCTGCATCTGGGCCGCGCTAGTGCCGAATTGCGCATATCCGCCCTGCTGCTTGGGCAGCGAACGAAATATCGGGTTGCTTGTCTCCCGCACCGTCGGATCCTCTCTAGTGACTGTTCTAGTGACTGTGGTTCGAGCTGTACGAACACCTGCTCAACGACCAGTGTCCCGCCCGGGTTCCCGGCTGACCGCTGGTTTCGCCGATTTTTGCGCAACCGTTACGGATCGTCCACGACAAACCCTAGCCCCCGCGGACACCCCGCAGCGAGTCACGATCTAGATTGCTCGTCAAACTCTCGGACAATTTCTTGGATGCGTTCCGGCGATGGGAGATCGTGCGTGACTGAGGCCGTGACCGGGGAATCCGACGAAGTCCTGACGCGGGTCGACCGTGGCGTCGGCTTCATCACGCTCAATCGCCCGAAGGCGATCAACTCGCTCACCCAAACGATGGTGGAGCTGCTGAGCACCGTGCTGGTCCGATGGGAACGCGACGACGCGGTGCGGACGGTGGTGCTCGCCGGAGCCGGGGAACGCGGATTGTGCGCAGGCGGCGATCTGGTGCCGCTCTACCACAGCATGCGCAAGGACGGGGTTGAGGCGCGGCGGTTCTGGCGCGACGAGTATCTGCTAAACGGGCAGATCGGCCGGTTCGCAAAGCCGTACGTGGCGTTGATGGACGGCATCGTGATGGGCGGCGGTGTCGGCGTCAGTGCGCACGGAAGCGTCCGGGTGGTGACCGATACCTCGAAGGTGGCAATGCCCGAAGTGGGAATCGGCTTCATCCCCGAAGTCGGCCAGATGTACTTGCTGTCGCGGGCGCCCGGCGCGCTGGGCCTGCGCGCCGCCCTGACCGGTGCGCCGTTTTCCGGCGCCGACGCCATCGCAATGGGATTCGCCGACCACTACGTGCCGCACAGCGACCTCGACGCGTTCACCGCGGCGATCGCCACCGACGGCATCGCGGGCGCGCTGGCCCACCACGCGATCGAACCGCCACCGAGTGAGCTTGCCGCACAACGGGAATGGATCGACGAGTGCTATTCCAAGGACACCGTGATCGATATCGTCGCCGCGCTTCGGGGGCATGACGCGGGACCGGCCAATGACGAAGCCAACCTGATCGCCACCCGCTCCCCCATCGCGGTGTCGGTGGCGTTCGAAGGGCTGCGCCGCGCGGCCAAGCTGGAAACGCTGGAAGATGTTCTGACCCAGGACTATCGGATGTCGTCGGCAGCGTCGCGTTCACACGATTTCGTGGAGGGCATCCGCGCTCAGATCATCGACAAAGATCGCAATCCGAAGTGGTCGCCGCCGACTCTGGCCGCGGTCAGCGCGGCCGACGTCGAGGCGTATTTCGCGCCCGTCGACGACGACCTGAGTTTCTAAGAGAGGCGGTTCAGTGACAACCACGTCGTCCACGTACGAGACCATCCTGGTCGAGCGCGACCAACGAGTCGGCATTATCACGCTGAACCGGCCCAAGGCACTGAATGCGCTGAACAGTCAGGTGATGAACGAAGTCACCAGCGCCGCAACGGAACTGGACAACGATCCCGGCATCGGGGCGATCATCATCACCGGTTCGGCGAGGGCGTTCGCGGCCGGCGCCGACATCAGGGAAATGTCCGAGCTGAGCTTCGCCGACGCGTTCGATGCGGACTTCTTCGCCTTGTGGGGCAAGCTGGCCGCAGTCCGCACCCCGACGATCGCCGCGGTGGCCGGGCACGCACTGGGCGGTGGCTGCGAGCTGGCCATGATGTGTGACCTGTTGATCGCGGCGGACACGGCGAAGTTCGGCCAGCCAGAGATCAAGCTCGGCGTGCTGCCCGGCATGGGCGGCTCGCAGCGCCTGACCCGGGCCATCGGCAAGGCCAAGGCGATGGACCTGATCCTGACCGGCCGCACCATCGACGCCGCCGAAGCCGAACGCAGCGGCCTGGTTTCGCGAGTGGTGCCGGCCGACGACCTGCTGACCGAGGCCAAGGCCGTCGCCACCACCATTTCCCAGATGTCGCGGTCGGCGGCCCGGATGGCCAAGGAAGCTGTGAACCGGGCTTTCGAATCCACGCTGTCCGAAGGACTTCTCTACGAGCGCCGGCTTTTCCATTCCACCTTCGCGACCGACGACCAGTCCGAAGGAATGGCCGCCTTCATCGAGAAGCGCCCACCCAATTTCACCCACCGGTAGGGAGCTCCGGTGAGCTCAGCAGCCGAGACCGAAGAGGACGCCGTCCCCGAAGCCGGCCCCGCGGCCGAGACGCGACCGGCCAACCGCCAGTGGTGGATTCGCCATTACACCTTCACCGGCACCGCGGTTGGCCTGATCTTCATCTGGTTTTCCATGACGCCGTCGTTGCTGCCGCGCGGCGCGTTGTTCCAGGGCCTGGTCAGCGGCGTCTCCGGCGCAATCGGGTATGGCCTGGGGGTCTTTTGCGTCTGGCTGGTCCGCTACATGCGTTCCAAGGATTCCAGCCCGCCGCCGCCGCGCTGGTCGTGGCTGGTGCTGGTCCCGATCGGCGCGGTCGGGATGGTCGTGATGGCGTGGCGGTTCCACGTCTGGCAGGACCGCGTGCGCGACCTGATGGGGGTCGAGCACCTGAAGTGGTATGACTACCCGGAGGCCGCGATCCTGTCGCTGGTGGTGCTGTTCACGTTCGTCGAAATCGGCCAGTTGATCCGCAGGCTGACCATTTTTCTAGTCGGGCAGGTGGACCGGATTGCGCCGTTTCGCGTCTCGGCGGCGATCGTGGTGTGCCTGCTCACGGTGCTGACGATCACGCTGCTCAACGGCGTCGTGCTCAAGTTCGCGATGCGCAAGATGAACGGCACCTTCGCCTCGGTCAACGACGAGATGAATCCCGATACCGCGCAACCACATTCGCCGCTGCGATCGGGTGGCCCGGAGTCGTTGGTGTCGTGGAAGTCGCTGGGCCATCAAGGCCGGATCTTCGTCCAGGCCGGTCCCACCGTCGGACAGCTCACCGCGTTCAACGGGGCCCCCGCGATAGAACCGATCCGGGCGTACGCCGGGCTGGACTCCGCGGACGGCATCGAGGCGACCGCGGAATTGGCGGCGCGTGAACTGGAGCGCACCGGCGGACTGGCGCGCTCCGTCGTCGCGGTCGCCACCACCACCGGCACCGGCTGGATCAACGAGGCCGAAGCCGACGCGCTGGAGTACATGTACAACGGCAATACCGCCATCGTGAGCATGCAGTATTCGTACTTGCCGAGCTGGCTGTCATTCCTGGTGGACAAGGAGAATGCGCGCCGGGCCGGGCAAGCATTGTTCGAGGCGGTCGACAAACTGGTCCGGCAGATGCCCGAATTCAAACGCCCCAAGGTCGTCGTGTTCGGCGAGAGTCTGGGATCGTTCGGCGGCGAGGCCTCGTTCATGAGCCTCAACAACGTGCTGGCCCGCACCGACGGCGCGTTGTTCAGCGGTCCGACGTTCAACAACACCATCTGGACCCAGCTGACCGCGACCCGCGATGCCGGTTCTCCCGAGTGGCTGCCCATCTACGACCGCGGCCACCACGTCCGATTCGTCGCTCGCCCAAGCGATTTGGCGCGCCCGAATTCGGACTGGGGCAGACCGCGGGTGGTTTATCTGCAGCACGCCTCGGATCCGATCGCCTGGTGGACACCCGATCTGCTGTTCAGCAAGCCGGATTGGCTGGCCGAAAAACGGGGCTACGACGTGCTACCCGAGACTCGCTGGATCCCGGTGGTGACGTTCCTGCAAGTTTCGGCCGACATGGCGGTGGCGGTAAACGTGCCGGACGGGCACGGCCACCACTACGTCGCCGACGTCGCCAACGCCTGGGCCGAGGTGCTGTCGCCGCCCGGCTGGACGCCGGACAAGACCGCCAAGCTGCGGCCGCTGCTGCACGGCGACGCCATCCTCACCGGCTAAATCCAGCGGCGAGCAATCCCGCCATCGGTCTGCAGCACTTCCCGCAACCGGGGACGCTGACCGATCGAGCCGGTGACGCTGACCGGTCTGCCGCCGAGCTGCGCCAGCACCCCGGCGGCCGCCAACGCGTGGTAGCCGCCGACGACATCGGTGGCCCGGTGCAGGCCCAGATCCAGCAGCGCCGCGGCCGCCAGGCTGGACGTGTAGCCCTCCGAGCACACGATCACCCATTCGACGTCGTCGCCGACGGCCTGCGGCAGCCGGGCGTCGCTGGTCGGGTCGACGCGCCATTCCAGCACGTTGCGTTCGATCACCAGCGCCCCCGGCACCTCGCCTTCGCGGGCGCGCTGGGGCTGTGGCCGGATGTCGACGAGCACCGCCCCGCGTCGCAGCGCGCCAGGCACCTCGGCGGCGGAAAGGCGACGATAACGGTTGCGGGCGCTGTCCAGTACGCGATCGATTCGGCTCATCACTGCCCCTCGGGTTGGTCGGTCAATTCAGTGCGCTGGCGGCGCAACGCATTACGGTCGGTGATCTCGTAGTAGGACATCGCGGTCAGTGGCGGCGAGTAGGCGTGCACACTCAGGGTCGGCTGCACCGGCGTGGCGGGCCCCGCGATTGGCGTGGGAACAGGCCTGGGCGCCCACACCACGTCATGCACCCAGCCCAGCGGGAACCCGGCCTGATCGCCGGCGTCGAGCCGGCGGCGCCGCAATCCCCTCCCCTCCCAACGGAATTCGTTGAGCGACCCGGACAGTACCGTCAGCGCCCCCAGCGACCCGCCGTGGTCGTGCAATTCGGTCGCGTGACCGGGAACCCAGCTGATCAGCCAGATGTCCACTTCGTCGTCGCCGTAGATGCGGGTGAACCACCGCGCGGCATCGGGCACACCGCCGGTGGGCAGGAGGTGGTCGCACCGACCGCTGAGCACGTCGTCGGCGGCTTGGTCGGTGGCGTGCAGGAGATCGGGCACCCGCAGCCGGGTCGGTCCCGAGGATGGGGGCGGGACGGTACTAGCGGACGGCACGGCAACAGGCAGAGACATGATGGAGCTCCAGGGTGAACGGATTGGGCAAGCGGCGGCGCGTTAGGGCCGACAACACTCACAAAATCCGAACCGCTCGATCACGCCGACAGTCTTGCATAGATTGAAGGGATGCGCTGGTGCCCTCCGGTCGTTCTCACGACCGCATTGCTGGCTGTCGCGGGGTGCTCGCACGGCGCCGGCAGCGGCAAGGCCATCTACCCGTCAGGGCCGCCGGCCCCGTCGTCGGCCGCGTCGGTGGCACCGCCGTCGGGTGCCGTCGGCCTCTCCCCGGCCGGAGTCACCACCCGCGTCGACGTCCCGGCTGATTCGACCGAGGAGGAGTACTTCCAGGCCTGTCACGCGGCGAAACTCTGGATGGCCGCCCAGCCCAAGACCGGCGAATCGCTGCTCGAGCCCTACCTGGCGATGGTTCAGACATCGCCGTCGCCTACCGCGGGCAGCTGGAACACCCGGTGGGCGGACCTGGCCCCGGCGCGGCAGGCGGCGGTCATCACCGCGGCACGCGCCGCCGCCAACGACGAATGCGGGTGAGGGGCCGGTGCGCAATTGAGATCACGCGTGCACGAAAGTGCAAAATGAAGGAATGCCCGGGACTCGTGTTGCGCTGGCACTCGGGAGCGGCGGCGCCCGCGGCTATGCCCACATCGGGGTGATCGAGGCGCTGCGCGAGCGCGACTACGAGATCGTCGGGATCGCCGGCTCGTCGATGGGCGCTCTGGTTGGCGGTGTGCAGGCCGCCGGACGACTCGACGAACTCGCCGACTGGGCGAAATCGTTGACGCAGCGCACCATACTGCGGCTGCTGGACCCCTCGATCAGCGCGGCCGGGGTGCTGCGGGCCGAGAAGATCCTGGACGAGGTCCGCGACATTCTCGGCCCGGTCACCATCGAGAAACTGCCCATCCCCTACACCGCCGTGGCGACCGACCTGTTGACGGGCAAGTCGGTGTGGTTTCAGCGCGGGCCCCTCGACGCGGCCATCCGGGCGTCCATCGCGATACCCGGGGTGATCGCCCCGCACGAAATCGACGGGCGCCTGCTGGCCGACGGCGGCATCCTGGACCCGCTGCCGATGGCGCCGATCGCCGCGGTCAACGCCGACCTGACCATCGCGGTGAGCCTGAACGGCAGTGAGCCCGGTGCCACTCGCGACGCGGAACCTGGTGTCACCACCGAGTGGTTGAACCGCATGGTCCGCAGCACCACCGCACTGTTCGACATCAATGCCGCGAAGGCGCTGCTCGACCGGCCGACGGCGCGGGCGGTGCTGGGCAGGTTCGGCGCAGTGATTCCGGAGATCCCCGAATCGGACGGCTCGGATGTCGAGCCGCCGGCGGCCGACCTCGCTGGCGTAGATGAACCGCCCGAACTTCCGAAGCTGGGCGGCTTCGACGTGATGAATCGGACGATCGACATCGCCCAATCCGCGCTGGCGCGCCACACGCTGGCGGCCTACCCACCCGACCTGCTGATCGAGGTGCCCCGAACGACGTGCCGCAGCCTGGAATTTCACCGGGCGGCGGACGTGATCGCCGCCGGACGCGAGCTAGCGATGCGCGCCCTGGACGCCTTCGAGACCGAGACGGACTTCTCAGACCCCTAAGAAACGCGCCACCGCCCGTGCTTCACGACGGCCTTGCTCGCGTCCGGCCTTCGCCGAAACGACGCGGCAGCGCGGATCCAAGGGGTTGGGCCCGAACGCGGCCAGCGAGTCGTCGTCGGCGAACACGCTGCACGCCGCGCCGGCGAACGCGGCGATCTCGGCGGCCGGCCCGGGACCGAACGCCGACGGCGCGTCCGCACCGGCGGGCACCAGGATCACCGCCGCGTCGCAATCGTGGGCGACGCCGAGGTTGACCGAGCTGCCAACCCCGCCGTCCATGTAGCGCCGCCCCGCGATCGTCACCGGCGGCCAGGCGCCGGGCACCGCGCAACTGGCCGCGACCGCGTCGACGAGCCCAACGCCCGAGTCCCGATCGAAGACGACGAGCTCGCCGGTGGCGGTGTCGATCGCGGTGAGCCGCAGGTCCCGGTCCGGCCAGTCGTGCGACGGCAGGCGTTGGGCGATCACGTCGCGGCGGATGGGCTCGGGCACGGTCTCGGTCGTCAACGCCACCGCGCCGATCCGCTGCATCTGCTGAAGCTGCTTATGCCCCAAGACATTTGAGTCACTCAGGGCGGTCAGGAAACGTTCGGCGATGGCCTCGATGTCGACGCCGGGATCGATCTCGGCGGACGTCTCGGCGACCTGGCCGGCGAACAGCTGCTCGAGCGGTTGGCCGCTGCTGATTTGTGCCGCGACCGCCGAACCGGCCGACGTGCCGACCAGCACATCCGACTGCAGCAGCATTCGCGCGGCCGTCGGCGACTCGTCGGCGATGCCACACAAAATACCTGTCTCCCAAGCGATTCCCGCCAGCCCTCCGCCCGCGAGCACCAGCGCGCGTCTGGGCGTCACGTTTGCCTGCGGGTGTGCTGCGCCAGCTCGACCGGCCGGCTCAGGTCCTCCCGGCGCAGCAGATGCCTGGGCTCCTCGGGCAGCACCACATCTCGGGTGACCCGCAACCCGGCGTCGACGTGGACCAGCTCTCCGGGAGCGAGCAGGCTCCAGCGCGGGTCGTCGTCCATCTTCTCGGTGGCGAACACCACCGACGAACGGGTGCAGAGCGGCTCCGACCACGCGTGAATTCGATTGGTACGCATATCGAAGTTCGGCGCGCCGTCCAGTCGCCGGTCCAACACATAGAGCTCGTTGGGCTCCGGGTAGCGCAGCGCCCACATGTCGGTGGCTGTGCTGAGCAGAATGTTGACCGCATAGATCGGCACATTCGCGGCGAGCCAGGTCATGGCGTCGACCAGGCCGGCGGTGACGTCGCCGTCCCGGGCGCGGATCGAGGCGGTGATCAAGGCGAACACCCGCTCGGAATCGGTCTGGCCCAGTACCAGGTCGTCGGTGCCGACCTCGCGCAGCCGTTCATCGAGAACGCCCAGCCCCTCGAGCACGCCGTTGTGCGCGAAGATCCGGCCGTCCTGCAAAAACGGGTGGGTGTTGTGGACGTCGAGCGACCCGGTCGTCGCATAGCGGACATGAGCGATGAACGTCGTGCCGGTCGTCCGATGCGCTTCGGTGGCGAAGTCGGCATCCTCCCAGGCCGCCATCGCCTGTTTGAGTATCTGCGGCCGGCCATTTTCGTCGAAGACGCCCAGGCCCGTCCCGTCCGGGTTCCTCCTGCTCTGTTCGGCGAGGCTGTCCGGGGCGTCCAGCAACCAAAACGTCGCGGTGCAAACGTCTTTGCCGGCGTGCAGGCCAAAAAGTCGGCACATGACGTTCAGCCGACCAGCAGGTCGGACAGCGTCTCGAGCGCCCGGCGCGCATAGCCCTTCCATATCCTGCCGAGCACCGGCAGCGCCGGCGCGGTCACGCCCGACTTCGGATGCAGGATCCACTGCCAGCTCACCGTGGTTCCGGTGCCCGCGGGGGTGAAGCTCCACGTGCCCTCGATCGAGCCGACCAGCGGAGCCAACGGGCCCTTGATGTTGGACAGCGCGTAGCCGAATGACCGCGGCGGGTCCACGCTGGTCAGTTGCTCGCGCATGCTGCCACCGCCGACCATGACCACGGTGCGGGTCTGGCCGGCGGCATCCCACGCGCCCGTCTGATCGCGGACCGCCTTGATCGGTGGGATAGGCCCGTACCACTGCGAGAAAATCACCGGAAGCGGCAGGGGCAGAGTGCGATTGAACGCATCCTCGACCGCGACAGGTATGGCTCGCGATTGCTCGACAACGACAGACCGTGCCATTGGCTCTCCCCATCCCCTTTACTTGAGCGTTCAGCGCGCCAGGTGCGGGGCCGCGCGCGCGGTGATCAGCGGCAGGTCGAAAAAGCTCTGAATGCCCGCGGGTGCGGCGCAGGTCGCGGGGACCGCGTTCACGCAATGTGCCGCGGTCGCAACGATTCCCGGATTGCTCTGCAATCCGGCCTCCACACTTTCCGGCTGCCATCCCTTGATCGTCACAAAGGTGTCCGGGTTTCCGCGCACTTCGATCTCGTAGCGCTCCCCCGCGGGACCGAAAGACGAAGGGGGATCGAGGCTTTCGGAACCCATCAGCCAATTCACGGTGATCTGGACCACCACCGTGTCGCCCACCAGCGCTTCCCAGTGGAAGCGGCGCCCGGCGACCTGTCCGGGCTCGATCACCCCGATCGGCGAGTCGATCGGCGCCGTCGCGACGGACGCCTCCTGCGACGCGCGGATCTGGGGATCGGCGGCGAAACCCAGCCGATCGACACACAGCCGGACCGACTGGGCGAAGCCGCCGTTGAGCAGTTTTTGCATCGGCCCCGTCAGCGCGCTGTCCGGTGTCCCGCCGAATCCCATTACGTAGCGCAGCACGTCCGGGGCACCATAGGTGCGAAGGTCTGAAAACTCTTCGGCCCGAACAAAAGTCACGCCGGTGGACATCACCGACAGCAGCAGCGGGAACAGTTCGGTGGCCGCGCCGGGCCCGATGCCGGCGCCGTGCAGCGTCGCATTGCCGGCCTGCGCGGCGATTTCCAGCGGCGCGGCTTCCTTTTCGCTCGGGTAGAACCAGCCGAGCGGGGTCACCACGTTCTTGCCCGAACGCAACAGCGCGGCGACCTCGTCGACGCTGGGTAACAACGGTGCATAGATCACGGCGTCGGCGCCCAACGTGCGGATGTCGTCGATGTTGCTGGTCGCGCGAACTCCCAGCGGCGAAGCGCCGATGATCTCACCGACGTCTTTTCCGTCCTTGGCCTCGGAATGCACCCAGCAGCCAACGAGTTCGAGTTCGGGGTGTTCGAGCACACCTTTGATGGCCGCGACGCCGACCGACCCGGTTGCCCATTGAACCACCCGCAGGCCCATGAACACGTTCTACACCATCGACGCCGGCAGCCTTTCGGGTTCGTAGAGCTGACCCCGGCCACACTCGCGCGGGAGACCCGCCGGCCATGAAAAGCCGAACGGCAAAGTCCGGTCGCGAGCTGGCCAAAACCCCACGGACCGGACCTGCGCGCCGCTAACATCAGTTGGCCTGAATCTCCGTCCGTCGGTTCATGAAGGTGCACAGCGGGGCGGTTGCCTAAAGGGCTGCCGCCACCTAGCGGGAGGTGCGAGATGCCGTTTGTCACCGCAGCACCAGAGATGATGGCGTCCGCGGCTTCGGATCTGGCCGGTATCCGGTCCATGATCGGTGAGGCCAACGCGGCGGCGGCCGCGTCCACCACCGCGGTGATGGCCGCGGCTAATGACGAGGTGTCGGCGGCGATCGCGTCGCTTTTTTCGGGTCACGGGCAGCAGTTTCAAGCGCTTAGCGCGCAGGCGGCGGCGTTTCATGGCGAGTTCCTGCGGGCGTTGGATGGGGCGGGGAGCGCGTATGCAGCCGTGGAGGCGGACAACGCCTCGGGATTGCGGGCGATGCAGCAGGATGCGCTGGCTGCGGTCAATGCGCCCACCGAGAAGCTGTTGGGGCGTCCGCTGATGGGCAACGGCACCAACGGCGCGGCGGGGACCGGCCAAGCCGGCGGGGACGGCGGAATTTTGTGGGGCAACGGCGGCAGCGGCGGGTCCGGTGCACCCGGGCAGTCCGGCGGCAAAGGTGGAGATGCCGGGCTGTTCGGCAATGGCGGCAAAGGCGGGGCCGGCGGGGTCGGCACCACCGGCGCCACCGACACCGCGGGCGGTAACGGCGGTGCTGGTGGGGCCGGCGGTAACGGCGGGCTATTGCAGGGCAACGGCGGTGCCGGCGGCCAAGGCGGCCTGGGCGGTAGTGGCGGTGCCGGCGCGGCCGGCGGCGATGGCGGCGCCGGCGGCAAGGGCGGCGCCGGCGGGGCCGGCGGCGCAGCCGGCGGCGGGATCAACAGCATCAGCGACATCAGGGGCTTGAATGACATCACGGGCCTGAACGACATCAACGGCCTCAACGACATCAAGCACCTCAATCACTTCAAGGGCCTCCGCGACATCATCGGCATCAACGGCACCAACGGTGATGGCGGCCAAGGCGGCGCCGGCGGGACCGGCGGCGCCGGCGGCAGTGGCACCACCGGAAGCACCGGTACCGTCGGCCAAGCCGGGGGCAACGGCGGTCAAGGCGGTAGCGGCGGCGCGGGCGGGCAGGCCGGAAACGGCGCCGGTGCCGCGGGCACCGCCGGCGCCGGCGCCCAGGGAGGCGCGGGCGGCGTCGGCGGCAACGGCGGCGACGGCGGGGACTTGGCCAACGGCGCCAGCGGCGGTAATGGCGGCGACGGCGGCGCCGGCGGGAATGGCGGCGCGCACGCCGGCGCCAGCAACGGGGGCAACGGCGGCAACGGCGGCGATGCCGGCGCCGGCGGCAGCGGGGGCAACCCCGGCACCGGCGGCGCCGCCGGCGGCAGCGGCGGCAACGGCGGCGACGGCGGCGCTGGCGGCCGAGGCAGTAGCGGGGGCGCGGGCATCAGCAGCGTCGGCGGAAACGGCGGCATCGGCGGGGACGGCGGCAATGGTGCTGCCGGCGGCAGCCCCGGCGACAGCCCGAGTAAACAAGCCGCCGCAGCCAACGACGTGTTCTTCGGCAGCGGCGGGAACGGTGGCCCCGGCGGCAGCGGCGGCGCCGGCGGCGCCGGTGACAGCGGCGCGCTCGGCGACAACCCCGGCTTTGCCGGCGGCAATGGCGGCACAGGCGGCCAAGGCGGTCAAGGCGGCGCGGCCAACCAACCCGATGCGAACCACGGCCTGTTCGGATCCAACGGCAACGGCGGTCCAGGAGGCAACGGCGGCGCAGGCGGCGATGGGGGCAGCGGGGGCACCGGCGTCATCATCGCCGGTGGCGGCGGTGGCACCGGCGGCAACGGCGCAGTAGGCGGCGCGGGCGGAGCGCCCGGCAACGGCTACGACTCGGCGCCTGGCAGCGAAGGGCTGCCCGTCGGCACCGGCGGCAACGGCGGCAACGGCGGCGCCGCCGGCTCCGGCGGCCACGGCGGGCAAGACGTCGGCTTGAACGGCGGGGCCGGCGGCAACGGCGGCCAAGGCGCCAACGGCGGCACCGGCGGCGACGGCAGCGGCAACTACAACGTCCAAGGCGACAACGGTGGCGCCGGCGGCGCCGGCGGCAACGGCGGCCGAGGTGGAATCGGCGCCGCCGGCGGCACGGGTGGCAATGCCGGCCCCGGAGGCAACGGCGCGAACGCCGGTAACGGCGGCACCGCCCAAACGACCGGCCCCGGGGGTTACGGCGGCGAAGGCGGCACCGGCGGCCAGGGCGGAAACGCAGGCGTCGCCGGCTCCGGCGGCACCGGCGCCAACGGCGGCAACGGCGGCAACGGCGGCAACAGCGGCAGCGGCGGCCCAGACGGCACCTTCGGCACCAACGGCGCCGGCGGCATCGGCGGCGCCGGCAGCCCGTCCGGCGGCAACACCGGCAGCACCGGTGCCAACGGCGCCACGGGCGGCACGGGCACCAGCACTTCGACGGACGCAACCATCCCGATAACGATGAGCAATACGACGAATCCGATCGTGTACATCTCAGTCAACGGCGGACCGATGGTGCCCGTCGAGGTTGACACCGGATCCACCGGCCTGGTCATCGAAAGCCAATACGTCCCAACGCAGAACCTCGGCGCCTCCATCGGGTCGGGTAGCGCCGGTTACGCTGGGGGGCTGAACTACAACTACACCACGTATTCGACGACGGTGAACTTCGGAAATGGAATCGTCACGCAGCCGACTGGGGTTAACCTCGTGAGCGGGTCAGCGGCAGACACCTATTTCGCCCAATACGGCATCGTCGGTGTATTGGGCATCGGACCCAACAACGGATTCCCGGGCACCAGCACGGTAGTGACGGCGTTGCCGGGCCTGCTCAACAACGGTGTGCTCATCAACGAATCCCAGGGCTCGCTGGTGTTCGGTCCCAACCCCGGAGGGGTCTCGATCACCTGGAGCGCCCATTTCCACCGTGGACGTTCAAATCAATAACGGACCTCTGGAAGCCGTTCCCGTGATGTTCGATTCCGGTGGCCTGTACGGAACCATCCCAGCATCGGTGCTCGGGACCGGTCAGACCACCGGATACGTGCCGGCGGGGACAATCATTTCGGTCTACACCCCCGACGGTCACACCCTGCTGTACTCGTACACGACGACCGGGACGAACAGCCCGTACGTCACGGGCAGCAGAATGGAAACCGGTTACGAGCCGTTCGCGCAGCAACCGGTGTACATCGGGTACAGCCCCAGCGGTGTCGGGACGCAAACCTTTGGTAGCTGACTCGCCTTTCGCGAGCAGATCCCGTCAGTCGTGCGCCTCAATCACCGTGTAGAAGTCCTCGGCGTAGCGAGCTCTGATGGTTTTCTTGTCGTACTTGCCCACACTGGTACGAGGAATTTCATCGGCAAATGTCCATCGTTCAGGCAGCCACCACCGAACGACCTTGTCCGAGAGAAACTTTCGGAGATCGGCCGGGGTGATCGACGCACCCTCGTTGACAACGACGACGGCCAATGGCCGTTCCTGCCAGCGCTCGTCGGCGACTCCGACCACCGCGGCCTCATGCACGTCCGGGTGCCCGACGAGGCAGTTCTCCAGCTCCACGGATGAGATCCATTCCCCGCCGGACTTGATGACGTCTTTGGCGCGGTCGGTCAGCGTGATGAAACCCTGCTCGTCGATGCGGCCGACGTCGCCGGTGCGCAACCACCCGGACTCGAACTTGGACGCGTCACGTCCGCGGTAATACGAGCCGGTGATCCACGGTCCGCGAACCTCCACCTCACCGACCGCTTTGCCGTCGCTGGGCAGCACCTTGCCGTGGTCGTTGACGATGCGAGCTTCCACACCGCACAGCGGTCGTCCCGCGGTGCCGCGGAACGCCCAGTGCTGCTCCTCCGGGGTTCCTCGCGGTGGCCACGCCATGGTGGCCAGCGGCGACGTCTCGGTCATCCCCCACAGCTGCCGGATCTGGACGCCGTGTCGCTCTTCGAAGATCCGCATCAGCGAGACTGGAACGGCCGAGCCGCCGCAGGCCACCAACCGCAACGACGAGATGTCGTGCTCCGGGTCTTTTTCCAGGCGATGCATGACGTCGTTCCAGATGGTTGGCACCGCGCCGGCGACGGTAGGCCGTTGCGTCTCGATCATGTCGATCACCGATGCGGGGTCGAGATGGCAATCGGGTAAGACCAAGTCGGCGCCCGCCATCAGCGCCGCATACGGCATCCCCCACGCGTTGGCGTGGAACATCGGCACGATCGGCAGCACGCTGTCGCTGGACCCCAGGCCCATGGCGTTGCCCGTACACGCCGCCATCGTGTGCAAGTAGCTCGAACGGTGGCTGTAGACAACACCTTTCGGGTGGCCGGTGGTGCCGCTGGTGTAGCACATCGCGGCCGCCGAGTTCTCGTCGATCTGGGGCCAGTCGAACTCGACCGGCTGCCCGTCGATCGCCTCTTCGTAGCGCAGCACGGTCTTGCCCGAGTGCTGCAGCGGCGAAAGGTCTCCCTCCCCCACCGCGATCACCGTGTGCACGGTCTCGAGGCTGGGCAGGATCGGCCCCAGCAAGTTGGCCAGCGATATGTCGACCAGGACGACCCGGTCTTCGGCCTCGTTGGCGGCATAGGCGATCTGCTCCGGGAAGAGCCGAATGTTGAGGGTGTGCAGGACCGCGCCCATAGACGGCACCGCCAAATACGCCGTCAAGTGCTCGGCGTTGTTCCACATGAACGTGCCGACTCGTTGGTCCCCGGTGATGTCGATCTCGCGCAGCACATTCGCCAACCGGGCGGCGTCTCGACCCACTTCGCGGTAGCTGATCTGCCGGTAGCCGTCACCGGTCGCGGTGGTGGCCGTGCGTGCCCCGTGGATGCCGCAGGCATGCCGCATGATCGCGGCAATCGTCAACGGAAAGTCCTGCATCGTGCTGTCCATCGATGTACCGCCTTAGGGGTTCCGGCGCAGCATCGCCTCATGTTCGGTCGGGCGAATGCTATCGCCGCGCGGAACGATGAGAAACGGGTTCCCCCAAGAACAGGGCTACTGCAGGGCCAACGCCGGCTCGTAGTGCAACAGCTCAGGCATGACCCATTCGGCCGAGGCGTGCCTGCGGGGCGCCGCACCCTCGATGGCCAACGGAGCGGTCGGGGCAACCGCTGCCACGATGACCGCGCCCGAGTAGTCGGCGACGTACAGGCGCTTTCCGTCCGGGCTTTCGACCACGCACGACGGCTGCTCCGTGACTGCGACGGTGCCGATGACGTCCTGGGTAAGCGTGCACAGCACCGTGATGCCGTCGTCGCTGACCAGGTAGGCGCGATCGCCGTCACGGCTGAGCACGCAGCCGGTCAGGTTGCCGCTGATCTCGCCGAGCTTGCGCGTGCTGGTGACCTTGTTGGTCCGGGTGTCGACAACGTCGACCACCGCCCCAATCTCGGGGCAGTAACCGGCCACATACGCGACGGCACCGTCGGGGCTGACCGCGACATCACGCACGGCCAGACCAATCTCGACGACACCCGTGACACTCATGCCGCTCAAGCCTGGGGCGCGAGAGCGGGTGGGCTTGTTACGGCGCCAGCGCGCGCGTCCCGAAGAACGGTCGTCGGACGGCGCACCGAGCACGACGAGTCTCCCGCCGGCCGGCCCGTTGGTGCCGACGTACAGGGCGGCGCCGTCCGGGCTGGTGCGCACGCACTGGATGGTGGTGCCGGGTCCCGCGATGTCGATCACCTCGACCCGGCCCGTGGTGGTGTCCAGGACGGCGATGTCGGTACCGCCGGTGCCGTTTCGACTGGCGTACACGTACTTGCCGTCGGGGCTCGTGACCAGGTCGCTGACGCTGAGGGCGAGCGGATGGGTCGCCACGACCGTGTTCGTGGACATGTCGATGACCTCGATCGAGTCGTATGCCCGGGACACGCTGCTGACGTATACCCGGTTGGGTGCGCTGGGTCCGCCAGCGGCGATCGCGAACGGCTCCTGCACGCCCGAGACGGTCTCGACGACCCGGCAGCTGTCGGTGTCGATGATCGAAACGCTGTCGCCGCCGTAGTTGGTGACCATCAGCCGGCTGCCGTCGGGGCTGGCCACCATGGCGGCGATCGGACCTTCATGCACGGAAATTGCGACGATGATCGTGTCCGTCTGCACGTCTCTGTCCCTGTCCGGCCTCACGGTGGCACCACCTTTGCTGTGTTCGTCGGACCACACGGCCACCCGGGACACCGTGCGCCGCGAGAACTCCGCGACACCGGCACCCGGGGATTAACTAAATCTCAGCATTGAAATGCGCTGTCACGCCTGCTTGAAAGTCGAGTTTAGCGGCGAAATTCCAGCAAAAAGAATTCAAATTCGGCACTGTTACCCAAGTCACGGCGAGTCTGGGATTTCCGTTCAGGTTGCGATTATCGATGCACCTCGACAGCAAGCATAAGTTGAGCGCCTACCAGGCTTTTCCTCGCTATCGCTAATGCCGAGGCAGTTTACTGAACAGGTGTCCAGGTAAGAGAATATTAAAATTACCGAAAATCAGCGTGAGATATCACACTGCACCGCTCCCGCGCGTGTTCGCGCGTATGCCGCAATAAAGGTTTCGACGGCTCGAGCTGTAGGCGAGCGTCAGAGAGCGTCGTGGTCGCGTTCGCCGGTACGGATACGGACCAGACCGTCCACCGGAGTGACCCAGACCTTGCCGTCGCCGATCTTCCCGGTGCGGGCAACTCCGACGATGGCATCGACGACTCGCTGCACGTAGTCGTCGTCAACCACCACGTCGACGCGGACCTTCGGAACGAAGTCAACCGCGTACTCGGCCCCGCGGTAGACCTCGGTGTGCCCGCGCTGCCGGCCGTACCCCTGGACTTCGGTGACGGTCAGGCCGAGCACACCGGCGTTTTCAATGGCATGCCGAACGTCGTCGAGTGTGAATGGCTTGACGATCGCGGTGATGAGCTTCATGCCGTCAATCCTCCGACCCGACCAACACCCGGCGGCCCGTGACGAGCGTGTCGTCGGGGTAGGCCTCTTCGTCGTGCACACCCAGGTCGCCGGTTTCGAGAACCTCGTCGGGCAACCGCAACTTCATAAACAGCCCAAGGACTTTCAGGATGACGAACGTGACGAAGGCGTCCCAGACGATCACCGTGGCCGCGGCGCCCAGCTGGATGAGTATCTGTTTGGGATGGTGCCCGTAGAGCCATCCGGCGGTGGTCACGTCCGTCCCGGTGCTGCCGCCCAGGTATTCGACGATGTGCGGGTCCGCAAGGACTCCGACGAGCAAGCCGCCCGTCAAACCCGCGACGCCGTGTGTGTGGAACACGCCCAGGGTGTCGTCGACCTTCTGGAACAGCCGCGTGGTGCCGAGCCAGTTCCAGGACATCCAGACCAGCGACGAGGCGACGACACCGATGATGATCGCGCCGAAGCTGTTCACGAAGCCGGCGGCCGGGGTGATCGCGACAAGCCCGGTGATCATGCCGTTGACGGCGCCGAGGAAGGTCGGCTTGCGCTGTTTGCTCGCGAAGAGGTCCCAGATCACCCAGGTGAGCAACGCGACGGCGGTGGTGAGGTTGGTGTTGAGCACCGCCAGCGACGCGTCGGCACCCGAGAAGTACGGGTCACCGCCGTTGAATCCGTTCCAGCCCAACCACAGGACGCCGGCACCGACGGCCGCAAGTGGCAGGTTGTTCGGCACCGCACGTTCCCGGTCGCGCGCCAACCGCGGACCGATGACCGCGGCAGCGACGAATCCGGTTGTTCCGGCCGCCAGGTGGATGACGTAGCCACCGCTGTAGTCCAGGGCGCCCGCCTGTGCCCACCAGCCGCCGCCCCACAACAGGAACGCGTTGACCGAGTAGGCGAACGTGGACCACAGCGGCACGAAGATCAGCCACACCTTGAAGCTCATCCGGCCGATCACGCTGCCGAGGAACAGCAGCGGGGTGATCCCGGCGAACACGAACTGGAAGTAGGCCAGCGTGGTCTCCGAGAAACGGAAGGACGGCATCGTGCCGTCCAGCAGCGGGATCCAGGCAATCTGCTGGTTGTTGCTGCTCAGGATCGTATGCGGGATGCCGACCGCGGCCCTCAGAATGCCCGGGCCGAGCTTCAGCGGCTGGCCGAAGCCCATCTTGAAGCCCCAGAGCACCCACACGACCAGCACCAGGGAAAACCCGGTGAAGGCCATCAACATCGTGTTGACGGCCCATTTCTTCTGGACAAGTCCGCCGTAGAGCACGGCGATGCCCGGAATACTCATCAGGCCAACGAGAGTCGCCGCCACCAACTGCCAGGCGTTGTCTCCGGGATTCAGCCAATCGGGATAGGGCACCATGTCAGACACACCCCTAATTCGTCGAGCCAGACGGGCTTATTGGAATCGGCTGCGGTGCCTACTTTTCAAGCCGTAGACGGGTTTGAAGCCTCGGCTTGGAATGTTTCGTCTGTGTGTGCAATCGTTTAAATATTGATTTCATTGTGCGTTCGACGTGCGCTGCATGTGAAACCTTTTCGGGGCGCCGCAGCGTCTACATAGAACGTGATCGTGAAAATACTGGTCGGCGCTGCTGTCGCTGGCTGTGCTTGTGTTGGGGCCCCGGCGCCGGCCGGCGCCGAACCGAACTCATTCAGCACGCTGAGCTGCAACTGCCACGAGTCGACCGGGTCGGGCAGCGCGAGGGACGACGTCGACCGTGGGATCCGCGACGGTCTGCGCGCCTCGCTGTCTGGCCTCCCGGAGGCCTAGCTGAAGTGGGTGTGGGGTCGCGGCAAGGCGGCACCCTCGACAATGATGTCGAGCTTTTCGTTGTAGAACGCCACCAAGCCGGCGATCGGCGCGACGGCGGGCAGCGGGTAGTCGTAGGTCCATGCCAGGTCGGGTTGCACGGTGTCGCCCACGCGCACCGACCAGTACCCCGACGTCGTTCCCTTGTACGGGCACAACGTCTGCGTCGAGCTGGGTTCCAGATGCTCGAAGGCGACATCGGTTGGGTCGATGTAATACCTTGTGGGCAAACCGGTTTCGAAGAGCAGAACCGGAGTACGGGTGTCGGCGAGGACGACTCCGTCCAGTTCTACCCGAACGTGGCGGTGCGAACGCAGCGCGTCGACCCGCACATAAGGATTGCGCGGATGGCCGTAGATCGGCTCGTCCTCCTCGAACCAGCGCAACGCACCCCAGTCGAAGCGCACCGTGCCCGCCACGGGGCTGTCGCTGTCGGCGTCGAACACCCGCGCGGCCGACTGATGGCTCTGCCCGGCGCCCACCAGCGAGTGCAGCCGTGACGGACCCAATTGGACCTTTTGCGGATGGTCTTCGTCGCGCAGGAATTCCGCGCCGACGTCCGACAGCGGAATGTAGTACTGCGGGTAGTAAGGCACCTCCCAGACATAACGCGCCGCGGTGGTGTCGAAGACCAGTTCGTGGCCGAGATAGCCGCGGACCCGACGCGGCGCGGGCTCGATTCTGCCTCGGGTGGCGGCCATTTGGGGGTAGTCAGCGGTCATCGGTCGGCTACTGGTTCTTGGAGGCCAGGCCGGCCGGTGCATGGCCGATGGCCCGGTGGATGGCCCTTAATCCAACAAGGCCCAGTGCCAGCGCGCTCTCCTCGGTGAGTTCGAGCGCGACCCTCGCCGACGGGCCCAGCTGCGGGTTGATCACGTCGATGTTGACCGTGTGGCCGTAGGGCGCGTGCACGGGATGGTCGACGCACACCGTTGCGCGGTCGGCGCCGAACCAGCCGGTCGCGCCCTTGCCACTGCCGTCGATCGCGACGTGTTCGGTCAGATAAGTGCACATGGCTTGGGACACCTAGCCTTTCAGGTGGGTGGCGAAGAACTCGTCAATGCGTTGCCAGCCGTCCACCGCCGCTTCCGGGCGGTACGCCGGCCGGTCGACGGAGAAGAAGCTGTGACCCGCGCCGTCGTAGGAGTGGAACTCGTGCACCTTGTCCAGCTTGGTCAGCTCGGCGTCCAGCTTGGCCACCGCGGGCGGTGCCGGGAACCGGTCCTCGACCCCGAACAGGCCCAGCAGCGGGCAGCTCAGGTTGGGGGCCAGGTCGAGGATCGGTTTCATCGCCTTGGGCATGCCTTCGGGCGGATCCTCCACGATGAACGCGCCGTAACAGTCCACCGCGGCGTCGAGCTGCAGCGAGCACGCCGCCAGATACGCATGCCGGCCGCCCGAGCAGTGCCCGATGACGCCGAACTTTCCGTTGGCGCCGGGCAATCCGCGCAGGTGCTCCACCGCACCGGCGACATCGCCGACCAATCGCTCGTCGGGCACCCCGCCGGCGGCGCGCACCGCGGCGGCGGCGTCATCGGGCGCGGCACCCGGGGCCTCGCGTGAATACAGGTTCGGCGCCACCACGTGATAGCCGTTGACGGCGAGCCGCCGGACGAACTCTTTGGTCTCCCGGTCATAGCCGGGCATGTGGTGGATCCAGACGATTCCGCCCCGTGACGCCTCGGCGAGCGGCATACCCCGGTAGACCTCGATTTCGTCGCCGTCGTGGCCGCTGATGGTGATCGTCTCGGCGCGGATGGCATCCGGGCTGGACACGTTCATCGCAGCTCCTTTTGGGGCTCAATGTTTGGTCCGCAGGTCTGACTCCAATCAACCTACCGACACCCGGTTCAGCCGACTTTGATCGGCACCGTCACCGATTCGGTCTTCGCGGGCAACTGCGTCGTATCGACTTTCAGGATCTCGCCACTGTCCTGGGTGCCGTTGGCCAGCATCTTGGGCTTGAGTTGGAACGGCGGGGTGGCAGAAGACCCAGCAGCCAATCCGTCCAGCCCGAAGTCGCTGTCGTTGGCGATTATCAACGTCTTACCGCCGTCCGGGCTGAGCAGGCCTTCGACCTTGTCATGTCCGAAGAAATCACCGTTGGCGGAAAGCGAACGCAGCAGCTCGCCGAGATCGAGCTTGAGGGATTTCGTGGCGACAGTGATGCCGGCGGCCTTGAGTTTGTCGGTGGCCGCCGCGTCGGCGCTGACGCCGACAAAGGTCTCGATCGGAACGCCGTTGATCAGGAGGCCGCCGGCGTCGGCCTGATAGGCCGTGCCCGGCACCGTCGAGCGCGGGCCGACGTCGGTGGCCGCGCTGATGTCGGCCAGGTAGATCTTCTTGTTGCCGTTGGGCTGTGGCTCCCCGTCATGCTCGTCGATGAGGAACGTCGTGTTGCTCACCGCTGCGATCTCCGACACCGCTACCTTCGTCTGCTGCGGATCGGCGAGTGGATACAGATATTCGTGCACATCGCCGCGGTTGGCGAGGTTGACGGTCACGATGCGGGTCATCGGCACGGACCTGGCCGGGCCGACCAGTCCCGGCGTCTGCAGCGCAGATTGCATCATGCCCACCAACGTCGAGCCATCGGGGGTGATCGTCAGCCCTTCCATGCCCTGATTCGGCGCGCGCAACGAGAGCTCTTTGGGCAGCGGCCCGTCGAAGGGCGAAAGGCGTTCCAGCTCTTTGCCATTGGCGTCGAAGTGGACGATGAAAGGCCCGTACTCGTCGGACACCCAGAAGGTGCCGTCGGCCATGGCGACCAAACCCTCACCGTCCAGGCCGTGATCCGACGGCGCCAGCGGATTGCCGTTGACATCCACCAGCCCCTCGCCGGTGGACGCCCGGGGGTCCATGAGTCCGACCAACGGCGCGCCGTCGCGGCCGGTCAAGGTGATGATCTGTTGTACCGATGCCACCCCATCGGCGAGCTTGAGCTTGGCGATCTGCGGATGGAAGTCGGGTACGGGGAGCACCCTTTCGTTGCGGGTACGCCCTTGGACATTGGGGCCGCGGTCGCTGAGGCCGTAGACCTCGTCGGCCTTTCCCGGCACCGCGGCAATCGCGGACCCGTGCGCATTGGGCTGTATGGCGACGTCGCCGATGATGATCCGCGGCGTCTCGTCTTCGGCGTAGAGCCGCACCGCATGGCTGACGGTGACGGGCAGCTCATCGTTGCCGGTGAAGCCGGCGTCGGGGGTGTAAATCATTGAGCCATAAGCGCCGTAAGCGATGCTGCCGTGCGCGGGCTTGCCGAACGCCACCGGTGTCACGCCGTTGGTGGCGGCCAGCAGCTGGCCCGGGGAGATGGTCAGGGCCTTGCCGGGCGTCGTACTCAAAGTCCCGACGCCGGGTTTCGCGGGCTCGATCGCGGACGTTCCTGACGAGCAGGCCGCCGCCGTCACTAGCGTCAGAAACGCAGCTGTGGCCGACCGACCATGTCCGAATACCCTGCCCATGGCTTAACACGAAGGCCCGAATATGTTGCCGTACAACGGATTTAACCTGAGCATGTCGCATGCTACCCGATCAGCCTGGTGAGCCAACCCGGATCCTGATAGTTCACGGACTTGTTGCCGTCCCACACGAACGGCGTGCCACTGGCATTGAACCCGGACAGCGTTGTGGCGGCGCTGGCGGCCTTGGCTTTGCCGGTGCCGACATCATCTCCTGACTTGATACACGCGATGGCGTTCGCATCGACGCCGACGGTCTTGGCCAGTTGGGCCAGCTCGCTGTCGGTGCGGTCTTCGGCAGCACCCTCTTGCGGCTGAAAGTTGCTGGCGAACAAACCGGAGTAGAACGCGGTGTAGACCTTCGGATCGTTCTGGCCCGCAACGCAATAGGTGGCGGCCACCGCGCGGGTCGAGTAATTCTTGCTGTGCGACTTGTCGTCGAGGAAGTTGAGCAGGTGATAGCGCACCGCCAGCTTCTTGTTGTTCACCGCGGTGTCGATATCGCTGGCAAACGACCTGATGAAGCTGCCGCACGGCGGGCACATGGGTTCGTTGAACACATCGATCGTTATCGGCGCCGCCTCGCTGCCGATAGACACACCGTCGTCGAGGACCCGGAGCTCGACCGCGTCCGGCGCTGGCGTCGGTGTTGTCGTCGCCGCCGTCGGGGTCGACCGCTCCCACGGATGGACAAAGCCGAGGACCGCCCCCACGACGGCCACCACGACGACGGCGGCCACGCCCAGCCACAGCCATGGCTTTCGGCCGCCCCGGGGGGCCGGCTGACCCCACGGCGGTGCGCCCGGGCCGGTCGCGACGCCAGTGCTCCAGACGGGGGCACCGGTCCATGGTGTCGGCTGTGGCGCCGAGGGCGCGGGCCAGACGGTGCCCGGTTGCGAGCCCGGTTGCGAAGCGTGGGTTATCGGCGCGGGCGTAAAGCCGACGGGCGGCTGGCCCGCGAACGCGGCCGGCGCGTTCGCGACCTGGCTGCGCTGCAAGATATCGGTGGCCCGATCCTTATCGGGCGACGCCAGCGCGGCGTAGGCGGCCGCCCCCAGATCACCGCAGGTGGCATAGCGGTCGGCGGGATTCTTGGCCATGCCGCAGGCAATCACCTGGTCGAAGGCGACCGGAATGCCGGGCCGCGCGACGCTGGGCCGCGGGATCGCCTGGTTCACGTGCGCGCCCATGACGCTGATCTGGTCACCCTGGTACGGCGGTTTTCCGGTCAAGCACTCGTAGAGCACGCACGCCAAGGCGTAGATGTCGGCCCGGTAGGTGACTTCGCCCTCAGCGAACCGCTCCGGCGCCATGTACTTGAAGGTGCCGACCGTGGTGCCGATCTGCGTCAGCTTTTCGTCGGAGGTGGCGCTGGCGATCCCGAAGTCGACGAGGTAGGCGAAGTCGTCCCCGCTGACGAGAATGTTCTCTGGTTTCACATCGCGATGCAGCACCCCGGCCGCGTGCGCGGCATCGAGCGCCGAGGCGACCTGGCGCACGATCGCGACCGCCCGCGCAGGCGAGAGCGCCCCGTAGCGGCCCACGATGCTGGCGACGTCCACGCCGTCGATCAGGCGCATGTCCACGTACAGCTGACCGTCGATCTCGCCGAAGTCGTGAATCGGCACGACGTGCGGTTCCTGCAGGCGTCCCGCGGTGCGGGCCTCGCGCTGCATGCGCGAGCGGAAGACCGGGTCGTTGGACAGCGTCTCCGACATCAGCTTCAGCGCGACGATCCGCTCGCGCACCGTGTCTTCGGCCTCATAGACGTCGCCCATGCCGCCGCGACCGACCAGGCGCCGCAACCGATACGGGCCGAACTCCGAACCCTCCCGCGAACCCGCGGTCGTGTCACCCATTCCGACTCCTCACCGGGCGGTCCGCTTCCCGCAAACCGACTGGACGCGCCTTCGTGCCGGCCATCGCCTGGCCGGACACGCCTACGCGGTGGCGTGCCAGGCATAAGGCTAATGGTTTCGGCAACCATGGGGGCACCGATCAAAGTGACCGGGCGCACGGATCCAGGGATTCGCCGCGACGACGCGCCGAAAAGACGTATCAGCGAGCCATCCATCCGCTACGAACAGCTCTTCACCAGCGGTAACTGCATGGCCCGATCCCAAGGATCTTCCAAGACACCCCTCCCCATCTCGCCAACGGGCGCTGGCGCTCCCCATGTCGCAGTTACGGGTGTGCCTGCGGGTTACGAGGAACTTCTCCCCGTTCGTTCGCTTGACGTAGGGATGAAACGCCTCGGGCCTGAGCATGCGAGTGAGACCTGCCGGGTGTAGGTACTCGCGAACGTCGTGGTGAGCTCCGCGGCCACACGGGCCCGGAGCCTACCAACGGCCTCGGCCTCGATGCTCTGAAGGAACGGGGCCAGCAGCCACCTTCCAACACGCCACGCAGGCGACGGCGGAGTGCGTGCGCCGACATCGAGCACCGACGCGGGTGGGCTCGTCCAATGGAAGCCGTGACACGTTCAGCGCCGACGGGCAGCGGAGACGGTTGCACCAGCGAGAAATTTCTTGGGCCCCTCGCGCAGCAAACGCCTCAACATCGCGGCACGCAACGGAACTGGCGCAATGGCAGTACGCGCATACCTGATACGGCTAACGGGAATGCGCACCACCCGGCGGGTGAATTATGTTCGTGCGCCCAGTGTTTGGTGGCCCACGGAGAAGGGCGCCGAACGGCGGATCATGGGAGCCGTGAGGGACCTGTGGAACGACACGCCGAGTCGGAGTGTCATTGGTTCATAGGATCTCCTAGGCAGTGGCCGTGGTCTTTTAGGACCGTTCCCCCACCGGCGGCAGCTAGTGCCGCTGCCTCCGCTTCATCGGTTGTCGGACCCCAGCGTCCGAAGTAATGGGTTTTCGCAGCGTTCACAACCACCGCGATGCACCCACCCGGCCCTCCGCTGGCCAGAACACGACAGTCGCTCTTGCCACACGCCGCCATCGCCTGCTGCTCGGCCTTGGATTGGCTGGCTGCTCCGTCAGTGATCCTGATCTGCCCAGTGGAATCCGATATCGCCATCGCAATCCAGTTGCTGTCGGCATGCGCGACCGGCGTTGCTGCGAATGCCACGCCGATCGCGATTGCTGCTGCTGCTAGTTTCTTCATAGGCTTCCCGACACCATTTCTTTTGCGCTGCGCCGTTGAGCGGGGGCTCTCGCTTAGTTGGCGCTAGGCGCCAACACGTCGCCTAGGCGGTCTTTCCCTAGCGGGCGATTTTACGCAGGAATTGGGGCAGTCAGCAACGCGAATCGGCGCTCGCCCGGGCGCCGGGGTCCTGGCTCAGTTATCAAGCCTCGGTGGGGTGAGGGGCCTTGCCGGCTGCATAGGGCTCTGCAAGCCTGCGTGCTTCGGTGTGCGCATCAGGCATCCGGCGCCTACAGTTCACGTTATGACGAACGTCGGCAGGTCGGAGGTCGCGCTGCGCGCTTGCGCGGCCTTGTTCGTGGTGATGGTCGGATTCGGTGCGGTCGTCGTTGGTGCGGGGGCAAGCGCACTGGCACCGGATACGACCGCGACGAACGCTATGTCCGGCGAAACACCGGCACCCCCACCCACTCCCGGCGGTCCTACCGGTGGCGGAGGCGCCTTGCCCGTGCGTCCCGCCACCGGCGGTTGCATCATCGGCCTCAACTGTGGGTGCATTGGTCGGCTCTGTCCTGGCCCTCAGCCACACCATCCCGCTCTCACCAACGGCCAGCCAAACTCTGCCCCGGCCGCCCCCCGCCCCAGCGGTGGCGGATGACTCTGGCCGCTGAGGCCTGCGAGCAATCTCTTGTAGTACAACGCTATTGCGGCCCGGCGGTGTGAGCATGGCTGGGCGTCGATGGCAGCACCGACCGACGACGGCGTAGCCCTGCGCGACATCTGGCTGCTGCGGCTACAGGCTCTACTGGCGCGGGCTCACGGCGATGCCGCGGCTTACGCGCACTTACGGGACCGCTACCGCGGCATGGCGAGAACGCTTGGCTTTGAAGGGCATATCGCGTGGGCCGGGGCGATGCCATAACCGCGATAAGCCCGGAGGCCTGCCCAGCTTGTCTCGAAACAGACGAGATATGAGGGTCTCATATCCCGGTCTTGGAAGAATCGCGAACGCCACCGAATAGCAACATCTGTGACGGACTTGCAGCGGTTCTTATGCGAGTTGGTCCGGCCCAGTGAATGACGATTCCGTAACGGGGCACTGGACTGACCACCAATGGCGTTCGCTGCGTCACGTGGATATCGTTACGACTCACGGTTGTGTCCTACAGCAAACTTGCCGCTTAAGGAGTTGATGGCCCACCCGGTGGTGGGGTAACGGGACCAGGCGGCGGGCCATTCGGCGGGGGCTGTGAAGGCGGCGACTGATCTGAGCAGTCGGGGGTCGCGATCCATACCCCCCCGGTCCGCGTCCAAGTAATCCCGCACCCCAGCGGTACCACCGTAGGTGTATCAGCTGTAGCAATCAGAGCCGCCATCATTCCGGTAACTATCGTTGGACGAATTAGACGGGAGACGAACTTCAACGCGACCCCGCCCAGCGATCGGCGGATGATCCCGGGTCGTCTCGCGATCGGGTCGGCCATGGCGTCGGCCATTTTGTGTTTCTGCTCTCCTGGGAAGCTGATTCCCCGAGTCTGAAATAAGCCGCGACTGGGCGCAACTTGAAGGAACCCCGGGGGCACCCCGAGAGTTTGCTGGCTCGCCGGGCGCTCGCATCGCGCCGCGCCTAGGCTCTGTCGCGAGGACGTCCGCTCGCGAAAACCGTTGGCGAGTAGTGTCTTTCATGTTTTCCAGGCATCGCGGCAACCGGCGCGACCCTAGTTACGGAAACAAATTCACGGCCGGAGAATGAGCTGCTCGCGGATATCTCAAAACAGACCTTGAGCTCAACCGGTCAGCGCATCACTGGGACGAGCGTAACCGGTTGCTATCCCCAGAAAATGCGATCGGCTCGGCCATCGAGGTAATCGAGTAGGTCCGGCCCCTTCCGCAGTCCACCCAACGACTACGAAAGAACCCGCACCCACCAGCGGGGTGTAAAGCACCTACCGGAAATGTTGTCGCGGACCTACCGGAACCGCGTCCCGAAACCGCCGGGACGATGGCCGGGATAAACAGTACTATCGACTCAATCCACCGCTGGCGTCTACGTCGCTTCGAAACGTGCCTCCGCTGCCTGGCCTGACGCCTGACCCCCGACGCCTTCCCCGAGAGGCCGGGACAACGGGGAGCCAATACGCTCCCTGCGTTCCTGGTCCCACTACCCAGCCTGCCCGACATATCACTGCGACCAGATTGGAGTTAACCAGCGATGAATGCCAACGACGTGCCCGATATGCCTGACAGGCTGGAAATCAAGATAACCGCCGATGACTACGCCGAGCTCCGTGAGCTTTCCAAAACGTCGGACATCACCCATTGCATCCGCTGCCTGGCAACATCACCGGGTGGGGGCGATCCTGGGTGGGGAGCCGGAGGATTGCGCAACAGGTTGGCCGGCGACGAGAGGCTTTACGTCGACCGCCTGGTGCTTTCCGCGTTTGTGGGGCCGTGCCCTCCGGGCATGGAGTGCTGCCATTGGGACGACGACAGGGCGAACAACAAAGTCTGGAATCTCCGCTGGGCCTCGCGGAGCGCCAACATTAACGACTGCGTCCGCGACCGTAGCCACAACACGGCCCGTAGAGCGCACGGCGCACGCGGACACGCATACTCGCCCGAAAACACCCGGATACGCGAATCGGGGGGACGCCGATGCGTTAGATGTGTCCGCGAGGACTGCCGCCGCTATGCGCGTGACAGCTACCGCCTGAGGGAGGAAGCGCGCCGTCGCTATGCGCGGAGATGGGCGCCGTTCAAGGAGGCAGGGTGACTTCGCCTCCGTTGCACCACAAGGAGAGTCCGTTCTTCGCCGCCGACCGCGCCGCCTATTGGCGCCACCTGCGCGGGCTGGGCCCGGTGGTGAAAATCGACATAGGCACACTAGCGCTGCGCGGCTACTATCTCACCAGCCGGGACGACGTGCGCGCGGCGTTACTCGACCCGGACACGTTTGTGTCACCGCCAAGAACCTTCAAGATCAGCGCGTCCGGCGTACCGCTTCCTCAGGTGCCGCTCTCTATCGGGACGCGATCGGAGCATGCCCGATTCGCCCGCGTCTTGCATCCTCTGTTCAGCCCCAAAGGGTTGGCTCCCTACGCTCCGGTCTTGCGCGCCCGGGCCACGACGCTGGTCGACATGGTCGCCGGCACGGGGCAGTGTGATGCAGTCAACGTCGCCGACACCTACGCATGTCAAGCGCTGCTCACGGTGTGCGGGATGCCGGCAGACGACGCCAGGGCGGCTGGGCTGATCCGGGCCGCAGTAATCGGCGACTCCAACGGGGCAGCCGAACTTGAACTCTTCGGGTTCCTGAATTCCGTGCTGACCGCCGAGATGGGTAATCCCCGGCGGTCGCCCGGCATTCTCTGGCCGCTACTGGAGGAAGTCAACGGCGACGATTTTCCGCTCAGCGGGGTCGAGGTGGCTGCGCTCATCCTGTTATTGTTCTCTGTTGCAGGCGTTGAAATGGTCGCCTCGGCAATTTGTTTCACGCTTCTACATCTCGCGCACGATCCGCAACTGCGGACCCAGCTGCGCGACGACCCAGCCCAGATTCCGGCGTTCCTAGAGGAAATTCTGCGGTTGGAGTCGCCAGGGCCGGCTATTGCGCGCGTCACCGCGAGGGAAGTCAATATCGGCGGCGTCACAATCCCGGCGCAAAGTTTGGTGTGGCTGGGCTTGGAAGCCGCGGGCAGAGAGAACGGCGGCGAGGAGATATCGACGGACAGCAACGGAAAGATTCAGCGGCAACGTCATTGGGCTTTCGGCGGCGGCATGCACAGATGCTTGGGCGTGCACCTTGCCCGACTCGAAATGGATGCGTTTGTGACCGAGTGGTTGAGCCGCATTCCGCAATTCGAACTAGAACCAGGCTCCGCGCCCGCCATTGTGCATAAACCGACCGGCGTGACCCACCTGGAGAGCCTGATGCTGCGCTGGGAGGCCCGGTGAGCGCGCCGCCGACGCGGGCCGACCTCATCGCCGGTAGGCCGCATTAGCCGCACTCAGCGACGAGCCAATGGACGCGGGTACATCTCTCGTCGTGGCCGGTGGTGTGGGTTGCCGGTGAATGCTCCGGCAGTTCGTCGTTAAAGCGTTGCCGTCCACCGGGTTTCCAGTGGACACCGGCATGTGTTGGCCCAGTGATCATCGGGTGACGCGAGTACCGTGCGATAGATGACCGACCCACTCGCCGGAATTCAGCAGGCACAACTCATTGCGCGCATTACACAGCGGGTGCTACGCGGCGTGCAACTCGGTGAATGGGGCCTTACCAGTCATCCGGTGGATGACGGCAGCAGTCTTGCCCTTGATGATCAGGACTTCATGCCCGACCTTGGCCCGCGCCTCGTAAGCTCGACAGCCCGATTTCCCGCGATGAACGCCAGCGAGAACATCGTCGCTGCCGGGCAGCTATTTTCTACCGCACTCACTCAGGAACGAAAGCTCAGAACCGCGTCGGTAGCGACACTGTGCCGCTCGGCAGTCGAGGCATCAGCCAAGACGATATGGCTTCTTGGCGACACCAGCCGTGAGGTACGGCGGGCCAGGTGTCTTGGTTCTATCGAGGGTGAACGCGAGTATCAGTCTAACGATATCGACATCGAGGACGCGACTTTTGCGATTCGGACTGACGACGCGAGACACGCTGAATACCAACGGTTTCAGCAGCGTCGCCAGAAGTTCGACGAGCGTCTGGAAGCGATCACGTCGTTGCCCGAATCGGCGCGGGAAAGACCGCCAGGCTTCACCGGCTATGTGAACCATGCAGCCGAATGGATCGACGCGAATCCCCCGGCTGACCCCTTGGGAGAACTCAGTTCCCTCGGCATGTCTCTCCTAACGAGAAGCTTTTACTCTGTGGGGTCCAGCTTCGTTCACGGACTTAGGTGGGTGCGTGAATACATGCAGAGAGATACGGACTTACTGCGACTGACGGTGACAGGATTCGCCACCGCCGTCATTATGACTGAGTGCGCCGTCGCTTTGTTTGAAGCGCAATCGATCAACGCAGCCAGTGCGGGCACTCGGGCACAAAACTATCCGGCTGGAATCGCTTCGACAGTCGCTTCATGGTCGGCCCGGTATCAATGAACATGGTTGTCGGCCAGATTCATTGCATCAGTTCAGGTCGAGCGTGAAAACTGCTCTGGCTTCACGACAGAACCGTCATATTCCCGGCATGGCGAAGGCTTCCGGGACGCGCTGTGCGGACGGGTGTTTGGGTCACTTAAAGCACGTTCGATCAGCACGGCGGCAGCGGTGAATGTCGTCGCGATTCAGTGGACGCCCCAAAATAAGCAAGCGCACCTATGTGGTTTTGGGCTGCCGAGACGACCCGGCAGTATGCGTCAGGATGACGCTTTGAGTTGTAACTGGTTGGTTTGCGTGGTTCCCGCCGGATGGCCGCAGAACGGCACGATATAGGTTATTTGCGATGTACCTGCAAGGGTATTTGGATCCCACGTCATGTGTGAGCTCGTGGCCATTTGAGACCAAGTACGGTCGTCCGGGCAATATAAGTTGTTCATCCCGTCTAGTACCCATTGACCATCGACCAAGTACCCCGCTTGACCGCCCGCCCCAGCTTTTACCCAGATGCATCCGTCACCGCAGCCATTGACGGTCCAACTGCTGTCAATGTGTTTGCCAGACGGCGTTGTCGAGGTCGCGGTGTAACTGCCGTTCATCGTCGGTAGGTCAGCCCACGCCGCGCTAGCTGTACCGACAGCTAAACCGCCGGCGAACACAGCGGTCGCGACTAAGCCTCGTCCGATAGCCATGCACTTTTCCTTCCGTTGAGCTAATCATTGCGTCAGACGCTGTTGATGGTGTACCACACGTTCCGGTTTGTCGCGATCTGAACCGACTTCGCTGCTTGCGACGAACGGGACTGCGGCCCTCCCTGCCCTGCTTCCAAGCTTTCGGCACGCGGTCTGTTCGTTACCTAGGTGGTTGAGTTGCTTAGGTGAGTTGGTAAGCAGCGTAACCACTTTCATTGGTCCCTTGCGTACCCCGTAGCGAAGCGGAGGTACGTAAGGGTTCCCACTTCACCGTCATCAGCCAGCTCTTGTTGGCGCTTGGCTTTGGCCGCGTCCCGCACGGTCACCAGTGCCCTGTCGAAAACCCAGCGGCACTCACCCAACGGCAAGTGCCCGCCTTTACCACCCGGGAACAGGAGCGCGTCGGACTCAGTAGGCAGCTCGCCCCTCAGGCGTTCCCAGACAGGTTCGGGCACCGGTACGCGACGCGACCGTTTGGTCTTGGTGTCCGTTTCCACGATCCCTTGTCCTGCGACGTATGTTGCCGAGGCGCGGACGGTGATCTCCCGAGCACCGACGAGCCTCGAGAGCCATGCTGACAGGTCACCATATGTAATGGCCTTCATGGGCGTCTCACCCCATCGAGGAAGGACCAGGGTGCCCAGGATGCTCCGGTAGCCGCCAGTGTCTTCGGTCTTCGGCCTGCGCTGAGCGCCACGTTTGGAGGCGAACAATAAGCACTTAGCTGCGGTTACCCGCGTGCCCCCAGTCGGACTCGAACCGACACTGGACGGATTTTAAGTCCGCTGCCTCTGCCAATTGGGCTATGGGGGCCCGGCGGCGAATGTAGCGCGCCACCGTGATCCGGGACATCGCGCCCCTCGATTTTGGCCACTTTCCGGACGTGCGCCCCGGTCGGTCTTCGCGTAGGATCCGCGCGCCGCGCGCCTCTTTGCTGTTTTGAGGCCCCAATCAAGATGACACGACTATGTCGGCTGGCAAGCACTTGTTAAAACAACCAGCTCTCTACGTTAAAAACCCGTAAACGGCTGCCACCCTCGCCCTTTCGGTCGCGACTGTAGAACCGTGGATCGCTAGCGTTACGCCAACGCACAGGAGCCGGTACGTCAACGCACAGGGTCGGCCCGGAGCTTTGGGTCGGCATTGACAGAACACTAGGAGCAATAGATGTCGTTTCTAAAAACCATTCCCCAAGAGTTGCTCTCCGCGGCAGCGCAGCTGGAAGGCATCGGCACTTCACTGACGGCACAGAACGCGGGCGCCGCGGCACCGACGACCGCCATCGCTCCGGCAGCCGCTGACCCGGTATCGATCCTGCAGTCGGGAATCTTCTCGACGCTACGGCACCCTGTATCAACAGCTCGCCGCCGAGGCCCAGGCCATTCAGCAGCAGTTCACCAGCACCCTGGGGCTGAGCTCCGGTACCTACTCAGCGACCGAAGCCGCCAACGCAACCACGGCGGCCGGCCACCGGCCCCGTCAGCACCCTCATCAACGATATAAGCACGCTGTTGGGTGGGCCCGTCACGAGCTTTGGCGGCCAACCGTTCAGCCTGTCCGGTAACTCTGCCAACTTCCTTAGCTTCGAGACTGGGAACTGGGCCTCAGCCATGTCCGACGTCCTCGGTGTGGCCGGTGGTGGTCTGCTGCCCGCCGCCGGCGCCGACGTCGCCGACGCCGGCGCGGTGGATGCCGTGGACGCGGTCTCGCCAGCGGCAGGCGTGGGCGGCATGGGCGGTATGGGCGCCTTTGGGATGATGCCGGTGGGAGGCCTGGGCCAGGCGACGATGGTCGGCAGCTTGTCGGCCCCGCCGAGTTGGGCCGGATCGGTCACCCCGGGGGCAGGCCTTCCTGCCGCGACGCCGCTCGAGACTGTGGGCTGGACCGCCGCGGCGCCGCAGGCAGCGCCGGGGACATTCGTGCCAGGCGTGCCCGGACTGGCCTCGGCCGCGCGCAACTCCGCCGGCTTTGGTGCGCCGCGCTACGGCGTCAAGCCCATCGTCATGCCAAAGGTGGCGGCGGTCTAGGCGGCCGGCACCGACGCGGTCGCGCGAACTCAACCAGAAGCGAAATTCGGACAAAGGGAACGAGATACAGAGATGGTCTTTCCATTTGCAGCTTTGCCGCCTGAGGTCAATTCAGCATTCATGTACACCGGCGCCGGTTCAGGACCGCTGCTGGCCGCGTCGACGGCTTGGAGCAACCTGGCAGCGGAGCTGAGCACCACAGCGACCTCCTGGGATTCGATCATCGGCACGCTGACGCGAGCAGTGGACGGGTGTGGGGTCGACAGCGGCGGCGGCCGCGGCCCAGCCGTATGTCGGCTGGCTGACCCAGACGTCGGCGGCAGCCGAGCAGGCCGCCGCCCAGGCGCAGGCGTCGGCGGCGGCCTATGAGGCGGCGTTCGCGGGGGTCGTGCCCCCGGCGTTGATCGCTGCCAACCGGTCGCTGCTGGCGACGCTGGTGGCGACGAACTTCCTGGGGATCAACACGCCGGCGATCGCGGCCACCGAGGCCCAGTACGCCGAGATGTGGGTCCAGGACGCCGTCACCCTAACCACCTACGAGGCTGCCTCGACGGCTGCCGCGGTCCTTCAGCCGCTGACTCCGGCGGCGCCGACCACCAGCCCGGCCGCCGCGGCCACCCAATCCCTCGCAGTTACTCAAGCAGCCACCGCCACGCCGGCGGCGTCGGGCTTGCAGGGGGTCCTGTCGGGGTTGCTTTCGCCGGCGACCCGTCGTCTATCGGTACCGGTCTATTCAACGCGTTGCCTGTACCTGTGCAGAACCTCCTGAACGCGGCTGACGGCTTCCTCGGCACCCCGTTGATTTTCAACGGCATCCAGCAGGTTGGTGTCACGGCGGCTTGGTTCGTCGGTAACACCATCCCGACCGCGATATCGCTGGGGCACACGCTTGCCGCCGCGGCGCCGGCCGCTGTGTCGGGAGTCAGCAGCGTCACACCCCTGGCCGGTGCTGCGGCCATCGGGGAAGGGACCCTGGTCAACAGTGTCATGGGATCCGGCGCGTCGGCGGCTCTGGGCGGGTCGACTGCAGTTGGCGGACTGTCGGTGCCGGCCGCCTGGTCTTCGGCCGCCCCGGCGACGTTGGCTTCGTCTACCGCTCCGCTCGAGGGCAGCGGCTGGACCGCCGCCACCGACGAGGCCGGCCGGCGGGCCGGTCTCGGGGATGATGCCCGGGATGGCCGCGGCCGGCAAGGGCGCGGGTGCCATGGCCGGGCCGCGGTACGGCTTCAAGCCCATCGTCATGCCCAAGCAAGTCGTCGTGTGATGCCCAAGCAGGTTGGCATGCCTGGGCATGCGGGGCCTAAGCGGGTAGTCGCGTGATGCGCGAAAAAGGAGGGCATGTCACGCGTTTCAGGCCACTGACCAATCGTTAAGCCGTAATGTTTGCACGAATTTCTACACACTGATGGTTCCGAGATAAGGAGACAAAACATGGCACGTTTTATGACCGACCCGCACGCGATGCGGGCGATGGCTGGCCGTTTCGAGATGCACGCTCAGACGGTGTCGGACGAGGCTCGCAAGATGTGGGCGTCCTCGCAGAACATCGCCGGGGCTGGCTGGAGCGGTACCGCTCAGGCGACCTCTTACGACACGATGGGCCAGATGAACCAGGCCTTCACCAACATCGTGAACATGCTGCACGGCGTGCGCGACGGTCTGGTCCGCGACGCGAACAACTACGAGACTGCAAGAGCAGGCCTCGCAGCAGATCCTCAGCAGCTAGTTTTTCAAAACTACTGCATCCCAAAAACATTCAACTTAGGAGGACGTAAGAATGAGCATTAACTACCAGTTCGGCGATGTTGACGCCCACGGCGCTCTCATCCGCGCGCAGGCCGCTTCGTTGGAGTCCGAGCACCAGGCCATCGTTCGCGATGTGCTGGCTGCCGGTGACTTCTGGGGCGGCTCGGGTTCGGTGGCTTGCCAGGAGTTCATCACCCAGTTGGGTCGCAACTTCCAGGTGATCTACGAGCAGGCCAACCAGCACGGCTCGAAGGTGCAGTCGGCTGGCAGCAACATGGCCAGCACTGACAGCGCCGTCGGGTCCAGCTGGGCCTGACGCCACACCCTCAAAAGGGGGCCCGCACACCAACGGTGTGCGGGCCCTCTTGTTATGACTTCTTGTTGTGACCGCTGACCGGGCTATCGGGCGACCGGCGAACTCGGAATCAGCGAGCGGCGCAACCCGATCCGCCCCGCTGCACCCCCGGACGCGCGCCCGGCCATCGCCCCCGATGGCAGCTTGGAAACCGAGCCAATCCCCACCGACGGCATCGCGCCCCACCCACCCGGCATGACGTTCGCGTCGAGTACGGGCGCCGGCGTATCCACCGACAGCGCGTCGGCCCAACTCGGCGGGACCGACAACGTGCCCAGCGGGATTGCCTGGCCCAGGCCGCCACCGTCGATGCCCGGCCCCATGGTGTCCGCGTCGATGTTCAGGCTGCAGAATGATCCGGGGGCGGCCAGTTGCTGCAGGGACTGAGTTACCGCGGACATCAGCCGCGTCGACGTCGTCTGTGCTTTGGTGTCGACGGACTGACCGATAGCGCGCGGCGAGGTGAATACCTTGAAGGCCGAGGTCGTGGCCGCACTGGCGGCATAGTTGTACATCACCGTGGCATCCTGAGCCCACATCTCGCTGTACTTCGCCTCGGTGGCAGCGATCGCCGGCGTGTTCTGGCCCAGAGAGTTGGTCGCGATCAGGGTTGCCAGCCGAACGCGGTTGGCCAGGATCGCCGCCGGCGGCACCGTCATCGCAAAGGCCGTTTCGTAGGCGGTCGCGGCGGCAGTGGCCCGGGTGGCGGCCTCCTCACACTGGACGGCAGCGGTCCTCATCCACCGCAGGTAGGGCGCGACCGCGGCCACCATCGACATCGACGATTGACCGGTCCAGGATTCGTCGGTCAGGCCCGTGACCACTGCTTGATAGGCGTCGGCGGCACTGTGCAGTTCGGCGGCCAGCGCGTCCCATCCCGCGGCGGCGGCCAGCAGGGTGGCGGGCCCCGGACCCACATACATCCGGCCGGAGTTGACCTCTGGCGGCAATGCCCCAAAATCCATCGTGCGTCCTTAGTTCTTGGTAAGTTTGCTGACCCTGTGACACCGGCGTCGCGTCGGTGGCCTGGGCAGCCGCGGGTCAACACAGGGACCGAAACCGTGCCGGAGACCGCGGGCGGTGGCGCGCGGCTCCGCGAACCGGAGGCCCGCGGGCGCGGAAGACCGGGACGCCAAACTCACCGAAACCTCATAGACGGCTGTCACCGTCGACCTGTAGGGGGAAAAGCAAACTCTTACCTCTCGGGCGAGGCTCGCGGAGCAGACAGGGACGCGATCCTGCCACGCGTCTTCCGGCCCGACATCCGCCACGGCTAACTTCCGCGGTGGAGCGCAGGAAGAGCCCGTTACGAAAACCATTGATTTCTCCGGTAATTCGTAACGTCAAGTAACTTCGCGTTAACGAAAAGCGCGACGGCGTCGTCCGCAACCGTCGTGCATCGTTCCTGGGCCTCGACGGCGACCGCTGAACTGCGGTCTCTGGCAATCAATGAAATCCGTTCGTACACTGTCGATTAGAATAACTACGTCTCGAAGCCGATCGGCTGCGTTAGATCAAATTTGCTGTCTTCCAGTATTTTTGGGAACGCTGCAGATCTCAACCTAGCAGATGCAACACATATAAAACGCATATATGTCCAGGCTGCGGGGCCCGCCCCGTTCGGCGGCAAGATTTGAGGTTCATATGAACTCTGTGACATGCTCATGTGCGGTTGAAAGAATCAGGAATATGACCGCAATGACGGGATACGCGGGCAGCCAGCGGCCACGCCAAGCCATTCTCGGGCAGCTGCCCCGGATATACCGCGCCGATGGTTCTCCGATCCGGGTTTTGCTGGTCGACGACGAGCCGGCGTTGACCAATCTGGTGAAGATGGCGCTGCACTACGAGGGCTGGGCCGTCGAAGTCGCCAACAACGGGCGCGAGGCGATAGCCAAGTTCGAAAAGGTCAACCCCGACGTACTGGTCCTCGACATCATGCTGCCCGACGTGGACGGGCTGCGAATCCTGGAGCGGGTCCGCGAGTCCGACACCTACACCCCCACGCTGTTCCTCACGGCGCGCGATTCGGTGATGGACCGCGTCACCGGCCTGACCGCCGGCGCCGACGACTACATGACCAAGCCGTTCAGCCTGGAAGAGCTGGTCGCGCGACTGCGCGGGTTGCTGCGGCGCTCCACCCAGCTCACCCCGCCTGCCGCCGAGGCTCTCAACGTCGGCGATCTCAAAGTCGACAGTGCCAGCCGCGAAGTCACCCGCGGCGGTGAGCCGATTTCGCTGTCCTCGACCGAGTTCGAGCTGCTTCGCTTCCTCATGCGCAATCCCCGCCGGGCCCTGAGCCGCACCGAGATCCTCGACCGGGTCTGGAACTACGACTTCGCCGGGCGTACGAGCATCGTCGACCTGTACATCTCGTATCTGAGGAAGAAGATCGACTCCGGCAGGGAGCCGATGATCCATACGGTCCGCGGCGTTGGGTATATGCTGCGGCCACCGGAATGAGCCGCGAGCAACACACCCAATCCAGGAACATTCCCTGGTGGCTACCCCGTTCATTACGCCACCAGTTGCTGTTAGGCGTGCTGGTAGTCGTCAGCGTGGTGCTGACAGCCGTCGGCGTCGTCTCCGTACTGAGCCTGCGCGGCTATGTCACCGCGATGAACGACGCAGAAGTCGCCAAATCCCTGCACGCGTTCACCCACTCATACGACCGATACCGCAACGGCGAACACACGTCGGCGCATGCCGGCATTCCGCCGGTAGCCCAGGCGCTGCTGGAGTTCACCGGGCAAACACCGGGGCAACCTCATAGCGGTGCTTCGCAACGGCGTCGTGATCGGATCGGCGGTCTTCTCCGAAGACGAGCCGCGACCCGCGCCGCCCGACGTGGTGCGCGCCATCGAAGCCCAGGCGTGGCCCGACGCCCCGCCGCGCACCGAAAAGATGGGCAGCCTGGGTTCCTACCGGATGGACTGCGGCTTCGAGGGTCCCGACACCCTGGTCGTCGGAGTATCGCTGAACCTCGCCAACCGGATCATCGCGCGCAAGAACATCACCACCACGGCGCTGGTGACGAGCGCGCTGCTGGTCACCGCGGCACTGACGGTATGGGTGGTCGGCTACACCCTTCGGCCACTGCGCCGGCTCGCCGCGACCGCCGCCGAGGTCGCCGCGATGCCGCTCACCGGTGACGACCACCGGATCGGCGCACGAGTGGCCCCGCAGGACACCGACCCGGATAACGAGGTCGGGATCGTCGGAAACACGTTGAATCGGTTGCTGGACAACGTGGATAGCGCCTTAGCCCATCGCGTCGATTCCGACCTGCGCATGCGCCAATTCATCGCCGACGCCAGCCACGAGCTGCGCACCCCGCTGGCCGCGATCCAGGGCTATGCCGAACTCACCCGCCAAGACAGCTCGGCGCTGCCGCCGACCACCGAATACGCGCTGGCCCGCATCGAGTCCGAAGCGCGCCGGATGGCCTCGCTCGTCGACGAGCTGCTGCTGCTCTCCCGGCTGGGCGAGGGCGAAGATCTGCAGAGCGAAGACGTCGACCTGGCCGATGTCGTCATCAACGCGGTAAACGATGCGGCCGTCGCGGCCCCGACCCACCACTGGATCAAAGACCTGCCCGACGAGCCGGTGTGGGTGCGTGGGGATCATGCCCGGCTGCACCAACTCGTCAGCAATCTGCTCAGCAACGCGCGGGTGCACACACCGCCCGGCGTCACGGTGACGACGGGAATCGCCCGGCATCGCAGCGGCCCCGACGCGCCCTACGCGGAACTGACGGTCGATGACGATGGCCCCGACATCGACGCGGACATTCTGCCCCGGCTCTTCGAACGGTTCGTCCGCGCGGACAAATCCCGAAGCAACGGGTCAGGCAATGGATTGGGCCTGGCGATCGTCAGTTCGATCGTCAAGGCCCACCACGGCTCGGTCAGCGCCGAGTCCGGCGACGGCCGAACAGTCTTTCGAGTGCGGATCCCGATGATCGAGAAATCCGACCACGGATAGCGCGCAGCCCGGGAGGCCGGCACCCATTATGTTCGGCAACTTCCGGAGGATGGCCGCTTTCCATGGTTGGCGCTTTTCTTCCGACGAGCACGCTTACACGCACAGTCCAAGCTCGCCCTGACGATGTACACCAGGTCCCTGGCTGAGGCGGCCGCGTTTCGGCCACCGCGCTTGCTCCGGGGCGTGCAGATACACGGTCGCACCCTCATCGACAAACCGACGGGCCGTTTCATAACCGATGCCGTCGGTGGCGCCGGTGACGAGAACTGTAGGAGAGGTGGAACGAGTTCGGACATAGTAACTTTCACAAACTGGCGGTACGACTGCAGACATCGATGCGACGCGGCAGCGAAGGCTGATTCGACTGCGCGACGGCGGTTCGTCCGCCGCAGCCGACACCGTAACGCGCTAGCACCGATGGCACTGCGAGGAGCAACAACGGTGGTGTGGGTCATGGGACGCATTGCAGCACGCCGCGATCGATGCAGGCAATGCACGCTACGACTTCTTGACGCGACAGGCGAACCTTAACGTTTTTTGACGCCGCGACGTGCATCGTCATGGCCGTACTAACCTGGAATTCCGTGAAATGCGGCGAACGACGGCGTGTAGATAAGCGAAAGTGCCTGTCCTGCAAGGCATAATGGGACTTCTCTACGGTTCCACATCCAGGCTGGAAGGCACTTCGCAGGTGAAGAGTAGCGCAGCGGTTTCCCGGGTGAAAGTGTCCGCGGACGGTCATGGTGTCGTGTCGCATGCCGGGATGGGGATGGTGCGGGAGTTGGCGGATCTGACCGGGCTGTCGGCGCAGGTCACGGCCGCGTTGGCCGACACGTATCGGGGCCCGTGGGCGTATGAGCCGGCGCGGTGTTCGCCGATCTGGCCGCCGCGGTGGCCGACGGGGCGGACTGCATCGACGGCGTCGGGCAGCAGCTGCGGTGACCGGGAACACGTGTTTGGTCGCCGCCGCGTCGACGACCACGATGTGGCGGCTGGTCGATCAGCGGATCGACGCCGCGCATCTGCCCGGTATCCGTGCTGCCCGCGCGCACGCACGGGGTGGCGTGGGCTGCCGGGGCCGCCCCGGACGCTGGAGAAGTGGCTGCACCTCGATGTCGATGCCACCATCACCATCGACCATTCCGACAACAAGGAGAACGCGGCCGCGACCTGGAAGAAGACCTGGGGCCATCACTCGCTGCTGGTGTTCCTGGACCGCCCCGAGATCGCCGGCGGCGAAGCATTGGCCGGGCTGCTGCGAGCGGGCAACGCCGGCAGCAACACCGCCGCCGACCACATCACCGTGCTCGGGTGGGCGCTGGAATCGCTGCCGGCGGCTTACCGGCCGAACCCGACGATCCTGGCGCGCCAAAGATTCTGGTGCGCTCCGATTCCGCCGGTGCCACCCACACGTTCGCCGCCGCGTGCCGCGCCGTCGGGGTGGGGTTCTCCTTCGGCTACGCCGTCGACACCCGGGTGCGGACGCCGTGGAAGATCCTCAACACGCACAGGACAAGCTGGTATCCGCGCGATCGACTCCGACGGCGACATCCGCGACGGCGCGTGGGTCGCCGAGGCCACCGGGCTGGTCGAGATGAGCAGCTGGCCCGCCGGGACCCGGTTGATCCTGCGCAAGGAACGCCCGCACCCCGGAGCGCAGCTGCGGTTCACCGACTCCGACGGGCTGCGGGTCACCGCGTTCATCACCGACACACCGCCCGGGGTGGTGCCCGGCCAGCTCGGCGGACTCGAACTGCGCCACCGCCAACACGCCCGGGTGGAGGACCGGATCCGCCAGGCCAAGGCCACCGGGCTGCGCAACCTGCCCTGCCACCGGTCCGACGCCAACGCGGCATGGCTGGAAATCATCATGGCCGCAACAGATCTGGTGGCCTGGACCAAACTGCTCGGATTCAAAGACCAACCGGATCTCGCCAAGAGCGAGATCGACACCTTCCGATACCGAGTCCTGCACGTCGCCGCCCGCATCACCCGCGGCGCCCGACAGATCCGGATGCGGATCGACGCCACCTGGCGATGGGCCACCGCCATTTCCGAAGGATGGCAACGACTACGGACCGCCTTCACCTGACAGCCAGTTCACCGTCCACTCGACCCGAGGACCCACCGGCCCTGGAAACGCCCGCCCGCCGAGCGCCACCGGCCGACTCGTCGTGCCCAGATGCAACAATCAGCCCCACAAGCCGACCAGCACCGGCCCTGTCCGAACCGAACCGGCCGCGCGAAAAATCGAGGCTAA
>CAWGCI010000018.1:0-59184 GCA_963820985.1 uncultured Actinomycetota bacterium | reverse complement strand
TGGCGCTGTTGACCGCGATCGGCGGACCGATCGAGCTGGCCGAGTTTCCTGCCGCACGCCTCGCCGACGTCAACGAAGCATTCGCGTCGGCCGACGCCGGTTCGGTGCCGCGCGGAGCTCTGGTGCCGTGATGACCCAGTCTTCGTTCACCCAGACCACCGACACCCGCGAACTGATCATCGAGGCCGCGTACGCGTGTTTCGCCAAACACGGCCTGCTGAAGACGACAATCGTCGACATCGCCCAGCGGGCCAACGTCTCCCGCAGCACGATCTACGAGTATTTCAGCGACAAGGGGGCGATTCTGGAAGCCTGCGCCGAGCAGGCCTCCGAGCAGTTCTACCGCGAGATGTCCAGGGCGATGGACCGCGGCGGCTCACTGGAGGAAAAGCTGGCCCAGGCAGCGGTTTTCGTGACCCAGGCGCGACAGGCGATCGCCTCCGAGGAGTACTTCGACGAAGACGCGATCAGCCTGCTACTGACCAAGGACGCGGGCGTGCTGTTACGCGAATGCGTCGATTTCTTCGCGCCGCATCTCTCGGCCGCCAAACTCACCGGCGAGGTTCGCAAGGATCTCGACGTCGAAGCGGCCGGTGAGTGGTTCGCGCGCATCCTCTTTTCGTTGTTCAGCACCCCGTCGTCGTCGCTGGACCTGGATGATCCCGACGTGGTGGCCCGGTTTGTGACCGAGCACGTGGTGCGCGGCTTCGCCAGTGATCGCCCGCGGCCGCGGCGGGGTCAGTGACGGCGCTGCCCGGGCCAAACGGCTTCGTCAACATGAACCGGTTTCCCGTGGCCGGGCAATAGATGGGCGACCGGTAGTTGTTCGAGGCGCTCGCGGGTGGCGGCAGCACTTGACCCATCGACGATTTCGGGTGTGTGCCAAACCTTTCCGCGGACCGTGAGTACCGCGTCGCCGGACAACAACGTCCGGGTGGTCGGATTCCACAACGCGATGCTGTCGTCGGTGTGTCCATTCGCGTTGACCACGGTCCAATCCGGCGCGCCGGGCAGCGGCTGACCGTCGGCAAGTCCACCGTTAGGGGCCGGTCCGGTCCAGCGCATGCCGGCCGGGGTGCCGTATCCCGCGACCCGAGCACCGCTCAACAGCCCGGCCACACCGATTCGATCGAGTGGCTGGTCGATGAGGGTGGGCCAGATGCGCGCAGCGGCTCTCGGAGTCGGTGTGCGCGGTCTTGCTCCGTCGAGATAGGTGAGTGTGTTGAGCGGCAGCCAGATCGGCGCGCGGTGGCGGGTGGCCAGTTTCGCCGCACCGGCGACATGGTCGCTGTGCCCGTGAGTCGCCACCACGGCCTGCAGGGTTCCGCCGAGTCGGTCCAAGACAGCTGTCAGATCGTGAGCCACCCGCGGCAACCCGGCATCGACGACCACCGCACCATCGTTGGTCTGCAGGACATAGCAGTTGAAGATCCACCGCGAGAGCCTGATGACCCCAAGATCAGGCATGTCGTCGATAACCAGGCTCATGGGCAGAGACGCTACGCCATCGACTGTGCCCTAGCTGCTTCGAGTGTGCGACCATGGCGGCGACACGCCGGGGCCGTACGCCGCCAACGCACACACTGGAATTCAACCGGCTAGCGCTCGCAAGAAGAACGCCAGATTGGCCGGCCGCTCAGCGAGCCGCCGCATGAAATACCCGTACCACTGGGTGCCGAACGGCACGTACACCCGCACCTGGTTACCGGCGTCGGCCAGCCGTCGCTGCTCACCGTCGCGGATGCCATACAGCATCTGGTATTCGAAATCGCCGGCTAGATCGGCCGAATTCGTGAGCCAACTCGGGCACTGCCGAGATCACCACCGGATCGTGCGACGCCACCATCGGGTAGCCGGATCCCGCCATCAGCACCCGAAGACAGCGTAAGTAGGAGTCGGTGACCGCGCCGCGGTCGCGGTATGCCACCGATGCCGGTTCGTCATAGGCGCCCTTGCACAACCGGATTCGGGCCCCGGCCGCGGCGAATTCCTCGCAATCGCCCAACGTGCGCCGCAGATAGGCCTGCAAAACCATGCCCAGCCAAGGAAACTCGGTCCGAAGGTCGCGCACGATCGACAACGTGGAATCGGTCGTGGTGTGGTCTTCGGCGTCCACCGTCACCCACGCGCCCGCTTGCTCTGCCGCCGCGCAGATCGACCATGCGTTCTCGCGCGCGATCTTCTCGCCGTCACGCTCCAGAGCCTGCCCCAGCGCCGAGAGCTTCACCGACACCTCCAGCGGTCGGACGCCGTCATCGCCGATCCAACCGCCCAGGTCGTCGATCAGATCCAGGTAGACCCGCACCGCCGCGTCCGCGTCGTCCGCAGTCGGTGACAGCCTCACCCAGATAGTCGACGCTGACATTCCGCCCCGAGTCCCTAAGCAGGGCAACGCTGTCCAACACATCGCCAACCGTCTCCCCGGGCACGAATCGGCCTACCACCTCGCGGGTGACCGGCATCCGTTCGGCAGCGCGACGCAATCTGTCGGACCGTCCGGCAGCCAGGATCGCCGGGCGAACGGTCTTGGCGAACACGCCGGCCATCAGTCGACCGCCATGTGCGGGTAGGTGTGGTCGGTCGCCGGGACGAACGTCTCCTTGATGGTGCGCGCCGACGTCCAGCGCAACAGATTCTGCGCCGAGCCGGCCTTGTCGTTGGTGCCCGAACCGCGCGAACCACCGAACGGCTGACGCCCCACCACCGCCCCGGTGGGCTTGTCGTTCACATAGAAGTTGCCGGCGGCGAACCGCAGCCGGTTCTGCGCGGTCAGCACCGCCTGGCGGTCGTCGGCGATGACGGCACCGGTCAGCGCGTAGCGCGATCCGGTGTCGATGACGTCGAGGACCTTCTCGTACTGGTCGTCGGGGTAGACGTGTACCGAGAGCAGCGGACCGAAGTACTCGGTCGCGAAGGACTCGTCGGTGGGGTCGTCGGACAGCAGGACGGTCGGGCGCACGAAATAGCCGACGCTGTCGTCGTATTCGCCGCCGACCGCGATGGTGACACCGGCCGCGCCCTTGGCCCGCTCGATGGCGTCGACGTTCTTGACGAACGCGCGTTGGTCGATCAGCGCACCGCCGTAGTTGGACAGGTCGGTGATGTCGCCGTAGCGCAGCTCGGCGGCGGTGCCCAGGAAGTCATCGCCCATCCGCTGCCACACCGAATGCGCGACGAAGGCCCGCGACGCGGCCGAGCATTTCTGGCCCTGGTAGTCGAACGCTCCACGAATCAGCGCCGTGCTCAACACCTCCGGGCGCGCCGAGGCATGCGGCGACCACGAAGTCTTTGCCGCCGGTCTCGCCGACCAGCCGCGGATAGCACCGGTAGCGGCCGATATTCGCGCCCACCTGCTGCCACAGGTGCTGGAAGGTGGCCGTCGACCCGGTGAAGTGGATACCGGCCAGTCGCGGGTCGGCCAGCGCCACATCGGACACCGCGAGGCCGTCCCCGGTGACCATGTTGACCACCCCGGGCGGCAATCCCGCGGCCTCGAGCAGTTGCATGAGCAGGTAGGCCGACAGGGTTTGAGTGATCGACGGCTTCCACACCACGGTGTTTCCCATCAGTGCCGGCGCCGTCGGCAGGTTGCCGGCGATCGAGGTGAAGTTGAACGGCGTGATCGCGTAGACGAAGCCGTCGAGCGGGCGGTAGTCGCTGCGGTTCCACTCCCCCGGGCCGCTGATCGGCTGCTGCGCCAAAATCTGTCGGGCGAACTCGACGTTGAACCGCCAGAAATCGATCAGCTCGCAGGGCGCGTCGATCTCAGCCTGGTACGCCGACTTGGATTGCCCGAGCATCGTTGCGGCAGCGATCTTTTCCCGCCACGGCCCGGCGAGCAGATCGGCGGCCCGCAGGAACACCGCGGCACGCTCGTCGAAAGGCATTGCCGTCCAGCGCTTTTCGCGGCCATCGCCGCGTCGATGGCCGCGCTGGCGTCGGCGTGCGCCGCGTTGGTCAGGGTGCCCAGCGTCGCGGCATGCCGGTGCGGCTGGACGACGTCGATTCGCTCACCGTCGCCCATCCGGTGCCGGCCGTCGATGACGTGCGGAAGGTCGATCGGGTGGTCAGCCAGCGCGGCCAGTTCGGCGCGGAGCCTGGTTCGTTCCGGCGAGTGCGGGGCGTAATTGTGGACCGGCTCGTTGGCCGGCATCGGCACCTGGGTGATCGCGTCCATACTGCCAGGGTCCTCGGTGCGGAGCGCCAAACGGTTGGCTGATCGGACAACATCAACCCGGCGATCTAGTAGAATCGAACAACATGCAGTCAGCCGGTGTCGGGCTGGGCCAGCTTCTCCTCGCGCTGGACGCAACCCTGGTCAGCCTGGTGGACGCCCCGCGCGGCCTGGACCTGCCGGTGGGCTCCGCGGCACTGATCGATTCCGACGATGTGCGGCTGGGCCTGGCGGCGGCGGCTGGCTCGGCCGACGTCTTCTTCCTGCTCGGAGTCACCGACGACGAGGCGCTGCAGTGGATGGCCAAGCAGGCGCACGAGCGGGTGCCGGTCGCGATCTTCGTCAAAGAGCCGCCGGAAGCACTGGTGAGCATGGCGGTCGCGGCCGGGTCGGCGGTGGTGGCCGTGGAGCCGCAGGCCCGCTGGGAACGGCTGTATCAGTTGGTCAATCACGTGTTGGAACATCACCGGGACCGCGCCGACCCGATGGACGACTCGGGCACCGACTTGTTCGGCTTGGCGCAGTCACTGGCCGACCGTATCCATGGCATGGTCAGCATCGAAAACGCGCAGTCGCACGTGCTGGCCTATTCGGCCTCCAACGACGAAGCCGACGAGCTGCGCCGCCTTTCCATCCTGGGCCGGGCCGGACCACCTGAGCATCTGAAGTGGCTCGACCAATGGGGCATCTTCGATGCGCTGCGCGCCGGCGGCGACGTGGTCCGCGTGGCCGAACGCCCGGAGTTGGGTCTGCGTCCGCGACTGGCCATCGGCATTTACCAGCCGCCGGCCAGTGCGCGGCGAGCGCCGGTGTTCGCCGGCACCATCTGGGTGCAGCAGGGTTCACAACCCCTTGCCGACGACGCCGAGCAGATGTTGCGGGGCGCGGCGGTGCTGGCCGCGCGAATCATGTCGCGGCTGGCGGCGCGACCGTCCACTCATGCGCGACGGGTACAGCAGCTGCTGGGTCTGACGGACCCGGACGCAGTCACCCGGCGCCGGTCGAAATGGCAGCCATCGCAGGCTGAACTCGGCCTCGCCGCCGACGGCACCGCTGCGCTGATCGGTTGGGACTTCCTGAACGTGACAGACACCGACACCCGTCCCGCGCGGCTGGCTGACGTATTGGCGTTGAGCGCCAGCGCTTTTCGTCGCGACGCCCAGGTCGCGTCCAACGGCTCGCGAATCTATGTGCTGCTGCCGCAGACCACCACGACCCGGTCGATCACCTCGTGGGTCCGCGGCACGATCAGCGCACTGCGCGCCGAACTCGGCGTGCAGCTGAGGGCCGCCATCGCCGCTCCGGTCGACGGTTTGGCGGGGGTCGCGGGAGCGCGTATCGAGGTGGACCGCGTGCTCGACAGCGCTGAGCGACATCCGATTTCGATCGGCCAGGTGACATCGCTGGCCGAGGCGCGCACCACCGTCTTGCTCGACGAGATCGTCACTCAGGTCGGCACCGACGAGCGGCTGGTCGACCCGCGGGTACGTGACTTGCGCGCACAAGACCCGATGCTGGCCGAGACGTTGCGGGCCTACCTGGACAGCTTCGGCGACGTCGCTGTCGCCGCGCACTGGCTGCAGGTACATCCCAACACTGTTCGTTATCGGGTGCGCCGGATCGAGAAACTGTTGTCGACCTCGCTTACCGATCCCGATGTGCGGCTGGTCTTTTCGCTCGGACTGAGGGTCCTAGAACGAACGTAACAAGACCTTAGCCACCGCCGCCGCCACCACCGGCGCCGCCGTCACCCTGACCGTACGACCACCAGTCATACGACGACGGCGCTTGGGCCGGCAGCGGCGGAGGCGGTGGCGGCTCTGGTGCATCAGTGGACGGAGCCGCCGGCAGCGGCGCCGGCGTCGCATACGCGGGAACGCTCACACCGGCCAGGGGGATGGCGATAAGCACCCCCGTCACCGCTATCGTCGGAATACTGTTGCGGATGGACCACTTTGTCCATGTCATCGATCACTCCCTCGACGGGGTTTGCGGACGCCCCATAACGGACCGCCCACAATGCGGATTACTCGCTTTATTTGAGCAATGCGATACGTATTCGTTACGTGTCGATTACGACGTAATTCCTGCCCCGCTTTGAGCGCAACAGGCTCTCAAAACGAACGAACGCAGGTGATGCGCCGCATCACCTGCGTTCGGTTCGGATGTTTTATCCGTCTCTAGATCGGCCGCCAGATTGGCCCTTCCCAGTAGCCCCAGCCGTTGTTCCACGTGACCTGGGCCCAAGGCGCCCACGGCGGCGGCGGAGGCGGCGGCGGCGCCCACGGCGGCGCACCGAAACCGGGGCCGCCAGGACCGTAGCCGGCCGGGCCGCCGTAGTTGTCGTCCCAGTCGCGGCAGTTATTCCAGTTTTGGTTCGGGCCCCAACCGTTGTCCCAGCTCGTCGCCGGGGCACCAGTGGTGGTGGTACATCGGAGCGGGAGCGGGCGCCGCCTGGGCGGTGCCAGACGTCAGCCCTAGGCGGTCAAGGCCATGCCGCCGCCCGCGACGCACGCCGGTGCACAGGCGCACGCCACGACCTTGCTGTCGTGTCAGTAGTCATGCCGCTAAGGGTTTCCCTGAGGAAAATATCTAAACGTCTTACGCTCTCCTTAATTAAACTGTGTCGCTCATGTGAGGATCCTGAGTCCGTCCGCTCCGTGCGGAGACCTGGCCAGAGGCATGCTTGCTTGAAATGCGGTAGTTGGAGGTGGAACGGCGATAAGGTTTATCTCCGATCGGGGGGATCCGTGAGCGGCAGGATACGGCGGGCTGAACTGGACGGTCGCGCCCGCCACCAACACTTGCCATGTTGATCAGCCTCCTGGTGATGGCCCTCGCCGTGAGCCTCGAACCGTTTCGCATCGGGATGACGGTGCTGATGCTGAACAGACCCAGACCGATGCTCCAGCTGCTCGCGTTCCTGTGTGGCGGCTTCACGATGGGGATAACCGTCGGGCTGGTTGTCTTGTTCGTGTTCCGGCGCAGGCTGCCGGGGTCTACCTACTTCACCTTGCCCAAGGTCCAGATCCTGCTCGGCGTGCTCGCGCTAGTGGTCGCTGCCGTATTGGCCGCCCAGGCCTTCACGGGGTCCTCCGCCGGGCGGGGCGACCCGAGCTCGGGAAATTTGGCGACGCGGGCCCAACGACTGCTGAACGGCCCTTCGCTGTGGATCGCGGGAATCGCGGGCCTTGGGATCGCTTTGCCGTCGCTGGACTATATGGCCGCGCTGGCCGTCATTCTGGCCTCTGGCGCCGCAGCCATGACACAAGTCGGAGCGCTACTGATGTTCAACGCCGTGGCCTTCGCGCTGGTGGAGATTCCACTCCTCGCCTATCTTTTGGCGCCCCAGGCAACGCGCACGTCGATGGCCGCGCTGCACGACTGGATCCGGTCGCGTCGCCGCGTCGAGGTTGCCACCCTGCTGACCGCGGTCGGCTGTGTCCTGCTCGCCGTCGGCGTGGCGGGTCTTTGAGCTGACCTAGACGGAAACCGGACGCTTGGCGTACACCTCGGCAAGAAACTGCTCGACGGCTACCGCGGCGTGCGCCGCGCGGGCCGACCCGAAGATTTCGAAAGCGTGCTGCGCGCACGGTAACTCGGCATAGACGACGGGCTGGCGGCTGACCTCGCGCAGTCGCGCCGTGAAGCTGCGGGCCTGTTCGACGGGGATCAGCGAGTCGTTGCGACCGTGCAAGACGAAAAACGGCGGTGCGTCTTCGCGAGATGTGGGCGATCGGCGAGGCGTTGCGAAACGGCTCTTCGATCTCGGTCCGGCTCAGCTTGAACACGTTCTTGGCCACCATCGGCACCATCAGCGGATGCATCGAGTCGTCGCTGCGGGTGAAGTCGTAGACCCCATAGAAGGGAACAGCCGCCTGCACCCGGGTGTCGGCATCCTCGAAGCCCGGCTGGAACTGCGGATCGTTGGGGGTCAGCGCGGCTAGCGACGACAGATGCCCGCCGGCCGAGCCGCCGGTGATCGCGATCCAGTCCGGGTCGCCGCCGTATTCGGCGATGTGCTCCTTTGTCCACGCGAGCGCGCGCTTGACGTCGACGATGTGGTCGGGCCAGGTGGAGCGTGGGCTGAGCCGGTAGTTGATCGCGACGCACACCCAGCCCAGCTCGGCCAGATGGCTCATCAACGGATGTGCCTGTCCGCGTTTGTTTCCGGTCATCCAGGCGCCACCGGGAACCTGCAGCAGCACCGGCGCCCGTCCGTCGCGGCTCGAGGTCGGGCCGTCGCCAGATGTCGAGATGGTTCCGCGAGCCGCAGTCCCCGTAACTGATGTCGCCGTCGTGCGCGTAGTCGCGGTAGATCCGCAGCATGCGCACCACGCCGGGTTTCTTCGCGGTGGCGCCCCCGGGCGCGGGCCGCTTCCACAGATCGCCCGACTCGGTGCGACGGCCGGTGCCCAGGCCGGCGTCCAGCGCCGCGGTCAGCGGCTCGTTTGCCTTGCGCCCGATGTGGCGCAGACCCAGCAGCCCCAGCCACGACAACGCCGACATCAGCAGGCTGAATCGGCGTATCCGCGTCGGCAACCGCCGCAACACCGCCGCCTGCGCGATCAGCTGGGCGCCCAGCACCTGCATGGGAAGCTCCGACGCGAACACGCCGTAGCTGAACGCGTACAGCGAGCCGTAGCCGTGCTTGGTCAGCGGACGATAGCCGTTGGCGGTGAACGCGAAACCCAATACCGACACCAACACGGCTGCCAGTCGCTTCACGTGCTCAATCTCCTCTCCTCGCCGGTCTCGCTGTCCCGGGGGCTCCTCGACCACGTGGTATGCCGGGTCGGTCATCCACATGGGCCGGTTGCCGCTCTGACGGGGCTTGCCGGTGATCCGCAACAGCTGGCCGGGCTGGATGTCGGCGCCGCCATGCCCGGGGCGGAACGTGACAGTGATCTCGCCGCTGTTGTCGCCGACGACGACCTCTCGCAGGGTTCGCCTGCCCTTGCTGATGTCCTCGACTTCGTTGACCCGCCCTTCGAAGGTGGCGCGCTGCCCGGGGATCAGACCCGCCACCGTGATCACCGACGGCGACCGCACCGGGTGCTCGTAGGACTCGACTTCCTGATCATCATCTTTTGACACCCACGCTTCGACCTTGTCGAGTTCGCGCGCGACCCGATGCTCGAAAACGTCGGGATAGGCCTCCTTGATCCGCGACTCCACGTCGTAGGGCACGATCGTCGCCGCGGCGTCCGGGATCAGGCTGATGGCCTGGGCGATCTTGTCCGCGCGTGCGGTCGTGCAGCAATCGCCCCAGCAGCGGCGCATACGTCCGACGTGGCAACAGCACCGTCACGTTGGTATGCGGCTGTTCGTCGCGCGCCTTGACGACCAGCAGCTGCGCGGCCCGGTTGATCCGCCGATCCGGGCAGTCCACCACGCGCAGCGGAGTGTCCAGTCCGAAGTGATCCCACCGCTTGCGCAACTGCGCGGCATGGGCCGCGTCGACCATGAAGTGCACCGCGGTCAGGTCGTCGGCCCGCAATCCCTTGCCGTACCGCAGTGCCTCGATCACCGCGAGGTCAACCGAGTTCACCAAGACAAATACCTTGTGCCGCGCGTACTTCACCAACTCGGGGCGGTCGGTGCGGAACATCTCGAGAATGGCGGCCTCGGCGCGATATTCCTTGTTGAGCCGGATCAGCACGAACACCAGCACCGGGAAGACGACGACCACCAGCCACGCGCCCTCGGTGAACTTCGCCACCGCGAAGATGCCGACCACGACCGTCGACAGGATCCCCGCGGACAGGTTGATCGCCAGCCGGTGTCGCCAACCGGGTTCTCGATGAGTCAGATGGTGTTTGGTCATCCCGTAACCGGCCATCGAGAATCCGGTGAACACGCCGATCGCATAAAACGGGACCAGCGCGTTGACCGAGCCGCCGGTCAGCGACTAGCAACGCCACCGACAGCGCGGTCAGCGCGATGATGCCGTTGGAGAACACCAGACGGTAGCCGCGTTTCATCAACTGTCGCGGCAGGAAGCGGTCTTCGGCGACGAAGCTGGCCAGCGCGGGGAAACCGTTGAAACTGGTATTCGCGCCGGTGAACAAGATGGCAGCGGTCGACGCCTGGACGAGGACGTAGAGGACGTTGCCGATCACCCCGTGACCGAAGACCGCCCGGCCAACCTCCGACAGCACCGACGGATATCCAGCGACGTACGGGGTGGCGTGAGTGACATGGGCCAGATAGGCGACACCGGCCAGCAAGAACCCGAGAATGCAGGCCATGGCGGTGAGCACCCGACGCGCGTTGCGGCCCTGCGGCTTTCGGAAAACGTCGACCGTATTGGAGATCGCCTCGACTCCCGTCAGCGACGAACCGCCGTTGGCGAACGCACGCAGCAGCACCAGGATCGTCGCGCCCATCACCAGTCCGTTGCCCTGCTGGACCGGCACCGCTCCGGCGATGTGCGCCGGGTCGTATACCGGTAGTCCCCGAATATTTCGCGGATGACACCGACCACGATCGTCAGGCCGATCATGATGATGAAGAAGTAGGTCGGCACCGCGAATTGCCAGCCGGCTTCCCGTAATCCGCGCAGGTTCGCGTAGCAGATGAAGAGCACCACGCCGACCGTGATCGTCAGGCTGTAGGCGACCCAACGCCGGGATCGCCGACACCACCGCGACCGTGCCCGCGGCCGCCTGCACCGCCACCGTGACCACGTAGTCGATCAACAGTGCCGCGGCGGCGATCTGCGCCACCCGGGGTCCGAAATTCTCCCGGGCGACGATGTAGGACCCGCCCGCTCGGGTGTAGGTCATGACGACCTGCCGATACGACGCGGCCACCAGCACCAGAATCAGCAAGATGACGCCCGTGATCGGAAGCAACAACGCGAACGCCGCCAGCCCGGCATGCGGCAGCAGTTCGATCAGGATCTGCTCGGAGCCGTAGGCGGTCGACGAGATCGCGTCCGGCGAAAGCGCCCCCAGCGCAACAGAATTCGATAATTTCTCGGAGCTCAGATTCCTCGGTGATCAGCGGCTTTCCCAGAAAAACGCGCTTGGCGATGTCCCCGATCGTCGCCGGGATCTGAAGCCTGCTGGCCGAGTGCCAGCCGAATTACCCGCCGAAGTTGTCACGACCACATTCCTTACCCGAGGTTGAGCGTTTGGACGCACTTGGGAATGCCTCGATGCATTCTGCCGGTTCACCTGGCCCGTGACAGGCCAGGGGCCGGTTCCGCGGTCAGGGCCGGCTAGGTAGCCGGTGCACCGCGGCGGCGATGCGCTCGTCGGTGGCGGTCAGCGCCACTCGGACATGTTGTGCGCCACGCGGGCCGTAGAAATCGCCGGGCGCCACCAGAATGCCGCGCGCAGCCAACCAGGCGACGCTGTCCTGGCATGGCTCGCCGCGGGTGGCCCATAAATAGAGACCCCCTTCGGAGTGGTCAACCGCGAAACCCGCTGAGCGCAAGGCCGGCAACAGGGCGGCGCGCCGCCGCGCGTACCGCTGCCGCTGCTGCTGCTCGTGGGCGTCGTCGTCCAGCGCGGCGACCATGGCGGCCTGTATCGGCGTGGGCACGATCATCCCGGCGTGTTTGCGCACCGCCAGCAGCTCGGCGACCACGCCTGGATCTCCCACGACGAAGCCGGCCCGGTAGCCGGCCAGCGACGAGGTCTTCGACAGCGAATGCACCGCCAGCAGCCCGGTGTGGTCGCCCCCGCAGACCGACGGATGCAGCACCGAGAACGGCGCGGCGTCCCAACTCAGTCCCAGGTAGCACTCGTCGGAAGCCACCATGACGCCGCGCTCGCGCGCCCACCCGACGACCTTGCGCAGGTGGTCGACGCCCAGCACCCGCCCGGTCGGGTTGCTCGGGGAGTTCAGGTAGAATCAGCGCCGGGGATTGCGGGCCCAGCTGGGTCAGCGAATCGGCGCGCAGCACCTGCGCTCCGGCGAGCCGGGCGCCGACGTCGTACGTCGGATAGGCCAGTTCGGGCACCACCACCACATCGTCGGCGCCCAGGCCCAGCAGCGTCGGCAGCCAGGCGATCAGTTCCTTGGTGCCGATCACCGGCAAGACCGCCGCCTCGGTCAGCCCGGTGATGCCGTAGCGGCGGGCCAGTGCGGCCACCGCGGACTCGCGCAGCCGCGCGGTGCCGGCGGTCGCGGGGTATCCCGGCGCGGAGGCCGCGGCGGCCAGTGCCTCTTGGATCAGCGGCGCGACCGGGTCGACCGGCGTGCCGACGGACAGGTCGACGATGCCGTCCGGATGGGCCTCGGCCAGGGCCTTCGCGTCGGCCAGGGTGTCCCAGGGGAACACCGGCAAGGACGCCGAAACGGCGGGCCGGCCCGTCCGGGCCACGTCCGGCACCAGCTCGCTCAGTCGCCTTCGCCCTGGGGCGGCAGGTCCTTGACCACCTGCGGGTCGTTCTCGGTCATTCCGACCTTGGCCGCGCCGCCCGGCGATCCCAGCTCGACGAAGAAGTCGGCGTTGATCTGCGTGTACTGGCTCCACTGCTCGGGCACATCGTCTTCGTAGTAGATCGCCTCGACAGGGCAGACCGGTTCACAGGCGCCGCAGTCGACGCATTCGTCGGGGTGGATGTACAGCATCCGAGCGCCCTCGTAAATGCAGTCGACCGGGCACTCCTCTATGCATGCCTTGTCCTTGATGTCGACGCAGGGTTCCGCGATCGTGTACGTCACAGACGTCTCCTCAACGTTCCTTCGTGTGCTAATCGTGGGCTGGCTGTCTGCCTCGCCCTCGGCGCCGTCGGCGCCGGTAGGCGAAAGCGTTTGGTTACTGATACTAGACGTTGCACATACACGTCAACCACCTGCCACGCTTGTGGGATCCAGGGTGCCGAAACTGCGGCCACGCCGTCCTTCGTTTCACCGAACGTGACCAGCGACACACAGGCGCTGACCTGCACACAGTTACGTTCCCGGCCTGGGCTGCGATAAGCGTTGCGCAGGGAGAAGTCTGCGGGCCTGGTAGCCTCGATCGCAGACGACAACCGCTGAGAAATTGTCGTCGCCGCCTTTGTGGGCGGTGCAATATTTGGGGAAGGTGTCCACACATGGTGAGGCTGTCGTTGACGAGACTGGCCGCCGCGGTTGGCGGTCTGACATTGGCGTTGACCGCCGGAGCGGGGGTCGCGTCCGCGGATCCCATGGATGGGGTCATCAACACCACCTGCAACTACGGGCAGGTAATGGCGGCGCTGAACGCGACCGATCCGGGAGCTGCCGCGCAGTTCCAACAATCGCCGATGGCGCAGTGGCTACTTGCGCCAGTTCCTGGCGGCTCCGCCGCCGAAGCGCGCGCAGATGGCCCAGCAGATGCAGGCCTACCCGCAAGCTCAGCAATACGTTGGACTTGTCGAGCAGGTCGCCTCCGTCTGCAACAACTACTGATTCGGCTCAGTAACCGCTGAGCAGTCTGCGCACCCGGCCCAGGGTTTCGGGCCCTACGCGGCTGCAGATGCGTGCCGGGTCGGCTGGTCGGCGGCCCCATAGCAGCAACACTCGGGCTGCGGCATCGGTTTCCAACGTCGCCGGACCCTCGGGGTCGGCAAGCGCCACGGTGGTGTGATCGGCGCCCGCACTGACGAAGACGTCGTCTGTGCCCGCTACCCGTAGCCGGGCCTCGATTCGCTCGCCCGGCGAAAGCCCTTTGGCGCCTTTCGCAAGCAACGGACGCCCCACCGCGAAGACGCTGTGCGTCGTCATCCAGGGCTCGCTCAGCGCCGCCTGCAAGGCGGCTTGGATATTGCAGCCATCACCGGTGATGTCCCAGCCGTGCAGAACGAGTTCTTCGCGCATGTGCTCGGCGAACCAGGGTGCCTTCATGGTGCGGCCGGTCCAGGCCACGTCGGTATCGGCGGGGAGTTCGTCGGCGGCGGCCGCGACCTCGTTCAGAGCGGCCATCCGGTCGTGCAGCGCATCCCAAAGGTCCGCGTCGTTCAGGGCGCGCAGCGGGCCCTCCCGTTCCTCGAAACCGCGCGTGGCGACGGGCTCACCTTCCAGGTGCGCGCGCAACACCCGGGCCAGTTCCTCGGCGTTTCCGGCTTGATGGGCCACCTGAAAGATCCGAGTCGCGCACCGTCCACGCTTCACACCAAGTCCCGGCATCGGGTCGTCGTTGCTGCACCGCATCTGCGAACGGCTCCCACTCCGGGAATCGATCGTTGTCTATTTGTCGCTTCACGGCCTCGGGTATACCCGACGCCACCGACACTACGCCGCCAGCGGAGCGTAGGTGGTGGTGCGTTGGCGTGCCGGCCGGCCGATGCCCTCGGCGATCGAGACCAGCTCCGCGACGGTTTTGGCCGACCCGTGTTCGGAACCGGCCATCCGCGAGATGGTCTCCTCCATCAGCGTGCCGCCCAGGTCGTTGGCGCCGCCGTTGAGCATCACTTGGGTGCGCGCAATGCCGAGCTTGACCCAGCTGGTCTGGATGTGAGAGATGCGGTCGTGCAGCATGATTCGCGCCAGGGCATGCACCGCCCGGTTGTCACGATGACTGGGTCCTGGGCGCGCCGCGCCGGCCAGATACAGCGGCGAACTCTGGTGCACGAACGGCAACGGCACGAACTCGGTGAAACCGCCCGTCCGGTCCTGGATGTCACGCAGCACGTTGAGGTGGGCCACCCAATGCCGGGGACTGTCGACGTGGCCGTACATCATCGTCGACGACGAGCGCAGGCCCACCTCGTGGGCGGTGGTCACTATCTCGATCCACATTGACGTCGGCAACTTGCCCTTGGTCAGCACCCAGCGCACTTCGTCGTCCAGAATCTCGGCCGCGGTGCCGGGGATGGTGTCCAGCCCGGCCTCCCGCAGGCCGATCAGCCACTCGCGAATGCTCAAGCCGCTCTTGGTCACACCGTTGGCGATCTCCATCGGGGAGAACGCATGCACGTGCATCGACGGCACCCGGGCCTTGACGGCGCGCACCAAATCGGCATAGCCGGTCACCGGCAGCTCGGGGTCGATGCCGCCCTGCATGCACACTTCGGTGGCACCTTCGACGTGCGCCTCCCACGCGCGCTCGGCGACCTCTAAGGCGGACAGCGAGTACGCGTCGGCGTCACCCTTACGCTGCGCGAACGCACAGAACCGGCAGCCCGTGTAACAGATATTGGTGAAGTTGATGTTGCGGTTCACCACGTAGGTCACGTCGTCGCCGACCGCGTCACGGCGCAGCGAATCAGCCAGTGCGGCAACCGCTTCCAGCGCGGGACCATCAGCGGTCGCCAACGCCAAGTACTCGTCGTCGGTGCAGCGCGCGGGATCGCGTTCGGCCGACCGCAGCGCGGCAAGCACATCGGTGTCGATGCGCTGCGGAGCCTTGACGTCCTTGACGGCCAGTTCGTGCACGTGCGCCCGGATCGATTCCCAATCGCCGAACGCACTGTCGAGATCGCTGCGGGCTTCGGTGATGCGGCCTTCGGTATCGATGGACGCGTGCAGGTCCACCCGACCGGAGGACTCCACGTCGTCGGGCTCCTGCCAGGGCAGCCCAACCGGTTTGACGTCGCGTGCCAGACCGGTCGCCGGATCGGCCAGCGCCACAACGTGTCCGCGCACCCGCGGATCGATCCACGCCGCGCCCGCCTGCACGTACTTGGGCTGCGCGGTCAACCGCTGCACCAGCTCGTATCCGGCTTGCGCGGTCACGGCGGCCAACTCCTCCAACGCGGGCCAGGGCCGTTCCGGGTTGACATGGTCGGGCGTGAGCGGTGACACCCCGCCCCAGTCGTCGACACCGGCGCCGACCAGCGCCAGGCACTCGTCGCGCGACACCAGGTTCGGCGGCGCCTGAATGCGCATCCCGGGCCCGAGCACCAACCGCGCCACCGCCACCGTCGCCAGGTACTCTTCGATGCCCGCATCGGGCACCGCGGCCATGACGGTGTGTTCCTTGGCCCGGAAATTCTGCACGATCACTTCCTGAACGTGCCCGAACTCCTTGTGCGACTTGCGAATCGCGTGCAATGTTTCGGCGCGTTCGCGCAGCGTCTCGCCGATGCCGACCAGCAGGCCGGTGGTGAACGGAATGGACAGCCTTCCGGCATCGGTCAACGTGCGCAGCCGGACCGCCGGGTCTTTGTCCGGACTGCCGTAATGGGCCAGGCCTTTCGTTTCGAACAGCCGCCGCGACGTCGTCTCCAACATCATGCCCATCGAGGGCGCCACCGGTTTGAGCCGCGACATCTCCGACCAGCTCATCACGCCGGGGTTCAGATGCGGCAACAGCCCGGTTTCCTCCAGCACCCGAATCGCCATCGCCCGCACATAGGAAAGGGTGGAGTCGTAGCCGCGTTCGGCGAGCCAGTCGCGCGCCTCGGGCCAGCGATCTTCGGGCCGGTCGCCGAGGGTGAACAACGCTTCCTTACAACCAAGTTCGCCGCCGCGACGGGCGATCTCGAGGATTTCGTCGGGTTCCAGATACATGCCGGCCCCTTGGGCCCGCAGCTTGCCGGGGACGGTGACGAAGGTGCAGTAATGGCAGTTGTCGCGGCACAGATGGGTGACCGGGATGAACACCTTGCGCGAATAGCTGATCGGCAACTGGCCGTGCGGGCCGCGGCGTCCCGCTGCCTGCAGACCCGCGTCACGGACCCGCGCCGCGCTCGCGCACAGGTCGGCCAGGTCCTCGCCACGCGCGGTCATCGCGACCGCCGCCTCGTCGATGTTCAGCGCGACGCCGTCGCGGGCCCGCCGCAACACCCGCCGCAACGCCGACGCGCTGACCGTGGAGGACGCGGCAGCCGGAAAGACAGGGCTAGGCAAAGCGGTGGGCTCCTTGCCCGGGGACCCCGGTGTCAGTGGCACGTTGGTGTAACTTCCCGACAGTCGAATTTCATCCGCGCGTCCCAACAGTAGCGGCAGGCTTTGGCCAGCACGCGCCCGACCATCCCGGTGTCGGCGCCGCCCCCAAAATGGCCATGAAAGCGCCCGGCTAACATTTTGGCCGACTTCACCGATAACCATCGGGGATCGCGATACGATGCGGTCCAGGGCTATCGATCACCGGTGGAGGTGCGGGATGTCCTTATTAGTCGCGGCACCGCAGCTGCTGGCTGACGCCGCTTCGGACCTGGCCGGCCTTGGTTCGACGATCAAAACAGCAAATGCGACGGCCGCCGACCCGACGACCGGGCTGCTGCCTGCCGCTGCCGACGAGGTATCGACGGAGATCGCCTCGCTGTTCTCGGCGCACGGGCAGGGGTTTCAGCGACTGAGCGCGCAGGTCGCCGCGTTCCACGAGCAGTTTGTGCAGTCCCTGAGCGCCAGCGCCAACGCCTATGCGACAGCCGAAGCCAGCGCCGTCCAGACCCTGCTGAACGCGGTGAAAGCGCCCGCCAAGGCGGTGCTGGGGCAGCCCATCAAGGCCGGCGCAGTCTTGTCCAGCGCCGTGGGCGGCTTGCCGGGCACCGGTGGTGCCGGGCTGATCAGCGGCGTCCGGAGCGCCCTGCAGCTAGCACCCACCGGTGGGGCGGCTGCCGTCGTCGGCACCGGCACGCTGCCCAGCCTGCTGTCGAGCATGACCAACGCTGCCGCGAAATCGGCGGCACTCATACCTGTGTCGCTCGCCAACCGCATCGAGACCGCCTACCTCAACATCGAGCCCTACGTGCAGTACGGCTTCGAACTTCTCGCGTACGCCGTCGGTTGGGTGCCGTATGTCGGCATCCTGGCGCCCCAGATCAACTTCTTGTACAACCTGTTCGAGCCCATGGTGCAGAGCGGGCTGTTCAACATCCTCGACTGGCTAGCCGGATTGATCACCTTCAGCCAAGGGGTGAGCAACTTCTTTGCGGCCACGACGGCCTCGATCAACTACTTCATTCACACCGAGATCAACTGGTTCCTCAGCTTCTTACCGCCGCTCCCACCGCTTCCGCCGTGGCTGTGACCAGCCGTCGGCGCTAGCGTGAGCGCCGCAACAGCACCCAGGCCGGCGGCCCCACCCCGGACAGGAACAGCCACAGAACTGAGTATTCGATCGGCCAGCGGCCCCCCAGGATGACGGCGTCGGCGGGACCGCCCGTGGACAGTACCCCGACCGTGATCAGCCACGTCCACAACGGCAGCGCGGCGACCCGCGACGAACTGGTCCAACGCCCGGCGGCCCAGACCAGGGCCGCGTTGACCAATCCACTGATCAGCCCGCTGATGGGAAAGGGCACGGAGCCGATATAGGCGGGCAGCAGCAGAGTCCCGGCTAATGCGGACAGGATCCCGTCGACGGCCAAGAGCGCCAACACAACGACGCGAATAGCTGGATCTGACGCGCCGCCATCTTCAACCAACGCCGGGCGCGAGGTGGTTTCGGTCAGGTCGGGACGCTGTCGATGTTGGAAAGTATCGAGCCGATGACCCACTGCAGGCTGTCGAGCCGGTCCTGCCAGTGCTGCAGGTTAGGGTCCAGGTCGGGGTCCATGCGAATTCCTTCCGGGTCCTTCCGTAGGCTGCCTGTTTGGCAGCCTACCGCGTGGCGGCCCCATCGAAACCTAGTCCCGCGAGCAGATCCGTTTCCCAGCCGCGCTCGTCGCGTTCTCCCGGGGAACCGACGGCAAGGACATAGTGCTCGTGGCCGAGGATCGGCATCGCCATGTTGTTCGACAGGGCGCACACCCGGCCCGTCGGGCCGACAATGACTTGAGTGGCGTGGGCGGCGAGCGCCGCCACCTTGGCGGCGTGCGAATCCGGGCCGCCCTCGACCACGGCGTCGATGTCCTCGTCGGGATATCCGAACGGGACCTCTTCTAACGGCGGGACCCACCACTCGGGCAGCAAATCATCACGATCCACTTCGTCGCGAGCGGTCTTGAGCGCGCTTCTGGCCAAGACCGTCCAGTAGAACTTCGGCACGGTCCATGGCTCGCCCGGATAGTCGCCGGCAGAACCAGCAGCGGCCACCGCGGCGGTTGTGACGGCGTAGGCGTGCACATGGTCGGGATGGCCGTAGCCGCCCTTGGGGTCGTAGGTGACGACGACATGCGGGCGCTGCTCACGAATGATCGCGACGAGGGCGCCGACGGCCTCCCGCTCATCGGCGTCGACGAACCGCCGTCCACCCCGCGGCGGAGTGCCCTGCATACCCGAGTCGCGCCACCGGCCCGCGCCACCGAGATAGATGGGTTCGCTGACGCCCAGCGCGCGCAACGCCTGGGTGAGCTCGCCGACTCGGTAGCCGCCGAGTTGGTCCGCGCGATCGACCGCGAGCTCGGCCCACCGCTCGCCGATGACCTCGCCCTCCTCGCCGAGCGTGCAAGTGACGACGCGGACCTGCGCCCCGAGGGCGATGTAGTGCGCGATGGTGGCGCCGTTGTTGAGACTCTCGTCGTCAGGATGCGCGTGCACAAACAGCAGCCGCGGCGTCTCGGCCATATTCGCACCCTACCTGCTATCCGGTCTCCGCAATAGGAACGCCAGCGGCTACTATCGACGGATGGCGCAGCCCAGCCAAGTTCGCACGCACACCATCCGTAGCCGTCGGCGAGGTGAAGTGCTCGAACATGCGCTGTACGAGGCCACGCTGGCCGAACTGGCCGAGGTCGGGTACGGCGGGCTGACCATGGAAGGGATCGCGGCACGCGCCCGCACCGGCAAGGCGGCGTTGTACCGGCGCTGGGCCAGCAAGTGCGAGTTGGTACACGCGGCGTTGGTCTTCGCGCTGCCGCCGGTGCCCGAGCCGCGCCCGGGCCGGTCGGCCAGAGACAACCTGCTGGCGATGTTCACCTCCCACCGCGACATGCTGGCCGGCAAGACCGCCTTCCCCAGCCTGGAGATCATCCAGCAACTTCTGCACGAGCCCGAGATGCGTGCCATCTTCGCCGACGCGGTGGTGGTGCCGCGGGTGAAAATCGTCGACTCGATCCTGCAAGCCGCCGTCGCAGCCGGCGACATCGACCCGGCCACGATCACCCCGCTAACCGGGCGGATCGGACCCGCGCTGATCAATCATCACTTTCTGCTCAACGGAGAACCACCGAACCGACGCGACCTCGCGCTCATCGTCGACACCGTTATTCCGCCCAAAAGATCTGCGGTACAAGGGAACTAGGTAGCGCTTACGGTCCGGTCTTGATCCATTGGCCGGCGTCGCCGACGATGCCGACCGGCACCGCGCCCGTTAGGCTGACGTTCTGCACGCTCGGGCCGGCGGCGACGATCGTGGTGTCCTGCAGGATCGGCAACACGGTCGACATGTTCCACAGTCGCGGTTCGACCGCGGTGATCACTTCGCTGATGTTCTTGGTGCCGTTGAGGGCGGCATCGATGTTCGACTGGATGCTGCGATCGCAGATTCCGGTGAGGTTCGACGGCGCTTGCACCAGCGCACCGGGCTCGGGCGGGCGGCTGGACTGGCTCGGCGTCGGCTGCGGCTGGGTTGTCGGGGGCGCGGCGGGCGGCTGGGTAGTCGAGGCCGCGACGGGTGTCGGCGCGTTGGGGACGGCGGTCGTCTGCAGCGCGGGGCAGCCGTAGCGCGAGGCCAGCAGTGTCGCCAGGTTCCCGCCGGCCTGATGCCAGCCCACGATGGCGTCCACCTGGTGGTTGTTCAACGCGTCGCGATACAGGGTCACCGGGTCCAGCGCTGACACCGTCGCCGCGATCCCGACGTTGCGCAACTGGTCGGCGGCCGTCTGGGCCACGGCCACCGACGTCGGGTCGTTCAACGCCACCCCGATGACCAGGGACAGCTGCTTGCCGTCCTTGCTGATCCGGCCGCGGATGACTTCCGGCGGTCCGGTGCTCACCGGTGCGGTCGGCGAATTCGTCGCCGGCGGCGCCGGTGACGCCGGTGACGCAGACGTGCTGCTGTCGACCTGGAAACCGGCGGCCGTGAACAACCCCAGCGCCGCCGCCGTGGTGATGGCGGGCGGCGCGGTCGGCTCATAGCCGGGGTCGCTCGGCGATCGGATCTGGGCCTGGTCCAGCGTGACGGTGTTGTCGCTGCCGGCGCCCACCGCGGCGAGCAGGTCGACGTCGAGCAGTCCCAAAATTGCCTTGCGGACCTGCGCATCGGCCAGTTTGGGTTCGCTGGCGCGCAGGGTGAGCTGCATGACCCGTGGTGTCACGATCCGCGCGGTCCGCACGTCGGGGATCGCCGACAGCTGCGCAAACGACGTCGACCCGCCGTGCACCTGGGCCACCTGGGTGTCGCCGTTGCGCACCGAATCGGCCAGCGCGGCCGGCGCTCCGGCGCGGCGGAACAGGATCATGGCGGGTTTGGCGGGCGGCCCCCAGTAGCGGTCGTTGCGGGTGATCAGGAGTTCGTCGCGCTGCGGGTCGATGTTCTCCACCCGAAACTGCCCGCCGGTGACCGGCAGCGCCCGGGCCAGCCCGGCCGCGAAACCGCCCGGCACGTCCTTGACGATGTGCGCCGGCAGGAGGTTGTTGAACAGCTCCTTCCACGCCGGATAGGGCTGCGCGAAGGTGACGACGGCCTGCTTGCCTCCTTCGAGCGACTGCACGCCGGTGATCAGGTCGTATCCGGCCGGGTCGACCACCCCGGGCTGGCTGGCCATCTGCCGCCACAGGTACCAGAAGTCGTCGGCGCCGATCGGGGCGTTGTCGGTCCACTGCGCCTCGGGGCGGATCTTGTAGGTCACCGTGAACGGGTTCTGGTTGGTCACGTCGGCCGACACCAGCAGGGTGGGGTCCATTTCCCAGCGCGAGCCAGTCGGCGAACCGGGATCGGGCACCGGCCGAAACGCGCTCGGCAACACCAGCGCGCTGATCGCCGCGTTCACCGGCGACAGATCCGACAGCAGATGCGGATTGAACCCGGCACCGATCGAGTCGATGCCCATGATGATCTGGGTGACTCGCTGCGGTGGCGGCGGTGAGTTGTGCGGCGTATCGGTGCTCTGCGGTGCCGGCGGCGGGTTGACCGTACACGCCGCCAACGCCAACCCGGCCAACGAGATCAGCACGCCGACCGTCATGAAAACGCGGCGGGCTCCCTGCGGCACGCTCATCAGGGTATCGAGCACTCGCCCGGCAACCCGGCCAACCACGCGGGTCACCAACCGCTAACCCCGGGCCTTCGCCCGCGCACGGCTGCGGGCCCGTAAGTTGGCGTCCAACTCGACCTTGCGGACTCGCACGAACTCCGGGGTCACTTCCACGCACTCGTCGGCCGCACAGAACTCCATCGCCCGCTCCAGGTCGAGCTCGAGCGGCTTGGCCAGCGTCTCGATGACATCGGCGGTCGACGACCGCATGTTGGTCAACTTCTTCTCGCGGGTGACATTGATGTCGAGGTCCTCCGGACGCGGGTTGATCCCGACGACCATGCCCGCGTAGGTGTCCTGGCCGGGGTCCACGAAGAATTGGCCGCGGTCGGCGAGTTGGATGAGCGCGAACGGGGTGATCGTGCCGGTCCGGTCGGAGACCAGCGACCCCGTGTGCCGGGCGCGGATCTCGCCGGCCCACGGGCGGTAGCCGTCGAACACGGCGTTGGCGATGCCGGTGCCGCGAGTGAGCGTGAGGAAGTCGGTACGAAAGCCGATCAGGCCGCGGCTGGGCACGATGAAGTCCATCCGAACCCAGCCCGCCGCATGGTTTTTCATCTCCTCCATGCGGCCCTTGCGCGCGGCCATCAGCTGGGTGATCGTGCCCACGAACTCCTCGGGGCAGTCGATCGTCATCGCCTCGAACGGCTCGTGCAGCTTGCCGTCGATCGTCCTGGTGACCACCTGCGGCTTGCCGACCGTGAGCTCGAAACCCTCCCGGCGCATCTGTTCGACCAGCACCGCCAGTGCGAGCTCGCCGCGGCCTTGCACCTCCCACGCATCCGGCCGGCCGATGTCCACCACCCGGATCGAGACGTTGCCGACCAGCTCGGCGTCGAGCCGGCTGCGGACCATGCGCGCGGTCAGCTTGTGCCCGGACACCTTGCCCGCCAGCGGCGACGTGTTGGTGCCGATGGTGACCGAGATCGCCGGCTCGTCGACCGTGATGCGCGGCAGCGCATGGGCGTGATCGGGATCGGCCAGCGTGTCGCCGATCATGATCTCGGGCAGCCCGGCCACCGCCACGATGTCGCCGGCGATCGCCTCGTCGGTGGCGCTGCGCTCGACGCCCTCGGTCGCGAGCAGTTCGGTGATCTTGGCGCTGCTGATGACGGGCAGCCCGTCGACCTCGCGCATCCACGCGACCTGCTGACCCTTGCGGATACGTCCGTTGTAGATGCGGATCAGCGCCAGCCGTCCCAGGAACGCCGAAGCGTCGAGGTTGGCAACCAGAGCCTGCAGCGGCGCGTCCGGGTCCCCTTTGGGGGGCGGCACGTGCTTTTCCAGGACCTCGAACAGCGGGTCCAGGTTGGTGCCGTCCGGGGCCTGCCCGTCCTGCGGCTGGGTGGTACTCGCGATGCCCGCCCGTCCGGATGCGTACAGCGTCGGCAGGCCCAGCGCGTGCTCGGCGGCTTCGGCGGCTTCGTCGTCGAGGTCGGACGCGACGTCGAGCAGCAGGTCGTGGCTGGCTTCGACGACCTCGGCGATGCGGGCGTCGGGCCGGTCCGTCTTGTTGACGACGAGAATCACCGGAAGGTGCGCGGCCAGCGCCTTGCGCAACACAAACCGGGTCTGCGGCAGCGGACCCTCGGACGCGTCGACCAGCAGCAGCACCCCGTCCACCATCGACAGCCCGCGCTCCACCTCACCGCCGAAGTCGGCGTGCCCGGGGGTGTCGATGACGTTGATCACAGTCACCGTCCCGTCCGGGTCATGGCGGTGCACGGCGGTGTTCTTGGCCAGGATGGTGATGCCCTTTTCCCGCTCCAGGTCGCCGCTGTCCATCACGCGATCCTGCAGGTCACCGCGTTCGTGCAGCGCTCCGGACTGCCGCAGCATCGCGTCGACCAGCGTGGTCTTGCCGTGGTCGACGTGTGCGACGATGGCGACATTGCGGAATGGCACGTCGGTGATTGTGGCAGCGAGGGCCTGTCAAAGGCGAACTGAAGCGAACCCGAGCAGCTCATCCGCCTCGAGTCTGCCGCCTAAGAGCCAGTGCTCTGGTAGGCCTGGTTGCCGCCGCGGCGTTTGGCTGCATACATCGCGCTGTCGGCGACGGCAATGAGCTCTTCGATGGGATGGCCCCCATCGGCTGTGCACAGCAGGTTCAGTTCGGCGCTAGCGGTGCCGACGCTGGCCGTTATGCCGGACGGATGCCTGGCGACCGCACCGCAGATCCGTGAGGCCAGGGGAGCCACCTCGTCGATGGTGCAAGTCAGCGCAGTGACGAATTCCTCGCCGCCGGCACGGCAAACAATCGCGTGGGGCGGGCTGTGGTCGCGCAGCAGCCCAGCCACCACTTGCAAGAGGCGATCGCCGGCCGAATGACCGCGGGTGTCGTTGATGCGCTTGAAATCGTCCAGATCAAGCATCATCACTGCGAGGTGGGTGTGCGCCGCATTGTGATCGACCAGGCGGCCAGCGACCGCTTCGGTGAAGGCCCGCCGATTCAACAAACCGGTGAGCGGATCCTGCTGGGCGCGCTCCACATAGGTTCCCATTGCTTGCGACACGCCCCAGATAATCAGCGGCACCGAAAAGTTGGGATACCAGATCAGCCAGAACGCCGCGGCGGCAGTGGCGAAATCGGTTTCGTCGACCAACCGCAGCACCGCGGCGGTCGCGGTCACGACAACGACCAGGCTATTGAGCAGCAACATTCGCGGGCTGTGAAACAGCGCGATGTAGCCGCCGGTGACGGCCAGCGCGGAGCAAATCAGCGCAGCAAAGACCGGACTGGGCTGGACAAGGCTCCAGCCGCCGGTGGCCAACATGCCTGTTACCGCGAGCACGCGTGACTGTCGGCGGGTCGGCCAATGTGTCAGCCAGAAGTAGATCGAACCGAGGGCGAACGCGACGATCAGTACAGCGATGATCGCGCTTGTTGCGCCGGGCTGGCGCTGCGTGGCCAGGCTGGTGAGCGGCACCCACGCGGCGGACGCGGAGACGATCGCCAGGATAACCTGGGCCGATCGGATCAGGCCGCGCTGGCGCAGAAACGCAGTCACCCAGTCGAACTGGTCAGACTGGCTCCACCAGGACTTCAGTCGCGACATCGGTTAATCACCCGGATCATCACGCTTGACGACCACACTGCAACGTAAAAACGGTAGGTCAACGGCGCCGCGCTGACAACAGTGCCACCCGAAGCCGTCAAAGCGCTTCAGCTAGCTCCGAAAGCCAGGCCCGATCGGCCGGCACCCAGTCAATGTCGTGCAGCTCGGCCGCCGTCACCCAGCGCAGCGCCCGGTGGTCGTGCGGGTGCGGCTCGCCTCGCAGCAGACGCACCCGATAGGCGCGCAACGTCGACGTGTCGTTGAGCCGAACATCGTCGCCCAGCCGGTCGCCCACTGCGACATCGCCGACCTCAAGGCCCAGCTCTTCGGCCAGTTCGCGGGCCAGCGCGTCGGGCTCGGTTTCGCCGGGCGCGACCTTGCCGCCCGGGAGTTCCCAGCGGCCGGCCAACTCCGGCGGGCGCGCCCGTTGTGCCACCAAGAGCGTGGAGCCAGAGATGACCGCCCCGGCAACGACGATCTGGGTCGGCATGGCCAGTGACGGTATACCGTCCGGACGGCCCCATCGACTATTCCCGGCCAACAGGCTTCAATCAGTCACATGCATGATCTGGTGATCCGTGCCGGAACGGTGGTCGACGGCACGGGCGCGCCGGCCTACACGGCAGACGTCGCGGTCGAGGATGGCCGCATCGTCGGGGTCGGGAAGCTGACCGGTCCGGCGCGCCGGACCATGGACGCCGACGGCCTGCTGGTGACGCCCGGCTTCGTCGACATCCACACCCACTACGACGGGCAGGCCACGTGGGATCCGCACCTGACGCCGTCCTGCTGGCACGGGGTCACCACCGCGATCCTGGGTAACTGCGGTGTCGGCTTCGCGCCCGTCGGCCCCGACGATCGGCAGCGGCTCGTCGAGCTCATGGAGGGCGTCGAGGACATCCCCGGAACCGCCCTCTACGAAGGGATCCAATGGGATTGGGAGTCCTTTCCGGAGTATCTCGACGCGCTCGAGCGCGCCCCGCACGCCCTCGACATCGGCGCACAGGTGCCCCACGCCGCCGTTCGGGCCTACGTGATGGGCGACCGGGCGCTCGACGACGCAACGGCCGACGACCTCGAGGCGATGACAAACATCGTGGCGGCCGCTCTGGACGCCGGAGCGGTCGGTTTCTCCACCGGCCGTACCCAGGGACACCGCGACGTCAACGGCAACCCGGTACCCGGCACCTTCGCCGCCGACGAAGAACTAGAGGCGCTCTACGCGACCATGGTGAAGGCCGGACGAGGCGTGTTCGAGGTCGTGCCGGCCGGCGTCGGCGGCGTCGAGGGCCTGGACCCCGAGGGCGCGATGGACCGAGAGCTCAAATGGATTGTGCGCCTGGGTGGATCGGCGCCCGTCCCGCTGACCTTCTTGATCATGCAAACCACATTCGAGCCCGATGCCTGGCGGCCGCACTTCAAGGCCGTGCACGAGGCCAATGCCAGGGGCGCGAACATCCGCCCTCAGATAGGCAGCCGTTGTTTCAGCGCGCTGGTCGGTCACCAATCCCGGCTCAACCCGTTCAAGTACGCCGAGGCCTACCAGCGGATCGCGAATTTGCCGCTGCCCGAACTGGTCTCGCGATTGCGGCAGCCGCTGGTGCGGGCGGAGATCCTCGCCCAGGCACCCGCGGCCAACAAGGCGGCGGCGGCGCTGGACCGGATGTCGAGACATGTATTCGAGCGACTATTCCCGCTCGGCGGAACGCTGGACTACGAGCCGACCGCCGACAACAGTGTGGCCGCCATCGCCCGCCGCGACAACAGGGATCCGTGGGAAGTCGTCTATGACCTGATGCTCGGCGCCGACGGACGAGACTTCCTGCTGTTCCCATTGCTGAACTACGGCAAGGGTTCCTATGACGGCTTGTACGACATGATGAGCGATCCGCTCACGGTGCAAGGACTGGGCGACGGCGGGGCGCATTCGTCGATCGTCTGCGACGCCAGCATGACCACCTACCTGCTGACCTACTGGACCCGCGACCGCACCCGCGGACCTCGGCTGCCGCTGGAATACGCGGTGCGCCGGCTGACCGGCGATGGAGCTGAGCTCTACGGGCTCACCGACCGCGGCATCATTCGCGAGGGGATGCGGGCCGACCTCAACGTGATCGACTACCAGAGACTGGCCTTGCTGCGCCCGGAGAAGGTCAACGACCTGCCCAGCGCGACCGGGCGATTGATACAGCGATCCGAGGGCTATACCGCCACGCTGGTCGCCGGCGAGGTTGTCGTGGATGACGGCGAGCTCACCGACGCCCGGCCGGGTCGCCTGGTTCGTTCTTAAGCCCAACTCGGGTCAAATCAGTGCGCTTGTCAGCGGGGATCTTGATGAGGGCCTGGGTATCGGGTCGGCGGCGGTGCAGGCCTGGTTGTCGGCCTTGACTAACAAAATCCGATAGCAGCGGATAGCGCAAACGAAATTCTCTATGCCTCAAGCCTTTTCAGCTTCGATACGATGCCTAACCAACCTAGTTGTTTGTTGGTGGTGGCTGCGGCTGGAAGGGTTCGTACCACCACCAGTCGGCGCGCTCACCGGTGGGCCCGGGGCACGGTGGGACAGCGGGTGGGGGAAGTTTGGGCGGACGCGCGAGCGATCCTGCGCTGAGCGGTCGGCCGGAGCTGTCGGTGACAAGGAGATCGTCTGCGGGTCCGGTGATGCTGATGAGGCCCCGGTGGTGCAGCCGGTGGTGATAGGGGCATACCAACACCAGGTTGACCAACTCGGTGGGGCCGCCGTCTTCCCAGTGCCGGATGTGGTGTGCGTGCAGACCGCGGGTGGCACCACAGCCGGGAACCGCGCACGTGGGGTGACGGTGCTCGAGCGCGCGGCGGAGCCGCCGGTTGATCTGACGGGTCGCTCGGCCGGAGCCGATGACCTCGCCGTTGCGTTCGAACCAGACCTCACAGGTGGCATCGCAGGTCAGGTAGTGGCGTTCGGCTTCGGTGAGCAGCGGACCCAGATGCAGTGCGGCGGCACGCTGCTCAATGTCGACGTGCACCACCACGGTGGTGTGAAGCCCGTGTGGTCGGCGGGCCGCCTCGGCGTCCCATCCGGCCTCGACCAGGCGCATAAACGCCTCGCCCGTGGTGGGCAACGGGGGCCTGTGATCTGAGGCGCGGTCGCCATCGCCGTGATCGTGATTCCACTCGGCGATCAGCGCATCACGATGAGACGCCAGCGCCGCGTCGAATTTCGCCGCATCGAGGCGCGGAAGTTTGATCCGCCAACAGCTGAACTCCTCATCGGAGGTCTTGGTGATCGAGGGCCGCGGTTCGGGCCCAGGCTCGGGTTGGGGTCGCGGTTCCAGCTTGAGCGCGGTGCGCAGCTGGTTGACCGTGGCGACTCGGGCCAGCTGCGCGTAATGCTCGTCGGATCCCTGGGCCGCCCGCGCCGCGATGACGCCGACCTGATCCAGCGACAGTCGACCCTCCCGCATGCCCTGCGCGCAGCGAGGGAACGCCTCGAGCCGGCGCGCGACGGTGGTGATCGTGTGAGCGTTTGCCGATGACGAGCCGATCTTCCAGGCCACCAACGCCGCGACCGACCGTGCGCCCGTGGCGCCACACAGCTCGTCGCGATCCATCTCGGCGACGATCTCCACGATCCGCCCATCAATCGCGTTGCGCTGACCGGCCAACTCCGCCAACTCCTCGAACAGCACCTCAAGACGCTCAGCAGCGCTCACTGCCGCGGGAGGCGATGCGGTCGAGGACATGACTTCATCATCGCAGCCGGGTACGACAATTCTCGGCTACCCATCCTGCGCCGGGGCGTGACCGTCATCATCTGCCAAGCAGCACAACCTGATTGGCCACCAAACGCTCCCCACCGCGGTGCTTGACCGCGTCGCGAAAACCACACATCTACACCGCGGTCGCGCCGAAGGCGGTCTTCACGACGCGCACATTGGCCACCAGGGCAGCGCCGGCCGCCGAATTTAGCGCGCGATCCCAGCAGCCCAAACCGAGAAACAACAGGTCAACCCGCTGCGAATATCGCGAACCCCGAATCGTGAGCCAAGTCAGGTCAAACCGCGCTGCGCACCGCGTCGACGAATGCGGGGATGTCACGTTCCCGATCCGCGGCGGGTAGCGGCCAGAACGCCATCCTGAGGTCGGTCACCCCGGCCTCGGCTTGCGACGCCGCGGCCGCGGCAGCGGCGGCCAGATCGGGCCGGCCGTCCGGGCCAGCTTTGACTCGCAGCGCACCGGTGACGCCGAAACCCTGCGGGTCACCCCCGGCCTGCTCGACCGCCGCCCGCATCCGTTCGATGCCTGTGGCGATGTCCCGGGCGTCGGAACCCCAAGGGATCCAATACTTTCCGAATCGAGCGAGCCGACGAGCGACGGCCCGATTCACCGTTCCGCTGACCCAGATCGGCACTCCGCCGGGCTGAACGGGTTTGGGCATCTGGTGGATGCGATCGAAGCTCAGCCCCGGGCCGGTGTAACTCACCTCGTTTTCCCGCCATAACCGCTGGCACACCTCGAGCGTCTGATCCAGGATGGCTCCGCGCTTGTCGAAGTCCACACCCGCCACCTCGTATTCCTCACGCTGCCAGCCGACGCCCACGCCGAGATCGATGCGGCCATCCGACAAGACATCCATGCTGGCAACGGTTTTCGCAAGAACCGCTGCCGGACGCAGCGGAGCCAACAAGATGTTGGTGCCCAGCCGGATACGTTCGGTCCGTGCCGCCAGATAGGTCAACACCGTAAGCGGCTCCAACCAGTGCCCGTCCGGCCCGGTGGGCTGGCGACCGCCTTGGGTCCCGCCCACCTTGGGATCCGCGTACGCGTCCATGTTCATCCCGAACGCGATGTGCTCCGACACCAAGACGCGGTCAAATCCGCAGCTTTCCAGCAGCTGTACCCAATCGGTGAGATGCTCCCAGCTGGCCGGGGCCTCGGCCGAGAACGAGGGGATTCCCATCGAGAGCTGTATCAAGGTCATTCCGTAAGTTAACCGAACGGCACCGTCTGGTCTTCAGGCGCATCACAGCTCGCCGATTTTTGGTCTAGGTGCCCCCGGCCTCGGGTCGCAACACGGGACCGAGCGCCGAAAGCGGGATATGCGCTTGAACGGTGCCCCCGTCCATGAACCACTGCATGACTCCCGGCGTGAAGTTGATCGGTTCGTCGTGACCCACCGGGTAGTCCGGCATATAGATGATCAGTTCGTCGGGAGTCAGCGCCCACGCCTTGTACGCGCCGGAGTAGACCTTGTCCGGAGTCCAACGGTCGACGACAAACGGGTAGGTCCCCGGATCATGGGGTGGCGGCGCTTGATTGAGCGCGGTTTCGATGAAGGGCCGGGCCAACGGTGGGATCGCGGTTAGCGGGTCGGATTTCGTCAGATCCGACAGCAGAAGCCTTCTGCCGCTGGCCATGTCGAACGTGAAGGTGCGGTACGCATTGTTGGGTGTGGGCCCGTCGGCATGGTAGTCCTCGTGAAACACCGCGCTGAGCAGGCTGCCGTGCCGCAGGATTTCGTAGTTCTCTTCGCCGTAGCTGTCGGCGACCATGTGAGCGTTGGCGTTTCGCCAATTGTTGACCAGAGTGTGCAGGTAGTCGCGGACCACTCCGCTGGTGGTCGGGTTGTCGATCAGCTCGCCGGGTAGGGCCACCTTGATGTCGCGTACCGCATTGCGTTCGGACGTGACCGTGGTGTGGCAGTACTGGCCGTCCCAGTCGCCGCCGAGCTCGCCGCAAAACGATGGGGCCGACGCGCGCGCGACGGCTGCGCTTGGCATCCCTGAAATGCCCGCCGCCGCGACGAGGACGAGCGCCGCGGTGAACCTTCGCATCACAAGCATCACAGCAACTGGACCTTGCTCGCACGCCAGCGCCCGTCGATCTTCTCCATGGTCATCTTGATCCTGCTGCGGTCGATGCGCGGATCGGGCGCCTGCGTGTTGGTAACGGTCTGATCGATAAAGACAAGAACGACAACCTTGTTCGCGGATTCGGATTGAATGGCCGAATCGACCACCACCCCGTGCGCGGTGGCCTTATTGTCGATCAGCAGTTGGCGAAGCTGCACGCTGGACTGCGTATACATGTCCTTGAACTCGCCGGTCGCGCCGTCGAGCACTTGCCTGAAGTTTTGGTCGACGTTGTTGGAGTCGATGCTCGTCAGCACCTGGGCATAGTTGATGGCCGCCTGCTGGGCCTGTTCGCCGGCTTGCTTGATCTGGTGCTCTTGCCATTGCCTCCAGCCGAGGAAGCCCGAAACAGCAAGTGAGGCAACGAGCAACAACGGCAGTGCGCCGCGGCGCAGATATTGCCGCCACGGTCGCTTTCGACGCCCGGCCTTAACGCGTTGACGCTTGAACGGCTCTTCGTCCTCATCATCTTCATCGCTGCCGGCAGCATCCGTGTCGGTCGCCGCCGCATCGGTCTCCTCGGCATCGGCTTCGGGAGTTACCGCGTCGGCCTCGTCACGTGACTCTTCGGCGTCAGTCTCTTCGACAGCGGGGTCTTCGCCCGTGGCTTTGGTAGCCACCATCATCATCTCCTAGGGCTGGGCGGGTCTTTGGTCTTAGTGCGGCGGTTCGATCGGCAGCGGCGGACCGCCGTACGGGGTGGGAACTGTGAAGCGCCCCTTCGGTGTTGGATCGGTTCTGCGTCCCAGGTCCGCCCCCGTGGGGGGACCAGCAGTGTCATCGCCTCCTGGTCGCGGCGCGTTCTTGGCTCCCCGAATCAAGACCGCTGGGTCGTCGTCGCGGCAGTAGGTGTACATGAACGGCTCGTAATAGTCGGCGGACGAGGACGAATGCGCCGGTGTGCCGTAGTCGCAGGAGTAGCGGGGGTAGATATCCGCGGTCACCCAGACACCGTGATCATGAAATGCGCTGGCAACCGCGTCCAGCACCGAGCCGCGGTAATTCGGGAACAGCGCATTGAGCGCCGGTACCCGCAGGTACAAAAGCTGTGACATGGTGGCCATGCTGCCCAGCAACTGCACCATGGTGTCGGAGTTGTCGGCGAACAAGCTGTCGACGCTGGACAGGGCGCGCGGCGCTTGCGCGGTCAACCGGCGATAGCCGCCCTGCATTCTGGCAACGCCGGCCAGGGTTCGGTCGAGATTCACGGTCGTCGCGGCGAGTCCGGCGTTCTTGTCGGCCGCCAGCGTCAGCACGACGCGGCTGGTCTTGATGATGCTGGTGGTTTGGGGCAGCACCGAATCCAGCGTCGAAAGCAAGAACGCCCCGCCGTCGACGATGGCGGCCAGCTTCGCCGGCCCTTCCTTGCTCAGGCTCAGTTCCTTCTTGATCAGCTCGACCTTATGCGGGTCGACCTGAGCCAGCAGTCCGTCGGCGTCACTGAGCAACTGCGCCATGCTGACCGGCACGGTGGTGCGATTCAGCGCGATGACACTGCCGTCGCGCAGATACGGTCCGACGTCGGATTCTGCTTCCAGGTTGATGAATTGCTCGCCCGCGGGAGACAGCGCGGATACGTGCGCGACGGCAGACGCGGGGATCCTTAGCTTCGACGTGATGTTCGCGACGGCATTGACGCCCATGTCGGTGATCTGCAGTGACTCGACCCGGCCGATCAGCACGCCACGCAGTGTCACATCCTGATTCGGCAGCAGGCCACCGGATTCCGGTAACTGCACGGTGACCCGGTAGGACGATGCGAACGGCGTCACCCGCAAGGCACCGATCAGTAAGCCGGTGGTGGCCACGACCAGGGTGAGGACCAGTCCGGCCACCGATACCCAGACCTGCTGACGGTGACACGCCCGTACCAGCCGGACGATGGTGGTTGCGATCGCCGAGATCATCGCTGCGGTCCCGGAAGTGGTGGGCCGGGGGGCAGTGCTGTTGCGGGAGGAGCGATATCGATCTGGGCTGGGACCAGCGGGTCAGGTATCAACGGCACCTGTGGTGAGTTCGGTCCTCGCCCAACCACTCGTTCCTGCAGACGCCACAGTGTGAACTTCAACGAGCCGATGAACTGGTTCCAGTTGTACCGGTGCGGTCCGTGCAGGCCGGGATCGCCCGGAAATCCGATGTCGGGTATCGATCCGAGCACCAGCTTGTCGATGCCGGCGGACACAGCGATCGAACTTCCCGAGCTGTCTTTGATCAGCGTCGGCATCATCCGGTTCAACGCCAACCAACTGGTATCTGGGCTCACCGCAACGTCGTTGGCTGCGCCCGCGATCGTATTCAGATCGCGGATGATGCTTCGGCCGCTGGTGTCGGTTCCTGCGATCGCCGGGAACCGGGCCAGTAGCCGGGCGGTGTCGCCGACCTGCACCGCCACGTCGGAAAGTTGGGATGTGTTGGCGGCCAGGGCATTGGTGCCCGGGCCGGCCGCCGCCATCAGTTCGGTGATGGTGTGGTCCTTGGCATCGAGTTCGTCAGCGAGACGGGACAATTCGGTCAATGCGGCCGAGATCTGTCCGGACCGGGAGTCCAGCGTGCCGATCAGCTGGTTGGATTTGCGAATCAGCTCACCGAATGCCTGGCCCTGGTCGCCGCTAGCTTTGCCAATGCCATTGATGATGTCGGTGAAATTGCGCACCGTTCCGCCATTGACCAGCACCGCGGCCGAACCCAGCACCGATTCGACGGTCGAGGCCGCCGCCGTTGATTCCAAACCGATGGTGTCGCCGTCGCGCAACATCGGCGTGTCCGCGGGATCGTCAGCGGGCGGCTTTAGTGCCACGAACACGTCGCCCAGTGGCGTAGCGGTGCGCAACTCGGCGGTGCTGCCACGGGGCAGTAAGACGCCATCCCTGATGCGGAGCGTGGTCACCGCCGTGTAGTTGCGCGCGACCATCGATTCGACCTGACCGACGTCAGCGCCCGCGAGCTTCACCTTGGCTTTCGTGGGCAGGTTGAGCGCGTTGGCGAACACCGCGGTCAGCGTGTACCCGCCAGAGCCCAGCCCCGGTGCCGGAAGGGGAAGGCTGGCAAGCCCCTTCGTGGAGCACCCCGAACTGACGAGCACTGCAGCAACCCCTATCGCGAGGGCGGCCCTTCCACGCGCGGCCGTCATTTCTGCCCCATCGCGGCCATGCCGTCGAGCACGTAGGTCAACCCGAAATCAGGGCCGAAATCCTGCAAAGTCCCAGTGCTGCAGCCCAGTTGCCGCAGGCCCATCAGGTTGCAGATTTCCTTGGCGTACTGGCTGTCGAGTATCACGCGGTCGGTAAGGACGCGCCCTCGTATGCTTCCGTTCGCGCGATCGACCACGTTGTAGAAGTTGTCTGCCACCATGGGAGCCAGATCAAGGGTCTCGGCGAGGTCGCGCTGCTGGGCGACGACGGCTTCCACCGTGGTGTTCCCGTTGAGAATGGCCTTCCTGACGGTGTCGCGGTTGGCGTCGAGAAGGTCTCCGGACCGCTGAATCAGCTGATCGAGTTTCTTCCCCGTGCTGCCGCTGCCGAAGTCTTCGTCGGCGATGACCAGGCTGAGCTGGTGGATGGTTGACGCGAACTCTCTGAGCTTCGCGTCATTGGTCGCGGCGGCGTCGAACAACGAGCTGACGTTTTTGATGATCGCGGTGACCTGTTCGCGGCTCGCCGCGCCACCGTCGCCGCTCAGCCGCAGCGCTCTGGACAGCTCGTCGAGTGCCTGCTTCATCCGTGCGCCGTTACCGCTGACGACGTCGATGCCGCCGTTGAGCACATCGGCGACGGGCCCGGCGCCATGACCGTCGCCTTCGAGAGATTTGGACAGCTTGTCGAGAACGCCTAGCACACGGCTGAATTCGACGGGCGTCTTGGTCCGCGGCAAACCGATGGTGTCGTGATTCTCTAGGACCGGGCCGCCACGGTAGGGGGGCGTGAGCTCGATGTGGCGGTCGGTGAGGATAGATGTCGACACCGTGACCGCCTCGGCGTCGGCAGGGATCTTGACGTTGCGGTCGACGGTGAACTCGACCTCGACGTAACCGCCTCTGGGGTTAATCCTGGTGACCTTGCCTACCGGCATGCCCAACACCGCCACCACATTGCCTTCGTACACGCCTGAGGCACTGTCGAATTGGGCCGTCACTGTGATCGGCTCATCGCCGGGGCTCAGGTACCACCACCCGGCACCGATTGCCGTGGCCACCGATAGCAATGCGGCAGCCAGCGCGATGATCCGGACCTTCGCCGCTCTCACTTGCAGTCCTTGAAATACTGGATCATCCCGAACTGCTTGGCGCGGCCACTGATTGCGCACATCCACGAATCGACGACCGGACCGTTGGGGATGGTGAAGCTGATCGCGTTGCCGTCGCCAGTAATGTTGGCTGCCTCGCGCATGAAGACCGGGCTGATCTGTAACAGGTTGCGCAGCAGGCCGTTGTGTTGCCCGAGCAAGCCGGTGAAATCTGCCATATCCTTGAGCAGCGCATCCAGACCCGACCGGTCGTTGACGACGATCTTGCTCAAAACATCCACCAGACTCTGTAGAGACTGCATCATCGCGTGGAAAACCGCACGCCGCGCAACGAATACGCCTATCAAGTCTTGGCCTTGGTTGACGAGGTTGCCGAAGTTGGCTTGCTGGCTGCGTAATGTGTTGGTGACTCGCTCGGTGTTCTTGAGTAGCTGACCCAATTGGTCGCGCCGCTGCGCGATGATCGACGACAGCGCATCGATGTTCGCCAACGCCTGGGGCACCACCGCGGGCAGGCCCGTCATCTGCTTGCCAAGCACGGTCAACGATTGGGCGAATCGGTCGGAGTCCAACTGTTCGAAAGTGGTAGTGGCGTCCTTCAACGCAGCCTGAAGGTCGTACGGAACTTCGGTGTGGGTCAAATCAAACGTGTTGTGCGGCAAGCTACCCGGGCCGTTGGACTCGACGGCGAGATAACGCCCGCCGAGGATGGTGGCGTCCTTGATCACCGCTTTCGAGTCCCTGCCCAGGACAACATCGTCGCGAATCTTCAGGCCGACCTCGACGTGGTCGCCGTCGAGTTTCAAGCTGGTGACCGTGCCGACCGGAATGCCCGCGGCGGTGACCGGATTTCCGGTTTGCAGCGACGCCGCCTGGAGGAACTCGGCGGTGTAGTGCCGATATCCAGCGCCGACCGCGTGCACCAATAGCATGGCTCCGATCACCACAGCGACTACGGCGACCGCGATAAACCCAAGCCATGTCTTGTTGTAGCTCTCCAGCGGACGCTTGTTGCGCCGCATAAACCAATTACGCTTCTCGAAACCAAGCCGCACGGATGAATCAGTCACCGACCGTGTTCCTGCATTTCGGCGTGTGCCACGCTTTGTTTCCCGGGGTGGCGGCGTTGACGATGATGGGCACCACATCGTTGAGGCCCGGGAAGAACCCAAAGATGTTGATGTCACACGCGTAGGCGCTGCCGTAGGCGCCCTGATTGGCGCCCCGAGTGATCCCTTTCAACACCAGCGGGAGGTTGTCACCGAAGAACGCCACCTGAGGTTCGACGCTGAGGATGTGCCGGGTGACACCGGGCTGACGATCGATGAATTCACGCGCCGCCGGGTAGACATCCGTCGCCGAGGCCGAAAGCCGGCTCAGCACCCGCGCCAGCGAACCCATCGAAGACACCAGCTCTGGACGGCGTCGGTCGAGGTCGGAGACGACCTCGCGGGTCTGCGCGATGGCACCTTCGAGATTGTCGTTCTGCGCTGCCAGGTTGCCGACCACCCTGTTGAGATTGGTGATCACCCCGCCGAGGGCCTGGTCTCGTCCGGCGAATGTCTCTGTGAGCGTGGATGTCTGGCTGACCAGCGTCGCAAGCGACGAGGTGTCGCCCTGCAGTGATTCGATGACACCCTTGGTGAGGTTGTCGGCGTCGCGCGGGTTCAGCACACTGAACAGTGGCTCAAAGCCGTTGAGGAGCAAGGTGACATCGAACGACGGTTCGGTGCGTTCCGTCGGGATCACACTTCCGGGCGGCAGCTGCTGCCGGCCGCCCTCCTTGCCCAAAGCCAGTCCGAGGTAGCGCTGTCCGACAATGTTCTGGTAGGTCACCGACGCGATGGTGTTCCCATACAGGCGCTGTTCCTGCTGCACCACGAAGGAGACTTTCGCCAGTTTCCCATCGAGGTCGATCTTTTCGACTCGGCCCACGCGCACCCCGGCCATCCGGACGTCGTCGCCCTCACGCAGCCCGTAGACGTCGGTGAGCATCGCCGAATACGCTGCCGTCTTGCCGCCCACGTCCCGTCGCAGGCTCGCATACACCAGCCAGGTGAGCGTCAGCGCGACGACCATGAAAAGGGTGAGGCCGATGAGCGGCCCGCGATACTTCATTTGAGTCCCCCGGCCGAAGGCGAATGTTTCGGCGAAGCCTTCAACGAGACGGTTGTGCCGCGGGCGATCGGACCCAGCAGCAGCTCGGTGGCCGCAGTGGCGGGTTGGCCGGTGATCACGGTCAGCATGGTTTGCTCGTACTGGCTGCCTACAGGCCCGACGGTGCCGCCGAAAGACGACGGCGCCGCCGGAGGCGCGGGCGGCGGAGCGTCATCGGGATGTGCGGTCCCCGGTACCGGCGGAGACGGTGTAAGCCAAGCGGGCAGCGGCGGATTGGGGTCGGCCAAGTTGGGATTGGGGTTGATCAGCGGCGGGCCGACGGCGACGAGGTTTCCGTCCGGGCCGATCACGGTTCCCGGTGGCGGCGCCAGATCCTTGGGGGGCTGATAGTTCTGCGGCAGCAACACTTCCGGCAGATCCGGCCGTACCGGAACCAACGGCGCGGTGAAACAACTGGGTCCCTTCAGCTCACCGTAATGCGGGCAGTCGGCGCGCGTGTACCCATACGTCGGGGTGAACGACAACATCGCCCGCAGGTTGCCGATCCCCTCGGGTGTCGCGACGTTCTCCATGTACTTGTCGGCTAGGTTGTCCAGCTTGGTCACGGCGGGTAGGAAGTTGTGCGAATTTTGCGCCAGTACGCCGAGCACCGGTGTGAAGTCAGTGGTGATCCTGATGAGCTGGTCGATGTGGTTGCTGAACGATTGTTGCGTGGTGCCGACCGTGTTATCGGCGCCGGAGAGCAGCGAAGCCAATTCTCCGCGCGTCTCGGCGAAGGTCCGCATCGGCTCGACGGCCTGGTGCAACGCGTCGAGAAGATCAGGCGCCGTCGCTTCCAGCCCCTTGGTCGCGTCGATCAGCGCGGTTAGCGTCGAAGGGCCGGCATCGGTACTGACGATCGAATTGAGCTGATCGAGAAGGCGATTCAGCTGCGTCGCGCTGTTCAACAGGGTGACGCGGCGGTGGTCGGTGGCGGCCGCGAGCGCAGCAAGGACGCCCACCGATTTGTCGTCGCGGCCCCGCCCGGACGCTGAGAGCAAGTCACGCAGCTTGCTGACGGTGGTTTGGAACAACACGGTCGGCAGCCGAGAGTCCTCGGGAATGTGCGCGCCCGCCCTAATGGCAGCGCTGGCAGCTCTGGAGGCACCGGAACCACTGTCCACCAGCTGAACCGACGACACCGCAAACACGTTGCTCGGCACCACGCGCGCGGTCAGCGCCGCGGGTATCGACTTGGCGTACTCCGGCAGGAGGTTGATGTGGACGTAGTTGGGTTTTCCGTTGGCCGCGGGAACGACGTCATCGACCGCGCCGACGAGCAGGCCGTGGTATTTGACGTCGGATCTTTGCGGAAGACCATCGCCGACGTTGACCAAGTCGGCGACCACCTCTACGCGGTCGTCCAGGCGACCCGTCGACTTGGCCACCATTGCCACGGTGAGCGCTGCTGCGACCGCCACCGCCGTCAGCCCGAAGCCGACCAGCTGTCGGTCCGAGGCGCCCCGCCCGTCCGGTTCGAAGGAATTGCGGCTACCCATCGACTAGCCACCGAACCTTGCGCCGGTGCCGACTCCCCACAGCGCCATGGTCAGCAGCATGTTCACCATGATCACGACGACGACGCTGGCCCTCATGGCGTGTCCTGCGGCGACACCCACCCCCTCGGGGCCACCGGTGGCGTAATAGCCGTAGTAGCACTGGATGGTGGAGGCGATCCACACAAAGATGACGACCTTGACCACCGAATAGAGGATGTCGTTGCCGGCCAGCATTAACGAAAAATAGTGCAGGTAAGACCCGGTGGAACCCCCACCGGTGATCTGCACCACCAGCTGAGTGCTCAGGTAGCTGATCGCCAGGCACGCCGCGTACAGCGGGATGATCGCGACCACCGAGGCGAGCAGCCGAGTCGTCACCAGATAGGGGATCGGGCGGATCGCCAGCGAATCCATGGCGTCGATCTCCTCGGCGATACGCATCGCCCCCAGCTGTGCGGTGAACCTGCAGCCGGCCTGCATCGAAAACGCCATAGCTGCCATCAGCGGGGCCAATTCCCGAGTATTGACCAACGAGGAGATGAAGCCGGTTGCGGGTCCCAATCCCAGCAGGTCGAGGAAGCTGTAGCCCTCGATCCCGATGAGCGCACCGACGGTGGCACCGAGCACAACGGCCACGCCGGCGGTTCCGCCGCCCACCACCAGCGAGCCGTTACCCCAGGTGATGTTTGACAGCAGGCGCAGGAACTCGCCGCGGTATTGGCGCAGAGCGATCGGCACGCCGGCCAGTGCCCGGATAAAGAAGGTCAGCAGGTGGCCGAGCCGGGCGATCGGCTGGACGGTCCGGCGGTAGAGCTGCGCCGGCTGGGCCCTGTTCATAGACCCGTCCTGGGCACCAACATGATGTAGAGCTGGCTGATGGCGACGTTGACGATCATCAGCAACAGGACCGCCTCGACGACAGCCGCGTTCACTGAGTTCGCCACGCCTGTCGGGCCGCCCTTGGTGGACAGGCCTTTCTGGGCCGACACGACCGCGACGATGGCGCCGAAGATGATCGCCTTGAGCAGCGCCAGGATCATGTCGTCGGTCGTCGCGAACGACGCGAACGTCGACACGAAACTGCCCGGCGCGCCGTTTTGGAAGTACACGTTGAACAGATAGCTGGCAAAGAACCCGACGAAGCACACGATCCCGGTGAGCGCGACTCCGACCATGATCGCGGCGGCGAAACGCGGCACCACCAACCGTCGGATCACCGAAACGCCCATCACCTCCATGGCGTCGGTCTCTTCGCGCATCGTTCGCGAGCCCAGGTCGGCGGTGATCGCCGAGCCCACAGCCGACGCCATCAGGAGGGCGGCCACCAGCGACGCGCCCTGGCGAATGACGGCGAGTCCGCTGGCCGCACCGGCCAGCGAGGTGGCGCCGACCTGGCCGGCGAGCAGTGCGAACTGAACCGACAATGTCACGCCGATCGGCAGGGCCACCAGAACCGTCGGCAACACCGCCGTACCCGCCATGAACGCGCCTTGACGGACGAACTCTTCCCATTTGAATCGGCCGGTCACCAGATCGATGAAGAAATACTGAAGCGTGCGCACCCCAAGGACGAACTGTTCACCGACGGTGGCGAGTGACGCGAGCGGGTGACGCTTGACGTACCCAACCGACCAGTCCTGGATGGCGGCAGTGCCACTTAGGGGGCCATCCAGCGCGGGATCATCTGGGCCAGCTTCATTGCCGTGATCAGTGCGCACCACGGAGTCTGGTTGTGCAGTCATCGCAGCACGGCCGACAGTTGCTCCGGCAAAGCCACGCCAGCGGTCATCGCGTACCAATACCCGCCTTCATCGGCGCGCTCTCCCACCATTAGTGCCCTGAGTGCCGAACAGAAAACGCGAGCACGTTTGAGTGCGATCTCGGCCGAGATAGTGGTACCACGTGCCGCGACCAGCAGCTCAATCCGGTCGGCGGTAGCCTACTCGATAGGCACTTTCGATACTGTGCATTCGCCTAATTACGACGGCGCCGAGAAGCTATCTCTTGTCCTTAGCAACAGCGCCCGGCGGTGATTCCACCGGACCAGGGATAGGTCATCGCCCTCGATGTGCACCAGCCCATCGTCATCTACGGCTGCGGTGACCGGGATGACTACCGACGGCTCCCGCATGGAGTGGTTGAAATGGATCCAGTGAATCTGGTGGCCCGGCCCGTACGAGGCGCACTGCTTATCGGTACCCGAAAGATCCCAGACATACCCGGACATGGAGACTCCAAAGATGCCGAGCCTCCGCAAGGGAGGCGCTCTTGCCCGCACCGGTTGGTGCCAGCCGCTTCGTCATCCGAGCCACCCACGAGCGTGGGGTTGGCGTGCCGTCCAGTCGGAGCTTGGCGACGGTAACTCGTGAAGCAACGTCACTATACGGGAAATCGACACGGCGAGGGCATACAACCAGCAAACGGGCAACCTATGCCGGACCCGAATGCCAACAACTTCAATCCCAGTATCGCGCACCAGAATAACTGTAGGTCAGACCCTATATTTAGGGTCGGGTAGCAACCCGCGTGGAAGATACGTGGAAGACAAACGCGGAGCTTCTCGGCATCGGTGGCCGAATTGCCCGGCCAGCCCGGTTAGCTCCGGCCGAAGAAACCCGACTGCATGTCGCCGTTGGTGAAGAAGCCCGAGCTGTGCGTGCCCGTGTTTCCCACCCCCGAGTTGCTGTTGCCGATGTGGTTGAACACCCCCGCGTTGTCGCCGAAGTCGCCGGAGTTGAACGCCCCGGTGTTGTTGCTGCCGGTGTTGAAGAAGCCCGCCTGCTGATTGCCGGTGTTGAACCCGCCCGAGCTGAACCCCACCACCCCGGTGGTGTTTCCGAAGCCCGAGGTGTCAAAGCCCAGGTTCCTGAAGCCCGACAGGCCGACACCCTGGTTGCCGAAGCCCGAGTTCGGAGTGGTCTGGTCGACCGAGCTGAACAGGCCGGTGTTCAGGTCACCCGAGTTGAACGCCCCGGTGTTGGTGTCCCCCGAGTTGAACCAGCCGGTATTGACGCTGCCCGAGTTGAACCAGCCGGTATTGACGCCACCCTCTCCCGGCGCACCACCGGAATCGAACCAGCCGGTGTTCCCGAAGCCCGAGTCCCCGTAACCCACGTTGAAGGTGCCCGCACTCCCGCCGCCGACGTTGTCGAAGCCCGAGTTGGAGAACCCCATGTTGGTGAAGCCGCCGTTGCCGAAGCCGGTGTTGGTGAAGCCGCCGTTCCAGAAGCCGGTGTTGATCCCGCCTGCGTTGCCGAATCCGCTGTTGCCGTCGCCGGAGTTGAAGAAGCCCACGTTGCCGTTGCCGCTGTTGAAGAAGCCGATGTTGTCGACACCGGAGTTGCCGAAGCCGATGTTGCCGGTGCCCGAGTTCAGCTTGCCGAACCCGATCTGGTTGTTGCCGGTCAGGCCCCAGCCGATGTCGTTGTTGCCCTTGTTCCCGACGCCGAAGTTGTCCAGGCCGTCGTTACCGAACCCGACGTTGCCGCTGCCCTTGTTGCCGCTGCCCAGGTTGAAGCTGCCCTGGTTGCCGCTGCCGATGTTGGAGGAACCGGCGTTTCCACTGCCCAGGTTGGCGCTGCCCTGATTGCCGAAGCCGATGTTGGAACTGCCGAGGTTGCCGCCGCCCAGGTTGAGTCTGCCGGTGTTGCCACTACCCAGGTTGGTGTTGCCGATGTTCCCGCTGCCGAAGTTGCCATTACCGAAGTTGCCACTGCCCGTGTTGGTGTCACCGATGTTGCCGCTGCCCAGGTTGGCGTTCCCGATGTTCCCGGCACCCAGGTTGTGGTCACCGATGTTGCCGCCGCCCAGGTTCCCCATGCCATTGTTGCCAAAGGCCGCGACCGTTGCCGCTTCGGTGCCCTGGTAGGTGTTTCCGGCCGCCGCCAGCGTCTGAGCGAGCTGGGCGTGGAACTGTCCAGCGCGGGCGACCAGCGCCCGGAAGACCCCGGCGTGCTGACCGAACAGGGCCGCGATGGCCACCGACACTTCGTCGGCAGCTGCTGCCGACAGCCCGGAGGTGGGGCCTGCCGCCACCGCCTCACTGATCTGGGAGCCAAGGGCTTTCAGATCCGTCGTCGCCGACTCGATCTCCGGCGGCAGCACTGAGAGGTTCATCGCCTAAGTCCTTTCTGCCAGGTTAAACACACGACTTCCGGGCATAAGCTATAGAGGATCCGATGATAGAGAGACTGCCATGGTGGCCCCGCGAAGAAAGGCCCCACCCCGCCCCAGAAGCAGGCGGCCGCCCTGGTCCACAAGGCTTCAGAACCGGTCAAGGCTCCGCCCCCGGCGGGCCGCCAAGGCCGCCCCTGCTGCCAAAGCGCCGGAGAAGAAGCCCGAGCCGCCCAAAGCGGCCGTCGAACCCAAACCGCCAAGCCAGCGCCCCCGACCGGAGGGACCGCACATCAGGAGGGCGGTGACGGAGGCGTGCGCGATCGCGCTGTGGGAGGTCTCGCCCAATCGCATCCGCGAGTTTGTCTGGGCTCCCCGAGTTGAGCGATGAGCTGATCGCCCACCGGATCGAGATGCTCTTACAGTCTGGCGCGCCGTGGTTGTTCGAGGACGGGGCGCGGAAGCTGCGGAAGCGGAACCGGAAGTGAGGCGGGCGGTACCTGCGAATTTGAATATGGCGTAAATCGGATTGCCCGCATCAGACTCCCGGCGCAGGGATGGACAGGCTTGATCGGTGCGCAGGTAGGACGCACCGGGGTTGGCGTTCAGCAGATTCTGTACGCCAGCGGCATACATACCCGGCGTGGTGACATTTCCCAGCACCACGATCCCCCGGCCGTTGCAGGTCGGATAACTCATCGGCGTAGGTAACCCCAAATCCCCGGGCGGCAGTGTTGGTTCTGATGCAGGGCTGACGGTGCAGGGGGCGGGGTGACGATCAAGGGGGGTGGGGTCACGGTCACGGGGGGGCTGGGATCGCCGTGACGGTCTGCGTCGCCGTCGTCGGGAGTGCACTCGCCGTGAGAGTCAGCGTCGCCGTCGGATAACCCGACGGACTAGTCGGCGTCACCGGCTTGGGCAGCAAGGTCACCAGCACGATGACAGCGGCGATACACCAGGGCACCAGCCGTGACGCCCGAGACCAGCTTGAGCACGCGCATCCAGTCATGGTGAGGCGGCCCGTGGTAAGTCGGCTCGCAGTGCTGCGGCTCGTAGTACCGCTGTGGCTCGGGCGGCGGCCCGGCCTGAGACCATGCCTGCCGCGTGTTCGCAGCAGCGAACTCCTCCGCTGACATGGTGTAGCAACCGGTGTCCGGGTAGTCCACTGTGCCGTCCGGGTGGACGACGAAATCGGCGCTCATGTCGCGCCCTCGTCGCTGAGCATCTTGCCCTCGTGCTGCCTGCGCAGCAGCCCGTTGACGAACCACAGGCCCTCGGTCGTGTACCGCTGTCGAGCCAGATCGATGCGCCAGCGTTGCATGGCGTCCAACAGGAGCGCCGTGCCGATCCCCTGGCGCTGGTGACCCGGCTTGACCCACATGCTGATGCTGCCCTCCCGGTCCAGCGGGTTGTTGCCGTCGTGGTCGTGGTGGTTGAGGATGCCTACCAGCAGCCCGCGCGTGTCTCGGTAGAGCAGGCAGTCGAGCTGGATGAAATCGCCCGCACCCGGCGTGCCCAGGTGGCGCCGTTCCAGGTGGATGCCCGGCTGGCCCCGATAGTCGTGCTGCTCCGCCTGGGATTCCCAGGACGCCACCGGGCCGACGACGCGCTGGACCGTGATCCCGTTACTGCTCATTGCTGCTCACCCCCGGACACCTGCAGCTGCAGCCAGGCCAGCAGCGTGCCGCCGTGCTCCAGATAGGTGTGCCGCTGCTGGCAGCCTCCCATCGCCGCCGGGTAGCTGGTTCCGTAGAACCCCACCACCTGGTCGTGGCCGTTCTCGATGGCGTGCAGCTCGTAGGACTCCGGATGCCCGGCCCGCCGGTTCTGGATCAGCACCAGGAACGTGTCGCCCTTCGCGTGCTGCCATACCGGCACCTGATGATTCGGTGCCATCGACTTGTTGACCAGCTGGCCCGCGACGCTCGCGCCCGCGCTGGCGGCGGCGAACCGGGCCGCAACCCCGAATAGGCTCATGCCAACCATCCCCAGACAACAGCCCGCATGGATTTCTTCATGATCGTGTCCCTCATATCTGACAGGTGTTGTGATGGCCGACAATGCTGCCGCGGCCAGTTTGAAATCCGGCGGGGCGGGAGGGGCCGTAGGTTTCGGCCCCCCACGGCGCATCTCTGGACGCCGTTTTGAAGAAGACCACTAGCCGGGCGGCGATTGCGCCCGCCGCCAAACTCGGCGACAGCCAGATGATGTTCTTCATGGATTTCTCCTAGGGGCTGAATCCGTCCGCGAGTAGCTGCGGCGCCGAACCGCGCCTGGCCTCCGGTCTGGGCGGTGACCAGGGCACGGTTCGGCGTGCTTGCAACGGTAGGAAATTACTGGTCATTATGTCAATAATCCGGAAATATCTTCCGAGTGATTCCGCTCACAGGCGAAGTGCGCTGATGGCCCCTGGCGCGCAGGTACGCCCATTGCCGCCCGATAGTCAGCCAGTTTGTGGAACGTGGCCTCGTGGTTGGTGGGAGACTGAGGTGCACCCGACTAGGCGGCGCAGGAGGCGGGATGGCGACGGTGTACGTGATCACCGCGGGAAGCGGTGACACCTACCGCATCGAACGGGTCTACCTCGACCGCGACCAGGCATACGAGTTTGCCCGCAACTACAACGGGATCGCACCTAACGAGCCTGTTCAGGTGGAGGAGTGGGAGACCGGTGCCCCACCTGGGGCCTACGACGGCCCGTATTGGCGCGCGCAGTGGTGGGCGCGGGTGCCGGTCAGCAAGCGTCGCGGTGAGCTGCGGCATACCCGTGAGGGCGAGCGCTTCGATGACTTCGAGATCCGACAGGGGTGGTGGACCGGCGACGGCCTTCCCGACGCGAAAGTGGTGCGCCGCGAACTGGCAGGCATACCCACGGTGGAGGTGGCGGGCCTGTCAAAGGAGAAAGTTGAGGAGCTGTTCTGGGACACGATTACCGAGGTCAGGGCCGATCTCGCGGGTGTGCCACGGAAGTAGTTGCCGTCTTATTATGCAATGAATGGAAAAATATGTGTGTGGTAAGTCGACATTGCCGCCCCTAATGCGTCATGATCGCACCATGGATGGACATGCCCTTGAACGGCTCGGCCACCACATCGTGAGCCGCCGCGTCGCCTTGGGCTACCGCAACCGGACCAACTTCGCCAACAGCCTCCAGTTCACCGTCCGCACCCTCTCCGACATCGAGAACGGCGTGCGCAAAGCCAGCCCCGGTACCTACGCCATGCTGGAAAACAAGCTCGGCTGGGCACCGGGCAGCATCGACACCATCCTGACGGGCGGAGAACCTAAAGAGCTGGTGGTCAAGCTGCGTCGTGACAGCCCCGAGCCTCGACACCGTTCTTTCACCATCGACGACGCTCTCGCCGGTGCCTCCACCGAAGAGTTGCTGCTGGAACTGCGACGGCGCATCATCCGGCCCCGCAACCGACGCCACGACACCTGGGATGACGACGACGGCCTCGACTCGCGGGGTGATTGGGACAGCCTCGATTCGCGGGGTGACTGGCCCGACGAGGGCTAGCCAACACAGAGAGAACTTGCTCACCGACGGCGGTGTAACCGAAAGGACCCGATCCGATCTCACCAGCGATGACCTCACCGGAGTTAATCCCCACCCGCAACTGAAGGTCCACACCGTCGCGCTCTCGCAGTCGACCGCAAGCCGCCGCGCCTCCTCCTGAACGCCCAAGGCCGCCAGGCAGGCGCGAAAAGCATGATCCTCCAATGCGACCGGCGCACCGAACACCGCCATCATCCCATCACCGGTGAACTTGTCGACGGTCCCGCCGTAGCGTTTCACCACCATCGCCGCACGATCCACCAGCCCGGCCATGATCTCGCGCAGCCGCTCTGCACCGACAGCCGCCGCGATGTCCATGGAATGCACCACATCGGCGAAGAGGACCGTGACTTGCTTGTACTCAGCGGGGGTATCGCCGTCTCGGACGGGTGAACCACAGCCGGGCAAAATCGGGCGTTCTCCAGAGGCTCGGTGCCACACGCCCGGCACGCTGCTATGGCCGTCACCCGACCCTCCGCCAATCCCGGCCCCCGGTTCTCACAGGATAGGCGGTTGAACACTCCACGAGGAGCCGTCGGCGTTCACGGTGATTCCGGGCAGGCCACGGCTCACAACCCAGCCGAGGCACCAGGAATCACTCGGGGACCAGTTGGTCGGAGTCAGCGAACACCAGGTCGCCGGTGTCCAACTGCACCGCCCACCGGCGCGCCGGGTCGATGTGGAGGCCACCGATATCGACGGCTTGGCCCGCCAGTTCACCGAAATCCTCCACGATCACTCCTGGACTCTCAGCGTCCGTGCCCGAATAGACGCGGACGCGCATGTTCACCGCCAATTGCCCGCCGGTCCGGCCGCTGCGACCTTTGCGACGTTCAAACACCGTGTGCTCCCTACCGTGTCCTGGAACCGACCGGTTTAGATCGGGCCTGCGCCGTCTGGTGTTGGCCTCAGTCGTCGGCGGCTCCCAACGCATCATCGCGGACCGGGCGGTCGGCGAGTTCTTCGTGCCTGCCGAACAGATACGGATACGCGATCCCGGCGATCGCAGCGCCGATCAACGGTGCCAGCCAAAACACCCATAGCTGCGCAGGTGCCCCGTTGCCGTTGAAGAACGCGACCCCCGTCGACCGCGCCGGGTTGACCGAGGTGTTGGAGATCGGGATCGAGATCAGGTGGATCAGTGTCAGGGTTAGGCCGATGGCCACACCGGCGAATCCCTTGGGCGCTCGGTCATCGGTGGACCCCAGGATGACGAGCAAGAACACACCCGTCAGGACGATCTCGGCGACGATCACCGCCCATAACGAATAGCCGCCAGGAGAGTGCTCACCGAACCCGTTGGCCGCCATGTTGCCCGTCGCGGTAAAGCCGTCCTTGCCCCTTGCGATGAGATAGATCACCAGCCCAGCGAGTAAGCCGCCGATCACCTGAACAATCCAATAACCTGGCAGGGCTCGCCACTCGACTCGCCTCGCCAGCGCCGCGCCCAGCGTGACCGCAGGATTGAAATGCCCGCCAGAGATGGTGCCGAATGCGTAGACACCCGTGAGCACGGTCAGACCGAAGGCGGTGGCCACCCCGAGAAAACCGATCCCCACCGAAACACCGCCAGAGAGGAACTTCGCGGAAAACACCGCGCTGCCGCAGCCGCCAAAGACCAACAAGAATGTGCCGATCATCTCCGCTGCCAGTCGATGAAACATGCTCGGAGCAGCCATGCGCTACCGCCTTCGCCGTTGAATGGTGCGTCTAGCTTGAGCGTTGCGCACAAGCGTGGCCAAGACGGCCCGACGGTCGTTTCTCAATCGTGTTGGGACGGTAACCGAAGATTGCCCCCATCGACTACCTCAGCTAGCAGGTGGTGCTTCCCTGGAAGTCTCAGACATCGGTGTCCTTCCCAACTGCGGGCGCGCCGCATTTCGATCGGTATTCGACATCCACCTGTACGTGGTGCCGCGGCAAAACGACGACAAGCTGTGGTTCACGAAGGACACGCTGCTGCGGCGTGACCCGGACCGTGAGAAAACCGCACACACTTTGCGGGCGGCAGCTGGAGAAGGTCGACGCTACTGAGTGAGACTGGCAGCTATGAGTTTCGTGGAGGAAAGGGTGCGTTAGAGCAGGTTTAACGACCAGGAGGATAGTTACGTTATGGCTGTGTTAACGGATGAACAAGTGGACGCCGCACTGCCCGACCTCGACGGCTGGGAACGCGCCGACGGCGCCCTGCGCCGATCGATCAAATTCCCGAGCTTCCTCGCCGGCATCGACGTGGTGCGCCGGGTGGCCGAGCACGCGGAAAGTAAAGATCATCACCCGGATATCGATATTCGTTGGCGGACAGTGACTTTCGCGCTGGTTACGCATTCCGAGGGTGGCATCACCAAGAACGACATCGACATGGCGCGCGACATCGACGGGATCGTCGCGGACTAACGCCCCAACGACGCGGCACGCGCTGCCAGCCGTTTGCTTGCCGCAATCCAAACCAGGGTGGCCAGCGCCGCCACGATGTAGGTCAGCCCTGCCCAAGCCAGGTACCACGGCCGGCTGATCTGCCAGATGGTCGGTTGCGCAAAGCTCAGCAACCACGGCACGCCGATGATGGTGAGCGCCAACCAGCCCCAGCCGAAAATGCGCGCGCCCAAGCGTTCGCGCAATGGCCCGTGAATGAGCCAGATCATCAGCGGCACTAGCCACACCCAGTGATGAGTCCACGAGATCGGCGAAAACAACAGCCCGAACACCTCGACCACCAACAATCGGCCGAGTCGATCCGAACCGTCAAGCGCACGCCAGGCCAGCACCGCCAGCACCGCCGTCACCGCGATCGCCGTCACCACCAACGGACCGAATCCGGCGTCGTGGCCCAGGATTCGGGAGATGCCGCCGCGCCAGGATTGGTTGAAGGAGGTGGCAATCGGCCCGACCCGGCGAGCGTCACCGAGCAGGTCGGTGAAGTAGTAGCGGGTCTGATCGCCGACGACCAGCGCCGACACCGCGACGGTGGCAACGAACACCACCGCCGAGAAGACGGCCGCGCCGAAACGCCGGACGCCGAGGAGATAGACGCCGGCGATCGCGGGCGTCAACTTGATCCCGGACGCCACGCCGACCAGTAGCCCCGTCAACCACCACCGTGTGCTGTAGACCGCCCACAGCACCGCGAGCATCAGCAGCACATTGATCTGCCCATAGTCGAAGGTGCTGCGCAGCGGCTCGATCCAGATGGTGGTCGCCGTCCACAACATGGCGGTCCGATGACTCCCAGAACCCAGCAAGCGCTGGCTGATCCGGACCGCGCCGTACAGCGCTGCCATCGTGGCGACCTGCCACAGAAAGGCGACCAGTCCGAACGGCAGCAGGTGCAGCGGATAGAAGACGACCGCGGCAAACGGCGGATAAGTGAAGGGCAGTGGGAAGTCTGGCGTCTGGTCGGCGTAGACGTAGCTGTACAGGGTGCCGGGATGGTCGAGGGCGGCGGCCCCGCCCAGGTAGACATGCAGGTCGACAAAGTTCGCGCCGTTGGGCGCCAGGTAGGTCCAGGCGAGCCGGGCCGCGACGCTGAGGATCAACAGCACCGGCGCGGTTGCCGCGGGTGCGGCGGAGATGGTCTTTACGAGCCCGACTTTAGCGATCGCGGCGTTCGGTCACTGCCACCGCTCGTATCGGTAACGATCGAATAAATGCCACACGTGTCACTTGAGTCCCACCAGCATCAAAGTAACTTCGACCCGGAACCTGTCGTCGATCACCAGGGAGAGTCATGCCAACCATCTGGACCTACTTGCGCGCAACCGCCGTCGTCGTCGGTTCCTCCGCCGCGCTGCTGACGGGCGGTATCGCCCACGCTGACCCCGTGCCGGCACCGGCGCCGGACCTCTCGGCCGTTGCGGGCATTCCGCAGCAGCTGATCGCCTCGGCGGCCAACGCGCCGCAGATTCTGCAAAACCTCGCGACCGCCCTCGGGGCTACCCCGCCGGCGGCGCCGGCGGCCCCCGGGATCACCTTTCCGGGCCTGACTCCGGCCTCGGCGGCCACACCCGCTTCCCCAGCGGCGGGGATCCCGTCGATCCCGGGCCTCACGCCGCCGGCCGCTGCCGCACCCGCCGCTCCGGCGGCGACCCCTACCATTCCCGGGGTCAACGCGCCGATCCCGGGGTTGACCTCGCCGGCGGCACCGGCGGCGCCGGCAGCGCCGGCGACTCCGGCGTTGCCACTGTCCATCCCGGGGCTCACCACCCCTGCCGCACCTGCCTCCGCCGCCGCGCCGGCATCAGCTCCTGGGGTGGCGAAGGTTGAGATGCCGGCGATTCCGGGCCTGCCGGTGAATGTGCCGTCGCAGATTTCGCTCCCGCGCGACCTGCCGGCGCTCGCCAACGGCGTTGTCCCGGGCGCGCCGGTGGCGGCACCTGCGCCGGCTGCGCCTGCCGCACCCGCGCCCGCACCAGCGCCGGTAGCGCCGCCGTCGCTGCTGTCCGCCCTGCCCTGATCAGCCGGATAGGCGACTGACCCAGCACCGACGACCGGAGGACATCATGGCAAGCACTTTTTCCAATGGTTTGGCTGCCATCGTCACGGCGACGGCTGCCGCGTTCGGGCTCTGCTCGAGCGCGGCAGCCGATCCGGTGACCAACCCCAATGGGCCGCCGAATCCCGCCCAAGAGCTACCGGGCCTGCCGGCCTTGGCTCAGTTGAGCCCGATCATCCAGCAGGCGGCCAGCAACCCGCAGCAGGCGACGCAACTGCTGATGGCCGCGGCCCAAGCGTTCGCCCACAGTCCGACGGCGCCCACCGAATCCAGGAACGTGGCCACGTCGGTGAACCAGTTCGTGGCGGATCCGACCAGTCCGCCGGCCGCGGTCGTCGCGCCCGACACCGGCCCGGTGCCCCACGTGCCACCACCCGGTGTGGTGCCAGGCACGCAGGCGCACTTGCCCACGGGTATCGATCCGGTCCACGCTGCGGGCCCGGCGCCGCGCTGCGGCGCCGGCACCAACCCCACCCGTTTCGGCACCCGCAACCGGGACCGTCGCCCCCGCCGCGGCAACGGGCACAGCATCGGCGCCCGCACCCGCCCCGGCGCCCCCGCCGGCCGCCGCCCCCGCGGCGGCCCCGGGTTTCGGCTCCGACGCCCCGCCGACGCAGGACTTCATGTATCCCTCGATCGGCACCAATTGCCTTGCGGACGGCAGTAGTTCGATCGCCACCGCGCTATCGGTGGCCGGGCCGGCCAAGATCCCGACGCCCGGTCCCGGGGCCGGGCAGACCGCTTACGTGTTCACCGCGGTCGGCACGCCCGGGCCTGCAGAGGTGCAGAAGCTGCCCTTGAACGTCACCTGGGTGAACCTGACCACCGGCAAATCCGGAACCGTCGCGCTCAAACCACGGACCGACATCAATCCGGAGGGGCCCACGACGTTGACCGCGATTGCCGACACCGGTTCGGGCAGCATCATGTCCACGATTTTCGGGCAGGTCTCCACGAAGGACCGGCAGTGCCAGTTCATGCCCACCATCGGCTCGACGGTGGTGCCGTAGGCGTTCAGTACGCCATGAACAGAATGGCGTCCCGGTCGTACTCCAGGCCCGGATGAACGCTGGCGAGGTGAGCCTGGGTCAATTCGACCAGCTCATCCTCGTCCTTGCCCTGAATGGCTTCGCCGCACGGACACGTAATGTGGGTTTTCACGTTGCCGCCTTTCCCTTTGCTGCTGCCTTCATCTGCTTCTTATACGACCGCACCTGCCCCAGTGAAGAGGCATCGACGATATCGGCGACGGACATGTGTGTGCCGGGTCGCCCGAATTCTCCCGCCGCCGCCCGCCAGCCCTTCGGCGTCACGCCGTACTGCTTGCCGAGTAGCGCCAGAAAGATCTGTGCTTTCTGCTCACCAAAGCCTGGTAGCGCCTTGAGTCGCTTCAGCAGCTCGTCGCCGTCGGGTTCACCGGCCATCCACAACGCCGCGGCATTACCGTCGTAGCGGTCCACAATGATCTGCGCCAAGGCCTGGATGCGTTTGGCCATCGATCCCGGAAAGCGGTGTATCGCAGGCTTTTCCGAGCACAATGCGGCGAACTTGTCCGGGTCGTAGTCGGCGATCTCGGCGGCGTCGAAACTGCCCATCCGATCCGCGATCTTCTTGGGTCCGGCGAAGGCCGTTTCCATCGGCACCTGCTGGCCGTGGGCAACACGATGGAAATCGCCAGCCGCCGCCATGCGGTCGGCGATTTTCTTCGGACCACGGAAGGCTGTTTCGAGCGGAACCTGCTGATCTAAGACCATCCCGACGAGCAGCGCGAACGGGTTCTCCGATAGCAGTTGATCGGCCTCAGGCTCCTGTGCCAACCAAAGATTCACGTGTTGACTTTAAGACATCGAGCGGATCATCGGAGGGTGGCCGGGCACAGCTCGTGCTGCGCTGCGTCGACCACACCTCGAACGTCGGCTAACGCCAGACATGCACCAGCCACTACACGCATCTGTTCGACGACGACCACGCCGAAACGATGGCCGCGCTGGGGGCATTGGCCGCGCCGAAGCCGAGTTACGGCGGCAATGTGATACCGCTACGGCATTAGGCCGCTCGTTGGTGTAGTGACCCGGTAGATATCGACCTCTTCGGGCAGGCCCTTGAGGTGATGTGCGCCCAGGCTTTGGAAGCGCAGTCCCGAGCCCGCTGAGAGATCGCGGACTGTGCGACTCGTGAACACCTCGTCAGGCCCCGCCATCGCACCGATTCGAGCGCCGACGTGGACGGCCACGCCGCTCCACTCCTCTCCGCGTCGTTCGCATTCACCGGTGTGGATGCCTACGCGGATGCGGATTCCGCGCGTCGCGAGTGCGGGTACCAGCTCCAGGCCGCATCGCGCTGCCTTGGTGGGACCTTCAAACAACGCGAACACTCCATCGCCGGTGTGTTTGACCCGGCGACCCCCGTACTTGCCCAATAACCTGTCGACCAGCCAGTCGTGGGCATCAAGCTCATGGCGCCACTGCGCATCCCCCTGAGCACTGAGCAGTTCTGTTGAACTGACGATGTCGGTGAAGAAGACCGTGGAGAGCACGCGTTCGTTGGTTCCAACGGTATGTTCACCGCACACGAAATCGAGGATGGCTTCCGCCATCGCGTCGTCTACGAGTCCGTGCGGTCCGGGCGGGAGCTCCCGAAACTGGGCGTCGGGTATTCCGTCCGCCAGCTCCTTGGCGGCGTCAAGAGGTGCGACTAGATCGCCTTGTCGTCCCAGGATGAGCGTCGGGACGCGGACGGCATTCAGTATGGGTCGCACGTCAATGTTAGAAAGCGCCTTCCACAGCATCAGCGCCATCATCGGGCTAGCGGAGGTCCGTTGGAACCTTCCGTAGAAGTCGCGAAAGCCGGGTATGTCGGCGAGCGGACCGAAAAACAACTCCGCCAGTGCTCCCTCGCCCCAGTGTGTTTTGATCTCTTCTTCATACGCGGCGGCCTGTTCGGGGGTGAACCCCCAGGGATAATCAGGCAACTCCGGCATGAATCGTGGCAAGGTCCCGTAGAGCACCAACGACCGAACCCGTTCCGGATAGGTAGCCGCGAAGAGAATGCTCATCGGGCCGCCCTCAGAGATACCAAAGATGGCCGGACACTGCGCTTCGGCGGCATCCAACACTGCTTGCAAGTCATCCATCCGCTCATCGAGTGGAGGGACATGGGTCACGGGATCCGACAGTCCGGTGCCCCGCTTGTCCCACAAGATCAGCCGCGTTTCCTGTGCAAGTTGGTCCGGGAACGATGCGAAAGGCACTTCAGGAATGTCCAACACATCGACATTGCTGACCCACCCTGGGATCCACACGAGTGTGATGTCGCCTTCGCCCAACTCCCGGTACGCGAGGTGAATGTCGCCGTTACGTGCGTAGCGAACTCCCGAATCGTTCACTTCAATATTCTGGCATCGCCGCCGTCAGAAGGTCCTCAGATTTCGCTCATGCGCTCGCACACGGCCACAGCGGACGCCGTCGCCGCGTTGTATGGGACCGTTACGGGACCGCCTTGGCGACCGAACCATGTTCGATGCCATCACCACTGGTCAGAGTGGAACCGATGACGGGAATCGAACCCGCGTATTCAGCTTGTTCAGCTGGTCGGCCGAAAAGCTGGAGCAAATTCGGCGAAACCAAACGATGCGGTGCCTGGAGCGAGATGATGTATTCACACCGCTTGGTGGTGACCGGCGATCCCCGGGGGGGTATGGCGTAGTAGTCGTGACGGACTGGGAGGTGTCAGATGTCGTTCGTAACCGCGGCGCCGGAGGCGCTGGCAGCGGCAGCGGGAAACTTAGCCGGTATCGAATCGGCGCTCAGCGCGGCCAACGCGGCCGCGAGGGCTGACACGACGGCGGTGCTGGCGGCGGGCGCCGATGAAGTGTCGGCGGCCATCGCGGCGGTATTTTCAGGGCACGCCCAGGGGTATCAGGCGCTCAGCGCGCAGGCGGCGGCGTTTCATGATCAGTTTGTGCAGACGTTGACCGGCGGTGTGGTCTCGTATGCCAGCGCTGAGGCCGCCGCTGCCACGCCGCTACAGGGGCTTCTCACCGCAATCAATGCGCCCTTCCTGACGCTGACCGGGCGCCCGCTGATCGGCAACGGCACCAGTGGGGCCCCGGGCAGCGGGGCCAACGGCGGAGCGGGTGGAATCTTGATCGGTAGCGGCGGCAACGGTGCGTCCGGCGGGGTCGGCCAGAACGGCGGCGCCGGCGGGGCCGCGGGCCTGCTGGGCACCGGCGGGGCCGGCGGGGCCGGCGGGCCCGGCACCACCACCGGTGGGGCCGGTGGGGCCGGCGGGCTGCTGTTCGGGGCCGGCGGCAGCGGCGGTGCGGGCGGTTTCAACACTGCCGGCCTCGGGGGGAACGGTGGGGCCGGCGGTGCCGGCGGACTGTTCAGCTCCGGCGGCACCGGCGGCGCCGGCGGCAGCGGCAACGGCGTCGCGGGTAATGGCGGGGCCGGCGGAGTCGGCGGCACCGCAGGGTTGTTCGGCGACGGCGGCGCTGGTGGCACCGGCGGGTTCACTGATAAGGCCACCGGGGGTCCCGGTGGGGCCGGCGGCGCCGGTGGGCTGTTTGGCACCGGCGGCACCGGCGGCATCGGCGGCGCCGGCGGCAGCCCCGGCACAATCAACGGGCATGGCGGGGCCGGCGGCCACGGGGGCATACTCTCCGGCGATGGTGGGGCCGGCGGCACCGGCGGCAGTGGCGGCGCAATTAACGGGGCTGGCGGGGACGGCGGCACGGCGGGCATACTCTCCGGCGATGGTGGGGCCGGCGGCTCCGGTGGCGCTGGCGGCGCGATTGCCGGCAATGGTGGGGCCGGCGGCCAGGCCGGCATATTCTCCGGCGCCGGCGGCAGTGGCGGTGCCGGCGGCAGCGCCAGCGCCGTTGCCGGGAAGGGTGGGGCCGGCGGCCAGGCCGGCATGCTCTTCGGCGCCGGCGGCAGCGGAGGTGGCGGCGGCGCCGCCTCTAACGCCGCGATTGGCGGGGATGGCGGGGCCGGTGGCAAGGCGGGCATGCTCTTCGGCGATGGTGGGGCCGGCGGCGCCGGCGGCACCGCCAACGTAATTGGCGGGAATGGCGGGGCCGGCGGCACGGCCGGGCTGATCGGCAACGGCGGTCACGGTGGTGACGGCGGGATCGGCGTCGCCGCGGACGGCTTCGGCGGCAACGGTGGAAAGGGCGGCAACGCCGGGCAGGTCGGCAATGGTGGTGATGGCGGCAACGGGGGGACCGGCACGACCCCGGGCAAGGCCGGCGCCGGCGGTACCGGCGGGCAGCTGCTCGGCCTGGACGGGTCGTCAGGGCTGCCGTAGCCGACGGTCCGCGGACATTAATCACTGCCGGTGACCTGGCGTTTCGTTGAGCCGATGACGGGATCGAACCCGCGTATTCAGCTTGGGAAGCCGATCTTTTACCTCGACACAAGCGCCCTTCCTACGCGTTCATCGATCACGCAGAAACGTAGTTGTAGACCGTCTGGCGGCAAACCCCAAGCCTTGGCCAGCGCCGTCACGGACTCGCCCCGCGCCAGACGAGCACGAAGCTCCTCGGCCTGGTGTTCAGCAAGGGCCGCTTTCCGGCCCTTGTATTTCCCAGCAGCTTTAGCGAGGGCGATTCCTTCGCGTTGGCGTTCGAGAATCATCGACCGCCAAACTCCGCGACTGCTCCGAGCATCGAGAGCAGAAGCGTGTTCATCGCCGAGTCCTCACCCGTGAAGGTGAGCGACTCCTTCACGAACTCGACACGAACACCCTGGCCGGTCAGTTCCCGAACGATCCGACGCAGGTCTTCGAGGTTCGCGTGCGAGTCGGTCCATCGAATGGACCACGAGGGTGTCACCGTCCCGCACGTACTCCAGCGCACGTGCGAGTTCAGGACGGTTTGCGTCCTTCCCGCTGGCCTTCTCGGTGAATACCTTGTCCAGCTCGACACCATCGAGCTGCCGGTCGGTGTTCTGGTCAACAGTGCTGACTCGCTGGTAACCGACACGCTGACCCACGTCGCTGCACTCCCCTGCTCTCGATGATCTGTCAATCTGGAATCTAAAACATGGGTGGACTGTCTGTCAAACAATGCATAACGGGCCCTAGTTGGACACTATGCGGCGGTACCGTGGGTGTCCATAATAGTAGACCCCAGATAAGCATTCGGCCATCAGCGTGGCCGCTAGGGGCCAGTACGGCCAGGTGTGCAGCACCAGGGGCAGACACAAGACACGGAACTGGGATGCGGTCGTGAGAGCGGACCCGGCCTCAGCCACTAGGTCGAGCTGGGGTGAGAGCTCGGTGATGCGGTGCAGAAGATGCGGCGACCCCGCCCGCTACGGGCGGTTGTGCCACGACTGCCACGAACTCAAAGCAACCCCGAAGCGTGCGCCGAAGCCGGGCCTTCGTCAACAACAGCAACCGCTGTTTCGGGTGCGGTAGCCTCCACAGATGCCCGAGGTGGGCGCCAAACGGGTGGAACAAGATGATCGCCGTGACGTTCGACGCAGGCTGGAACCCGAAGCCTCGAGAGGTCACCTACCGCATCGGTAAGCAAGGGGTTTCCGCGTTCCTGCTGCTCGGCGCTGATGACCTCGCAGCACTCCGCACCATGTTCGACCTAGCCACCCAGGGCACACAGCATGACCGGGCAACCTGAGCTAGATGAGCAGGACATCAGCCTGCTCAGCGGGGAATCCGGGCCGCTCGGTGCGTCGGGTGCGTTCGCGCTGCGGTGTATGCACAAAGGTTGGGGGGTGCCCGAGTTCGCGGCTGCCGCTGCGGGCAGCCGGATCTTGGAGTCCCTTTGCACGGACGGCAACTGCTACCGGCCCCAGCGGGCCGACGCGAAGCTCTCCAGCGCGTGGCGGTGGGCCGAGAAGACGTTCTCACCCACGTTCGAGATCAAGCACCGACCGCCCCTCCGTGGGAGGTCATCGGTGCGGGTCTGGTGGACGGAGACGACCTTGCCGTGTTGCTCGGTCCCATCGCGAAGGCCGAGCGGGACGGGCACAACCCGGTGATCGGCCCGTGCCGCGCGGTGGCCGATCTGATCGACATCGGTCACATGCGGGTCAACCGGGCGATGCAGCGGCTCGCTGCCGCTGCTGCTCCCGGATCTTCCCTATCCGCGAGGTAGCCGATTACCGGCTACGGAGCGGGGCGAACAAAGGGAGCAAGACACGGCTATGGACGCTCAACTTCGGGTGGCGTGCGACCTGCCCCAGGTGGATAGGGGGGATATACCTGTATCAGCTCGGGTGCCCAAGCTGACCAGGGAAGATAGGCTAAGTTACTTTAGAGTGTGTATCGGTAACTTACCTCTCGGGGAGTTCTTCACAACCGCCGAGATAGCCCGCAAGGCGGGCGTCCCGTACGACAACGAGATCCCGCGATGCGCTGAAGCTGCTCCACGAGCAAGGCGAAGTGGACAGGTTCGAGGGGAGAAGCCGGAGAGGCACTATGTCCTACCGCTGGGGCAGGTATCCCACCGCAGCCGAGGCAGCCGAAGCGAAGGCCAAGGCCGATGCCCGCATCGAAGCCAACATTGCCGCGTATGCGGACTCGCTGACCGGGGAGTCCCCTCCCGGTCGGTCGTGGGGCATCAGAGAGACCGTGCGGGGAGACCGCACCGGTCGGTCAGGGCTATGTCCGCAGCACGCGGCAGCCATGGCCGCACACCGGGCAGAACACCAGACGACGAAAGCCCCCGCCGTAGCGGGGGCCTGAGGAGACCGGAGGTCTCCGAGGGTCGAGACGGATCTCCGATCCGCTCTCCTAGTCGCGCTTGCGACGGGAGTCGCTGCGCTTGGGCGCCGGGATCTTCGATCCCGAAACGTCGGGCCTCTCTGACAGGCGCGGCGATACTCCGCGCTGCTCTGGCCGGTGGGTCCGGCTCGATCAACGGAGAGGTTATCCAGGGACGGAACGAATGGCCGGAAGACGCTCCGTCACAACTCGGGAAACTATAGCTGGCGTCAGCCGTAGAACCGGGACTAGTGCCCGACAAGGCGGCGGC